>NZ_JBEZZJ010000001.1:0-828057 GCF_040639095.1 Micromonospora sp. NPDC023966 | reverse complement strand
CAGGTCGAACGCTGGTTCGGCTACCTCACCCAACAGAAGATCCGCCGCGGCGCCCACAAGAGCGTCCAAAGTCTCGAGGCCGACATCCGGGCGTGAATCGCCGACTAGAGGGTTTTGACCTGGCCGCCGTCGAGGGTGAATTCGGCGCCGGTGGTGTTCGCGGACCGGGCCGAGGCGAGGAACAGTACGAGGTCGGCGACCTCCGCCGCTTCGCTGATCCGGCCGCTGCTGATTCCCATGCTCTGCGGTACGACCTCGTCGAGCGCCTGCTGCACAACTGTGGCCCGCGCCTCAGCCGCAGTGCATACCGTCCCGCCGCAGTGGGCGACGCCAGCCGGCTCAGCCTCGAAGGAAGCCCTGCAACAGGGCGATAAGCTCGCTCGGCCGCTCCTCGAACAGCCAGTGGCCGCAGTCCTCCACCACCTTGCCGGTGACCGTGTCGGCGTACCCGCGGACTTGGTTGGCCACCTGCTCGCCAAGGCTCGCCCGGGCACCTACGGCCAGAACCGGCATCGACAGCTTCGTTGACCGGTATGCCGCGTTGTCCGCCACGTCCTGCCCCAGCGACCGGAAGTAGGCGAAACTGGCCCGTAGGTGATCGGGGTCGCGCAGATGCCGGGCGAATTCCTCGATGTCGTCCGGGCCGATGCTGCCCTTGTTGACCATCTGCGAGTCGGTGAAGCGCTCCACCCAGAGCGCCTCCCGGCCACTGACCAACTGCTCCGGCAGGCCGTTCGTGAGGCTGAAGAAGCCGAAATTCCACACACCCGGCCCAGCGGCCGTCAGGGCCGGAATCGTGTAGATGCTCTCGTCCGGGATCGGCGCCTCGGTGAGGACCAGCCGAGATACCGCCTCGGGGTAGGCGGCGGCGTAGGCGTAGGCGACCATCGTCCCCAGGTCGTGCCCGACCAGCCGGATGTCGTCGGCCACGCCGAGGCCGGTGAGCAAGCCATGCAGGTCCGCAGCGAGGGTCTTCTTGTCGTACCCGCCCGGCGGGGCGTCGCTGTCGCCGAAGCCGCGCAGGTCCGGCGCGATCACCTCGAAGGAACGGCCCAACTCGGGCAGGACATGCCGCCACATCCGCCAACACTGCGGATAGCCATGCAGCAACACCAGCACCGGCCCGCTACCACCCCGTACATAATTCAGGCTGACCTCGCCGACGCGCGCCCGCCGCTCGGTGAACCCACCCGAAACCACACCCTCGCCCATCGCCGCTCCCTCCGCCGTGAGACGCCTCGACTACCCGGCGGCGGCAGGGCTACCCGTCAACCGTCGCCGATGACCCGCGCCCGCCATGCACTCACCACCCTGCTGAGCCTCACCGACGCAGCCGAGGAATCCCGTGGCCACCTCGCCGTGCTGATCACCGAGGCGTGCGCCAAGGCGGTGATGCATGACGATCCCGAAGGCACCGTCGACATCACCATCGTCATCGACGACGATGCCTGCCTGCTCGAGGTCGGCAACCGCGGCAGTACCCCAACGGCGCGGGACTCGACGCCGAGCTCTCCCGGCGGCCGGGGTGGAAAGGGATCCGACGAGCAGGAGTACGGCTGGCAGGGCCGAGGTGGTTCGCGTTGGCGGGCCAGCGGCTCACCGCCCGCCGGCGACCTCACCCGTCAGTGGTCCGGTCAGTCGCGTTGCCGGGTCCCATCCTGCTGCTTCTGGTTCTGTCGCAGAGCTTCCTCGAGTTGGTCTTCGAGGATGATGATCCGGCAGGCGGCCTCCAGGGCGGTGCCCTGGTCGACCATCTCCCGGGCCCGGGCGGCCAGGCGCAGCTGGTAGCGGGAGTAGCGGCGGTGCCCACCGGCAGAGCGGTGCGGGTTGATCAATTTCGCCTCGTCCAGGCGGCGCAGGAAGTCCTGCGTGGTGCCGAGCATCTCCGCGGCCTGGCCGATGGTGTAGGCCGGGTAGTTCTCGTCGCCGAACATGTCGTCGGGGTTCTGCCCCATGCCACCTCCACGTCGAGGGCCCCGGCGCGTATGCGCCGGGGCCCAGGGTTACGGGTCAGAACACCATCTACCGACAGGAACGTCGGCTTGTCGTATCCGCACCAGCCGCAACCGGCGGTTTCGGGTGCGGGGATCGCATATGCGTGACCGGAGACCACCTCTCGTTCGATGGAAACTGCGGTGTCCGCCCGGCCTGACATGACGGCCGACGGCGGGCGATCCAACGGTGTACGGCCCTCCCTTTCCTCTGCCACTTCTTTCCCTTGCTGACGTACGGTCCGCCGGTGCCGGAGCCCACGCGACTTCATGGCCCCCACACGTACGGCGAACAACAGCTGGAGCCCCGCAAGAGCATTGGCCCCACCTGCACCCCGGGCGCGCATGACGCCGGGACTGACATGCTCCTACTGCCTCTCGGGAGGGAACGATGAAGACTGTTCCTCTCCTGCCGCCTGTCGTGACCTCACGGCCGGACGGCCCCGTCTGCGTCTTGACGGATCTTTCCTCTCGACTCGAAGAAGAGTATGCCACACCGCAGAGGATGTCTAGCCGTGACAGCCCAGATTTACTGGTCGCCGACCGTCAGGATGGCTGACCCGTCGCATGGCCGTGACGGCTCTTCCGCCCGCCGGGAATCTGCGTGGAGCCCGAAGCGGCATGGGTGGCGATCAGAGCAGGCCCGCAGGTCCACCTGCTGATCTCTAGCAAGCGGCCACAGCAGTTGGCCGGTGCGACCAACACCAGAACACGGACACCGAGTGGTCGCAGGTAATCGCGCTGCGACGGCACGCATTTGCAGAGAGCGAGCGAGTGGCCCGGGACGCTCCAGCCGTCTCCTGTGGTCAGGTCCTCGGTGTGTTAACGGTGCCGGACCGGTCACGCCAGGCACAATCAAGAACCTTGATGTGAGCAAGAGGTGCTCCTTCGGAGGTGCCCGTTGTCGCGGTGTCCAGGCCGACTGGCTCGGTGGGCGCTGCGCGGCGCGCTCCTGTGCGGCGGCTTCGTCGGCGCATGGGGCCTGTGCAGCGCCGTTGCGCCTGACGCGGCTCAGGCTGCCGAACCGACTCGGCCCCGCGTGTTGGACAACCTGCTCGACGATGCCAGGACGATCGTCGGGGAAACCCTGATCCGTCCGATCCACCTGTCGACGACTTCGACCGCCGGGAGCGATGGCGCACCCGGCATCGGTGGCGGCACGCCGGCGGCGGATACCGACCGGCCGGCTGCGGGCGGGCAACCGGTACGCCGGGCGGTGCCCCCGTCGGACGGGACGGGGATCGCCGAGGCGATCACCCCGGTGACCCGTTCGGTCGGGGACCTGGCGTCTCCGGTCCTGGCGAAGGTCGCCTCGGCACCGCTCGTGGAGCCGGTCGTCGAGGCCGTCCGGCCCGTGGCCGAGCCCATCATCGACCTGCTGCCTCCCGTGCTGGCCCCGGTGCTCGACCTGACCGAGCCGGTCTTCGGCGAGCCCGAGGCGCCTTCCGCTCCTCCCGCCGGGCCGGTCGTCGGCACGCCCGCGCCGGCCGGTGACGCGCCGGCGACCGGCGGCACGTCCCCGGTGACCGCCCGCCCTGCCCCGCCGATCGTCGGGGTCCCCCCGCAGGCCACGTCACCTCGGCTGACGCACCGTGCGGCAGGTCGCGATGTGGTGCCACCAGGGGCCGCCGCATGGCGGAGTCCGTGGCCGGGCGAGCCCGACCACACCTCCGGCGTGACGCCCGCCGCACCTGCCACCACGGCGGGTGCTGGTGCCAGTGCCGGCGCACCCGGCGGCCCCGCCGAGGGTTCTACCGGTTCCTGGGAGCCGGAGCTGCGGGTTCTCGGCTGCCACCCGGCTCGCAGCGACGAGCTGGTGGACCGTTCGAGCCGGCCGGACCCCAGACCCGCCTGACACCGCTCGGTCTGATGGGCGAACGGGCGGAACCCCACCGGGAACGGCGAAAACTTCGCCTGCGCCCCCGGCCGATGACCGCGGCGAGGGCCGTCACCCGGCCGGCTGACCCGCCATCGCCGCTGGCTCCCTGACCCGCCACCACGACGCCCGCCCTCGGCCTGCGTCCTCTCCCCGCGCACCCGGGCATCGCCCGGGCTGCGGGAGGTCCCGCCGCTGGCGCGATGACGCCACTGCGGGGCCGACCCTGCCAACCCTCGGCACCAGCCGTCCACGAACCAACCGCATCCGTCACCCAGGAGCACTCCGTGAACCACGCCCTGCCTGTCTGCCGTGCGAGATGGCACGACATCGCCGACATCGTCGATCTCGTCGTCGGTCCCTTCGCCGGCAGCGCCACCGGCGCATGGCTCGTGCCCGACGTACGCCGCCGCCGGGACGTCCTCACCGCCGTCATCCGCCTGTGGATTGAACACGCCCTGCTCTCCGGCGAGGCGTATCTCCTGCAGGATCACTCCGCCGCCGCCGTCTGGCTGCACCAGTACGGCCCCACGCACGCGCCCACCAACTACGGCGAACGCCTCGCGGTCGCCTGCGCCGACTACCTGGAGCGCTTCCTGCACCTCGACGACGTCCTGGCGGCACACCGGCCTGCCACCCCGCACAACCACCTGGCATTCTTCGCGGTCACCCCGAAGCCCCACCGCATCAGACGCGCCAGTTCCCTGCTCGCCGCCAGCAACGCCCGCATGGGTCAGGCCCTGCTCCCCACCTACACGGAGGTGACCAGCACGGCGGATCGAGACCTGTACGCCCGCCACGGCTACGTCACGCATGAGCCCTTCGAGCTCCCCGACGGCACCACGACCTACCCGATGTGGCGAAGCCCGGCGCTGCGCCAACCCGGCCGCGTCCCGGCCAGGCCGGCGATCTGCCCGTACGCGGCGATGTCGGCGTAGGTGGACGTCTCGCAGGGACGCAGCGCAACGCCCGGGGCTGCGGGCCGCGGCGGAACCGGCGGCGGGGGAGGTGTACGGCCGGCTCACGGAGGTAGGAATTTCCGCGGGTCAAAAGGTGCCGCGCTACGAGTTCCCCCAGCTACGCCAGCACGTGCCGGCCGAGCGGCTGCGGAGCGCCGCGCCGTACGCGCCGCGGAGGCCACCGCGCCGACCCGGCCGCATCCGAGCGCCCAGTCGGCCAAGGGCAACCTGGCCGCCGGTCCCGCGCTCGCGGTCGCCGACCGGGTCCGCGACGCGCTCCGCAAGCCGTCCGCCCGTTGACCAGACCACGCGCTCAGGAACCAGGAAGGACAGGACGTTGAGCGGCGACCAGTACGAGCAGCAGGACCCCCGGGAGCAGTACCGGGGACCGGACGAGCAGACCGGCGGCCAGCAGTCGGCGCCCGGCACGACCCGCGAGATGCCCGACGAGCCCGACCACGGCGAGGAGAGCTACCAGGGGAGCGGCCGGCTGACCGGGAAGCGGGCGGTGATCACCGGGGGTGACTCCGGCATCGGCCGGGCGGTCGCGATCGCCTTCGCGCGGGAGGGCGCCGACGTGCTCATCGCGTACCTGCCGGAGGAGGACGACGCGCGGCAGACTGCGCGGCTGGTCGAGAAGGCCGGCCGCAGGGCGGTGACCGTCCCGGGCGACATCCGCGACGAGGCGCACTACGGCGAGATCATCTCCCGCGCGGTCAGCGAGTTGGGTGGCCTGGACATCCTGGTCAACAACGCGGCGTACCAGATGGCGCAGCCGGGCGGCATCACCGACATCACCACCGAGCAGTTCGACCGGGTCCTCAAGACCAACCTGTACGCGATGTTCTGGCTCTCCCGGGCCGCCGTGCCGCACATGCGGCCCGGCTCCACGATCATCAACACCGCGTCGATCCAGGGCTACCAGCCCTCCCCCGACCTGCTCGACTACGCCACCACCAAGGCCGGCATCGTGGCCTTCACCAAGGGCCTCGGCGAGGGCCTGGCCGAGAAGGGCATCCGGGTCAACGCCGTCGCGCCCGGACCGGTCTGGACCCCGCTGATCCCGGCCACCATGCCGGAGGAGAAGGTCGAGTCGTTCGGCAAGGACGTCCCGCTGGGTCGGGCCGGCCAGCCGGCCGAACTCGCCCCGGCCTACGTCTTCTTCGCCTCGCAGGAATCCAGCTACATCACCGGCGAGGTGCTCGGCGTCACCGGCGGCAAGCCGCTGGCCTGACGCTCGCGCCACGATCGGACCGTCCACGCCTCGGCGTGGGCGGCCCGATCGGGTTGCCGGTCAGGAGAGACGGCCGCTCCTGCCCCGCCCGCGCAGCCTCCGTGCGACATCCAGAGCCAGCGCGCGGGCCCCGGACACCGTCCGGGCGAGGTGGGTCCGGTTCTGGTGGACGTACGCGGAGATCAACGCGACGAGGAAGCCCAGCCCGGTGAGCCAGGCCAGCCACTCCCCGACCGAGGCCAGGAGCGGAAGGGTCACGAACAGGCACACGAACCCCGACAGCGGGAAGACCAGTTGCAGCCCGAATTCGTACAGTAGCGACCGGGAGCCCTTCTGCTGCGCGTAGAAGTCGTCCCACCGGAAGACCCGATCGTCGCCGGCGCACTCCACGGCGACCGGCCGGAGCACGTCGCGGATGTAGCTGTTCGCCGCATCCCGGTCCCGCCGGCGCCGGAGGATGGTGATCCCGGAGATCGCCGCCAGCACCGGCACCGCGAGCAGCAGGCGGGGGTCGGCCCGGTTTGCGACCACGAACCCCAGGATCACCCCCACCACGGTCAGGTAGGCGCCGACGAGAGCGTGCGACGCCGAGGATTTCTGCGCCATGACGCCTCGAATCGCGTTGTATTCCGCGACGAGCAGGTTCGTGCGGTTGTCGGCGTGAGCGGCCGCCACGGGATGGGTCGGATGCGCCGCTTCGCCGCCCGGTGGAGCACCTCGCTGACGAATCACGTCATTCCACGTCACGCATCGATGATGGCAATCCTCCACAACCATCCGCCCGACGGGCCCGAGGAGACCTTCGTGCGAAGCCCGGCGTGGCGGGACCACCGGAGCCCGGTGGTCCCGCCGGTTTCTACGCGGGCACCACGTCGAGCCGTGGGCCGGCGGGTTGCCCGGCCCCGGCCAGGGCCAGCAGGGTCTGCCCGGTGGCGTCGTCGACGACGGCGACCCGTACCGCTTCGGGTTCGGCGTCGACCAGCGGAACCGCGAAGACCGCGGTGGCGGGCCGGCCCTGGTAGCGGGCGGCGTGGCCGACGAAGCGCCACTCGCCGTCGTCCCAGTGCTCGCGGACGTCGGAGCGGAGCAGCGGCGCCACCCGCCGGTAGGAGTCGCTGAGCTGGACCTGCTGCACGGTGGCGAGCAGCGGCAGCCCGGTCCCGCCGCGCAGCGGGTTGGTCAGCCGGGCACGCAGCCGGCGCAGCGGGAGCAGCCAGGCGGCGTCCAGTTCGGGCGAGAGCACCACCAGGGCCGCCGCCTCGGCCAGCAGCGCGGCGCCGCCGGCGAGCGGGTGGTCGGCGAGCGCGGCGGGCCAGGCGCCGGGCACCAGGGTGGCCAGCCCGGCCGCCGCCACCAGCAGCCCGGCCCGGCCGAGGCTGCGACCGGAGATCGGGGTCGGACGGCTGCTCAGGCAGCCGCACGAGGAGGTGGGTGCGGCCCGGCGGGCGTACGCCAGGTAGCCGAGGAAGCCGACGGCCAGGGCGGTCGCGGCGGCGGTCTCCAGCCGCAGGGCGGGCGGCAGCACGAGGAGCGCGCCGAGGGTCAGCTCGACGCCCCCGAGCAGCCGGTACGCGGGCAGCGCGCGGCGTTCCCCGAGCAGGGGGACGAGCCCGGAGCGCCGGGCGGCCGCCGCGGCGTGCCGGTGGAGAAGTTTGACGCGGGCGGACCAGATCAGCACCGCGCCGACGACCAGCGGTTGCAGCGCCGCGATCAGGTCGATCATGGGTTCTCCCCTCGGGTGGGGCCGACGGGTGACGCCCGGGCGGCACGGGTGGCGCGCCGCCCGGGCGTGACCCGGTCAGGCGGCGGCGTAGACGGTGGCGATGTCGATCTCGTTGGTGTCGGGGTGCCAGGCGCCGAGCACCTGGACGTGCCGGCCGACCCGGAGCAGGGACAGGTCGCTGATGGCCGGGGTGCCGTTGTAGACCGCGGCGGACCGGCCGGGCACGACGTGGGCGACGATGCGCTGGCCCTTGTGGTCGAGGTGCAGCAGGTTGCGGCCGACGGCGGCGATGTGCGCGTGCAGGTTGACGATGTTGACCCAGACCGAGTCGGCGGCGAGCGTGCCGTCGGGCAGGCGGACGCCGCGGGCGTAGAGCCCGTCGCCGATGGCGACCTGGTCGAAGGTGGTCGGGTGCAGTTTCCAGATGCTCGTGCCGTCGGTGATCCGGATCGAGTGCAGCACGGTGTCGGAGCCGGTGACCAGCAGCAGGTGGCCGGAGATCTTGCTGATCCGGCCCTCGACGAAGTTCGGGTCGGGCGCGCCGGGTTCGACGGTCGCCGGCTCGGCGGCGAAGGCCGCCTCGGGGGCGAGCGAGCCGAGTCCGGTGGCGCCCACCACGCCGCCGAGCGCGGCGGTGGCGAGGAGGCGGCGGCGGTCCAGGGTCTGGGGCATGGCGGAACCCTCCCGTTCAGACGGTGTCGACCGAGCAGGGCCGCAGCCCCACGGAGAGACTGCCGATCGCACTGAACGCCGCGGGCGTCAGGTCGATGATCCGGTTGCTGCCGCAGGCCGAGCCGCAGCAGGTGCGCTCGCCGCAGAACAGGTCCGTCTGCGGGCCGCAGTCGGCGATGGTGGTGCCGACCCGGGCGCCGTTGCAGAGGTTGGTGGTGTAGTGCCGGAAGCCGCAGCCGCGCCGGCTCATGCTGAGGCCGCAGGTGTCCGGATGGGTGATGGCCCAGCACGCGTCCGAGGTGTTCGGCCAGGCGTGCTGGTAGTTGCCCGACCTGCAGGTGCCGCAGGCGCCGCCCCCGGCGGTGCCGCACGGTCCCCAGGCGGTGCCGCAGCAGAACCACGACACTTCGCCTCGTATGGCCGCCATGGATACCTCCTTCCCGATCGTTGATCTACAACGATGGATGTCGATATAGATGGCGATTGTTGTGACGAAAACCATCCACGTCAACAGGCGGGCCGAAGATTTCCTACGGGCGGAATTCCTCCGCCGGGTCAGCGTCCGGCGGGAACCACGTACGGGAAGGAGGTGGCGCGGGCGTCCTTGGTGACGTCGGAGGTGAGGCCGGAGGTTATCCCGGTGTTGAGCACCAGGGAGAACATCACCTCGGGCGCGTTGTCGGCCATGGTGCGCCCGTTGCGGGCGGCGAACCCGTAGTTCGCCGGGGTGCCGACCTGGTAGGACAGCAGGTCCGGGTAGACCTCGCGGGCCACGCTCCAGCCGTACGCCCCCGGGTCCGGCGCGGTGCCGTTGGCCGCCACCACCCGGGCGACCGTCGAGGCGATCTCCTCGCCGTCGGCCCGCAGGTCCTCACAGGGGTGACGGGTGTTGGCGGGGTTGGAGAAGTCGGTGTCGGTGGGCCAGAAGATCGGCCACATCATCGGGTGGCCGGCGCGGTTGATCTGCCGCCACCCCCCGGCGTCGGTGGCCAGCTTGGTGGCCGCCCAGACGCCGATCCGGGTGCCGTCGCCGAGCATCGGCTCGTCCCGGGACACCTCGAGCACGATCGAGTCGACGGTGGTGCCGGCGAAGCTGTTCTTCGCGTTCTCCGGCCGCCAGGCGGAGCGGTCCAGCCGGGCGCCGTTCTTGAAGGCGTCGTTGACGGTGGCGAGCTGATCCAGGTCGATGTAAAAGGGGTCGGTGATCCGCCCGGCCCAGACCCGGAGGTTGCCGCCGGTCACCTCCTCACCCGTGCGCCCCTGGGCGACCATCGTTCCGGTGGCGCCGTCGTCGCGGGCCTCGGCGCCGGTGAGGGCGTGCACCGTGAGCTCCTGCCGGCCCTGGCCGTCGAGTTCGCCGAAGGCCACCCGGTAGGTCAGCTCCTCCATCTCGCTGCCGTCGACGTGGACCTTGAACTCGTACCGCGCCTCGTGGTGGAAGCCGGGCTTGATGTCGGCCCGGGTCACCGAGCTGTTGACGTCCATCACCAGCACGGTCCCGCGCTCGCCGTCGAAGACGAAGAGGTCGTTGAGGTAGAGCTGGCCGCTCTGGGCGGCGAGCGGGGTGTCAAGGTGGTGCGACATGGCTGTCTCCCGGATCAGCGGCTCGGCACGGCAGGCCCGAGCCTATCCGGGCAGAACAACCCAAAAGCTCCAATCCGAACTTTCTGTCCGGACCGTCGATGGGTTACCGTCGGCGGGTGACCCCGGTGGAGGCCGCGGCGGCCGCGTACGCCCAGTGGCTCACCCCTGCCCTGCCGCTCTACGGCAACGACCACGAGCGGGCCGACTTCGCTCCCTGAGGCGCCCCGGCACCGGACGCCTCCTTTCCCCGTCACGTCGCACCGGGAGCGATGCCTCATGTCCGTCGACCGTTCCGGGATCCGGGCGGTGCTGCGCGCACCCCAGGTCCTCCGGGTCCTCCTCAGCAGCCAGGTCGGCCGGCTGCCCACCGCCAGCGGGCCGCTGGCCCTGCTCCTCTTCGCCCGCCAGTCGTTGAGTCTGGCCGCCGCCGGGCTGCTGGTCGCCGCGTACACCGCCGGGATGGCGGTGGGCACGCCGCTGCTCGCCCGGGCCGTGGACCGCTGGCGGCAGCCGCCCGTGCTGTGGGGCGCGGCGATCCTCTCCGGCCTCGGGTTCGGCGCGGTGGCGCTGACCGGCGGCCACGTCACCGGCGCCGTGCTCGGCGCGGCCGTGGCCGGACTGGGCACGCCGCCGCTGGAGGCGTGCCTGCGTACCCTCTGGCCCGCCCTGCTCCCGCCCACCACCGTGCCCACGGCCTACACGCTGGACATCGCCGTGCAGGAGGTGATCTTCGTGGTGGGCCCGCTGGTCACCCTCCTCGCGGTGACCCTGGCCGGCCCGCCCGCCGGCCTGGTCGCCGCCGGGGTGTTGCAGCTCGCCGGCACCGCGGCGTACGCGCTCAGCCCCGCCGTCCGCGCCTGGCGCGGCGTGCCGGCGGCCCGGCACTGGGCGGGCCCGCTGCGCGTACCCCGGTTCACCGTGCTGATGGCCGGCGTGGTCGGCGTCGGCGCGGCGGTCGGCAGCATCGCGGTGGCGGTGACCGGCTACGCCGAGACGGCCGGCGACCGGCGGCTCAGCGGGTGGCTGCTCGCGGCGCAGGCGGCCGGCGCGCTGGCCGGGGGCCTGCTCTACACCCGGGCCCGGCCGGGCGGGCCCGGGCGGCTGCCGCTGCTGGCCGCCGGGCTCACGGTCGGCTACCTGCCGTTGCTGCTCGCCCCCGGCCCGGCCCCGATGGCCGGCCTGCTCGTGGTCAGCGGGTTGGCGCTGCCGCCGGTGCTGACCGCCATCTTCCTCACCGCCGAGCGGCTCGCCGAGCCCGGCACGGTGGCCGAGGCGTTCGCCTGGGTGAGCACGGCGTTCGTGGTGGGCAGCGCCGCCGGCTCCGCGCTCGCCGGCCCGCTGGTGTCGACCGACCTCCGGTACGGGCTGGCGATCGCCCCGGCCGCCGCGCTGCTCGGCACGGTGGTGCTCTGGGCGGTGTCGCGCGCCGACGGGTCGCGACGGCCGGAGAACGGTCCCGAGCCCGGAGCCGAGGTCTACGCTCGGTCCTCATGAGACCCGCGCGTCCGGGGACCGGCAATCCGGCGCCGGCCGACCGGGTGACCGCTGTCGAGGTCTTCTTCGACCTCGTGTTCGTCTTCACGTTGACCCAGCTCACCCGGGTGCTGGAGGAGGATCTGTCGCCGGACGGGCTGGGCCGGGTGCTGCTGCTCTTCGGCATCCTGTGGTGGATGTTCGACGGGTACGTGTGGCTGGCCAACCACGTGCCGCCCCGGGTGCCCGCGCAGAAGTTGCTGCTCTTCGTGGGGATGGTCGGTTTCCTGCTCGCCGCGGTCGCGGTGCCGGACGCCTTCGACGGCACCGGGCTGCTCTTCGGCGTCGGTTACCTCTTGGTGATCACCGTCCACCTGCTGCTGTTCACCCGGGCCGACATCGGTCCGGCACTGGCCCGGCTCGCCGGGTACAACCTGGGGTCGACCCTGCTGGTGGTCGTGGGCGGCTCCGTCGACGGCGTCGCCCGGTACGCGTGCTGGCTCGCCGCGCTCGCGCTCCAGTCGGTCGTCCCGTACCTGGTGCCCCGGTTCTCCTGGGTGCGCGTGCTGCCCGCGTTCCGGCTCCAGCCGGGACACTTCGTCGAGCGGCACGGGCTCCTGGTGATCATCGCGCTGGGCGAATCCGTGGTGGCCATCGGGATGGGCGTGGACACCAACCACCTCGCGGTCGGCTTGGTGGCCGTCATCGCCCTGGCGCTGGCGCTGCCGGCCGCCCTGTGGTGGACGTACTTCACCGACACGCCGGCGGAGGAGGTGCGGTTGGCGGCGACCGGCACGGAGCGCGCCCGGCTGGCCCTCCGGCTGGGCTTCGCCCACGTTCCGCTGCTGCTGGGCATCGTGGTGGCCGCGGCCGGCATTCACGCCGCGGTGGCCCACCCGGGGCAGCCGGCCGACCGGGGCTCGGCGCTGGCGCTGGCCGGCGGCGTGGCGCTGTACCTGGCCGGGATCGTGGCCCTGCGTCGCTCGCTGCACGCCGCTCCGGTGCTCAGCCGGCTGGTCACCGGCGCGGCCGTGCTCGCCACCATCCCGGTCGGTACGCGCCTGAACGCCGGCGTGCAGCTCAGCGCAGTGGTGCTGGTGCTGGTCGTGATGCTGGTGGTCGACCGGCGGCGGCACGCCATGGCGACCGAAGCTCCGCCCGGTCGGTGAGTGCGGCAGGTCAGGCCGCCGCGCGGCTGATCGCCGGGTCCGCAGCCTCCGCTCCGGCAGGGCTGTGCGTTGTCCGGCTGGTCGGCGTAGTGTCGCTGCCGGGTCAAGACATGCGCCCTCCGCCCGCTCGCGGCACACCCGCCAGGAGCGAACACTGAGTGTCACCACCGGAGCGCCATGTCAGAGCACCTCCCACCCTGCGGTCACCACCGCGTCCCCATCGCGGCCGGATCTTCGCGCCCGGACGAGGCCGTCCTGTGGCTGGCCTGCACCGCGTCGGGAGCCGTCACCCGGATCAGCGTCGCCGGTGAGATCGACATGAGCAACGCCCATCTGCTCGTCGAACTCGTGGAGTCCCTCGTCCGCCCGCCGCCGGTCGCGGTGGAGGTGGACCTGTCGGAGGTCACCTTCTTCTGCGCCCACGGCATCAGCGCCCTGCTACGGGCCCGGCGACTGCTGGCCGACCGGGGTGGGCGGTTGACGGTGCGGAACCCGTCGGCGATCGTCCGCCGCGTCCTCGGCATCACCGATGCACTGAGGGAGTTGGAGGTCGTCCCGGCCGTCGTCCGGCCACGGGCGGACGGCCACGCGAGGGCACCCGGCGCGGGTCACGCCATCGGCAGCAGCGGCTCGGCGACCGGCACCTCGCACCACACCACCTTGCCGGGCGGTTCCGGGTAGGAACCCCATTCGACGCTCAGCGTGTCGACCAGCCACAGGCCCCGGCCACCGATCGCGGTCAGGCGCGGCCGGGTGAGCAACGGCGGGCGCGGACTGGAGTCGGTCACCTCGAGGCGTACCCGTTCGCGGTGCAGCCGGAGTGCCAGGCGCAGCGGCGGCCGGCCGTGCCGCACCGCGTTCGCGATCAGTTCGCTGGCCACCAACTCCGTGGTGTCCGCGACCTGGAGCCCCACCTCCCACCGCCACAGCTGTTCGCCGACGAAGCGGCGCCCCTCGGCGCAGGCCGTACCGGCGTTGGGCAGGTCGGCGAGGACGGCGACGCGCAGGGCCGGTCCGGACGGCGGCGGGTCTGACGGCAACGTCGGTCCAGAGGCGGAACGTGGCGGTGGGCGGCCTGCCTCGACGGCGCTCAGCGCATTGCCACCAAATGGTGGCCCACCCGACAAGTGTGGCACGTCGCGGCCGGGCCCGCCGTCGGCCGCCGCTCCGGCGGTCGATGGGTACACCCCGGCACAGGTGCTCGGCGGAGGAGGTGTTCGCCATCCTGGCGCGGGTGTCGCAGGACTCCAACCGGAAGCTACGGGAGGTCGCCGAGTCGCTGGTCGACCGCGCGGTGAACGGGCCGCGGGACTGACCGCGGCACCAGGGTCAGCGCCGCACCTCGCGCCAGCCCGTGCCGCTGCCGCGCCACGCACCGGCCAGGATGCTCGCCGAGCCCCGGCTCGGGCACTCCTGGATCTTCGACCGGCCGGCGGCGCCGCCGATCTGAGCCTGCACTTCCCACCGGTGCCCGTCCGTGCGGATGTAGACGTCACGGCGCCCACGCGGGGCGCTGACCCCGTTCCACCAGTGCTCCTCGACCATCACGTGGTGACGGTATCTCAGCAGCCGACCGGCCCGCATCTGCCGGTACGGGCCGGATTGCCGGCTCAGCCGTCGAGGCGGCGGACCATGTTCATGATCGTCTCGACCTGGGCGCCACCTTTGATCGGATAGTTCGAAGCGCCGAGGTAGCCCCACCAGTCCCAGCAGCCGTTCGGGTTCACCCCGCTGGCGACCGCCTGCGGATAGAGCACGATGAGTCGATTGGTGTCGGCGTACTGGTTGAGGTTGGCCCGGTCGACGAAGGCCGTGCCGACCTTCGCGTACCCCTGAGCGCAGCCGTGCAGGGCGACCAGCAGCCGGCAGGTGGTGCCGGCGGCGCAGGCGCTCGGCACGTACGCGAAGCCGTTGGCGTCCATGCTGAGCCCGTTGGCCCAGCCGTTGGTGGCGAAGGTGTCCTGACCGAACCGGATCAGGGTGCCGCCCAGCGGGCCGGTGTTCGGCGGAGAGACCGAGCCGAGCAGCTTGCCGAGGAGGGCGCCCTGCGGGTCTGTGCCGCAGTCGGCGAGGAACGGCGAGGCGGTGGCCGTGCAGCCGACCGTGCCGTACGGGGTGACCCACGAGTGGCCGGCCGCGCCGCCGGAGTCGTAGCGGACGCTCGCCCCGAAGTCCTGGTAGTAGCGGACCAGGTCGTCGGTGACCGATTTCTTCACGGTGCTGTCGTTGTTGCCGTGGTAGACGTACACCGGTTGGCCGGCGAGGTTGCCGGTGCCGTCCACCCAGCCGTAGGACGCCCAGGTGCGGGTGTAGCTCTCCAGCGTGGCGACGTGGGTGGGGTAGAGGTTGTCGCCGCAGCCGTAGAGGGCCTGGGAGACGTTGTTCTGGGCGCAGTAGTAGGGCCCGGCCGCGAAGATCGCGGCGCCCCGGATCCGCGCCGAGTACGCGACCTGGAGCTGGGTGGCCAGGTAGCCCCCGGAGGAGACCCCGGCGACGTACACGGCGGAGATCGGGTAGGTGCGCAGCGAGCCGGTGACCGGGGTCCTGGTGTAGGGCGTGCCGGCGGCCCGGGCGGCGACGCCGCCGGGCAGGACCAGGAGGAGGGCCGCGGCGAGGATGGTGGCGGCTTTCCACGGTGTCTTCATGGCGTTCTCCCGTCGGAGCGCCGGCGGGACGGCCGGCATGCCGGCACGTTAACGTGACATAGACCACAGCAGATATCCGGGCGCCCGACACCTCGCGGACGGCGGCGGTGTGGCCGGCCCACGGTCGTTTCCGCCCCCGCTACGTCGGGTACGCGCCGACCATGCCCGAGGGCCACCTCATCCACCGGTACGCGCGGGAGCAGCACGACGCGCTCGCCGGAGCCGACGTCACGCTCTCCAGCCCGCAGGGCCGCTTCGACCCGGCCCCCTACGCGGGCCGCCCACTGCGGGCCGTCGAGGCGGACGGCAAGCACCTGCTCTACCACTTCCCCGACGCGCCCCTCCTGCACGTGCACCTCGGCCTGCGCGGACTGTTCCTGCGCTACGACGACCCGACGGTGCCGCCGCGCCCCGGCACCCGGCTGCGGCTGGCCGGCCCGGCGGTGGCGTACGACCTCATCGCGCCGATCCGCTGCGAGCCGCTGCCGGCGGACGCGGAGCGCGCGCTGCGGGCGTCGCTCGGACCGGACCCGCTGCGCGCCGACGCCGACCCGGCCGAGGCGGTCCGCCGGCTGATCGCGACCGGGGCGCCGGTGGGCGCCGCGCTGCTCGACCAGGCGGTCTGGGCCGGCATCGGCAACGCCTGGCGGGCCGAACTGCTCTTCCTGGCCGGGCTGGACCCGGACGCGCGGTCGGTCGGCGCCGCGGCGGCGGAGCGGCTGTGGCGGCTCGCCGTCGTTCACCTCGCGCTCGGGCGGGACCTGGGCCGGGTGGTCAGCGATCCGGCCGCGCCGGACGAGCGGTGGGTGTACAAGCGGGAGCGCTGCCGCCGCTGCGGCAGCCCGGTGCGGAGCTGGCAACTGGCTGGCCGGACCGCGTACGCCTGCCCGGTGGACCAACCCGCCGGTTAATTCGGTTGGCGGCCGGCGGGCCGGTGGCTAGCCTCGCCGCCAATGTCACTCCGACTGCCTAAAGAGGGTGTTCTGGTGCCCGTGCCGAGCCTCCACCGTCTCGTTCCGACATCCGCACCCTTGTTCTGGAGTGACCGCATTGGATCTGCCACGTAGCTTCACCATCCGCGAGGGCGACCTCCGGATCCTCAACCCGTTCGACGACGCCAAGCTCGCCACCCTGGGCCGGGCGATCAAGCTCCGACCCGGCGCGTCGATCCTCGACCTGTGCAGCGGCAAGGGCGAGCTGCTCTGCACCTGGGCCCGGGACCACGGCGTGACCGGCACCGGGGTCGACCTGAGCAGCGCCTTCACCGCCGCCGCCCGGGCGCGCGCCGCCGAACTGGGCGTCGCCGACCGGGTCCGGTTCGTGCACGGCGACGCCGCGACCCACGTACCGGAGCAGCGCTACGACCTGGCCGCCTGCGTCGGGGCGACCTGGATCGGCGGGGGTGTCCCCGGCACCCTGGACATCCTGGAGCGCGGCCTGCGCCCCGGGGGGATGGTCCTGGTCGGTGAGCCGTACTGGCGGCTCGACCCGCCCGACGAGGAGACCGTGGCCGGCTGCCACGCCCGCTCGCGGGAGGAGTTCCAGGACCTGCCGGGCCTGGTCGGGCTCTTCGGTGAGTGCGGCTGGGACCTGGTCGAGATGGTCCTCGCCGACCAGGACAGCTGGGACCGGTACGCCGCCGCGCACTGGCTCAACCTGCGCCGCTGGCTCGACGCGAACCCCGACGACGAGCTGGCCGGGGAACTGCGCCGGGAACTGACCGAGGATCCGCTGCGGCACGTCCGCTACCAGCGGGAGTATCTGGGCTGGGGCGTCTTCGCCCTGCTCCGCCGCTGACCGGCCGGACCGGCTCCCGCCCCGCGGGCGGGAGCCGGTCCGGATCGGCATAGCGGACGGCTACGCAGGGTAGAGGCAGATCATGGGACAGCTGCGCACGTCGCCGCCACCGCCGCGGGCCGCCGAGCTGGAGCAGTGGGTGCTCGCCACGGCCGAGGAACTGCGCGAGCTGCGGGCCCTGCTGCGCGACGCGCTGACCCGGCACGGCCTGGTCCAGGGCGAGGACCTCGACGAGGTGCCCCACCTGGTGGTGCTCGTCGCCACCGAACTGGCGACCAACGCGCTGCGGCACGGCCAGCCGCCGACCATCGTCACCCTGCTCGCGGCCGACGACTACTTCCTGCTCGACGTGGCGGACCACGACCTGAGCACGGTCCCGGGGTTGGACGACATCCACCCGCTCGACTCGGGCGGGCGCGGGCTGATGCTGGCCCAGTCGGTCTCGCTGGACGTCGGCTGGTACGCCACCGACGAGACCAAGAACATCTGGGCCTCGTTCCCCCGCTGACCGTTCACGAATTGCTTAACAAATTGTTCTCCACTTAATGTGAGCTGCTTTACACCGTCCGCAGTGGACGGGCCGTAGGGTCCTCTTCGAACCGCCCGGGAGAAGACCCTCCCGCCGGTTGTCCCGAAAGACCGCGGGAGATCCCCGCGACTATTCGCAAAGGACCTGAACAGATGCGTAAGCTCACCCGATCCGTCCTGCTGGCCGGCATCGCCGGGGCCGTCCTGGCCCCGTCCACCGCCCACGCCGCGACCCCGGAGCCCACCACCGCGCTGCTGGGCACGTACGGCTTCGGCCGCGCCGCGGTCATCGGCGAGGCCGGCCGGACCGCCGGCACTTGGGAGGCGTTCTCCGTGCGGTCGGGCTTCGCGGGCGACGACCTGATCGTCACCTACCGGCCCCGCACCACGGCGTACCCGACGGAGAAGCAGGTCTACACCGCCGCCTTCGACCAGGTGCCCGACGCCCAGGCCGAGTGCCGGCAGGTCGGCGCCGAGGGCGTCGCGCGCCGGGTCTGGGTGTCGTTCCGCTGCCGGACCGGCTTCGCCCCCAGCTACACCCTCTTCGTGCGCTGACGCCGCCGCGTCAATTCCTTCCCGTAATTTCGCCGGCCCCCGGCGAATTGCGCCGGGGAATCGTTCCGACAGCCGCCGGCACACCCACCGGCGATGCTTTTCCCCAGCGCCACCACAAAGCCGGTGGCACCATCAGGAGTAGTTGATGAAGCGCATTTTCTCCCGGACCCTCGGTGCCCTGGCGGGCACCGGCATCGCCCTGGTCGTGGCGGCCCCGCCCGCCGCCGCCGCGGACGACACGTTCCAACTGGCCGCCGGCAGCGCCACCGCCTACGGCACCTACCAGCTCATGATGAGCATCCCCGAACGCCCGGTCCCGCCCGTCGCGGTCGACGGGACCCTCGCGGTCAACCACCGCGGCCGGTGCGCCGTCGTCCAGATCGCCTACAACGGTCCGGCGGACGGCATCGAGTGGCGCACGGTGAACAGCCTCTGCGGCCGCGGCAGGACCACCTTCCAGGGCCGTGCGGACCACCTGCGGGGTGGCTTCCTGCCGAGCCTGCGGCTCTGCGCCGGCCGGACGATGGCGCAGGCCGAGCGGGGTGACCGCTGCGACGTCCACGCTCCGGCGTCGCAGAGCTGACGTCTCAGTGCCAGGGCCGTTCCGCGCCGCCGCCACAGGTGCGGAACGGCCCTGGCCGGGGGTGGTTCCCGCCTCAGGCTCGCGCGGACGCCGACGACGGGCAGTCGAGCCGGCTGCGCAGATCGCTCATCTGGTGGGCGAGCTGACGGCCCGTGGGGGTCTGCGGCGGCGTGGCGCGGTAGGTGTCGTCGAGCGTCACCACCAGATCACACAGGTTCTGCACCGAGTGCCGGGCGACCGCGTTCGCGTACACCATGGACGAGATGGTCGCGACCAGGGCGAAGAGGAACGACACGATCATGACCCGCGTGGTACGGGATCCCAGGTGCCACTGCTGGGCCGTCATGTCACTCCCCCCTTCCGCAGGGCGGCGGCGATGGCGATGGTGGCGGCCGTGAGTCCGGCCAGTGAGATGGTGACGGCGAATCGGTCGTATCGCTGACGCCATTGCGCCGCAGCGACAGGAGCCCAACCCCCGCGGGAATCCCGAGGATGGTCACGTACGTCCCCAGGAGAACGGCGTTGGCCTGACCGGGCGGCACGATCGTCGTCTGATGGACGATTCCGCCGAGCCCCACGAGGATGCAGCCGCCATCGAGGAACATCCTCATGGCTCGCTCTGCTTTCATCTTCCACAGCCCTTAACCCTTCCGTCGCCACCGCTGCCGTACACCCGTCGGCACGAGACGGGACGAACGGCAGCCGGCTCACCGGAGCTGGTACGCCTGGCGCTGTCCCGCTGCCGCTGAGGCCAGCCGGCGACGGTGGACTGTCCCAGGCGACGCACTGCGTCGGGCGCTCCTCAACCGTAGCCACGGTGGCGGGTAAAACCCCAGGTCAGAGGCACTATCTGCAATTTGCGTCCGATGGTGCGGGGGCCGTCTGGCCGCGATTTCCCCCGGTCAGTTCTCCGCCGGGATCGGGTCGTCGTACTGGCCGGACGGGCCACTGTGCAGCGTGCCGTCCACCCGGGGCCACGCGTTCGGGGCGCAGCCGTGCAGGCCGAGCGTCTGCTGCTCCATCACCGGCGCTGGGCCGCCGGCCCGTGGGCAGAGTTCGTGGCCCCGACCGAGCCGGTGCCCCACCTCGTGGTTGAGCAGGTACTGCCGGTAGAGGCCGAGGTCGGGGAAGTACGGTACGCCGTGCACCCAGCGGGCCACATTGATCACCACCTGGTCGCCGTTGCGGCAGGAGGTGTAGTGGTCGGTCGTGTCGGCGCAGAGCCGGCCCCGGGTCACCGGCGTGGTCAGCAGCACGGTGAAGTCGGCCCGATCCTCGCGCCCCACCCGTTGCAGCCGCCACCGGCCGTCGCCGGTCCAGCCGCGCGGGTCGGCCAGGTCGCCGCCACCTCCCGGGCGAAGCGCTCCACGTCGACGTTGCCGATGCCCTCCTCGACGGCCACCCGGTAGCGGAGCAGCTCGCCACCCCGGCCGGCCACCGCGCCGACCCCGGTGGCGGTGCGGAAGCCGCCCGTACCCCGGGCCGGGTAGCTGATGCCGGGCGGCACCCGGCCGGCGGCCGGGACCGGCGACGCGACGGGCGTGGCCACCGCCGGGCGGGCGGGCCCGGCGGCCGGTGCGCTCGCCCGCACGCCGGCCGCGACCAACAGGTCCGGATGGCGCCGGGCCGCGTACCCGGCGAGGCCGGCCGCGACCAGCAGCACCACCACGAACAGGGTGCCCGCGCGGGACGCCCGCCGCCGACGGTGCAGACCCCGGTCCCGCCCGCCCCGCCCGCCCACGCCGATCTCCGTCCGTCGCGCCGCCCCGCTCGGTCAGGAGTACGGACGCCGGGTCCGGACGGATGAACGGTGAGCGCGCTCACCGGTCGCGGCAGGGCCCGCGCCGGTACCGTTCGTTCCCGGGTGCGCGACCCGCCACCTGCCGCCAGAGAGGGAGCTCACCCGTGCCCGATGCCGAGCAGGTGCTCGCCGACGCCCTCGCGGCGGCGCGCGGCACCGACGTACGCGCGGCCGAGCGGGCCCTGGACCGGCTGGTGGTCGGCGACCCGCCGGCGGTGGACGCGGCCCTGCTCGCCCGGCTGACCCGCGGCGTAGCGCGGCTCTGGTCACGCGGCTGGCAACCCGTCGACCTGGAGCGGATCGCCACCCGCCGGCTGACCCTCCGGGGCGCCCGGCTGCTCCGGGACGTGCTGGCCGCGCAGCGGCGTGCGATGCCCGAGCCGGTCCCGTCCTGGTTCGACGACCAGCTCGCCGAGCTGGGCGCGCGGTGGGACGGCGACCCGGGCTGGCTGGACCGGCGCGCCGAGGGCGACCGGATCAGCGCGCTGCGGGACGCCGTCGACGCGCTCGCCCTGGTGGCGGGGCTCCCGCCCATCGCGGTGCTCCGTCCGCCGCCCGGCGGACCGGCCGCCGCCCCGCGCGCCGCCGCCCCGGCCACCGGGTCACGGATGCTCGACCGGGTACGCGCGCTGCTGGCCAAGGCCGAGTCGACCACCTTCCCCGCCGAGGCGGAGGCGCTCACCGGCAAGGCCCAGGAGCTGATGGCCCGGCACAGCATCGACGCCGCCCTGCTCGACGCCGCCGCCGAGCGACCCGACCGGCCCAGCGGCGTGCGGCTCGGCACCGACGCCCCGTACGCGGCGGCGAAGGCGCTGCTCATCCAGGAGGTGGCGGCGGCCAACCGCTGCGAGTCGATCTGGTCCGACGACCTGGGCTTCGCCACCGTGCTCGGCTTCCCGGCCGACCTGGTCGCCGTCGAGCTGCTGCACACCTCGCTGCTGGTGCAGGCCACCGCCGCGATGCTGCGCGGCCGGGGCGAGCGCCGCGCGGGCAGCGGCCGACGGACCAAGAGCTTCGACGAGTCCTTCCTCAACGCGTTCGCGCTGCGGATCGGGGAGCGGCTGCGGACGGCCACCGCGGCGGCGGCCGAGGAACGGGCCGACGACCGGCTGCTCCCGGTGCTCGCCGCCCGCTCCGACGCCGTCCGCGAACGGATCGACGAGCTCTTCCCCGGCGTCACCCGGCACCGGCTCCAGGTCCGCGACGCGGAGGGCTGGACCTCGGGCACCACGGCCGCCGACCGCGCCTCGCTCGACGCCGGCGCCCCGACGCGCCGCCCGCTGCGCGGAGGCCGCTGACATTTTCCTCGGGAAAGATGTCGGATCAGACGAGCCGGCTCCGACCCGTCTGCGAGAGGCGCCACCGCCGGTGGCCCCGACCCGAGGAGTTGACCGTGAAGTACATGCTGCTGATCTGGAACCGGCCCGGCTTCGTGGAGGAGCTGTCCGAGGAGGAGCGGAACGCGATCTTCGGCGAGGTCGACGTGATCATGAAGGAGCTGACCGAGTCCGGCGAGCTGGTCGGCGGGGAGGCGCTGGCCCACCCGTCGCAGACCCGCACCGCCCGGCCCGCCGCCGGGGGCGTCGAGATCACCGACGGGCCGTTCGTGGAGAGCAAGGAGCAGTTCGCCGGCTACCTGACGGTCGACTGCGAGACCCCGGAACGGGCCGCCGAGATCGCCGCGAGCTGGCCGGACGTGCGGCACGGCTTCGGCGTGCTGGAGGTGCGGCCGGTGATGGAGCAGGCCGGGACGGAGATGTGACCGAGCGGGCGGTCGAGGACCTGCTGCGGACACTCGCGCCGCAGGTCCTCGGCGTGCTCGTGCGCCGGCACGGCCAGTTCTACGCCTGCGAGGACGCCGTCCAGGAGGCACTGCTCGCCGCCGCCACCCAGTGGCCGGCGCAGGGCGTGCCGGACCATCCCCGCGCGTGGCTCGTCACCGTGGCGACCCGCCGGCTCACCGACGAGTGGCGCAGCGAGCGCGCCCGCCGGGACCGCGAGGTCGCGGTGGCGGTCCGGGAACCGGCGTACGCGGCGGTCGCCCCGGCCGCCGACGAGGAGCCGCCGAGCGGGGACGACACGCTGAAGCTGCTCTTCCTCTGCTGCCACCCGGCGCTCACGGTCAGCGCTCAGGTGGCGCTGACCCTGCGGGCGGTGGGCGGGCTGAGCACCGCCGAGATCGCCCGGGCCTACCTGGTGCCGGAGGCCACGATGAGCCAGCGGATCCGCCGGGCCAAGCAGCGGATCGAGGCCGCCGGAGCCCGGTTCGCCATGCCCTCGTCGGCCGACCGCGACGCGCGGCTGCACGCCGTGCTGCACGTCCTCTACCTGGTCTTCAACGAGGGCTACACCGCCTCCAGCGGGGCGGAACTGCACCGCGCCGAGCTGACCCGGGAGGCGATCCGGCTGGCCCGGGAGCTGCGCCGGCTGCTCCCCGACGACGGCGAGGTGGCCGGGCTGCTGGCCCTGATGCTGCTCACCGACGCGCACCGGGCGACGCGCACCGGCCCGGGCGGTGAGCTGATGCCGCTGACCGAGCAGGACCGCACCCGCTGGGACCGGGCCGAGATCGAGGAGGGCGTCGCCCTGGTGACCGAGGCGCTGACCTGGTCGGCCCCCGGGCCCTACCAGGTGCAGGCCGCCATCGCAGCGGTGCACGCCGAGGCGCCCACCGCGGCCGACACCGACTGGCGGCAGATCGTCGCCCTCTACCGGGTGCTGGCCCGGCTCGCCCCGAACCCGATGGTCACGCTCAACCAGGCCGCCGCGGTGGCCATGGTGGACGGCCCCCGGGCCGGGCTCGCGCTGCTGGCGCCGCTGGACGCCGACGAACGCACCGCCGGGCATCACCGGCTCGCCGCGGTCCGCGCCCACCTCCTCGAACTGGCCGGCGACCGCGACGACGCCCGGACCGCCTACCTGGCCGCCGCCCGGGCCACCACCAGCCTGCCCGAACGGCACTACCTGGAGGTACGCGCCGCGCGGCTGGCCACCGACCGATGAGTTACGCCGACCGGAAGGGTCCACCGGACATGGGACAGGTCACCAGTCAACTGTCGGTGTCGCTCGACGGATACGTCGCGGCGCCAGGGCAGAGCCGGCAGGATCCGCTCGGTCGGGGCGCCCTGCGCCTGCACGAGTGGTTCTTCTCCACCGAGAGCTGGCGCGAGCAGCACGGGCTGGCCGGCGGGGAGCGGAACATCGACGCCGAGGTGGTCGACGAGATGACCGCGGGCATCGGGGCGTACGTGATGGGGCGTCGGATGTTCGGCGGCGGCGAGGGCCGCTGGGATCCGGACTGGACCGGCTGGTGGGGCGAGGACCCGCCGTTCCGGGTGCCGGTCTTCGTGCTGACCCACTACCCGCGCGAGCCGCTGGTCATGCGGGGCGGTACGGAGTTCCACTTCGTCAGCGACGGCATCGAGGCCGCGCTGGCGCGAGCCCGGGCAGCGGCGGGCGACCTCGACGTGGCCGTGGCGGGCGGGGGCGGCGCGGTGCGGCAGTATCTCGCCGCCGGGCTGCTCGACTCGCTCTGGCTGCACGTGGTGCCGATCGTCCTGGGCGGCGGCACGCCACTCTTCGACGGTCCCCTCGACGTGCCCCTGCAACCGGCGAAGGTGGTGGCCGCCCCCACGGTCACCCACATCCGCTACCAGGTCACGCGCTGACCCCTCTCGCTGCTCCGCTCCTCGGCCGGCTGCCGACCGTCCGAGAGCTCAGAACAGCCGCCCGCGATAAGGGTGGGCCCTGCCCCACTTCTCCTCCCAGCGCAGCAGCGCCGCCTGCCACTCCGGCAGGTCCGGCCGGTACTCGCGGACCAGCGGACGCTCGGGAAGAGTCACCAGGAAGGACCAGTAGTCCTCCAACGCCTGCTTCACCTCGTCGACCGGGTACTCACCGTGCTCGTGCTCCAGCCAGGAGTTCTGAATCACGATGCCGGATGAGGCGAAGGAGACCTCGTAGTTCTCACTGCTCCACTCCTCGAACGGCGGGCGGCCGTTCGACACGTCGTCAATCATCGCCAAGCCGTCGAGACAGACGAGGAAGTGCCGCGAGACGTCCGCGATCAGCCAGGCCCCCAGCGTCTCGTGGCGCTTGTCGTCCACGCGGAACACCGGGAGGTTGAACTGATCGAGCGAGAACGTGATGAAGCTCAAGGTATTCCTTCCGCAGATCAGACGACGGGCCACCCGTGGGTGAACCCACCGGCGCCATCGTAGAAGCCTTCGATGGTCAGGCCGCGGTACGTGCCACGCCACATGTTCCCGCCCGCGGGAACCGCGTTGTTGAAGGCTCCGGGGACCGCTGCGTCCACCTCCGCCGGAGTCCAGTGGTCGGGATAGAAGGAGCTGACGCCGTTGTTGCCCGCCTTGGGCTTCCACTCTCCGTGTGGTGGGTTCCGCGTCGGGTCGAAGAACTCGGGTTCCGCCTCGTACGCCCCGGTTCGCGGATCCCGGTTGACGGTGCCGGGCTTGAGCCGGCGGCCCGGGAAGTCCTGGCCGCCCGGCCGGTAGTGATAACCCGACCCCTTCGGGTGCCCGGGCTTCACGTGCCCGCCGAAGACGTGGTCCCGGAAGTGGGCGTTCATCCGCCCCGGGCGATTGCGCTTGTTGGCGCGCTTCAGGTATTTCAGCGCCGCGCGCATCAGGCGGCCGCTGGCCTTCCCCGATCCCTTGGCCATCAGCCCGTCACCCGTCGAGGAGTTTCCAGATGACCTCTTGGACGAGGTTGCCGACGATGGTCCGGGCCAACTGCTGGAAGATCGGGATTTCCAGGAGCGAGGCGCCGAAGGTGACCGCCGCCGTGGCGATCGCCTGGGCGATCTCGATGGCCAGGATGACCAGTTGCACGATCACGGCGATCTTCAGGGCGAGCACGATCGCGCCGCAGATGATCAGCCCGGTGCCGGTGAGCACCGCGGCGGTCACCCCGTCGCGCAGGCTGTCGGCGGGGCTGTCCTCCCGGTTCCACCAGGACTGGAAGGCGGTGATGTCCTGGCCCGTGTGACTGGACCAGACGGTGGCGGCCCCGGTGTTCGCCTCGGCCACCACGCCGGACAGGGTGCCGGAGAAGCGGATCCAGGCGTTGCCCATCTCGAAGAGCTTGACCTCGTCGGCCTCCGGCCAGGTGTAGCCGAGGATGCCGAGCAGCGAGCGCAGCTCGCCGGGTAGTTCGAGCCCCACCGTCAGCCTCCCAGCGCCTGCCGCAGCCCGTCGAAGCCCTGTTTGATGGCGGCCTCGACCTCGGCGTACCGGGCGGCCATGTCGGTGAGGTCGGTGCCGGCGGCGGCGATCTCCTCAAGGGCGCTGTCGAAGCACTCGAAGGCGAACGCGGAGACCTCGTCGTGAGCGGCGCCGATGAGCGAACCGATGTCGTCGGAGCCCCAGGGCCGGCCGAAGGCGGCCAGCTCGGCCTGGAACGCCGTCATGGCCTGGCTGAACCGGGTGGCCACGTCGCCCAGCGCGCGCCCGGAGCCGCCCAGCCCGTCCGGGTCGACCTCGATGGCCATCACCGGCCGCCCTGACGGGACAGCCGGTCCTGGGCCTCGACCAGCGCGTCGGTGAAGGCGGTGAGCTGCCGGCCGGCGTCCTCCTGGATCCGGCGCAGCTGCTCGCCGAGCGAGCCCAGGTCGACCTCGCCGGACACCGCGGCGGTCGCCTTCTCCTGGAGGTCGGCCAGCGCCGCGTTGACCGCCCCGCTGATCTCCTCGGCCAGGGATTCACTCGGCAGCCGCATCACCCGAGGATCGAGGATCAGCCCGGTGATCCGCCCGGGCGGACCGGCGGTCACCCGGACCAGGCCATCGGCCGCCTCGCCGACCCCCTCAGGGGGCGGGGGCGCCTCGCCGTCGGCGCCGGCCGTGAATCGCCCCAGCGCGGACATGGTCTCGGACAGCACGCGGCCGAGACCGGACGGATCGACGGGGTGGGCCATGCCGAGCTCCTCCGGGGTCGAGGTCGTCTCGCATGCTACGCACTCCGCGCCAACCACGGTGACCCGTAGTGCGCGACTGTGGACAGTGTGATGTGGACGACCCCGGCCGTCAGGCGCGGCACTCCCGGGTGAGCCGCTGCGGGATCTCGACGAACGTGGAGCTGAGCCACTTCACCGGGGTCGACGACTTCGCCCCGGCCTCGATCCGCCGGGCGGCGTCGCCGACCAGCGCCTTGATCTCCGGGTCCTCGGCCCGGGTGGCCTGCCGGCGTACGTCGTCGGCCAGGTCCGCGAGGTCGGCCTTGACCTCGTCGTTGATCTGCTCGGGGGTGAGCTGCCGGCGGGTCGCCGCCGCGGAGTCGGCGGCGATCTCCTTACTCTTGGCGATGATCAGTTTGTCGACCTCGGCGCAGACGGCGGCGGTGTTCGCCGCGGTGACCGGCGAGGGCGCGGCGGTGGCCGTGGGCGCGGGCGTGGGCACGGCGGTGACGGTGGGCGCGGCGGTCGGCTCGCCGGCCGGCGCCGCGCTCTCCTCCCCCGTGGGCTGGCAGGCCGCGGCGAGCGCGGTCATCGTCACCAGGGCGGCGGTGCGAATCGCGGTGGTACCGGACATCGTTCTCCCGTGCGTTCGGCGGCCGTTGTCCCGGCCTGCTCCGGCGGTGACGGCGCGCGGCGGGGGATCACCGCCACGCGCAGCACGCCGGGCCGGCAGGGCTCTGCCGGCCCGGCGACACGTACGACAGTAGGTCAGCTCTTGAACGCGTCCTTGATCTTTTCGCCGGCCTGCTTGATGTTTGCGGCGGCCTGGTCGTTGCGGCCCTCGGCCTCGAGGCGCTCGTCGTCGGTGGCGCGGCCGACGCCCTCCTTGACCTTGCCGGCGGTGTTCTCGGTCGCGTTGTCGATCTTGTCGTCGATACCCATGGGAACCTCCACTCAGCAGTTTCCTGACCAGGTGGAGGTACCCGGGCCGCCACCCGCTCAACCACACCGCCCGGGTGAACGGACGGCGCCGCCGGCCCCGGGGAGACCGGGACCGGCGGCACGCGACCGGTCAGCCGACCGGGCGGAAGCCGCGCAGCCGGAGGCTGTTCGCCACCACGAAGACCGACGAGAAGGCCATCGCGGCGCCGGCGATCATCGGGTTGAGCAGGCCGGCGGCGGCCAACGGCAGGGCGGCCACGTTGTAGGCGAAGGCCCAGAACAGGTTGCCCTTGATGATCGCGAGGGTCCGCCGGGAGAGCCGGATGGCGTCCACGGCGGCCATCAGGTCGCCCCGGACCAGGGTCAGGTCGGACGCCTCGATGGCCACGTCGGTGCCGGTGCCCATGGCCAGCCCCAGGTCGGCCCGTGCCAGCGCGGCGGCGTCGTTGATCCCGTCGCCCACCATGGCGACGGTCCGCCCCTCGCCCTGGAGCCGCTCGACCACGGCCACCTTGTCGGCCGGCAGCACCTCGGCGATCACCTCGTCGATGCCGACCTCGGCGGCCACCGCCTTCGCCACCGTGGCGTTGTCGCCGGTGAGCAGCACCGGGGTCAGCCCCAGCTCGCGCAGCCGGGCGACGGCCGCCCCGCTGGTCGGCTTCACCGCGTCGGCCACCGCGAGGACGCCGCGGGCCCGGCCGTCCCAGCCGGCCAGGACCGCCGTCCGGCCGGCGGCCTCCGCGCCGGTCGCCGCCCGCACGACCTCCTCGGGTACGTCGAGACCGCGCTCGCGCAGCAGCCGGAGCCGTCCGACCACCACCTCGCGGCCGTCGACCGTGCCGGTGACGCCGAGGCCCTCGGCGTTGGCGAAGCCGGTGACCGCGGGCAGCGGTCCCGCCTCGGCGGCGCCGTCGGCGACGGCGCGGGCGATCGGGTGCTCGGAGGCGCCCTCCAGCGCGCCGGCCAGCCGGAGCAGCTCGGCGGCGTCCGTACCCTCGGCGGGCAGCACGTCGACCAGGGTCATCTTGCCGGTGGTGACGGTGCCGGTCTTGTCCAGCACCACGGTGTCGACCTGGCGGGTGGACTCCAGCACCTCCGGCCCCTTGATCAGGATGCCGAGCTGGGCGCCCCGCCCGGTGCCGACCAGCAGCGCGGTCGGGGTGGCGAGGCCCAGCGCGCACGGGCAGGCGATGATCAGCACCGCCACCGCGGCGGTGAACGCGGCTGTCGTCCCGGCCCCGCTGCCGAGCCACCAGCCCAACGTGCCGGCTGCCAGGGCGATCACGATCGGCACGAAGACCCCGGAGATCCGGTCGGCGAGCCGCTGCACGGCCGCCTTGCCGGTCTGCGCCTGCTCCACCAGCCTCGCCATCTGGGCGAGCTGAGTGTCCCCGCCGACCCGGGTGGCCCGGACGACGAGCCGGCCCCCGGCGTTGACGGTGGCGCCGACCACGGTGTCGCCCGGCGCCACCTCGACCGGCACGGACTCGCCGGTGAGCATGCTGGCGTCGACCGCCGAGGTGCCCTCCTCGACCAGGCCGTCGGTGGCGACCTTCTCCCCCGGGCGGACCACGAACCGGTCCCCGACGACCAGCTGGTCCACCGGGATCCGGGTCTCCTGCCCGCCGCGCAGCACCGCCACGTCCTTGGCGCCCAGCTCCAGCAGGGCGCGGAGGGCGGCGCCGGCGGTCCGCTTCGACCGGGCCTCGAAGTAGCGGCCGGCGAGGATGAACACGGTCACCCCGGCCGCGGCCTCCAGGTAGATGTTGCCGGCCCCGTCGGTACGGGTGATGTCGAAGCGGAACGGGTGGGTCATCCCGGGCATGCCGGCGTCGCCGAGGAAGAGCGCCCAGAGCGACCAGCCGAACGCGGCCAGCGTGCCGAGCGAGACCAGGGTGTCCATGGTCGCCGCGCCGTGCCGCAGGTTGATCCAGGCGGCCCGGTGGAACGGCAGCCCGCCGTACGCCACCACGGGGGCGGCCAGGGTCAGCGACAGCCACTGCCAGTAGTCGAACTGCCAGGCCGGCACCATGGCCAGCACGATCACCGGCACGGTCAGCACGACCGACACCCACAGCCGGGTACGCAGCCCGCGCAGCTCGTCCACCGGCTCCGCGGTCGCCTCGGTCATCGCCTGGCTGGGCGGCGGCGGGACGACGGCCGTGTAGCCGGTCTTCTCCACAGTGGCGATCAGGTCGGCCGGGGCCACCTCGTCGGCGTAGCGGACGGTGGCCTTCTCGGTGGCGTAGTTGACCGTGGCCTCGACGCCGTCCATCCGGTTGAGCTTCTTCTCGATCCGGGCGGCGCAGGAGGCGCAGGTCATGCCGCCGATCGCGAGCTCGATCAGGTTCGGCGCGACCGGCAGGGACTTCGCGGTCGATGTCATCGCGGCACCTCCGGTCAATTGTGCCCGTGCCCCGGGGTGCCGTGGCCGGCATCCGGGGTCGGTGCGGTCGTGGGGGCCGGCGCGGTGGGCGCCGGCGCGGTCTGGTCCCCGGCCACAACGGTGAACTCCGCGGTGTGCACCGCCTCGCCGTGCCGGAAGTCCAGGTAGAGACGGTACGTGCCGACCGAGGGCACCTCGGCGGCGAAGGTGACCGCCGGCCCGGCCGGGGTCCGCCCGTCGCCGGGCGTGCCCTCCGGGTGCACGTGCAGGTACGCCAGGTCGCCCTGGCGCAGGGCCACCAGGTGCCCGTACGCCCCCAGGTAGGGCTGGAGGTCGGTGACCGGTCGGCCGTTGCGGCTGACGGTCAGGGTGAGCCGGCTGGTCCGGCCGGGCTGGGGCGCGCCGCTGAGGGTGACCGTGTAGCCGTCGACCGTGGTGCTGGTCGCCGGCGCGGGCAGCGGCCGGGAGTCCAGCGCGCCGGGGACGGTGACGTCGACCCCGAGCGTGAGCGGCTCGCCGCCGGTCGGGGTGAAGTCGGCGAACGCCCGCCAGACGCCGGGCCCGGCGAGCGGCGAGGCGACCCGCCAGGTGCCGTCGGCGGCCAGCTCCGGGTGGACGTGCCGGAAGCCGGAGAGGTCGCGGCGGGCGACGATCAGGTGCATGCGCTTGTCGTGCGCGACGTCGTAGGAGGTGACGGGCCGGCCGTCCGGGCCGGTGATCCGGAAGGCGAACTCGCCCGCCGGTGCGGTCACCGGCTGGAGCGTGTAGCCGCGCTCGGAGACGAGCAGCCCGCCGGGCAGGTGGGGGGTGGCGGTGGCCGCGTGGCCCCCGTCGCCGTGGTCGGATCCGGCGGAGTCGTGGCCGGCGTCGGTGGCGTCGTGGCGGGTCTCGGCGGCCGGGGTGACGGGGCCGGCCAGGTGACCGACCCCGTACGCCGTGCCGAACACCGCCGCGAGCCCGAGGGCGAAGCCGCTCAGCTTCGTCGCCGTGTTCATCGTGGTACCTCGGTTTCTTCGGGTCCGCGGACCCGTCACGCCCCGACGAGGTCGTAACCGGCCTCGTCCACGGCGGCGCGGACGGTGTCCGTGTCCAACGGGCTCTCACTGGTGACGGTGACCCGGCCGGAAGCCAGGTCGACCTGGATGTCGGTGACGCCCGGCAGCGCGCTCACCTCGGTGCTGACCGAGTTGACGCAGTGCCCGCAGGTCATGCCCTGCACCTGGTACGTGGTGGTGAGCATCGTGCATCTCCCTTCCCGCGCCTCTCATCCTATACCCCCGGGGGGTAGTCGGAGGAGAGACGGCTCCCACTCTGGCGTTACCGTTACCCGGTGGGGGTATCGGCCACAGCGAGGACCGTACCATACCCCCGAGGGGTACGCTATCCTTGGCGTCATGACCGCACCGACGACCCCGACCCGGGGCTACACCGCCAGCAAGGACCAGCTGCTCGCGCGGCTCCGCCGCATCGAGGGCCAGGTCCGCGGCATCGAGAAGATGGTCGAGGACGACCGCTACTGCATCGACGTGCTGACCCAGATCTCCGCCATCCAGGCCGCGCTCGACAAGGTAGGCCTCGGCCTGCTGGACGGGCACGCCCGGCACTGCATGCACGAGGGCGCCGCCGAGGGCCGCGCCGACGAGATGGCCAGCGAGATGATGGCCGCCGTCGGCCGCCTCATGAAGCGCGGCTGACCCGCACCCGGTAAACCGGCCGGCCCGGTGACACGTATCCCGTCGCGAATCGTTGGGAGAGACGCCATGGGCGCCGACCACACCCGTCCCGCTCCGTCCGCCCCGCCGGGGGTACGACGGATTTTGGTCGCGACGGTGGTGCCGCTCTTCGTGATCACCGTGGTCGCCGCGCTGGTGCTCTGGCCCCGGCAGGACCGGGACCCCGCGGACGCGCCCGCCCTGCCCCGCTACCACGGCACCGTGACCCGGGTGGTGACCGAGCCCTGCCCGCCGACCCCGGAGGCGCCGGAGGGCGGTCCGGGTGGCTCCGCCGGGCCGTGCGGGACGGTGACCGTCGCGGCCGAGCAGGGTCCGGACGCCGGCCGGCAGGTCGAGACGCCGCTACCGGCCGGCCCCGGCGCGCCCAGGGTCGAGGTCGGCGACAAGGTCGTCCTGGTCGAGCTGACCGACCCGGCCGACCCGGCGGTCAAGAGCTACAACATCGCCGAGCACCAGCGCGGCACACCGCTGGTCTGGCTGGCGGTGCTCTTCGCCGTGGCGATCGTGGCGTTCGGCCGCTGGCGCGGCCTGGCCGCGCTGGGCGGGCTGGTGGCGAGCTTCGCCATCCTGCTCGGCTTCGTGCTGCCCGGGATCGGCGCCGGCCAGTCGCCGCTGCTGATGGCGATCGTGGGCGCCGCGCTGATCATGTTCGTGGTGCTCTACCTGACCCATGGCGTCACCACGCAGACCTCGGTGGCGGTGCTCGGCACGCTCGGCAGCCTGGTGCTGACCGGGGTGCTCGGCACCCTGGCCACGGCCGCCACCCACCTGACCGGCTTCGGCAGCGAGGACGCCACCACCCTGTCGATGTTCCAGCGCGACGTGGACCTGCACGGCCTGCTGCTGGCCGGCATCGTCATCGGCTCACTGGGCGTGCTGGACGACGTGACGGTCACCCAGGCGGCCACCGTCACCGAGTTGGCCCACGCCAACCCCGCGTTGTCCCGTCGGCAGCTCTACCGGGCGGCCACCCGGGTGGGCCGGGCGCACATCGCCTCCACGGTCAACACCATCGTGCTGGCGTACGCGGGCGCCTCGCTGCCGCTGCTGCTCCTGCTCGTCGCCGACTCCCGACCGGTGAGCGAGATCCTCACCAGCGAGTTCATGGCCCAGGAGATCGTCCGCAGTGCGGTGGCCACGCTCGGCCTGATCGCCGCCGTACCGCTGACCACCGGACTGGCCGCGGTGGTCACCGCCGCCGGGCGGCGCGGGACCACCGCGCGGCCGGCGGATCCGCCCGCGCCGCGGCCGCCGGCCGGGCGGGACGAGGCGCTGGAGGCACTCGGCGGGACGCCCGGGCCGCGCGACGGAGGGTGGCCCGGCGGCGACAGGAGCACGGAGGCCGCATGGTGACACTCCGCAGCGTGACGACGGATCCCAAACGCGATCCTGGTCACGCTGGGCGAGGACGAATTCTCGCTATTGGTCGGCTTCCGGACGTAGAACACCGGGAGGACTCTCGGGTAACCTCGCTGCCGGTCACCGCTGAAGGCGCGCACCGGCGCCAGCGGTGCCGCCGCCCAATCGCCCGCGGGCGAGCCGGGGAACCAGGTACATGGGGTGAATCCGCGCGAGCGGTAGGGGCCACTTCCGTCCCGAACCCGGCAGCTAACCCGGTCGGCGGCCGACGGAAGGGAACACTGTGACGGCACCCCTGCGCCGCTGGCTGACTCCCGTGGTGGCCGTGCTCGCCGCGCTCACCGTGCTGGCCGGGCCGACCCCGGCGACGGCGGCTCCGACCACCCCCACCCCCTCGGGCCATTCCGAGGACGACGACGACCCCCTCATCACCGAGGCCATCGACACCGCCAACCGGGCCTACCTGCAGGCCAAGGCGAAGCTGGACAAGTCGCGCAAGCGCCAGCTCCAGCTCGCCCTCGAGGTGAAGGCGGCGCAGAACGACCTCGACGCGCTGAGCCCGCAGGTGACCCAGATCGCGGCGCAGTCCTACCGGACCGGCCGGATGGGCGCCATGGCCATGCTGCTGGAGAGCAACTCGCCGGACTCGTTCGTGCAGCGGGCGTCCGCGCTGGACGAGCTGAACCTGTTCAACGCGCAGCGGCTCGCCGCCATCAACGCCGCGAAGACCCGCGCCGAGCAGGCCAAGATCGCGCTCGACGCCGAGGTGCGCGAGCAGGAGAAGCAGAAGAACGCCATGGCCCGCGAGAAGGCCGAGACCGAGAAGGCGCTGAAGCTGGTCGGTGGGCTCGGCTTCACCGGCGGCCTGGTCGCGGCCACCTCACCGGTCGCCCGGGTCGGCCCCGGCCGGACCGCCGACGGCGACTGGAAGCCGGAGTCGTGCAGCGAGGACGACCCGACCACGTCGGGCTGCATCACTCCGCGCACGCTGCACGCGTACAAGGAGGTGAAGCGGGCCGGCTTCAACCGCTTCGTGGGCTGCTACCGGCCGGGCGGGCCGTGGGAGCATCCCAAGGGCCGGGCCTGCGACTGGTCGCTGCAGAAGAGCGGCTTCTCCTCCTGGCGCACCAAGGACCAGCGGATGTACGGCAACAACGTCGCCGCCTTCCTCATCCGCAACGCCGACCGGCTGGGCATCTACTACGTGATCTGGAACCGGCAGATCTGGTTCCCGGCCACCGGTTGGAAGTCCTACAGCGGACCCTCCGACCACACCGACCACGTGCACATGTCGCTGCTCTGACGACGTACGCCGAAGAGGGCCGGCCCGCGACGCGCGGGCCGGCCTCGACGTTTTTCCGAACCGGTCAGCCGGCGAGCGCCGGGTCGGCGGGCGCGGCCGGGGCGGGCACCGGCGCGGCCGACGTGCCGGCCGGGGCCTGCGCCACCGTGCGCACCTCACCGGCACTGAGCCGGTACGACAGGCCGACCACCGTGCACCGCCCGGCGGACACCTCCTCGGCGAGCACGGCGGACCGGGCCAGCAGCGCCTCCACGGTCTGCGCGATGTGGATGTCGACGATGGCGTCGAGGTCCTCGACACCCTCCCGGGTGGCCCGGAGCAGGCTGGGCGCGACGGCGTCCACCACCGCGCCGAGGTGCCCGGGCGGCGAGTTGCCGGTGCGGACCGCCTCTCGGGCGGCCTGGACCGCGCCGCACGAGTCGTGGCCGAGCACCACCACGAGCGGGGTGCCCAGCACGGTCACCGCGTACTCCACGCTGCCGAGCACCTCGGGGCCGGCGGTGTGGCCGGCGGTGCGGACCACGAAGAGGTCACCGAGGCCGCGGTCGAAGATGATCTCGGCGGCGAGCCGGGAGTCGGAGCAGCCGACGATCACCGCGAAGGGATGCTGCCCGTCGGCGACCGCCGCCCGGTGGTCGGCGTCCTGGTTGGGATGGCGCGGGACGCCGGTGACGAACCGGCGGTTACCGGCGTAGAGCTCGGCGAGCGCCTGCTCGGGAGTGGTCAGCGGCACTGAGCCTCACCTCGTCCTCGCGCGAAAACGACCTGGTCAGCCGGCCGGCGACGGAGGCGGCCTCGCCACCCACGGTCACACGCAGCCCAACCCACGTCAAGATTTACGTGATACGCATTTCATACGTCACACCACCCTTGACGGCGGCTCCTGCCCCGGCCCCGCCGCGCACGCCCGGCCCCGCGGCGGACGCCGGCCCCGGGCGGGACCGGGAGGCGGGGCCATACCATGACCACCATGGCGACGACACCGGGCCAGAACGGGAGCGGCCGGAACTGGACGTTCCTCACCAACCACGGGCACGTGCTGCTGGCCATCGCCCGCAACCCCACCGCGCGGTTGCGGGACGTGGCCGACGAGGTGGGGGTGACCGAGCGGGCCGCCCAGGCGATCGTCGCCGACCTGGAGGCCGGTGGCTACCTCCGTCGTACCCGGGTGGGCCGGCGCAACGAGTACACGATCAACCCCAACGGGCACTTCCGGCACCCGGCCGAGGCCGATCAACAGGTGGGTGCCCTGCTCGCCCTCTTCACCGCCGACCAGGTCGCGGAGCCGGCGGCCGAGAGCTGACCGCTCCCCGCGTACGCCCGTCACCGCACGGACGGCGCGGCGACGGTAATCTCACCGCGTGCGCGACAGCTTGCGGCCGGACGGGACGACTGAGCACGTCCGTACCGGGCACCGGATCCGATCCGTCCTCTTCGGAGCGGCGGTGGCCACCCTGCTCGGCGGCACGCTGGCGGTGCCCGCACCCGCCGTTGCGGCCCCGAAGTGCGGCGGCCCGTCCGGCGGCCCCGCTCCGACGGCGGCGCCCTGGGCGCTCAACCGGCTCGACCCGGCCGCGGCCTGGCGGGTCACCAAGGGGCAGGGCGTCACCGTCGCGGTCATCGACTCCGGCGTCTCGCCCGACCACCCGCTGCTGCGCGGCCGGGTGCTCTCCGGCGAGGACTTCAACCAGCTCGCCAAGCGCGACGGGCAGTGCGACCTGGTCGGCCACGGCACCATGATCGCCGGCATCATCGCCGGGCGGGAGGGCACCGGCGCGCCGTACACCGGGATCGCGCCGGAGGCCCGGATCCTGCCGGTCCGGGTGCTGGCCGACAACCAGCGGGCCTTCGACGAGTCCATCCCGGCGGAGATCGGCCACGCCATCCGGTGGTCGGTCGACCACGACGCCGACGTGATCAACCTGTCCCTGGTGACGCTCGACGACCCGGCGCTGAAGGAGGCCGTCGACTACGCCCTCGACAAGGGCGTGATCCTGGTGGCCGCCGCCGGCAACCGGCAGGAGAACCAGCAGGACCAGCCGGCGTACCCGGCCGCGTACCCGGGGGTCATCGCGGTCGCCGGGGTGGACGAGAACGGCGGGCACGTCGGCAGTTCGGTCACCGGCGACTACGTGGACATCGCCGCGCCCGGCCTGAACATCGTCGGCCCCGCCCCGCAGGGCGCCGGCTACCGGGCCGAGCCGCAGGGCGGGACCAGCTTCGCCACCGCGTACGTCTCCGGGGTCGCCGCGCTGGTGCGGGCCGCGCACCCGGAGATCACCCCGAAGGACGTCGCGTTCCGGCTCACCCGCACCGCCGACAACCCGCCCGACGGGCACAACCCGCTGGTCGGATACGGGGTGGTCAACCCCTATCGGGCGGTGACCAGCCTGCTGGGCACCCGCACCGACCCGCCGCTGGGTGCGATGCCGGCACCGGCACCGCACGCCGACCCGCTGGCCTGGCAGCGCACCGTGGCGATCTGGGCGGCCCTGGTCGGCGCGTTGCTGGCCGGTGTCCTGCTGGCGCTGCGGCCGATCCTGGTCCGGGGTCGCCGGCGGGGCTGGCGCCCGGGCCGCCGCACCGCGCCGCAGGACGCCTGACCCAGCCGGCCCGGAAAAGCACCACGGCCCCGACCCCGGCGTGAGCCGGAGCGGAGCCGCAGCGGGTCGGTCGGGTCAGCCCCAGACCTTGGAGTTGCTCATCTCGGTGGTCATGTAGTTCTCGCGGGCGATGCCCACGGCCCCACCGATCTCGTTCAGGACCTTGTTGATGTCCCGCACGGCGACGTCCCACTGAGCCTGGTGCTGCTCGTAGGCGACGCGGTCCTGGCCCTCCCACTCGAGCTTGGTCAGCATCGAGCGCAGCGTGTCAAGCTTCTCGTCGATGGTCCGCGAGATGGCCTGCATCTGCTGGTTGCTGCTTTCGAGGACAGCGTAGTCAACCTTGATGCTCATCGATTCCTCCTCTGCCTGTCTTCGCGGATCACGGGTTGAGAGCAGAGTGGAACTTGTCCAGCATCTGCTGCTGCTCTTCGTCGTTGACCTGGTGCGTCGTGCCCGACTTGTCAAGCAGGTCGGCGATGTTGTCCATCGCCGTCAGCAGCTTGTTCGTGTCCTCGTTCCAACGCAGCATCAGGTTCTGGAAACCCGTGGACGCCCCGCCCTTCCAGGCCATGGCCAGGTCGTCGACGACGTTCCACAGCTTCTTCAGCTCACCGTCGACGTCGCTGCGCGTGGACCGCACGTCACTCGCGGCGGTGTGCAGGCTCGCTGCACTGACCTCGAACGCCATGCTTCACACCCTTCCGTCATCTCTGTGGCGGCGGATCCGCCGCGCCCCTCCCCCGCGGCAAGGCGTCACACCCCACCGACGGACACTTCAACCGAACCGTAGCGGACGACGTCCAATCCGCGCAGCCCTGCTTCCCCATGGCGCACAACGCCGTCCGACGCACCGGACCGTACGACGTGGACGGTCGCCGGCGCCAGCGGCGGCTCAGGACGGCCGTCGATACGACCTGACGTGCATCACCGCGCCGAAGACCAGGACCACCGCCAGCAGCGCCACGAACAGCCAGAGCACCGGCTTGTCGAGCGCCCGGTCGAGCACCACCGGAATCAGCGCGGCGACGCCGGTGAGCAACACCACTTCGCTGGCCCGCTTCGCCCACGCGGCGCGGGACAACTGGGCGACCAGCGCCAGCCCGATGAAGACCGGCACGGCCACCAGGAAGTACACGAAGAGCACCAGGGTCATCTCGGGCCCCTTCCCGTCACTGGTAGAACTTGGAGTCCTGCACCCAGTCGATTTTGATGTCCTTGATGTCCGGGTCCTGGCCGGTGGCCGCCCAGCCGGGTCGGGAGTCCGACACGAAGGCGAACCGGTCGTTGCCCTGGAAGCCGGCCATGACGGCGGAGAACACCGCGCTGATGTCGCCGAAGACCAGCGCCAGGATCGCCGCGCTCGCCACCATCCCGGCCACGCCGATCGCCTCGGCGATGGGCGCGGTCGGCGGGAACGCCTGGAGGGCGACCGACACGATCACCGCGATCAGGATCGGGATGAGCGCGTCGACCAGCGCGTTCACCGCGTCGTTGAAGGCGTCCCGGGCCGAGGTCAGGGTGTCCTTGTTGGCGTTGAACGCCTCGGCCAGCGAGTTGATCTCCGCACTGAGCTTGCGCAGGAAGAGGTCGAACGCGTCCCGGTCGTCGAAGTCCCACTCGCTGTCCGACGGCGGCACCTGCTCCAACGCCGCGCCGAACTGGTCGCCGCCGAGCAGCCGCGCCGCGTCGCCCCACTCCTTGATGGACTTGTTGACCTCGTCGTTGTCGAAGGTCTCCAGGTAGGCGATGGCGGCGCCCAGCGCGCCGGCGAAGACCAGCCACATCCAGTTGGCCCGGGCCGCGGGCAGCAGGCCGCGCACCGGCGCCGTCGCGGCGGCGACCGTGTGCGTGCCGGTCACCGTGCCGGCCGCGTTGGCGATCAGGATCTCTGACATCAGCTGCCCTCCCCGTCCACCCGGCCGGTCACTTGACCACCCACGGCTGGTCCGACTTCTCCCAGTTCTTCGCGGTCTGCTCCAGCTGCTCGGCTGCCCTGTGCAGGTGCTCGATGCCGGTCCTGACGTTCTTGAGGTGACCGTCCACCGAGGCGTTGTGCGCCTGCACGGTCGCGCCGCCGAAGAGGGTCAGCGCGCCGTCCGGCAGCTTCACGCTCTCCAGCAGCGTCTGCACGTTGCGCAGGTACTGGATCGGGCCGTCCGGGGCGTCGAGCTTCTTGCTCGCCTTGCGAATCGCGTCGACGTCGACCTTGTTCGCCACCGCGTCTCCTCCCTGGTCAGCGGCGCAGGCCGCGGGTCGGGTCGGTCAGGTCCACGCCGAACTGGCGGAACCAGTCCTCCGGCGTGAGGGTGCCCTCCTGCGCCCGGCGGACCAGGTCCGAGCCGCCGAGCATCTCGGCCGTCAACTCCTGCTGCCGCTCGGCGAAGGTCGCGTACGCCGCGTCGATCGCGGCCTGGAGCGACTCGGCCAGGGTGAAGCTGTCCAGCCGCATCGCCCGGGCGTTGATCTCGATGCCACCGACCTTCATGTCACCGTCGACCGTCACCCGGACCAGGCCGTCCGGGCTCTCGCCGGTGACCCGCAGCTCGGCGCGCTGCTGCTGGAACTCCGCCAGCCGGCGCTGCTGCTCCTGCGCCTGGCGCAGCAGATTCTCCATCGCGCCGCCGGCGCCGCCGTAACCCCACGAGGTGCTCACGACTGTCCTTCCCTCAGCTTGACGGTCGGGCCGACGCTACCGGACCCGGTCATCCGACGTCCGCCCCGTCAGGCCGGCTCCGTCCAGGCGGTCTGGATGAGCTGCTGGCCGTCCCGGCGGCGGACCAGGGTGCCCCGGCCCGGCGGTTGCGGGCTCGGCCGCAGGTTGCCGAAGACGGCGCCCTCCTCGCGGCTGCCGGACATCAGCAGGCCCGGCGAGTCCAGCTCGCGCAGGCGTTGCAGCACCGGCTCGTAGAGGGCCCGGGCCACGCCGCCGACCCGGCGGGTGATGATCAGGTGCAGGCCGATGTCCCGCGCCTGCGGCAGCAGCTCGTGCAGGGCGCTGAGCGGGTTGTTGCCGCCGGAGGCGACCAGGTCGTAGTCGTCCACCAGGATGTAGAGCTCCGGCCCCTTCCACCAGCTCCGGTCGCGCAGCTGGGCGGTGGTCACGTCCGGCCCGGGCAGCCTGTTCTGCAACGCGCTGCGGATCGAGCCGAGGCCCTGGCTGAAGACCTGGTTGGACGGCGCGTAGTCGAGCAGGTGGTCACCCTCCACCGCGCCCAGCAGGCCGCGCCGGTAGTCGGCGATGACCAGCCGGGCCTGGGCCGGGGTGTAGCGCTCGGCGATGCCGCGGGCGATCAGCCGCAGCAGGTTGGTCTTGCCGCACTCGGCGTCGCCGAACACGGTCAGGTGCGGCTCGGTCGTCAGGTCCAGGTAGACCGGGGCGAGCGCCGACTCGTTGACGCCGATCGGGATGCCCGGGACCGACCGGTCCACCACCTTGGCCAGCTCGCTGACCGCCAGCTTGCGCGGCAGCAGCCGCACCTTCGGCGCCGGGCGGCCCGGCCAGTTGGCCGCCACATGCCCGGCCAGGGCGACCGACGCCTCGGTGAGGTCCTCGATGTCGCGCTTGCCGTCGATCCGCGAGATCCCGGTGAGGAAGTGCAGCTTGTCGCGGGTCAGGCCGCGACCCGGCGTGCCGCCCGGCACGTTCTGCGCGGCCCGGCGGTCGATCTCCGACTCGGCCGGGTCACCGAGCCGCAGCTCCAGCTTGGTGCCGAGCAGGTCCCGCATGTTGATCCGGATCTCCGCCCACCGCACGGCGGTGACCACCACGTGTACGCCGAAACCGAGCCCGCGGTTGGCCAGGTTGGTGATGGTCTGCTCCAGCTCCTCGTACTCCTGGCGCAGCGTGTTCCAGCCGTCGACCACGAGGAAGACGTCACCGAACGGGTCGTCGGCGAACTCGCCCGCCGCCCGGCGCCGGCGGTAGCTGGCCACCGAGTCGATGCCGTGCTGGGTGAACCGGTTCTCCCGCTCGTCGATGACGGCGACCACCTCGGCCACCGTCCGGCGGACCGCCTCGACGTCCCGCCGCCCGGCCACCCCCGAGGTGTGTGGCAGCCCGTCCAGGCTGCGCAGCGCGCCACCGCCGAAGTCGAGGCAGAAGAACTGCACCTCGCGCGGGGTGTGGGTGAGCGCCAGCGAGGCCAGCATCGTGCGCAGCATGGTGCTCTTGCCGCTCAGCGAGGCGCCGACGATCACCACGTTGCCGCCGGCCCCGGAGAGGTCCACCATCATCGGGTCGCGGCGCTGCTCGTACGGGCGGTCGACGATGCCGACCGGCACGGTGAGCCGGCCGCGCCCCGGCCAGTTGGCGGTGGTCAGGCCGAACGTCGGGTGCACGGTCAGCGGGGGCAGCAGCTCGGCCAGGGCCGGCGGCTCGGCCAGCGGCGGCAGCCAGACCTGGTGTGCCGGGCGGCCCCGACCCTGGAGCCGGTCGATCAGCACGTCCAGCATGGCCACGGCCTTGCCGTCGCCGGTCTGCTCCGGCTCGGGCGCGGTCTCGGCCGGGCTCGGCAGGGCCGGCGCCGGCACGTAGTCGATGCCGTACGGGACGATCCGGCGCTGCACCTGCGCCCGGGTGGACCGCTGCACCTGCCCCGGCGCCCGGTACGGGCCGGAGACGTAGGCGGCCCGGAACCGCAGCATGGTGGTGGTGTCGGTCTTCAGGTAGCCGTGGCCCGGCGCGTTCGGCAGCTCGTACGCGTCCGGCACGCCGAGCACGATCCGGCTCTCCACCGCCGAGAAGGTCCGCAGGCCGATCCGGTACGACAGGTGGGTGTCCAGGCCCCGGAGCTTCCCCTCCTCCAGCCGCTGGGAGGCCAGCAACAGGTGGACGCCGAGCGACCGACCCAGCCGGCCGATCATCACGAAGAGGTCGATGAAGTCCGGCTTCGCGGCGAGCAGCTCGGAGAACTCGTCGCAGATGATGAGCAGGCTGGGCATCGGCTCCAGCGGCTCGCCCGCGGCCCGGGCCTTCTCGTAGTCGTAGCGCGAGACGTAGTTGCCGGCCGCCCGCAGCACCTCCTGGCGGCGGTTCATCTCACCGGCCAGCGCGTCCCGCATCCGGTCGACCAGCGGCAGCTCGTCGGAGAGGTTGGTGATCACCGCGCTGGTGTGGGGCAGCGCGTCCAGCGAGGCGAAGGTGGCGCCACCCTTGAAGTCGACCAGGACGAAGTTGAGCTCCTCCGACGAGTGGGTCACGGCCAGCGCCGCCACCACCGTGCGCAGGAGCTCGCTCTTGCCGGAACCGGTCGCGCCGATGACCAGGCCGTGCGGGCCCATGCCCTCGTGCGCCGACTCCTTGAAGTCCAGCTCCACCACGTTGCCGTCCGGCCCGAGTCCGAGCGGGATGCGCAGCCGGTCCCGGTGGCTGCGCGGCCGCCAGGTCTGCTGGATGTCCACCGTGGCCGCGTCGCCGACGCCGAGCAGGTCCGGCAGCTCCATGCTGCGGGCCAGCGGCTCCTCGGTGCTGGCGCCCTGCTGCTGGGAGAGCCGGTAGGGGGCGATCTGCCGGGCCAGCCCCTCGGCGGCCGCCATGCTGAGCCGGTCCGGCCGGCCCAGCCGGGAGGTGGCCGTGCCGCGGACCAGGTCCAGCCCGCTGCCGTCGCCGGCGTCCAGGCAGAGCAGCCAGCGGCCGGCGTCGCGGGGCACCGCGCCGGAGAGGTCGATCACCGTGGCGCCGAGCAGGCCCGGCCCCATCAGCGCGCAGGTCGACGAGACCTCGCCGCCGTCGAGCACCACCACCAGGTGCGGCGCGGTGGTGAGGGGCTTCGCCTCCGGGGCGAACCGGGGCCGGCCACCCAGCTCGTTGGCGAGCGCCGCCTCCGCCTCGGCGAGGCTGGCGAAGACCATCCGGCGCGCGCCCGCCGCGTCCGTACGCCCCGGGTGCTGGGCGTGCGGCAGCCACTTCACCCAGTCCCACACCGGCTGCCGGTCGGGCGCGGCCACCACGGCCACGAGGAGGTCGTCCGGGGCGTGGAAGGTGACCAGCTGGCCCAGCGCGGCCCGGGCCAGGTCGAGCACCGGCTCCCGGTCGCCGCGCAGCGCGACCCGGCTGAACGCGCGCAGCGACAGCGCGGTGGGCAGGTCCGGCACGCTGGAGTGGGCCCGGACGAACCGGCGCAGCGCGATCGCGCTCATCGGCTCCAGGTCCTCCACCGGCTTGGTCTCCGGCGGCACGATCTCCACGGCCAGCCGCTGCGGGCCGAGCGCGATCCGGGCCTCGCCGAAGTCGTCCTCGGTGATCCGCCGCTCCCACAGCCGGCGGGAGGCGGCGACCGACCAGAGCGCGTCCGGCTCCGGGTGCCGCCAGGTCATGGCGGCGCGCTGCTGCTCGGCGGCCCGCCGGGTGCGCTTGCGCATCTGGGCCAGGTAACGCATGTAGTCGCGCCGCTGGGCGTTCAGCTCGGCCTTGTCGTTGCCGCCGCCGAGGGTGCCGACGGCCATGCCCAGCATGGACACGCCGAACAGGCCACCGGCCACGTACGTCATCATGCCGCCGCCGCGACCGGCGTAGAGGAAGGCCATCGCGCCGACGCCGCAGAGCATCGGCAGGATCATCAGCACCTGACCCATGCCCTTGGCCTGCGGCTCCGGCAGCTCGGGCGGGGACTCCAGCAGCACCTCCCCGCGCGGCAGCGCGGGCCCCGGTTGACGCGGAAGCCGGCGGAACACCACCGTGCTCAACCTTGTCTCCTCCCCAGAAGCGGCCCTGCTCGTGTTCAGCCGACGCACCCGAGTCGTCGGGTGGGCAACCTGTGCGACCGCCATCGTAGGTAATCTCCCGGGGGCGCCGTGGACCCACGGGGGCGGCGCGGGCGGCCCGGGTGGATCGTAGGCGAGCACGAGGAGGCGACTTGTTATCGGTTTTCGCCGCAGACCCTCCTGCGTCTGTCTGTCGCCCAAAAGGGCTTGTCGGGGCGGGCTTGACGACGCCGACGTCCATAGGATGCTGCAGCCGGGCATTGAAGTGGAGCGGTGAAGGCGACGTTTTGAGACGGACTCACTTGATGGGCCTGATCCTGGAGGGCGACCGTTGCAGGTGACCCGGATCGCTTACTCCACCGGCCTCAACCCTGGTAAGTACGCAGCCTTGCTGGAGCAGGTCCGGCGGCTGGGTCGGGTACGCAGCGAGGTGTGGCAGCTGTACGGCTCGGTCGCCGGTGTCGGTTCGGGTTTGAGGGATCGGCAGGTACGCGACCAATGGTTGGCCGACGGTTCGCATCTGCAGTTCGGTGTGTTGGCAAATGCTTGGAAGGAAGCTGTTCGCGACGCGATGGGCGACATCGCGGCGAACCTGGAGGCGGCCAAGGTCGATGTGCGCCGGGCAGTCTTTCGCAGCAGGAGTGATCCAAGCGAGCGCAGACGGCTACTGGCCGCGTTAAGGGCTAACCGTTGGGCTGCTGACCCCTTTCTGACTCGCCAGCTGCGCAAGCATTGGAGGCGTGGGAAGAACCGCACGCACGATCAGATTGTGGTGCGCGCCGACCAGCACAACAGCTACTTGGACGGATACGGCCGGATGTGGTTGGCAGTTCCCGGCCTCAAGCGTCGGCAGATGGCCAGGATCCCCTTGTCCACGAGCATCGCCCCGACCGGCACACTGCGACTGATCCTGCGCGGCGGCCGGGTCGAGGTGCACTACCAGATGGACGCTTCACAGATGAGGTCGTCACAACGGCCTTGCGGCGACCAGACAATCGGCGTGGACAAGGGCTACACCGAGGCCTTGACCGACTCCGAAGGCGCTCACCACGGTGATCGGCTGGGCGAACTCCTGAGCAGCGAGTCCGACCGGTTGAAGGAGCGGAAGCGGCGTCGGGCAAAGCTGCGCTCGATAGCGAACACCGCCGCAATGCGTGGCGACCATGCGAAAGTGTGCCGAATCAAGGCCAACAACCTCGGCACCGTGAAGCGGAATCGGCAGGCCGCCCAACACCGGGCGCGGGTACGCACGGAGATCTTCACCGCGGCGCACCGGGTCGTGGACAAGGCCGCCACCGTCGTCGCCGAAGATCTCACCAAACGCTTCGCCGGGCGCAAGACGCTCGGCAAGAACATGAATCGGCGCCTTGCCGAGTGGACCCGAGGGGTCACCGCCGAGGCCCTGGCAAGCGTGTCGGAGCGCAGAGGTTCTGCGCTCGTCCACGTCAACGCTGCCTACACCTCACAAGCCTGTCACCGCTGCGGCCGGCTCGGCCGACGCAGCGGCGACCGGCTTCACTGCACCTCGTGCGGGGTGGTGTGGCAGGCCGATGTGAACGCCGCGATCAACATCCTGCAGCGAGCTGGCGACCCCGACATCGCCCTGCATACCCCGTACCAGAAGGTGAAGCAGATCCTGAAGGATAGGACCGATCGCCACCGGACCAGACTGCCGGTCCAGGACTCCAGCTCGGTGACGGCCAAGCGGAGAGCGAATTATCCGAACCGCTCAGCAAAGAGCGACTAGTAGGAAGCAGGCCACAGTGGCGACGAAGACCGCGACCGGCGGACTGAGCCGGATCACCATCGTGGCGCCGCGGACCAGGATGGATCTGGCGTTGCCGTCCGACGTGCCGCTGGCCGACCTGCTGCCCACGTTGCTGCGCTACGCCGGCGAGGACCTCGCCGACGAGGGCGTACGGCACGGCGGCTGGAGCCTGTCCCGGCTCGGCGGGCAGCCGCTCGACGGCGGCCGTACCGCCGCGCAGCTCGGCGTCCGCGACGGCGAGGTGCTCTATTTCAACCCGCGCGCCGCCGCCGCACCCGAGATCGTCTTCGACGACGTGGTGGACGCGGTCGCCACCGCGACCAACCAGCGGGCCGGCGTCTGGCAGGTCGGCACCACCCGGGCGTTCTCGGTCCTGCTCGCCGGGGCGGCGCTGGCGGCCGGCGCGGTGGCCGCGCTGTTCGCCGGGCCGCCGCAGCTGCCCGGGGCGCTCGCCGCGCTGGTGGTCGCGGTCGCGCTGCTGGTCAGCGCCGCGGTGCTCTCCCGGGCAGCCGGCGACAGCCGGACCGGCGCGGTGCTGGCCATGGGCGGCCTCGGCTACGCCGCGATCGGCGGCCTGCTGGTGCTCGCCGGCGACCGGAAGCTCACCGAGCTGGCCAGCCCGCACGTGCTGCTCGCGGCGACCGCGGTGGTGCTCTTCGGCGCGGTCGCCGCGCTGGCCGTCGGGGACCGGCTGCCGCTCTTCCTCGGCGCGGTCGGGGTGGGCGTGGCGGTCGGCTTCGGCGCCGCGCTCTGCCTGGCCTTCAGCATCGGCGCGGCGGCCGCCGCGGCGGTGGTGGCGACCGTGGCGTTCGGCGCCCTGCCCGCGCTGCCGATGATCTCCTACCGGCTGGCCCGGCTGCCGGTGCCGTCGATCCCGACCGGCCCGGACGACCTCAAGAGCGACACCGAGTCGGTGGACGGCCCGCAGGTGCTGCGCAACAGCGAGCGGGCCGACGCGTTCCTCACCGGCCTGCTCTGGACGGTCTCGGTGCTGGTGCTCGGCGGCGAGCTGGTGCTCGCCGACAACGGCCGGCTGCCGGCGGTGCTGCTCTGCCTGGTGCTGGCCCTGCTGGCGCTGCTGCGGGCCCGCCCGTTCCTCGGCCGCGGCCAGCGCACCCCGGTGCTCCTGGCCGGCACCCTCGGTCTCGGGCTGGCCGCCGCGGCCACCTTCGGCGCCGGCTCGCTCCCGGTCCGGCTCGGGCTGATCCTGGGCGGCCTGCTGGTGGTGACCGTGATCAGCCTGATCTACGGGCTCAGCGTCGCGGGCAAGCGGATCTCGCCGGTCTGGGGACGCACCCTGGACATCGTCGAGATCCTGCTGATCGTCGCCCTGGTGCCGCTGGCCGTCTGGGTCTGCGGCCTCTACGGCTGGATCGTCAACCTTCGGCCGTGACCGTGCCCATGGCGCTGCCCACCGGCGCGGTGGCGTAGACGCCCGGGCCGTGCTGGCCGTCCAGCGGGCGGGCCGGCACGCCGGAGCGGCGGGCCACGTCCCGGACCACCTTCACCAGCGCCTCGGCGTGGCCGTCCATGGCCGCCACCCGCAGCAGCGGCGGGACCTGCCGGCCGCCGGGGAGCACCACGGCCGCGACCGTGTGCGACGGGGCGGAGGTGGCGGTCACCGCGTCCACCAGCGCGCCCAGCGAGCCGTTGGGGCGGACCCGCAGGGCCAGGCAGCGCTGCGTCCAGCCGCCGCCGCGCAGGCTGGTCCAGCTCTCCACCTGGGACTCCGGGGCCAGGTCGAGCCCGGCGCCGGAGACCACCGCGGCATGCAGCTCGTCGCGGCTGAGCACCCGGTGGCCGAGCCCGGCGGCGTTGAGCGCCTTGCCGAGCCGGCCGATGCCGGCCGCGACCGTGCGGTGCACGCCGCGCATGCCGCCGCCCCGGCTGACCGTCTCGGCGCGGGCGTCGGCGATCGACAGGCGCAGCGCCACCCAGACCGTGCGGTGGGCCGCCGGGGGCGCGCCGGGCGCCGGGTACCAGACCAGGGTGTGCGAGACGACCTGGGTCTGGGTGACCGGCCCGGTGAAGTCGGCGAGCACCGCGAGCGCCCGGTCCACCGTCGCCGCCTCGATCGACCCGGCCGGCGCACCGGGCGGGCCGGTCAGCGCGACCGCGGCGAACCAGCCCCGGTCGTCCTGGCCGATGCCGAGCCGGGTGCCGCGTTCGGTCAGCTCGACGACGGACAGCTCCGGGGCCAGCGCGGCCAGCCGCGGGTCGCCGGCCGGCGCCGCGCCCCGGGCCCGGTCCCGGCGGCGGCGCAGCCGGCGGCGGAGCATGAGGTCCTCGTACCACCAGCGACCGCCCCGGCGGGCGAAGGCGGCCACCACGGCCAGGAGCGCCACCACTCCGACGACGGGGAGCAGCCAGGACGGGCCGCCGGTGGCGAACCAGACGGCGAGCGCGGCGCACTCCAGCACGACTAGCTGGCCGACGACCACCGGGCCGAGCCGGCCGTGCCGGCGCTTGTCGGCCGGGGTGACCGGTCGGTCCGCCGGCACGATGGGGGCGGTGGCCGTAAGACCGGGTGGCGCCTGGACCTGGGTCATCGCGAGCGTCCCTTCTGGACATCCTGGGCATCCGCCGGTGCGGTGCGTCGCCGGGGGGCGGGCGGGGTCCCGGTGAACCGTCGACGGCCCCTTATCGTAGGGAAGCCCGCGGCGGAGTTCGGACCTGATCGTCGCGGACCCACCCCTGCCGGAGGTTAGTCATGCGGACCCGCCGCGATCAGGTGCAGGCGTACCGCTTCGTCACCCGCCGGATCGTCTCGGCGCTGCTCTCCGGCGACCCGGAGACCAACGACCTGCCGATGCGGCGTCTCGGCATGGCGGTGTTCGGCAGCGTCATCGCCGCCGCCGTCGTGCTCGGCGGCGCGGGCGCGTACGGGCAGTTCACCAGCAACTCCGCCCCGCTGGAGCCGAACACCCTGGTGATCGAGCGGGAGACCGGCGCGACCTACGTGTTCGCCGACGACAAGCTGCTGCACCCGACGCTCAACTACGCCTCGGCCCGGCTCATCCTCAACGACGCCGCCGCGCCGGTGCGCACCATGTCCCAGGCCTCGATCAGGGACCGGCCCCGGGGTGGGGCGGTCGGCATCGTGGGCGCACCGGACGACGTGCCGGACAGGAAGTCCCTGGTGGGCCTCCCCTGGTCGGTGTGCGACGTGCCCGACCCGAACGACCCGGAGCGCTCCACCACCCGCCTGGTGATCGACCGGCCGCTGCCCGGCGGCACCCCGCTCACCGACCGGGCGGTCCTGGTCAAGGTGAACGACGCGCGCTACCTGCTCACCGGCGGCGCCCGGCTCCAGGTCGGCGACGAGCAGGCGCTGGTGGCGTTGAAGATGGCCGGCGCGGCCACCCTCACGGTCGGGCAGCAACTGCTCAACGCGCTGCCGGTCGGTCCGGCGCTGCGCAAGGCGACCATCGACGGGGAGGGCGGCCCGAGCGGGCTGACCGTGGGCGACCGCCCGGCCCGGGTCGGCCAGGTCTACCGGGCCGCCGGTCAGTACTACGTGCTGGCCAAGCAGGGCCTGGTGGCGATCGGAGAGGTGACCGCGCTGCTGATGCTCGGCCGCGGTGGCCAGGTCACCGACATCACGCCGGACCAGGCCGGCCAGCTCCTCACCGACCAGCGGCTGGAGGCCGAGGGCCTGCCGGACCGGCTGCCCACCCTGCACGAGGTCCGCGCCGGGCGGACGGTGCTCTGCGCCACGTACCGCTCCGGGCCGGCCGGCCAGCCGACCACCACGCTGGAGGTCTTCGACCAGCCGCCGGCCGAGCTGACCGCGGCGACCGGGGTGCCGGCGCGGCAGAGCAGCCGGGACGCGGTCCGCACCGCGGAGAGCGTGCTGCTGCCCGGCGGCAAGGGCGTGCTGGTGCAGGCCACCGCCGGGGAGAGCGGCAAGCCCGCGGCCGGCTCGACGGTCTACCTGATCACCGCGCAGGGGGTCCGCTACCCGCTCGGCACCGCCTCCGGCGACGCGAAGAGCGCCCTCGGCTACGGGGAGGTGACCCCGCTCGCGGTGCCCGCGTCCCTGCTGGCGCTGGTGCCGACCGGGCCGACCCTGGAGCGCGCGGAGGCGATGAACCACTTCGATCCGGGTGCGGCGGCCGGCGGTGGCGCGACGCCCGGCCCGGGCGATGCCGCCCCGGCGCAGGGCGGATGAGCGGTGCGGGCAAGGTCCGAAGTGGATCGGCCGGATGACGGGTCGCCCCGGTTGGCCCGGTTCGACTAACCTGAACGTGGCCAACGGTTCTCGACGATGACTACGGGGATGCAGCCATGACCGGGCGCACGACAGTAGACGTACTGTCCTTGGAGGACTTCCACCAGCGGCTCGAGCGCAGGCTGAGCGAGGCCGAGTCGGTGTTGAAGAAGCTCAACACCGAGATGCAGTGCCGGCCGCCGGCACTCGGCACGTTCACCGACGCCAACGACAACGCGCGTCGCTACTCCGAGACGCACCAGAGCTACGTCAACCACGTCGAGCGGTTGCGGCGGGCGATCGTGGCCGCCCAGAAGGCCACCAAGACGATCATGACGAACTACCGGACCGCCGAGGCACGCAACGCCGCCGCCGCGGCCGACATCGTCGCCGCCCTCTCCGGGCTGACCGAGGCGATGAAGCCGAAGGGAGAGGATCCGCGTGTCTGAATACACCCAGCGCTACGAGCACGTCAGCCACAAGGAGCTCTACCAGGGTGTCAACGCCGGCGACCCGAAGCAGATCGACGGGCTCAGCGCCCAGTGGACCTCGCTGAAGGGCACCCTCGACGACCTCGGCCGCGACCTGACCGCCGACCTGGACGCGCTGCTGAAGACCTGGTCGGGTGACGCCGCCCGGGAGTTCCACCGCCGGCTCAACCTCGTCGCCGACTACTCCGGCAACCTGGCCGAGGGCATGACGGGCATCCGGCAGGCGCTCGACATGATGGCCAGCGAGCTGCGCACCGCCAAGGCGAAGGCGGAGAGCCCCGAGGAGACCGACGACAACGACAAGCTGCTCTCCGGCGCCGGGAAGGGCTTCCTGGTCGGCGGCCTGCCGGGCGCGCTGGTCGGCGGCATCGTCGGCCACGAGCAGGACAAGGCCGAGCAGGAGAAGGCGCACCAGCGAATGGTGCAGGTCGTCGCCAAGCTGGCCGAGGGCTACGACTTCTCGGCGTACGGCCGGATCGTCGTGCCGGAGCCGCCGGACTCGGGGCTTCCGGATCACGGCGACCCGACGGACCCGACGCTGCGGAGCGGCCCGTCGGTGAGCACGCCGTCGGCCGGGCCGGGTGTCGGCAGCTTCGGTCCCGCGACGAACGGCACCGCGACCACCTCGGGCGTGCACCACACCGCCCCGGGCAGCGGCATGGTGGGCGGCGACACGACGGGCGGCGGCACGGCCGGCCAGCCCGGCGCGGGCACCCCGGGCACCATCGGCTCGGGCAGCACCGTCGAGCCCACCGGCACCTCGCTCGCCGGGGCCGGCCCGCTGACCGTCCCCGGCCCGACGACCGGCCTGGCGGGCGGCCCCGGGCTCGGCGGCACCAGCCCGACCCTGCCGGGTGGCGGCGGCAACTCCCTCTACGGCATGCCGGGTGTGCTCGGCACCGGGTCGCTGGCCGGCGGCGGCTCGGCGGGCTCCGGCCGGGTGGGCGGGCTCGGCGCCGAGGGCCGGTCGGCCGCCGGCACCGGCCGCCTCGCCTCCGGGCGGGGCGTGACCGTCGAGACGGAGGGCCGCTCCACCGGAAAGAGCGGCACCACCGGGCGGCCCGCCATGGCCGGCCGCAACGGGGCCCTCGGCGCGCGCGGCGGCGAGGACGACGAGTCCGACGGTCGGCTGACCTGGCTGACCGAGGACGAGATGGTCTGGTCCGACGGCGAGACGGCCCCGCCGCCGGTGCTCGGCGGCAACTGACCGCAGGCTGACGACGGCGCGGCGTCCCCACCGGGGGCGCCGCGCCGTTTCGCGTCGGGCGGGGGTCGACCGCACTCCCGGCAGGTGGAGGGTGCCGGTGCGGACGAGTCCGTCCACAGCGAATCGTGGGACGGGTCACGTCGACCGGGGAGATCGTCGAGCTGCACGATGCCGAACTGACCGATAGGTTGAAACGGTGCCGCCCGTAGCGTTCGCCCCGTCCCTCTGGACGGCCACGCTGCGCAGGATCGCCCGCACGGCGGTGACCGCTCTCGCGCTCATCGCCGGATTCACCGGCCCGGCCGCGATCCCGGGCGCCGACCACCTGCATTCGGCCGCGACTGCCCGCACGGCCGTCGACCTCCGGGTCGACGCCCCGACCGCCACCTCCGTCGACGTCGGGCCGGCCGGCCGGCGGGTCGCCGAGGGTTTCCGCGTCGGGCCCGCCGCCGCGCCGGCCGCGGACTCGCCCCTCCGGCACCCGCTCACCGCGCCGGCCCCCGCCGGGCCGTCGCACCGGGCCACGGCCGACGCCGCCGCACCGGTCGCGAGCCGGGACGTCGTGGTCGTCGCCGACCCCGGCGGGGCCGCCATCGCCCGCCGCGGTCCGCCGCGCGCCTGACCGCGCCGCCCCCCGGGTACGCCCCGCTCGACCGCGCCCTGCCGCACACCCCGTGGAGTGCCGCCGCGACCCACCGCCCTCCGCCGGGCCCCGACCGTTGACTCCGACCGTTCCACCACGAGGTGCTGGTGATGCAGACCGTCTTCTCCACCGTCCTGCCCGACGTTCCCCGGGCCGCCGTGATCTGGCTGGCCCTGCTCGCCGTGGCGGCCGTCGTGGTCGCCGCCCTGATCGTCCGCCCGAACCGGTTCCGGTCGGTGTTCGGCGACCGGATCAGCGAGGCCGCCCGGCCGAGCAGCATCGAACTGGCCGAGCAGGCCCGCGAGCAGGCCCGGGAGCAGGCCCGGTACGCGCAGGAGGTGGCGGTGGCCGCGTCCCGGGCGGCGACGACCGCCGAGCGGCGCCGGGCCGAGTGGCTGGCCGCCCAGGAGGAGGTCGAGGAGGCGTGGCGGGCGTACGAGGCGGCCGAGGAGGACGTCCGCCGGCTGGCCGCCGCCGCGGCGCTGCCCCTGCCCCGGACCGCCCGGACCCCCGCCGAGTACGTGGACCGGGAGCGCTGGCTGCACCGGGCGGCGCTGGACGCCCAGTGGCGCAAGGAGATCACCGTGGAGCAGCTCAGCGACATCCTCGGCCACCGGGGCTGGGATCCGAGCCGGCACCCGGTGGAGCAGGAACTGCTGCTGCGCCGGCTGGTCCGGGACAACCTCCGGGCCCGGCAGCAGGCCGCCCGGGAGCGGGAGCAGGCCGCCTGGAGGGCCGCGGAGCTGGCCGCCGCCGCCGCGCGCAGCCTGCGTGACGAGGCGTACGTGGCGACCCGCCCGGCCACCGCGCCGCAGTCGTCGCTGTCCCTCGTGGACCTGACCGGACCGGAGATCACCCGGGAGCTGTCGGCCCCGGCCCGGGCCGCCGAGACGACCCGCGACCTGACCCCGGTGGCCCGGGGCCGGGCGGCGGTTCCGGCGTACTGACGCCTCCGGCGGAGCTGGCCGGGTTCGGTTAGCGTGAACACGTGTCCCGTGAAGCCTGGATACTCGTCGTGCTCGCCGCCGTCGCCGCGCTGGCGACGCTGGTCGGGGCGGTGGTCCTCGCCGTCCGGGTGGTCCGCACCCGCCGCATGCTCGGCGCGCTCGGGGTCGGCGGCAAGGTCGCCTTCTACGGCGCGCTGATCTACACGATCCTGCCGGTGGACGTGCTTCCCGACCCGATCTACCTGGACGACATGGGCGTGCTGGCCGGCGCGCTGATCTACCTGGGCCGGCTGGCCGCGAAGCACCGGGCCGCGCAGCGCGGGCTGCCCGACGGGTCGGACTCCCCGCCGGGGCCGGACCGGCTGCGCCGCCCCGTGTCATGATCGGCGCGGGGCCGGCGGTCGGCCCGGCTCAGGGCAGCGAGGACGGGACATGGCGGGCGACCACCGGCTGGACCCACACGACGAGCGGGTCGCCCGGTTCTTCCGGGAGCGGCACCTCGCCACGCTGACCACCCTGCGTGCCGACGGGACCCCGCACGTCGTACCGGTGGGGGTCACCTTCGACGCGGAGGCCGGCCTGGCCCGCGTGATCACCTCCGGCGCCTCGGCCAAGGCCCGGCACGTCGCCGCGGCCGGCCCGGCGGGCACGCCCGTGGCGGTCTGCCAGCTCGACGGCCGCTGGTGGCTGACCGTGGAGGGCCGGGCGGTGCTGCGCCGCGACCCGGAGGCGGTGGCCGAGGCCGAGCGGCGGTACGCCGAGCGCTACCGCACCCCGCGTCCCAACCCGCAGCGGGTGGTCATCGAGATCGCCGTGACCCGCCTCCTCGGCAGCCTCCCCGCCCCCACCTGACCCAGCTGTCACATCGTCGGTCACCGGCTGCGCCAGATGTCCGGTTCCGCGGTGACGGGGGCCACCCGCGGAAATCGGGGCCGGCAACGGGCCGTTGCACCTCCCGTACGAGCGATACGAGCGTGCGGGCGGCAGTCCCGCCGCCCCGGTGAGCGAGCGGGGCCTGCGCCCTGGAGCGCACCAGAAACCCCGAGAGCACGCCGAGCGCCACTCCCGGTGCAGCGTCTCCCATCCGGAGACGTCAACCCCCGAATGGAGCTTCGACATGAACTCGATCTTCCGCAAGAGCATGCTGTCCGTCGCCGGCCTGTGCATGTCCGGTGGCATCGTCGCCGGCCCGGCCGTGGCGGCACACGCCGCACCGGCGCAGGCCGGTCCGAAGGCGCCGCCGGCCGCCGCCAAGGGCAAGGGCAAGGGCGAGCGCAGCGCCGGCTACCAGTACGAGCCGCAGCCGAACTTCTTCTACTGCGGCCCGGCCTCGACCCGGATCGCCCTGTCGGCGGAGGGCAAGGAGGTCAGCCAGGACGAGCTGGCCGCCAAGCTGGGCACCACCGAGAACGGCACCGACTCGGCCATCGACATCACCCGGGTGCTCAACGAGTACACCGGTGGCAAGTACAAGACGACCGAGATCCGGGACGACGCGGCCACCAAGGAGCAGGTCGAGCGCCTGCGGGCGGACGTCAAGGCCGCCGTGGACCAGGGTCGGCCGGTCGTCGCCAACATCCTGGGCGGCGCGCTGGACATCGACGGTGTCGAGCACAGCTACCCCGGCCACTACGTGACCGTGGTGCAGTACAAGGACGACGGCAACACGGTGCTGATCGCCGACCCGGCCAGCCCGAACGAGCCGACGTACTGGATGGACGTGACCGAGCTGGCCAACTGGATCGCCGGCCGCGGTTACAGCTCCTGACCGAGCGCGCAGGGCCGGTCTCCCCCGAGCGGGGAGGCCGGCCCTTTCGGCGTCCGTCCGGTCCCCGGCCCCGCTAGAGTCTGGACCGTGCGTCCGGTGATCTTCGACCTGTTCCACACCCTGGTGCCCGGCGGCGACCCGGAGCGGGACCGCGTGGTCGGCGAGATGGCGCTGATGGTGGGGGTGGAGCCGGCCGCACTGGTCGAGGCGTACCACGCCACCTGGCGGGACCGGATGACCCGCTGGGACGCCGCGGAGACGGTGCGCATCCTGGCCGGCCGGCTCGGCGGCGCGCCCACCAAGGAGCAGGTGCTCCGGGCGGCGGCGCACCGCCGGGAGCTGGCCGGTCGGCTGCTGGACGGGGTCCCGCCGGCGACCCTCGCGGTGCTGGACGCGCTGCGCGCCGACGGTCACCCGATCGGCCTGGTCAGCAACGCCACCGCGGAGACCGCCGAGGCGTGGCCGTCGACCGACCTGGCCCGCCGGTTCGACGTGGCGGTCTTCTCCAGCGACGTGGGCCTGGCCAAACCCGACCCGGCGATCTATCGGCTGGCGGCCGAGCGCCTCGGCGTCGCACCGAGCGAGTGCGTCTTCGTGGGCGACGGCGCGGACGGCGAGTTGGCCGGCGCGGCGGCGGTCGGCATGACGGTGGTCCGCACCACCGAGCACAACGACAGCGACCCGGCCTGGGTCGGCCGTGAGCTGACCGCCCTGGGCGAACTGCCCGACCTGCTCCGCGAGCCGGCCCGCGGGCGCTGACCCGGCGACGCCCTCCCGCCACGGGGACGGGAGGGCGCCGGGCGCCGGGATCAGCGGGTGAGGATCTGCGACAGCACGTCGTGCACGTGCGTGTTCGGGTGCTTGCCGGTGAACTGCTCGGCCAGCGGGCCGTATGCGGTCACCGGGACGTCGGCGCCGGTGTGGCCGCTGGTGGTCCAGTCGAGGTTGAAGGTCTGGGCGCTGCCCTTGATCGGGAACGGCCCGTCCTCGGCCGAGATGCCGTCACCGGACTCGTCGGTGGTGGCGGTGTCCTCGACGGTCAGCCCGCCGCACTCGTGGTCGCCGGTCACCACGACCAGGGTGTCCGGGTGGCCGGCCGCGTAGTTGCGTGCCACCGCCACGGCCTTCTCCAGCTCGCCGAGCGCCTGGAGCATCCGGGTGCCGTTGTTGTCGTGGGCGAACTCGTCGATGCCCTCCTCCTCGACCAGGAGGAAGAAGCCCTTCTTGTTCGTCGACAGCGTCGACAGCGCCTTCTCGGTCATCGTGGCCAGGCTGGCCGGCGGGGCGTAGACGTCGCCCTGGTCCTCGGGCCGCTGCTGGAACAGCTCCTCGTTGCCGAAGAGGCCGAGCAGCTTGCCGCCCTTGGCGGCCTGGAGCTGGGCGGCGGTGGAGACGTACTGGTAGCCCTTGGCCTTCGCCTCGGCGACCAGGTCGCCCTTGGTGCCCTTGCTGGCCTCGGACGGGTCCTGGGCCGGCTGGTCCGGGTACGCGCCGGCGTTGCCGGCCGGCAGCCACCAGTCCTCGCCGCCGCCCAGGATCACGTCCGGCCGGGTGACCTCCAGGTACTGCCGGGCGATCTCGTCCTGGACCGAGCGGTCGGCGGTGTTGGCGAAGAAGGCCGCCGGGCTGGCGTCGGTGACCTGGGCCGTGGTGACCAGGCCGGTGGCCTTGCCGGCCGCCTTGGCCTGGGCGCCGAGGGTGGGCAGCGGGTTGCCGTCCACGTCGACGCTGATCGCGCCGTTGTAGGTCTTCTCGCCGGTGGCCCAGGCGGTCGCCGCCGCGGCCGAGTCGGTGATCGGCGTCTTCGGGTCGTGCGGGCTGGTGGTGAGCTGGCCCGAGTACGGCAGCTTGTCCATGGCGAGCTGGCCGTCGAGACCGGCCAGGTAGAGGCGGGCCGCCTCGCGCTGGGCGGCGGCCATGCCGTCGCCGTTGATGAAGATGACGTTGCGGGCCTCGCCCTTCGCCGCGCCGGCGTCGGCGGCGGTGATCGGGTTGGCCAGGCTCAGTCCGGCGGCGGCCACCGCCCCGGCGACGACGGGGGCGAGCAGCCAGCGGCGGGAACGGAATGTCACGGGTGTCCTCCTGGCGGATGGAACGCTTGGCGGCCATCACGCAACCGCAGGCACAGGCCGAACAGCTGACCGGCAGATTAACGGAGGACGGCCGTTGCCGGGACTCTTGTCGCCCGGGGCAACGGCATTTCGGCTGGTTGGGCCGACCGCACCGGGGTAGTGGGCCAGGCAAGCCGTTCCGCAACCCACCGGTAAGGGGCCACCGAGATGACCGACGTACAGACGGAACGGGACGTCGTCGACGTCCTGATGACCGACCACCACGAGGTCGAGGCGATCTTCGTCGAGCTGGAGAGCCGGCAGGGCACCCCGGAGCACCGGCGGCAGCTCGCCGATGTGGTGATCGCCGAGCTGGTCCGACACGCCGTGGCCGAGGAGGCCTACGTCTACCCGGCCGCCCGCAAGTCCCTCCCCGACGGCGACCAGCTCGCCGAGCACGAGATCGCCGAGCACGCCGACGCCGAGCGGACCATGAAGGCACTGGAGTCGCTCGACCCCTCCGACCCGCGCTTCGACGAGCTGCTGGGCAAGCTGACCGCGACCATCCGGCACCACGTCCAGGACGAGGAGAACGACCTCTTCCCCCGGCTCCGCGCGGCCTGTGCCCGGGAGGAGCTGGTCGAGCTGGCCGGCAAGGTGGAGGCGGCGAAGAAGTCGGCGCCGACCCGGCCGCACCCGGCCGCCCCGGACCACCCGCCGGCGAACAGGCTGCTCGCCCCGGGCACCGGCCTGGTCGACCGGATGCGCGACGCGCTCAGCGGCCGGCCCACCTCGATGAAGGAGCTGCGCGAGAAGTCCTGACCACCGACCGCGGCGGCCACGCTCCCGGCGCGGGGGGCGTGGCCGCCGCCGGGTGTCAGGGTGTTTGCGGGTACGGGTCGAGCGGGCGCTCGAAGAAGCTCTCCAGCACCACCACGGTCTGCGTGCCGGTCACGCCCTCCACCTGGAACAGCCGGCGCAGGCTGGCCTGGAGCTGCTCGGGTGTGCCGACCCGGATCTTCACGAGCAGCGAGGCGGGGCCGGCGATCACGTGCGCCTCCTCCACCTCGGGCAGCGCGGCGAGCGCGTCCCGGGTGGACCGGTCGCCCATCCAGGCGTTCGCCTCCACCAGCACGAACGCCAGCACGCCCCGGCCGACCGCGGCCGGGTCGACGTCCACCGTGGTCCGCCGGACCACCCCCTGCTCGCGCAGCTTGCGCACCCGTTCGTGTACCGCCCCGGTGGAAAGCCCGACCGCCCCGGCCAGCGCCGCGTACGACTGGGTGGCGTCGTGTTGCAGCGCCGCGATCAGCTTCCGGTCCACGTCGTCCACGTCCGCGCCTCCGTCAGGTGTTCTACCTCGTCACTGAATGTCGTTCGGCCATGTTAGCGTCTTGCCGAACCTCAGTCACAGGTGGAGGCGGTCAGCGTGGATCGGTTCAGGACGCGTTTCGAGGTGCGGGACGAGCGGTTCCGCCGGGTCAACGGCGACGAGTGGACGGAGTGCCTCTGGACCGGGGGCCGTTGGCTGGAGGGGCCGGCCTGGTTCTCCGCCGGGCGCTATCTGGTCTTCAGCGACATCCCCAACGACCGGCTGCTGCGCTGGGACGAGACCACCGGGGCGGTCGGAGTGTTCCGCCAGCCGGCCGGCTACGCCAACGGGCACACCGTCGACCGACGCGGGCGGCTGGTGAGCTGCGAGCAGGGGCGGCGGCGGGTCACCCGGACCGAGGCCGACGGCACCGACACGGTGCTCGCCGAGCGCTGGCGCGGCCAGCGGCTGAACAGCCCGAACGACGTGGTCGAACACTCCGACGGCTCGATCTGGTTCACCGACCCGAGCTACGGCATCGACAGCGACTACGAGGGTCACCGGGCCGAGAGCGAGATCGGCGGCAACCACGTCTACCGGATCGACCCGCACGACGGCGAGGTGCACCGGGTAGCTGACGACTTCGGGCAGCCGAACGGGCTGGCGTTCAGCCCCGACGAGTCCCTGCTCTACGTGGTCGACACCCGGGCCAGGCACCTGCGCCGGTTCGCGGTGACCGAGGGCGGCGCACTGCGCGGCGGCGAGGTCTTCGCCACCTGCGACGCCGGCTCCTTCGACGGGGTACGCCTCGACGACGCCGGCCGGGTCTGGGTGGCCGCGCACGACGGGCTGCACTGCTTCGACCCGGACGGCACGCTGCTCGGCAAGCTGCACCTGCCGGAGGTGGTCGCCAACTTCACCTTCGGCGGCCCGAAGCGCAACCAGCTCTTCATCTGCGCCTCCAGTTCGCTGTTCAGCCTGCGGGTCAACGTCAACGGGGCGCGCTACCCGGGCTGGTGATCACTCCTCCGGGGCGATCCGCCGGAGGCCGTCCACGTCGGACACCACGATCGCCTCCAGCGGGCAGGACTCGGCCGCGTCCAGCACCGACTCGTCGGCGGTGATCCGCTCGGCCACCGGCCGCGACAGCCCGTCGACCAGCACGAAGTGCTGCGGCGCCACGCCGGCGCAGATCCCGGACCCGATGCACCGGGTGGGGTCGACGTGCAGCCGCCACTCCATCTCCCCGCTCACGCTTGCTCCCCCGTCCCGGCCCGGCTCACCAGGCCACCGGCATCGCCACCAGGCCCCGCACCAGCAGGCCGCTCTTCCAGGTCAGCTCCTGCACCGGCACGGCGAGCCGGAGCCCGGGCGCCCGGTCGAGCAGGGTCTCCAGCACCACCCGCAACTCCATCCGGGCCAACTGCGCGCCGACGCAGTGGTGCACGCCGTGGCCGAAGCCGAGGTGCGGGTTGACCGCCCGGGTCAGGTCCAGCCGGTCGGCGTCGGCGAAGACCGCGCCGTCCCGGTTGGCCGCCGGGATGGAGACCACCACCGGCTCGCCCGCCCGGACCAGCACTCCGCCCAACTCGACGTCCTCGGTGGCGTAGCGGGGGAAGGCGGCCGTCGCGCCCAGCGGGATGAACCGCATCAGCTCCTCGACGGCGCCCGGCACCAGCTCCGGCCGGTCCCGCAGGGTGTCCCAGGCGCCGGGGGTGGTGAGCAGGACGTACACCATGTTGGGGATCTGGGTCACGGTGGTCTCGTGGCCGGCGGCGAGCAGCCCGGCGGCGAGGGTGACCATCTCCTGCTCGGTGAGCCGGTCGGCGTTCTCGTCGCGGGCCCGGGCCATGGCACTGAGCAGGTCGTCGGTGGGTTCGACCCGGCGCCGGGCGATCAGCCCGCCCATGTAGGCGAGCAGGCTGTCGAGGTAGTGCTGCGCCAGCCCGGGATCCAGCGAGGTGGTCGAGACTATCGCCTCGGACCAGGTGTGGAACCTGTCCTGATCGGACACCGGCACGCCGAGCAGGTCGCAGATCACCCGGATCGGCAGCGGGGTGGCGAGGTGCGCCACCAGGTCGGCGGGCGGCCCGGCGGCCAGCAGCCCGTCGACCAGCTCGTCGGCCACCGCCCGGGTACGCGGGCGCAGCTCCTCCACCCGGCGCGCGGTGAACGCCTTCGCCACCAGCCGGCGCAGCCGGGTGTGCTCCGGCGGCTCCATCGAGAGGATGCCGGTCTCCTGCTGGCGCGGCGTGTTCCGGGGTTCGTCGCGACCGACCGACGCGGCCCGGCTGAACCGGGGGTCGCCGAGCACCGTCTTCACGTCGGCGTGCCGGGTGGCCAGCCAGGCGGGCTCGCCGTAGGGCAGTTGGACCCGGACCAGCGGCTGCTCGCGCAGCTCGGCGTAGCGGGCGTCCAGGTCGAGCTGGACAGGGGCGTTGAACGGGTAGCGCTGCGGGATGGTCGCCTCGGAAGTGTCGGTCACCGGCTGGCTCGCTCTCGTCCACGGCACCGCGGGCGGTGCGGGTCGACTCCGCACGACTCGACGCTGAGTCATGCCCCGACTGCGGATGGTAGCGAGATCGGTCGATGGAAACCAGAGGACTGTTCCGGTCCCGACACGACGATCCCGGGCCACCCACGCGGGACGGCCCGGGATCGCGGCGCGGTCAGCGGCCGGTGTCGCCCTCGCCGGTCCGCTGCTGCGCCATGTCGACGCCCTTGTCGATCTTCTCGTCGTACTTGCCCTCGGTTCGTTTGTCGGCCATGTCGCCGCCCTTTTCGATCCCCTGGTCGACCTGCTTGTCGTGCTTGTCGGCCAAGTCCTTGGCCTTGTCCGTGAAGTCGCTCATGCCGGTTCTCCCTTCGATACCGTGAGTGCCTTCCCTGGCGCCGGAGGCACAAACGCGCCACGTCCGAAGGCCGCCCGGGTGTCGGATTCGCGTGCGTCGGGTACCAACGGCCACGATCGAGGAGGCGACGTGGACGAGGACGCTGGAACGCCGGAATCGGCGGAGCGGAACCGGGCGGCGGGACCGCGGCAGACCTGGGCGGGCCTGCCCTGGCCGGTGCGGACGGCCGTCACCTGGAGCGCCTGCCTCGTGGTGGTCATCGCCGCGCTCTGGCTGCTCGGGAAGATCGCGGTGCTGCTGGCGCCGCTGGCCGTGGCGCTGGCCGGCACGCTCTTCCTCGCCGCGCTGCTCGACCCGGTGCTGCTCCGGCTGCGCCGGCTCCGGGTGCCACGGGCGCTCGCCGCCCTGCTCAGCGTCCTGCTGCTGCTCGGCGTCCTGGTCGGCGTCGGGGTGCTGGTGTGGAACCTGACGGCGAGCCAGTTCAGCGAGCTGAGCCAGCAGCTCGAACAGGGCCTGGAGCGCAGCCGCGACTTCGTCACCTCCAGCCTGCCGGTCACCGACGAACAGCTCGACCGCCAGATCGAGCAGATCCGGAGCGGGCTGAGCGGCAGCGCCCCCGACCCGGTCGCCGGGGCGCGGACGGCCGCCGAGGTCGCCGGCTCGATCCTGCTCGCCCTGGTGCTGCTCTTCTTCCTGCTCAAGGACGGCCGGTCGATGTGGCACTGGGTGCTGGGCCGGATGACCGGACCACGCCGCGACCTGGCCGCCGAGGCAGGCCGGGCCGGCTGGCGGACGCTCGGCGCGTACAGCCGGGGCACCATGATCATCGCGGCGATCGACGCCCTCGGCATCGGGTTGGCGCTGGTGGTGCTCCGCGTACCGCTGGCCCTGCCGCTCGCGCTGATCACCTTCCTCGGCGGGTTCGTGCCGATCATCGGCGCCACCGTGGCCGGCGCGATCGCCGTGCTCGTCGCCCTGGCCGCCAACGGCCCCACGACCGCCCTGCTCACCCTCGCCGCGGTGATCGCCGTGCAGCAGATCGAGGGCAACCTGCTGGAGCCGCTGGTGATGAAGCGGCAGGTGCAGCTGCACCCGGCGATCATCCTGGTGGTGGTCACCGCCGGCACGCTGATCGCCGGCATCGCCGGCGCGTTCGTCTCGGTGCCGATCGCCGCGGTCACCTGGCGCGTGCTGGACACCGTGCAACGCCACCGCGCCGCCCTGCCCGGCTGACCCGGCTCGCGGTCAGGCCGGGTGAGGCTGGCGCAGGTGGGTGATGAACCAGGTCCCGGCCTGGTCGGCCACCTGCTCCAGGGTGCCCGGCTCCTCGAAGAGGTGGGTGGCGCCGGGCACGATCCGCAGCTCGGCGATGTCGCCCAGCTTCGCCCGGGCCTGCTCGTTGAGCACGATCACCTGCTCGTCCAGCCCGCCGACGAGCATCAGCGTCGGGGCGCGTACCGCCGAGAGCGCACTGCCCGCCAGGTCCGGGCGGCCGCCGCGGGACACCACGGCGCCGACCTGCTCGGGCCGGGCCGCCGCGGCGACCAGGGCGGCGGCCGCGCCGGTGCTGGCGCCGAAGAGCCCGATCGGCAGCCGACCCAGGGTCGGCTCGGCGGCCATCCAGTCGACGATGGCGGCCAGCCGCTCGGCGAGCATCCCGATGTCGAAGCGCAGCTCGGCGGTGACCGCGTCCCGCTCGTCCTCCTCCGGGGTGAGCAGGTCGACCAGCACCGTGCCCAGCGCCCGCCCGTTGAACTCGTGCGCCACCGCGACGTTGCGCGGGCTGTGCCGCGAACTGCCGCTCCCGTGCGCGAACAACACCACCCCCACCGCCCCCGACGGCACGATCACATCCGCCGGCAAACCCCCGTCCGCGACGGGCACCCAGACCTCACGCGTCTCCCCCATACCCCACACCTCCGCCCCGCTCATACCCACCGACGCGGTGATCATGAGAACCGTTCTCCCCCACCGCCAACCTCATGAACACCGGGGTGGGGGCCGGGCGCGTGAGGGTTGCCTTGACGTCGGCGGCAAGGTTTAGCGTTTGGGCGGTCAGGGGCGAGCAACCTGGTGGGGCGGGTGGGATGCGGATCGGGGAGTTGGCGGAGCGGGCCGGGACGAGCACCCGGACCCTGCGGTACTACGAGTCCCAGGGGCTGGTGTGCCCGCGCCGGTCGGCGAACGGCTACCGGGTCTACGACGAGGCGGAGCTGCGCGTCGTGCACGAGATCCGGGCGCTGCTGGCGGTCGGCTTCGGGCTGGACGACATCCGGCCGTTCGTGGCCTGCCTGCGGGCCGGCAACAGCTCCGGCGACGTCTGCCCCGACTCGGTGGCGGTGCTGCGGCGCAAGCTCGCCGAGGTGGACGACTACCTCGACCGGCTCGGCGCGGTCCGCCACCAGCTGCACGACCAGCTCGCCCGCGCGATCGCCCATCGGGAGGAAACATGCCTCAGGACACGCAGCAGGGCCGACTGACCCCGGTCACCGACGAGACCTTCGCCGAAACCGTGTTGGCCGCCGACCGGCCGGTGGTGGTCGACTTCTGGGCGGAGTGGTGCCCGCCCTGCCGCCCGGTCTCCAGGCACCTGGCGGAGCTGGCCGAGGAGTTCGGCGACGCGCTGCGCTTCGTCACCGTGAATTCGGACGAGAACCCCCAGAGCACGCGGGCGTACCAGGTGATGTCGATGCCGACGATGCTGGTGTTCCGGGACGGCCAGGTGGTCGGCTCGATCGTCGGCGCCCGGCCGAAGAACCACCTGCGGCTGAGCTTCGCCCGGCACCTCGACGGTTGAGCCGGCCGGGATCGGGAAGGCGCGGGGTGACCACGGACCCCGACCGATCGCGAGGATCGTCATGGCGAAACAGGACAGGTCCCAGGAGCAGGAGCTCACCGACCAGGAACGCCGCAAACAGGAGCTGAAGGGCTCGTCGGACTGGGCGGACCGCGCCTCCGTGGCCCGCACCGCCGACGACGCGCGGGCGACGGCGCCACGCGACGCCGGCGGCCGGCCGTCCAACGGCCGCCAGTTCTGACGTACGCCCGCAAGCCCCGGTCCGCGCACCCGCGGGCCGGGGCTTCGGTCAGGTCAGGTTCTCCGGCAGGTGCATCAGGGGCGCCCGGCCCGGCGGCTGCTCCGGCTGCGACTCAGACGGGTGCGCCGGCGGCACCGGCACGGTGACCGGCTGGGCGGCGGTGACGCGAATCGTCTCGGCGTGGTGGCGCAGCTCCACCACGGTGTCCGGCCCCCCGTCGCGCAGCGAGTACGTGGTCTGGTGCGGCCGGACGTCGACCCGCAGCCGCATCGAACGCCACTGCAGGGAGAACTCCAGCCGGCTGAGCCGGCTCGGGAGCCGGGGCGAGAAGGAGAGCGTTCCGTCGTGGTCGCGCAGGCCGCCGAAGCCGGCGACCAGGGCGATCCAGGCCCCGGCCAGCGAGGCCATGTGCACCCCGTCCCGGGTGTTCTCGTTCAAATCGTGCAGGTCCATCAGCGCGGCCTCGCGCAGGTAGCGGTGGGCCAGCTCGGGGTGACCCACCTCGGCCGCCATCACCGCCTGGGTGCAGGCGCTCAGCGAGGAGTCCCGCACGGTGCGCCGCTCGTAGTAGTTGAAGTTGCGCATCTTCTCCGGGCCGCTGAACGCGTCGCCCCGCCAGTGCATGGCGAGCACCAGGTCCGCCTGCTTGACGACCTGCTTCCGATAGAGGTCGAAGTACGGGTAGTGCAGCAGCAGCGGGTACTTCTCCGGCGGGGTGTGCTCGAAGTCCCACTCCTGCAACCGGGTGAAGCCCTCCACCTGCCCGTGCACCTCGACCTCCCGGTCGTACGGGACGTGCATGGCGTGGGCCGCGTCCCGCCAGGCGGCCGCCTCCTCCTCGGTGACGCCCAGGTCGAGGGCCTGGTCCCGGTGGCGCATCGCGCACTCGGCGGCGGTGAGCAGGTTCCGCTGCGCCATCAGGTTGGTGTAGACGTTGTCGTTCTTGACCGCGGTGTACTCGTCCGGGCCGGTCACCCCGTCGATGTGGAACCGGCCGGTGCGGTCGTGGTGGCCGAGCGACCGCCACAGCCGGGCCGTCTCGACCAGCAGCTCCAGCCCGATCTCCTGTTCCACCGTGCGGTCGCCGGTGACGAGCACGTAGCGGCGCAGCGCGTCGGCGATGTCGGCGGCGATGTGGAACGCGGCCGTCCCGGCGGGCCAGTACGCCGACGACTCCGGCCCCTCGATGGTCCGCCACGGGAAGGCGGCACCCGCCAGGCTCAACGTCCGGGCCCGCTCCTGCGCCTGCGGGAGGGTGGAGTGGCGCCAGTAGAGCGCGTCCCGTACCGCGCCCGGCTGGGTGTAGGTGAGCACCGGCAGCACGAACATCTCGGTGTCCCAGAACGCGTGCCCGTCGTACCCCGGGCCGGTGAGGCCCTTGGCGGCGATCGGCCGGCGTTCCGCGCGGGCGCCGGCCTGGAGCACGTGGAAGAGGCCGAACCGGACGGCCTGCTGCACCTCCGGGTCGCCCTCCACCCGCACGTCGGCGGCGTCCCAGAACTCGTCGAGGTATTCCCGCTGCTCCCGGCGCAGCCCGTCCCACCCGTCCAGCCGGGCCGCGGCCAGCGCCGCCCCAACCTGGTCGCGCAGCGCCGGCAGCGACCGCCGGCTGGACCAGCCGTACGTCAGGTACTTGACCACCCGCAGCTTCTGGCCGGGCTTGAGCACGCACCCGATGGTGGTACGGACCCAGTCCTCGTAGCCCTCGGATTCGATGCTGATGCGCTCCGGGGCGTCCACGTCGTGCCCCATCTGGGCGGCGACCCGCAGCCCGCTGACCTTCGTGCGGTGGATGAGCAGCCCGCCGTCGTCGGTGGTCAGCTCCTCCTCGGCCTGCAACGGCGACTCGAGCACGGCGGCCACCCGGGGGTCCCGGCTCTGCGGCGGCAGCGTCTCGTTGGCCACCAGCTCGGACTGGAGGATCAGCCGCAGCGGCCCCTCCAGCGCCTCGACCTCGTAGTGGATCGCGGCGACCGCCCGCTGGGTGAACGACACCAGCCGGGTGCTGCGGACCTTCACGTCCCGGCCGGCCGGCGAGCGCCAGTGCAGCTCGCGGTGGAGGGTGCCGGCCCGCAGGTCGAGGACCCGCTCGTGGGAGAGCAGTTCGCCGTACCGGACGTCGAGCGGCTCGTCGTCGACCAGCAGCCGGAGCAGCTTGCCGTTGCTGACGTTGACGATGGTCTGCCCGGACTCGGGGAAACCGAAGCCGGCCTCCGCGTACGGCAGCGGGCGCAGCTCGTAGAAGGAGTTCAGGTAGGTGCCGGGCAGGCCGTGCGGCTCGCCCTCGTCGAGGTTGCCGCGCAGCCCGACGTGGCCGTTGGAGAGGGCGAAGACCGACTCGGACTGGGCCAGCACATCCATGTCGAGCCGCACCTCACGGACGTGCCACGGCTCGACCGGGTACGCCCGTTCCCGGATCACGCGCGCACCCCGGAGAGCAGCTCGGCCAGGTCGGTGACCACCACGTCGGCGCCGTGCGCCCGCAGGTCGTCGGCCTGGCCGACGCGGTCGACGCCGATCACGTACCCGAAGCCGCCGGCCTTCCCGGCGGCGACGCCGGCCAGCGCGTCCTCGAAGACGGCCGCGTTCGCCGGCTCCACCCCGAGCAACTGCGCGCCGGCGAGGAAGGTGTCCGGGTGCGGCTTGCCGCGCAGCCCGCGCTCGCGGGCGACGAGCCCGTCCACCCGGGCCTCCAGCAGCGGGTCCAGCCCGGCGGCGGCGACCACGTCCCGGCAGTTGGCGCTGGCTGAGACCACGGCCCGGCGCAGCCCGGCCCGGGCGGCCGCCTCCAGGTAGCGCACCGAGCCCTCGTAGACCTCGACGCCGTCGGTGTGGATCCGCTTGAGCAGGATGACGTTCTTCCGGTTGCCCACCCCGTTGACGGTTTCCGCCTCGGGCGGGTCGTCCGGCGCGCCCTCGGGCAGGGTGATCCCGCGCGAGGCCAGGAAGGAGCGCACCCCGTCGGCCCGCGGTTTTCCGTCCACGTACCGGTTGTAGTCCGGGCCGGGGTCGAACGGGCGGAACGGCTCGCCGGTGACCGCCGCGCGTGCCTGCAGGAACGCGTTGAAGGTCTCGGTCCAGGCGGCGTTGTGCACCTTGGCGGTCTGCGTGAGCACACCGTCGAGGTCGAAGAGACAGGCGGTCACGTGAGCGGGTAGGCCCAGCATTGTCTGAATCTATCCATGGCACCGGCCGGGCAAACCCGATTCGGACCTCAGCGGTTCGGGCGAAGTGTCCAGACCACGGTGAGCACCGAGGTCACGGTGCCGTCCTCGGTGCCAATCTGCACCTCGACCGGGAACTCCGGCCGCTGCCCGGCGTCCAGCTCGGCGATCACCTCGGCCGGGGTACGCCCCAGCCGGGCGGTGGCCAGGACCGGCCCCAGGGCGACCTTCTGGTAGCGGATGCTGGCGGTCACGGCCAGCGGCACGGCGCGGTCGAGCACCGGCCCGAACGCGGCGAGCACCACGGCCCCGGAGGCGGTCTCCCCGAGGGTGAACATGGCCCCGGCGTGCGGGCCGCCGACGTGGTTGTGGTGCTCCGGGGCGTCGGGGAGCCGGACCACGGCCCGGACGCCGCCCTCGGCCTCGGGGGCGACCTCGACGAATTCGATACCGAGCGTGCGGGCGAACGGCACGGCCTCCAGCAGACCGGCCGCCACCTGGCGAGAGTCGATGGACATGCCCAGACGCTACTTGTCAGTAACTTCCCGGGCAAGGGCGCCCGGGTAAGCGGGCACGGCCTGGCCGGCGGTGTTTCTTTCGGCATCGCTGCGCAGCACGCAGAACTCGTTGCCTTCGGGGTCGGCCAGCACGACCCAGCCGCTGCCGTCAGGCTCACGCCGGTCGGCGACAACGGTGGCACCCAGGGCCAGGACCCGCTCGACCTCCCGGTCGCGCGGCACGTCCGGTTGCAGGCAGATGTGCACGCGGTTCTTCACGGTCTTCGGCTCCGGCACACGCTGGAAATAGAGCCTGGCGCCGTCGGGCGGCTCGATGACGAACTCCTCGTCATCGGGCTCGAACTCCGGGTCGACCGGGCAGTCGAAGACCCTGCTCCAGAAGTGCGCCAGCTCGTACGGGTCGGCGCAGTCGAACGAGACGTTGCGGATCACGGTCCCCATCGCGCCACCCTCCGGCCGGGCGGAGAAGGGGTCAACTCAATTCTCAGCGACGCTTGGCGTACGAGACGAAGGACGCCCAGCTCGTCGGAGTGAAGGTGAGCGCCGGCCCCTGCCGGTCCTTGCTGGCACGAAGGCACCGTTCAGTCCCGGGTAGGCGCCGGCGCCTCGCGGCACCAGATGCAGGTGGACGCGCGGCCGGCGACCCACCTCGACCAGGTGCCGCAACTGTTCCCGCATGACCTTCGGGCCGCCGACCGGCCGCTCCAGCACGGTGTGGTCGAGCACGGCCACGAACTGCGGTCACCCGGACGCGCAGGAAGCCCGCCGGGGCGAAGGTCGTCAGCGCCAGCCGACGTCGATCCGGTCGCCGCGCTCGTCGAAGAAGTGCAGCGCGTCCATCCGCACCTGCACGGCGAGCGGGTGCCCCGCCGACACCGCCGGATACGGTGCCAGCCGCACGGCCAGCTCCGCCGGGCGGCGGTGGTGCCGGCCCGGGTCGGGCAGCACGCTGGTCCGGCTCCCGCTGCCGCTCGGCGCGGCGGAGACCGGGGCGTCCGCGGCCCGACCGGCGAACCGCTGCATCACCTGGCCGAACCGGCGCAGGCCGCGCTGGCCGGGGGCGGCGTTCTCCGCCGGGGAGCCCATCTCGTCGACCACGATGGCCGTGGCGCCGATGTCGAGGAAGGCCAGCGACTCGTGGCCGTGGTGCTCCAGGTAGCGGATCCGGCCGTGGAGCACGTCGCCGGCGGTGTCCGGGGCGACCGGGGTGAGCGCCTCGGCTCGCATGCCGACCACGATCCGCTCGCCGTGGTAGTGCGCCACGGCCCGGCTGCGGATGTCGTCCCAGGGCAGGTAGAGCGCCTGCTCGCCGAGATTCAGCGTGACGTACCGGTCGAGGTGGACGTAGACGGACGCCTCCAGCAGGTTCATCCGCGGGCTGCCGAGGAACGCGGCGACGTAGAGGGTGGCCGGGCGGCCGTACACCTGGGTGGGGGTGCCCACGTCCTGGAGCACGCCCTTGCGCATGATGGCGACCCGGTCGGCCATGGTCAGCGCCTCGGCCTGGTCGTGCGTGACGTAGATGGTGGTGACGCCCAGCTCGCGGGTCAGCCCGGAGATCTCGGCGCGCAACTCGGCGCGGAGGCCGCTGTCCAGGTTGGAGAGCGGCTCGTCCATGAGGAACAGGCCGGGCCGGCGCACTATCGCCCGACCCATCGCCACCCGCTGCCGCTGGCCGCCGGAGAGCTGGCTGGGCTTCCGCGCGAGCACGTCGCCGATGCCCAGCGCGCTCGCCACGTCCTGGATCCGCTCGCCGCGCCGCTCGGGCTCGACGCCGGAGAGCCGGAGCGGGAAGCCGATGTTGTCGCCGACGGTCATGTGTGGATAGAGCGCGAAGTCCTGGAAGACCATGGCGATCTTCCGGTCCCGCGGCGGCAGTTCGTTGGCCACCTCGCCGCCGAGCATCACCGCGCCCGAGGAGGGATCCTCCAGGCCGGCGACCATCCGCAGGACGGTGGACTTGCCGCAGCCCGAGGGGCCGAGCAGCACCATGAACTCGCCGTCGTTGACGTCCAGATTGATGGTGTCGACCGCGACTGTCCCGTCCTGGAACACCTTGGTGACATCCTTGAGCGCGACGGTGGTCACCGTCACCTCCCCAGCTCTCGGCCGAACCCGGGATTGACTGTGACCAGGATCATGGGGTCCGCACATCGGGTAAACGTGCGATGTTCGCATCGTGAAAGACCTATTACGTGGTATTGGCGGTCTTCCATCGGTAAGGTAACCGACGAGTAACCTCAACCGGCTCGTCCAGGAAGACCCGGCGGACCACCCGCTCGGCGGCGTGTCCGTCGTCCAGCGCACAGAACCGGGCCCGGAACCGCTGCCGGGCCTGCTCGGCGTCCGCCCCGCGCACCGCACCGCTCCGGAAAACGTCGAGCAGCCCGGGGAAGTCGACGGCGACCGCGCCCGGCGGCTCGGCGAGCAGGTTGAAGTAGACACCCCGGGCCACCCGGTAGGCGTCCCAGTCCGGCGCGTAGACCACGATCGGCCGGTCCAGCACCCCGTAGTCGAACATCGCCGAGGAATAGTCGGTGACCAGCACGTCCGCGGCCAGGTACAGGTCCTCGACCCGGTCGTGCGTGCTCACGTCCAGCACCGCGCCGTCGGAGGCGCCCCGGAGCCGCCGGTCCCGGTCGTGGAAGTAGTGGCTGCGCATCAGCAGCCGCCCGGACGGGCCGAGCACGTCGCGCATCCGGTCCGGGTCGAACGGCGGTCGCCAGCCGGGCAGGTGCTCCCGGTGGGTCGGCGCGTAGAGCACCACGTACTCGTCTGGGCCGATGCCCAGCGCCGCGCGGGCCTGGCGGCACTCCTCGGCGGTGGCGAGCGCCAGCCGGTCGTTGCGCGGATAGCCGACCTCCAGTGTGGTGTAGTCGGCCGGGTAGGCCCGCTCCCACATCTGCGTGGAGAAGCTGTTCGAGCTGACGCTGTAGTCCCACCGGTCCACCCGGTGCAGCAGCTTCGCGAAGTTCATTCCCATCGCGCCGACCGGATAGCGCTGCTGGTCCAGCCCCATCACCTTCACCGGGGTCCCGTGGTGGGTCTGGACGTGCACCGAGCCGGGTCGCTTGCGGACGAAGTCCGGGAAGTTGACGTTGTTGACCAGCCAGCGGGCCCGGGCCAGCACCCGGTAGTACTCCCGGGTGCCGGCGACGACATACTCCACGCCCGGCGGCAGCACGTTCACCCGGTCGCGGCGGACGATCCAGACGCCGCGTACCTGGGGGGCGAGGCGGCGGGCGGCGGTGTAGATCGCGGCCGGGTTGCAGGAGTAGCCCCGGTACCAGTACGCCGCGTAGACGGCGAGCGTCGGGTCGAGCGGGCGGCGCAACTCGGCCCGGTAGTACTCGCGCAGCGCCGCGTCCCGGGCCCGGCGGGCGTTCCGCCGGGCCACCGGCAGCACCCGCCGCTTGACCCGCCGGGCCGATCGCCGGGCCCGTTCCTCGACCTGGTGGACGGCCCGGAGCGCGCTGAACGTCCGCCACCGCCCGGCCGCCACCAGCCGGTGCTTCACCCCCTCCAGACCGGGCGGGACGGGGTAGCCCTCGGGCGGCAGGAAGCGGACGTAGTCGGCGTGGATCTGGGCGAAGAACGGCGGCCGCAACTCGGGGGCGATCCGCTCGCCGTTGCCGAGCACGGTCAGGTAGTGCCAGATCATCCGCTCGAACACGGCCGGGCGCAGCCCGGCCACCGCGGGCCCCCAGCGGTCCATGAGCCGGAACACCCGGTGCCACTGGGCGAAGACCTCGAAGTGCCGGTCACCCCGGGTCCGGGTGATCGCCCCGGTCCGGCGCTGCCGGTAGTTGAGGCAGACCCGGTCCAGCACGCCGACCCGCTCGGCGGCCATCAGCACGGGATAGCTGAACGAGACGTCCTCGTACCAGCCGGGTTCGAAGCGCAGCCCCTGCTCGACCAGGAACTCCCGGCGGACCAGCCGGTTCCAAGCGGTGTGCAGCAGCCGCAGGGTCTGCGGCCGGTCCCGCAGCCGGAAGGTCGCCTCGGGCGGCGGCTCGGGGAACACGTCCCGCATGGCGCTACGGGTGCCGACGTTGTTCCAGTGCGCCCGGACGTGGTCGACGATCAGCACGTCCGGGCGGGCGGCGCGGAGCCGGTCGGCCACGTGCGGCAGGCAGCCGGGGACCAGCCAGTCGTCGCCGTCGACGAACCAGACGTACTCGCCGGTGGCCCGGTCCAGCCCGATGTTGCGGGCCGGACCGAGCCCGACGTTCTCGACGAGCCGGACCGGGTGGACCCGGGGATCGCGGGCCGCGTACTCGGCCAGGATCTCGCCGCTGTCGTCCGGGGAGGCGTCGTCGATCCCGATCACCTCGAGGTCGTCGAACGGCTGCTCGAGGATCGAGTCGAGACACTCCCGCAGGTAACCCTGCACCTTGAAGGCCGGTACGACGAAGCTGATCAGGGTCATCCCGGCCGGCCCTCCGTCAGCCCGGCGAGCGGCCACCCCCGCCCACCGGCGCCGGCGCCCGTCGGGCGCGGGCGGGCAGGACCACCCAGGCAAGGACCACGCTCGCGACAAAAACCACGAGAAGGTACGTACCGAGTGTAGCCAGAGCGATGCTCGCAATTCCGGCGATTGACCCGATGGTCAGCAGCACCGAACGCCCCTCCCAACCGAGCGTGGCGGCGTGCAGCGGCGGGGCCGCCTGCCGCTTCTCCAGCCGGGCGGTCAGGTCGTAGTGGTGCAGGGTCAGCACGAAGACGTACCCGAAGATCAGCCACGGGGACACCCGCCCGGCCACCCCGACGGCGATGGCGAAGAGGTACTCCCCGGCCCGCAGCGCCGCCGGGACCAGCCAGCCCAGCGGCCCGCCGTGCGCCGCCCGCGCGCCCTGCGCCCCGCCCAGCAGGACCACCAGCCCGAACGCCACCGCCCAGGCGGGCAACCCGTGACCGGCGTGGACCGCCAGCAGCGCCCACAGCAGGAGCCCCGCCGCGCCGAGCGCGCCGGCCACCGCCAGCGCGAGCGGTGCGCGCACCACCGGCATGGTCCGGGCCAGCGGGCCGTCGTCGCGGTGCAGGCCGGTGTCGACCGTGGTCAGCACCGGCACCCGCATCCACCGCGCCCGCAGGGTGCGCAGCGCCCCGGTGTAGGCGAACGCCAGCACTCCCCACACCAGCACCGCGCAGAGCGCCACCAGCGGCCCGAACAGCGCGGCGGCCACCGCCATGAGCGCCCACCGCTCGCCGATCGGGAAGACCACGGTCCGCTTCAGCCAGTACGACACCGAGCCGGTGTCCGCCTGCACCTTGGTCGAGGCGGCGTTCAGCTTCCCGCCGAGGCCGCCCGCGTCCCCGGTCGCCGCGTGGGGGCGCCGGGCCGCCTCGTCGTGCAGCACGCCGTACCAGGTGTCGGTCATGTGGCGCACGGTCTGCAGGGTCATCGCGGCGATCGCCAGCGCCCAGCCGTAGCGGAAGCCGGCGTGCGTGGCGCCGTAACCGAGACCGGCGTAGACCAGGTATTCCTTGGCCCGGTCGGCCATCGTGTCCAGCCAGCCGCCCCAGGCGCTGAAGTGCCGGGTGTAGCGGGCCAACTGGCCGTCCACGCAGTCCAGCACGAAGCCCAGGTAGAGCAGGATCCCGCCGGCCACCAGCGCGGGCCGCCCGCCGACGCCGAAGAGCACCGCCGCGGCCACCGCGAAGGCCACCGAGATCATGGTGACCCCGCTCGGGCCCAGGCCGATCCGGGCGGCGGCCTTCGCCACGTGCGGGGACCAGGTGCTGACGAAGAACGTGGTGAAGAAGTCGTCCCGCTCCTTCACCGACAGCCTCAGCTCGGCCCTGTCCTCGTCGACCGCGGCCACGGCCGCCTGCGCCGCGGCCAGTTCCGCCGGGTCGCCGACCCGGTGCGCCACGAGCAGGCGTACCCGGTGGGCGAAGGTCAGCGTGCCGCAACCGGCCAGGTCGGCGAAGAGCCGGTCGATCCCGCCGCCGGCCGCGGTCCGGGCGGCGGCGGCCAGCGCCGGCAGGTCGGCCACGCCGACCCGCAGCGCGCCGCCGAACACCCCGGTCGCGCCCGCCGGGTCGTCCACGGCGACCACCTGGCCGCGCTCCTCGCGAACCGTCACCTGCCCGGCGGCTGGCGGATCGGTGAGCACCAGGGCCACCGTCGGCCCCACCGGGCTGGTCGCCAGGTGCTTGAGTACGGCGGTGTGCGCCACCAGGTCGGCCCCGCTGACCAGCACCGGCCCGGTGGCGGCGGCCACCAGGTCGGCCAGCTCGGACGGGTCGGCGACCACCCGCACCTCGTCCGCCCCGGCCCGCCGCCACTGCCCGGCGAGCCGGTCGGCCAGCCGCTCCCCGGCCTCGGTGGTCAGGCCCGCCGCCGGCCCGGCGGCGAGCACGATCGCGAGCGTCACCGCTGCGTCGCGCTGGTGTAGGCGTGCAGCGCCTCGTCGATCGTGCCGTCGACGGTCAGCCGCCCGGCGTCGAGGTAGAGCCCCCGACGACAGAACCGGGTGAGGTCCTTTTCGTTGTGTGACACCAGCACCAGCGTGCGCCCTTCCGCGAGGAGTCGCTCGATGGTCGCATAGCACTTCGCGCGGAACTCGGCGTCCCCGACCGCGGTCACCTCGTCCACCAGCAGCACGGGGTGCGGCAGGTGCGCGATCACCGCGAAACCCAGCCGGACCTTCATCCCCGACGAGTAGTGCCGGACCGAGGTGTCGATGGCCCGTTCCACCTGCTCACCCGCGAACGAGACGATCTCGTCGAAGTGCCGCCGCAGGTACGCCGTCGACAGCCCGTGCAGCCCGCCCACCAGGTAGAGGTTCTCCCGGCCGGTCAGGTCGCCGGAGAACCCGGCCGAGAGCTCCAGCAGCGGGGCCACCCGGCCGTGGACCCGGATCGAGCCCTCGTCGGGGATCAGCACCCCGGCGATCAGCCGCAGCAGCGTGCTCTTGCCGGTGCCGTTGCGCCCGACCACGCCGACCGTCTCGCCCGGCTCGATCCGGAACGACACGTCCCGCAGCGGCCAGAACCGGCCGGCGTCCGGGTCCCGGGCGCCCCGGTGGATGAGCAGTTCCCGCAGCCGGAGCTGGCGGCGGCGGTTGCGGACGAACCGGATGCCGAGCCCGTCCGCCTCGATGATCGCCGCCATTCACAGTTCCTTGAGCACGGCGGGTTCGAGGCGGCGGAACGACCACCAGCCGACCGCGAACACGAGCAGGCTGCCCGCCACGGTGACGGTGAGCAGCCGGGCGTCGGGGAACTCGTCCGGGTACCAGATCGCGTGGTGCAACTGGAAGATCCCGACCAGCGGATTCAGCTCGTACGCGATCTTGAGCCAGCCCGGCATGCCCGAGTCGCGGACCAGGTTCAGCGGATAGATGATCGGGGTGGCGTAGAAGAGCAGCCGGATGATCAGCCGCATGATGCGCTCGATGTCGCGCATCAGCACGTTGCCGGCCGACAGCAGCAGTGCCAGCCCCACCAGCAGGACGAACTGCACCGCCACGGCCAGCGGCAGCGCGAGCAGGTTCCAGCCGGGGTGGATCCGGCCGTGGCCGGCGTAGAGGGCCGCGATGGCGACCAGGATGGGCAGGCCGGCGGCGTACTCGGCGAACCGGCCGGTGACCCGGCCGATCGGGAAGACCTGCCGGGGCAGGTTCATCGTGGTGATCAGCCGGGACTGCCCGGTCAGCGCGTTGGTCGCCTCGGTCAGCGCCGAACTGGCCCACATCCAGGCGAAGATCCCGGTGATCAGGAAGAGCGGGTACGACCCGGCCGCCTCGCCCAGGTGCCGTCGGGTGGCGCCGGAGTAGAGCACGCCGAAGACGAACCAGTAGATCAGGCCCATGCCGAGCGGCTCGATGAGCGACCAGAAATAGCCCAGCACGGACTGCTGGTACTTCACCGCGAGATCGCGCCGGACCAGGATGCGCAGCGAGGTGCGGGCGGACCAGAGCGCGGCGACGCCGGACGTCACCGTCCCATCCTCGCCCCGACCGCCCCGGCCGGGCGCGTACGGACGCGCCGCCTCACCCCTTCGGGTTCAGCACTCGATGACGTTGACGGCGAGGCCGCCCCGCGCGGTCTCCTTGTACTTGATCTTCATGTCGGCGCCGGTCTCGCGCATGGTCTTGATGACCTTGTCCAGGGAGACGGCGTGCACCCCGTCGCCGCGCAGCGCCAGCCGGGCCGCGGTGATCGCCTTGATGCTGGCCACCGCGTTCCGCTCGATGCACGGGATCTGCACCAGGCCGCCGACCGGGTCGCAGGTGAGCCCGAGGTTGTGCTCCATGCCGATCTCGGCCGCGTTCTCCACCTGCTCGGGCGTGCCGCCCAGCGCCTCGGCCAGCCCGGCCGCCGCCATCGAGCAGGCCGAGCCGACCTCACCCTGGCAGCCCACCTCGGCCCCGGAGATCGAGGCGTTCTCCTTGAACAGCACCCCGATCGCGCCGGCTGTGAGGAGGAACCGGATCACGCCCTCCTCGGAGGCGCCCGGCACGAACCGGGTGTAGTAGTGCAGCACGGCCGGGATGATCCCGGCGGCGCCGTTGGTCGGCGCGGTGACCACCCGCCCGCCGGCCGCGTTCTCCTCGTTGACCGCGAGCGCGAAGAGGGTGACCCAGTCCATGGCGTGCAGCGGGTCGGAGGCGCCGGCCTCCGCCTCCAGGCTGCGGCGCAGCTCGGCGGCCCGGCGGCGTACCTTCAGCCCGCCCGGCAGCACGCCGTCGTGGGCGCAGCCGTTCTCGACGCACTCCCGCATGACCCGCCAGATCTCCAGCAGCCCGGCCCGTACGTCCGCCTCGCTGCGCCAGGACAGCTCGTTGGCGAGCATCACCTCGCTGATCGACAGCCCGGTGTCGGTGGTGACCTTGAGCAGCTCCGCCCCGGTGAGGAACGGGTGGCGGACCCGCGTGCTGTCCGGCTTGATCCGGTCCGCCCCGGCAGCCGCCTCGTCGACCACGAACCCGCCGCCGACCGAGTAGTAGGTGCGCGCCCGGACCTGCTCCCCGGCCGCGTCGAAGGCCGCGAAGGTCATCCCGTTCGGGTGGTACGGCAGGGAGCGGCGGCGGTGCAGCACCAGGTCCCGGTCCGGGTCGAAGTCGATCTCCTGGCTGCCGAGCAGGCTGAGCCGCCGCTCCGCGCGGATCCGCTCCACCCGCGGCCCGACCGAGTCGGTGTCAACCGTCTCCGGGGCCTCCCCCTCCAGCCCGAGCAGCACGGCCCGGTCGCTGCCGTGCCCGTGGCCGGTGGCGCCCAGCGAGCCGAACAGCTCGGCCTGCACCCGCACGACGTCGGCCAACTGCCCGTCGGCCTTGAGCCCCGCCACGAACGTACGGGCGGCCCGCATCGGCCCCACGGTGTGCGAGCTGGACGGCCCGATGCCGACGCTGAAGAGGTCGAAAACACTGATCATGGCTGCACTTCCTCGCCGTCGTCCCCGTTGTGCGGGTCCGGCCCGGTGTGTGCCGCTCCCCGGTCCGGGGGGCGGCGGGCGGCACCCGGGGTGTGGGCGCCCGACCGGCGAGCCTACCCGCCCCCGTCGCCCCCTGCCTGCGAGCGGGCCACCCCCAGCCTCGCCCGCCCCGCGTCTCCCCGCCGTCACCACCCGGCCCACGGGCTGCGTCGGGGCGGGTCCGCCGGGGTAAGCACCTACGGGTGCCCGGGTCGCCGATCCTCCTCGGGGCCGAGGGCGGGGTGGGCAGCCGTTCCTACCGTGGAACTCAGCGCGGCGGATCGCCGCAGAAGTGGGAGTACGACGATGAGTCGCAAACTGGTCCGGCCCCGCCAGGGGCGCATGCTCGCCGGCGTCTGCGCCGGCCTGGCCCAGCGGTTCGGCATGTCGGCCGGAATGGTCCGGCTGCTGTTCCTGCTGTCGCTGCTGCTGCCCGGCACCCAGGTGATCGTCTACCTGATCCTCTGGGTCCTGATGCCGAACGAGGACCGCTACCTCGCCTCCAACCGCCACTGACCCGCGCCGCCCGCCCCGGGACCACCGGGGCGGGCGCCGGCGGCGTCAGGACGCCGTGTAGGTGACGGTCACCTTCTCGTAGCCGAGGGAGCGGAGCAGCCCCTCCAGCATCTTGCGGGTGTTCTCCTCGGCCCGGGCGGTGAGGCCGCTGTCCCGGGCCGCCGCGGTGATCCGGTCCTCGGCGAGCTGGTAGACCTGCTGCTGCCGGTTGGGGTCGCCGCCGACCAGGTCGTTCAGCCGGTTGATCAGGCCGCGCTGCTCGGCGAAGACGTAGCTCTTGTCCATGTCCAGGTCGGTCTCGCCGAGCTGCGGCGCGGGCAGCTTGATCTCGACGGACTTGCCGTCGTCGGACACCACCACCGCCCCGTCGGCGATCTTGGCGAAGTCGACGTACGCCTCGATCCGGCCCGCCCCGACGAAGAGGGTGCGCTCGTTGAGCAGGAAGTCCGGCACGTTGCGCCGGTCCTTCTGCACATCGACGACCACCTGGAAGTTGCCCTCGGCGGCCACGTAGCGGCTCAGGTCGCGGATCGACTTGAGCAGCGGCGGCTGGCTCCGGTCGGTCTGCTCCTTGGCGAACGGATTGCGGAAGTCCGGCAGCAGGCCGGTCGCCTGCACGCCGAGCAGCACCACCACGGCCAGCGCGGCCGCGCCGAGCACCCAGAGCAGGCCGCGCGCCGGGGCACCGGGCGACGCCGGGCCACCGCGCCCGGGCTCTGCCGGGACGTCCGACCGGGCCCGGAGAGACTCGCCGGTCGGGTATTCCGGGAACTCCCTGGTGGGCTGGTTGATGTCACCGTCGCGGGCCATCGCCCCTCACCGTCCTCGTCAGACACATCGACTAAGAATGACGGTACGGCCACCGTGCGACAGTCGCTCGCCGAGCGACCCGATCGGGTGAATCCGCAGCTCAGGCGAAGGCGGAGAGCCCGGTCAGCCGCTGCCCGATGACCAGCTGGTGGATCTCCGAGGTGCCCTCGTAGGTGAGCACGCTCTCCAGGTTGTTGGCGTGCCGCATCACCGGGTACTCGCCGGAGACACCGTTCGCGCCGAGGATGGTCCGGCACTCGCGGGCGATGGCGATGGCCTCCCGGACGTTGTTCAGCTTGCCCACGCTGACCTGATCCGGGCGCAGCTTCCCGGCGTCGGCGAGCCGGCCCAGGTGCAGGGCCAGCAGCAGCCCCTTGTTCCACTCGACCGCCATGTCGGCGAGCTTGGCCTGGGTGAGCTGGAAGCCGGCCAGCGGCCGGCCGAACTGGGTCCGGGTGGTCGCGTAGTCCAGCGCGGTCTCCAGGCAGTCCCGGGCCGCGCCGAGCGCGCCCCAGACGATGCCGTACCGGGCCTCGGTGAGGCAGCTCAGCGGCGCCTTGAGCCCGATCGCCTCGGGCAGCCGGGCGTCCGCCGGCAGCCGCACGTCGTCGAGGGCGATCTCACCGGTCAGCGACGCGCGCAGCGACATCTTGTGCCGGATCTCCCGCGCCGTCACCCCGGCCGTGTCCATGGGTACGGCGAAGCCGCGCACCCCCTCGTCGGTGCGCGCCCAGATCACCCCGACGTCGGCGATCGGCGCATTGGTGATCCACAGCTTGCTGCCGCTGAGGATCCAGTCGTCGCCGTCGCGGCGGGCGCGGGTGGCCATCGAGGCCGGGTCGGAGCCGTGGTCCGGCTCGGTCAGCCCGAAGCAGCCGATCGCCTCGCCGGCCGCCATGGCGGGCAGCCAGCGCTGCTTCTGCTCCTCGCTGCCGTAGCGCCAGATGGCGTACATGGCCAGCGAGCCCTGCACCGAGACCAGCGAGCGGATGCCGGAGTCGCCGGCCTCCAGCTCCAGGCAGGCCAGCCCGTACGCGACGGCCGACGCGCCGGCGCAGCCGTAGCCGGTGAGGTGCATGCCGAGCAGGCCGAGCTTGCCGAACTCGCGGGCCAGCTCGCGGGTCGGGACGTGGCCGTCCTCGTACCAGCCGGCGACGTGCGGGCGTACCCGGTCGTCGATGAGCTGGCGCACGACGGCTCGGATCTGCCGCTCCTCCTCGCCCAGCGACGCGTCGATGTCCAGCAGGTCGAGAGGGGTCATGGCCTCACCTTAACGAAGACTCAGGGGCGCGTCACTCGGGCTGACCGCTGAGCACCAGCACCCGGGCGTGGATCTGGTTGCGCTGCTGGAGCGCCGCGCGCAGCGCCCGGTGGAGGCCGTCCTCGAGATAGAGGCCGCCGTTCCACTGCACCACGTGCGGGAAGAGGTCGCCGTAGAAGGTGGAGTCCTCGGCGAGGAGCTTGTCGAGCGCCAGCTCCCGCTTGGTGGTGATGAGCTGGTCCAGCCGCAGCGGGCGCGGCGGGATCTCGGCCCACTGCTTGAGCGTGAGGTTGTGCTCCGGGTAGGGACGCCCGTCCCGGACCGCCCTGAAGATCACGGCACGCTCCCCTCCCCCCGGCCGGGCTGATGATGTCGGTGCCAGCCTAGCCGCACCCGCCACACTGCGTTTTACTCCCTCATGTCGGTTTCGCTACCGCCGATACCCAGGCCGGACGCGCTGAACCGCCCCTAATTCCAGCGGCCGCGCCGGACCACCTCGTCCACCGGCCGGCGACCGCGCCGCAGGGACGGCGACCGGTGGTCGGGTGCCCGGTAACCTACCGTGATCGCGCCGATCGGGTGGTACTCCGCCGGCACGCCGAACGCCTCCCGGTACGCCCCGATCCGCTGCGGCGGGATGCCGAAGAAACAGGCGCCCAGCCCCTCGTCCACCGCCGTGAGCAGCATCAGCAGGGCGGCGAAGCCGGTGTCGACGTACCAGTAGGGCACCGGCCAGCGGTCCTCGGAGCGGTCCGCCCAGCCCTTGTCCGGCTCGGCGTAACGGTCCAGGTACGCGGCGCGGTTGGCGTGCGGCACCACGATCAGCGGGGCCTTCCGCATCCCGGCCAGCCAGCGTTCCCGGCCGCCGCCGCCCGGGGTGGCCGCCGCCCAGAACCGCTCCCGGTCGGCCGGCTCCTCCAGCACCAGGAAGCCCCAGCCCTGGGCGAACCCGGCCGACGGGGCCCGGACGGCGTGGTCGAGCAGCCGGTCCACCACGTCGGGCGGGACCGGGCGGTCCGGGTCGTAGTTGCGGACCATCCGGCGACGGCGGACGACCTCGGCGAACTCCATGCTCACGCCCCGGGCCGGATGCCCCAGGCGCCCCGCCAGGTCTGCCCGGGGGCCAGCGTGATCAGGTCCCGGCCGGAGCGGAACGCGTCCGCCGGACAGGTCATCGGCTCGATCGCCACCGAGCGGCGGTGCCGCTCCCCGGTGAGGGTGTCGCCGGTGAAGACCTGCCACCAGCCGAACTCGCCGTCGGCCCAGACGTGCACCGCGGCCGAGCCGTTCGGGGCGGCCAGGGTCACCGACGAGCCGCCGTCGGCGTCCCGGACCACGTCGCCGAAGGCCAGGTCGAGCACCGCGTCACCGATCGGGCGGGGCTCGGTGTAGTCGTACTCGGTGCCGGCCACCTCGGTCGCGGCCACCGGCAGCAGCCGGCTGTCCAGCAGCACCCGGGTGCGGCCCGGCACCCGCAGCGACAACTCGTCCACGCCGACCTTGGGCAGTTGCAGGTAGGGGTGCACGGAGAAGCCGAACGGCGCCGGCTCGCCGGACAGGTTGGTCACCTCGTGCTCGGCGCGCAGCCCGTCGGCCCCGACGCTCCACCGGCTCCGCAGCCGCAGCCCCCACGGGTAGCCCGGGCTGGGCGGCAGCTCGTAGCCGAGCGTCACGCTCTCCGGCGACTGCTCGACCAGTTGCCACCGCACCCAGTTGACCAGGCCGTGGATGGCGTTGTGCCGGGCCGGCTCGGTCAGGTCGAGCTGCAACGAGCGGTCACCGAACGTGTACGCGCCGTCCCGGATCCGATTCGGCCAGGGGGCCAGCACGTGACCGGCCGAACCGGGCGCCAGCTCGTCCGCCTCGTACCCGTCGAGGTAGTCGACCCCGTCGTGCCGGTAGGTCCGCAGGCCACCGCCGACCTCGACCACGACGGCCTCGTGGCCGCCGGCGGCAATGGTCCACTGTGTCCCGGACGGGGACGGGCGCGCGTCGGTCTCCATGCCGGCGACCTTAGTCCGTCGCCCCCACCCGGCGCGGAGCCCGCCCGGCGGCGTCCCAGCGTGCGGCCGGTCCGGCCCGGGGCGGCGCTCCGCCCCGGGCCGTCGCTCAGTCCCGCGCGCCGGCCCCGGCGGCCCGGTAGCGGAGCAGGGCCGGGAAGACCGCCACCAGCAGCACCGCGAGCACGGCCGAGGCGAGACCGCCGCCCACCATGGCGATGGTCGTGCCGGACGCGGCGGCCATCGCGCCCGCCCGCAGGTCACCCAGGCGCGGGCCGCCGGCGACCACCACCGTGTTGACGCCCTGGAGCCGGCCGCGCATCCGGTCCGGCGCGTAGATCAGCAGCATCGACTGACGCAGGGTCGCGCTCACCAGGTCGGCGGCGCCGGCCAGGCCGAGCAGCGCCACCACCAGCCAGAGCTGGCGGGCCAGCCCGGCCGCGGCGATCGCCACGCCCCAGCCGACCACGGCCACCACGAGCACGACCCCCTGCCGGCGCACCCGGCCGATCCAGCCGGAGGTGAGGCCGCCCAGCATCGCGCCGATGGCGATGGCGCTGTAGAGCCAGCCGACCGCCGCCCCGCCACCGAACCGCTCGTGCGCCAGCTCGGGGAAGAGCGCCCGGGGCATGGCCAGGATCATCGCGATCAGGTCGATGGCGAAGGAGAGCAGCAGCAGCGGCGTGGTGGCCAGGTAGCGGAGCCCGTCGACGATGCTGGCCAGCCCCGCCCGGCGCGGCGTGCCGTCGCTGTCCGGGTCCGGCTCGGGCGGCATGGCCGGCAGCCGCAGGGTGGCCCAGAGCGACACGGTGAACAGCAGCGCGTCCACCCCGTACGCGATCGGCAGCCCCACGTCGACGCGCCAGCTGGCGAAGATCAGGCCGGCGGCCAGCGGGCCGAAGACCGAGGTCGCGGTGAACGTGGTGAAGTTCAGCGTGCTGGCCGCCGGGACCAGCTCGGCCGGCACCAGCCGGGGCAGGATCGCGCTGCGGGTCGGCGAGGTGATCGCGAACGCGATCGCCTGCACCGCGACGAGGGCCAGCAGCAGCACCGGGCTGCCCACCCGCAGCACCGACTGGACCAGCAGCGCCAGGGTCGACGCCCAGAGCAGAGCACCGCCGGCCAGCAGCACCCGCCGCCGGTCCCGGGCGTCGGCGACCGCGCCGCCCCAGAGCCCGAAGACCAGCAGCGGCAGGAAGCCGGCGATGCCGAGCAGGCCGACCCAGAACGAGCCGCCGGTCAGGTCGAACATCTCCACCGGCACCGCCACGGCGGTGAACTGGAAGCCGAACATCGCCACGGCGTTGCCCAGCCACACCCGGCGGTACGCGGGCACGCCCAGCGGGCGCAGGTCGATCGCCCAGCGGCGGGCTCCCCGCGGCCGGGCCTCCTTCACCCCCGTCACGGCGCCAGCCGCTCGATCACCCAGGTGCCCCCGGTACGCCGGAACCGCAGCCGGTCGTGCAGCCGGCTGGCCCGGCCCTGCCAGAACTCCACCGTCTCCGGCCGCACCCGGAACCCGCCCCAGTGCGGCGGCGCGGGGATCTCGTCCACGTCGGCGAAGCGCTGGGCCGCCGCCCGGTACGCCGCGTCCAGCGCCGCCCGGTCCGCGACCACCCGGGACTGGCTGCTGGCCCAGGCGCCGAGCTGGGAGCCGCGCGGCCGGGCCGCGAAGTACGCCTCGGTCTCGGCCCGGTCGACCCGCGCCACCCGCCCGGTGACCGTCACCTGCCGCTGCATCGGGAACCAGGGGAAGACCAGGCTGGCCCACGGGTTGGCGGTCGCCTCGCCGCCCTTGCGGGAGTCGTAGTTGGTGTAGAACACGAAGCCGTCCGGGTCGTACCCCTTGAGCAGCACCGTGCGGCCGCTCGGCCGGCCCTCGGCGTCGGCGGTGCCGACCACCATGGCGTTCGGTTCGGGTAGCGGATGCGCCACCGCGTCGGCGAACCAGCGGGCGAACTGGGTGTGCCAGTCCGGCGCGAGATCCGATTCGGAAAGGCCCAGGTCGGCGGCGTACTCGTTACGCATCCCGGCCGGGGCAGGTGTGTCGCCCGTCACTCTCGTCGTCCCTCTCCCGGGGATGCCGGCGTCCCCCGACGCTGGCCAGGCCCCACCACCCAGTCTTCTCCAGCCCGTGAGCTTGTCCACCGGCGGGGATGTCATGTGGCGCACAGTCGCCGCGGGTCGCGGATCCGGTTACCGACCAGGCAAGATGTTCCGAACACATCCCTGAGGGTCGCCTAAGCCGCGGGCCCGATGAGCCCGCGCGGCCACCACCACCGCCGGAAGCCAGGAGACGACATGGCCGACTTCAAACCGGGCCTGGAGGGCGTCGTAGCCTTCGAGACCGAGATCGCCGAACCGGACCGCGAGGGTGGTGCGCTGCGCTACCGCGGCGTCGACATCGAGGATCTGATCGGTCAGGTCTCCTTCGGCAACGTCTGGGCGCTGCTGGTCGACGGGCGCTTCGGCCCGGGCCTGCCTCCGGCCGAGCCGTTCCCGGTGCCGGTGCACTCCGGCGACATCCGCGTCGACGTGCAGTCGGCGGTCGCCATGCTCGCCCCATACTGGGGGCTCAGCCAGCTGCTCGACATCTCCGACGAGCAGGCCCGCGAGGACCTGGCCCGGGTGTCGGTCACCGCGCTCTCCTTCGTCGCCCAGTCCGCCCGCGGCCTCGGCCTGCCGGCGGTGCCGCAGAAGGAGATCGACAAGGCGGAGACCATCGTCGAGCGGTTCATGAAGCGCTGGCGGGGTGAGCCCGACCCGCGGCACGTCAAGGCCGTCGACGCCTACTTCATCTCGGCCGCCGAGCACGGCCTGAACGCCTCCACCTTCACCGCCCGGATCGTCGCCTCCACCGGCGCCGACGCCGCCGCGTGCATCTCCTCCGGCATCGGGGCGCTCTCCGGCCCGCTGCACGGCGGCGCCCCGTCCCGGGTGCTCAGCATGCTGGAGGCCGTCGAGCGCAGCGGCGACGCCGAGGGCTACGTCAAGGGCGTCCTCGACCGGGGCGAGCGGCTGATGGGCTTCGGCCACCGGGTCTACCGGGCCGAGGACCCGCGCGCCCGGGTGCTCCGCCGCACCGCCAAGGAGCTGGGCGCGCCGCGTTTCGAGATCGCCGAGGCGCTGGAGAAGGCCGCCCTGGCCGAGCTCCAGGCCCGCCGCCCGGACCGGGTGCTCGCCACCAACGTCGAGTTCTGGTCGGCCGTGGTGCTGGACTTCGCCGAGGTGCCGGCGCACATGTTCACCTCGATGTTCACCTGTGCCCGGATGGGCGGTTGGTCCGCGCACATCCTGGAGCAGAAGAGGCTCCAGCGGCTGGTCCGCCCGTCGGCCCGCTACGTCGGCCACGCCCCGCGCAAGCCGCAGCAGGTCGAGGGCTGGGACGCCATCCCGCACGGCGTCTGATCCTCCCCGTACCCCTCACCAGGGCCCGGTCCGCGGCGGACCGGGCCCTGGCGCGTTGTGGCGCATCCCTCACCCCGGGAGTGGGACCAGCCGTCGGGGCGGCCGGCGCGGGTGCGAGTATGAAGGCCGGCAGTGCCGCCGGACCGGGCTCGGACCCGGCCCCGCCGCGCGCCCGCGCGTGGCCGCCGTCGCTCCGCGCCCGCTGAAGGGCCCTCCCCCATGCGGAAGGATCGAGAGAACCGTGGCTGACGCACCGACCATCCGGATTCCCGACGACATCAGGCCCGCCGACGGTCGCTTCGGCTGCGGGCCGTCCAAGGTCCGTCCCGCGGCGGTCTCCGCACTCGCCGACGTCGCCACCAGCTACCTGGGCACCTCGCACCGGCAGAAGACGGTCCGCGACCAGGTCGCCCGGCTGCGCCGGGGCATCGCCGAGTTCTTCTCCCTCCCCGAGGGCTACGAGGTGGTGCTCGGCAACGGCGGCACCACCGCCTTCTGGGAGGTCGCCACCTTCGGCCTGGTCCGCGACCGGGCCCAGTTCGCCAGCTTCGGCGAGTTCGGCGCCAAGTTCGCCAAGTCGGTCAAGGACGCGCCGTTCCTCGGCGAGCCGACCGTGCGCAAGTCCGAGGCCGGCAGCGCGCCGACCCTGGTCCCCGAGGCGGGCGTGGACGTCTACGCCACCCCGCACAACGAGACCTCCACCGGCGTGGCGGTGCCGATCAGCCGGGTGCCGGGCGCCGACGAGGGCTCGCTGCTGCTGGTCGACGCCACCTCCGGCGCCGGCGGCCTGGAGGTCAACGTCGGCGAGACCGACGTCTACTACTTCGCCCCGCAGAAGTGCTTCGGCTCCGACGGCGGCCTCTGGCTGGCCCTCATGTCGCCGGCCGCGCTCGCCCGGGCCACCGAGATCAAGGAGTCGGGCCGCTACATCCCTGCCTTCCTCGACCTGGTCACCGCGATCGACAACTCGCGGCTGGAGCAGACCTACAACACGCCCGCGCTGGCCACCATCTTCCTGGCCGCCGAGCAGACCGACTGGATGAACTCGCAGGGTGGGCTGGCCTGGGCGGCCAAGCGCACCGCCGAGAGCGCCGGCATCGTCTACGGCTGGGCCGAGCGCTCGGCGTTCGCCACCCCGTACGTGACCGACCCGGCGCTGCGCTCCAACGTGGTCGCCACCATCGACTTCGCCGACGGGGTGGACGCCTCGGCCATCGCCAAGGCGCTGCGCGCCAACGGCATCGTGGACACCGAGCCCTACCGCAAGCTGGGCCGCAACCAGCTCCGCGTCGCGCTCTTCCCGGCGGTCGAGCCGGCCGACGTGGAGGCGCTCACGGCGTCCATCGACTACGTGGTCGAGCGACTCTGATCGACTGGTGACGGTGGGTGGTCGTCGGGGCTCCGGCGACCACCCACCGTGATCATCGCCGCAGCTCAGTCACGACATGCCGGGTGTCGCTTCCCCCACCTACGGGTAGATGAGCGTACGGTGGTCCGAGGACGCCCGGGTGGCCGGCTCGTGGCGTGACGGCCAGCGAAGCGGGACGGAGGCAAGCCCATGCGCCCAGTACGCTTCGTCGCCCTCTCAGAGGACGGCCAGGCTCTGGTGCTCGCCGACGAGGTCGGGCGCCTGCTCGCCCTGCCCATCGACGAGCGCATCGCCTCGGCGCTGCACGCCGAGCCGGGCGCGACTCCGCTCGCGGTGGTGCCGAGCGCCGCCGATCCCACGCCGTCGCTCTCCCCGCGCGACATCCAGGCCCGGATCCGCTCCGGCGAGTCCGCCGAGGACGTCGCCCGGATCGCCGGCGTCCCGGTCGACCGCGTGCTGCGCTACGCCGGCCCGGTGCTCCAGGAGCGGGCCATGCTCGCCCAGCACGCACGGCGCACCCGGCTCAAGGGCGCCGAGAAGCCGACCCCGCTGGCCGAGGTGGTCAACGGCCGGCTCGCCCAGCACGGGATCGACACCGAGAAGATCTCCTGGGACGCCTACCGCCGTGACGACGGCACCTGGCGGATCATCGCCACCTGGCCGTCCGGCAAGGCCACCGCGCAGGCGGTCTGGGACCTCGACAAGCTTCGGCAGAACGTCACCCCGCACGACGACATGGCGCAATACCTCTGCGCCGAGCGGCCCACGCCGATCCTCGGCCAGGAGCCGGCGCCGGAGCGGGGCGGCCACGCGCTGCCCGGCCCGTCGCGCGGCGAGCCCAGCCGGGGCGGGCACGGCCTGCCGTCGCCCGGCGAGCACGCACGTCCGGGGCGGGACCCGATCCGCGCCGGCCGGGACGCGCTGCTCGCCTCGCTGGACCGGCCGCTCGGCGGCACGTCCGGTCGCGGTCTCGACACCCGCTCCCCGGCCGCCCTGGCCGGGCCCGACGCGCCCCGTCAGCGGGCGGTCGCCGGGGGCGCGGCCGCGCTGCTCGGCGGCGGCCAGGGCTCCGCGTTCGACGACGACTCGGACGCGCCGAAGGAGATCCCGGCCGTGCCGTCGCTGGCCGTGCTCCGGCCGCGGCGCACCGGTGCCGCGGCGGCGACCGGCGGCACCGGCAACGAGTCCACCGAGGCCGGTGGCAAGCCGCGCAAGCGCCTGCCGAGCTGGGACGACGTCCTCTTCGGCACCGGCCCGGCGGCCCGCGAGTCCTCCTGACGCCACGGCCACCCTGGCATGCGACGAGGCACTCTAAGTGCCCGCGTGCCAGGGTGGACCCATGGAGTACACGAACCTGGGACGCACCGGTCTATCGGTGAGCCGGCTCTGCCTCGGCACCATGAACTTCGGGCCGCAGACCGACGAGCCGGACAGCTTCGCCATCATGGACCGGGCTCTGGAACACGGGATCAACTTCTTCGACACCGCGAACGTCTACGGCTGGAAGACCGGCGAGGGCGTCACCGAGCAGATCATCGGCCGCTGGTTCGCCCAGGGCGGCGGGCGGCGGGACAAGGTCGTCCTGGCCACCAAGGTCTACGGCAAGATGGGCGACTGGCCCAACGAGCAGGGCCTGAGCGCCCGGCACATCATCCGGGCCTGCGAGGACTCGCTGCGCCGGCTGCAGACCGACACCATCGACCTCTACCAGATGCACCACATCTCCCGGACCACGCCGTGGGAGGAGATCTGGCAGGCCATGGAGACCCTGGTCGCCCAGGGCAAGGTCCTCTACGTCGGCTCGTCCAACTTCGCCGGCTGGCACATCGCCCAGGCGCAGGCCGCGGCGGGCCGCCGCAACTTCCTCGGCCTCGTCTCCGAGCAGTGCATCTACAACCTCATGACCCGGCACGTCGAGCTGGAGGTGGTCCCGGCCGCGCAGCACTACGGGCTGGGCATCATCCCCTGGTCGCCCCTGCACGGCGGGCTGCTCTCCGGGGTCATCCGCAAGATGGCCGAGGGCGGCGCGGCCCGCGGCGCCACCGGCCGGTCGGCCGACGCGCTGGCCGAGCACCGGCAGACCATCGAGGCGTACGAGAAGCTCTGCGCCGACCTCGGCCACGACCCGGCCGACGTGGCGCTGGCCTGGCTGCTCTCCCGCCCGGGGGTGACCGCCCCGATCGTCGGCCCCCGCACCATGGACCAGCTCGACCGCAACCTGGGCGCCCTGACCGTCCACCTGGACGAGCAGACCCTGGAAAAGCTGGACGAGCTCTTCCCGCCCGTGGGCAACGGTGGCCCCGGCCCGGAAGCCTGGGCCTGGTAACCCACACCCACCCCCGCCCCTCCTCCCCACGCGTCGATCTTGCAGTTCGTGCCCTTGATCCGGGCTGATTGAACCTTTTGCCCGGGCAGGAAGTGCAAGATCGCGCGGGGAGGGGCGGGGATCCCGGTCAGACGGGCCAGGCGGCCAGGCGGTCGTAGGTGGGGCGCGGGCCGGGGTGGCTGCGGACCAGGACCAACTCGTCGGCGGCCCACTCCGGGCCCAGGTAGTCATGCAGGGTCTCCCGGTCGGCGAGCACGTCGGCGCGGTCGATCCGGTCGCCGGGGCGGGCGATGGTCAGGTGGGCCCGGAAGGGCTTCTCGTCGTGCGGCAGCCGGGCCCGGCGCAGCCCGGACCGGATCAGCCGGGAGAGCACGACCAGCGCGTCGACCTCGCCCTGTACGTCCACCCAGAGAACGGTGAACCGGCCGCGCCCGAAGCTGCCCCCGCCGCCGAGCCGCAGCCGCGGCGAGCTGCCCCGGGCGTCGCGGAAGGTCTGCGCGGCCAGGCCGAGCGCGCTCTCCACATCGACCAGCCGGTCATCCGGAGTGTCGCCGAGGAAGGCCAGCGTGAGGTGGGCGTTGGCCGGGTCGGCCAGCCGGACGTTGGTGCCGGCAGCCGAGGCGGCCCCGGTCCGCAGCCGCGCCACCTGGGCGCCCAGGTCGTCGACCGCCGGCTTCGGCGGGTAGACCGCGACGAAGAGCCGCACCGGTCAGCGGTGCCGCTGGTGGTGGCCGGGGCGGGCGGCGGGCAGGGTGAGCCCGGCGGCGTGCAGGAGGCCCTCGACGCGTACCCGTTCGATCTCCCGGTCGACGCCCTCCAGCTCGGTCAGGTGCTCGGCGATGCCCAGCGCCCGGCAGGCGGCCCGCAGCCGCTCGTCGTACGCGTCGATGACCGCGCCGTGCCACACCACCGAGCGGTCGGCGGCGGCCAGCCGGTGGCCGCCGAGGCGACGCAGGTCGATGGCGAGCTGTTCCAGCGGGCGGCGGCCCTCCCGGTCGAGCTCGGTGAGGTCGATGTCCCGGGTGAGCGACTCGGCCTCGATGGCCCGGTCCAGCCGGGCGATGGTGCGGCGCTCCCGGCGCTGCTCGCGCCACTCGGCCCACCCGCAGGCCACCCGGTCGAGGATCTCGTCGGCACAGAAGACCAGCGCGAAGAGGGCCGGCAGGCAGCAGACGGCGAGGATCGCCAGCATCAGCAGCAGTCCCCGCCCCACTCCCACATATCGACGCTAAGCCCCTTCGTCTCCGCCCGCCACCCGTTTGGCGACATCCGGACGCGAATGAATGAGGAAGGACCGGTCCCCTCGGTCGGGAACCGGTCCTTCGGGCGGTCGACGGGTCACTCCGCCCCGGGCGATACCACGTAGAAGCGCGGCATGGGCAGCACTCGCATCCGCAGCCGGGCACCGGAGCGGCGCAGCTGCCAGGTGAGCGCCAGCAGCGCGGCGGCCAGGGAGATCAGGCCACCCGTCCAGATGCTCGCGCCGGCCCCGAAGGTCTCGGCCACCCAGCCGATGATCGGCGCGCCGACCGGGTTGGTGCCGAGGAAGACGAGCACCCACAGCGCCATCACCCGGCCCCGGAAGGCGGCGTCGACGCCGAGCTGGACCCGCTGGTTGGCGGCCTGGGCGAAGAAGACCATGAAGAACCCGGTGGGCAGCAGCAGCGCCACCACCAGCCAGTACGACCCGGCGAGCCCGACCAGCGTGCCGAAGCTGGCGCAGCCGACCGCCGCGCCGAGCACCAGCCACACGGAGGGGCGGCTGCGCCGCCCGGTGCCGGACAGGGCGCCGGCCAGCGCGCCGACCGCCAGCGCGGTGGTGAACAGGCCGAACGAGGCGGCGCCGGTGTTGAACACCGTCTTGGCCAGGGCGGCGAGGGTGAGCTGGAAGTTGAACAGGCTCATCCCGATCACCGACATCAGCGCCATCGGCAGAAGGATGTCAGGGCGGCGCGCGACGTACCGGAGGCCGTCGACCACCTTGGCCTGGTCGCGCTGGCCGGCCGGCGGCAGGTCCTTGCGGTACAGCTCGGCGGTACGCATCCGGACCACGTTGACCAGCGGGGCGATCGAGCTGAACGCGGTGATCAGGAAGACCGGGCCGACGTCGAAGGCGGCGATGGCCAGGCCGGCGACGGCCGGGCCGAGGATCCGGGCCGAGTTGAAGGTGGCCGCGTTGAGCGAGAGCGCGTTCGGCAGCAGTGGCATGCCGACCAGCTCGGAGACGAACGCCTGCCGCACCGGGGTCTCCACCGCGTTGAACACCCCGAGCAGGGCGGCGAACGCGAAGACGTGCCAGAGCTGCACCAGCCCGGTGACCACCAGCAGGCTCATCGCCAGCGCCAGCACGGTCCAGAAGATGTTGGCGATGAAGAGCAGCATCCGCTTGTCGTAGCGGTCGGCGAGGCGGCCGGAGATCAGGGTCAGCAGCAGGACGGGGGTGAACTGGAGCGCGGTGACCACGCCGAGCGCGGTCGCGGAGTTGCCGGTGAGGTCGAGGACGAGCCAGTCCTGGGCGATGTACATCATCCAGACGCCGATCAATTTGATCAGCTGCCCGGTGGCGAAGAGCCGGTAGTTGCGGACTCGTAGGGACTGGAACATCGTGCTCAACTTGGCCTGCACTCTAGGTGCGCCTCCTCGCGATCATGTACGCCTCATCCACAACGGACGAAGCGGACCGCGGGACGCGGGTACCAGCTCAGGCGCGAGCGATGCCCTGGAGGATCTCGGCGGCACGCTGCAGCGTGTCGCGTTCCTCCTCGGTGAGCGCGGCCAGTCGGCTGGCCAGCCACTCGTTGCGGGCCCGCTCGAACTGGTCGAGCACGGCCCGTCCCCCCTCGGTAGCCGCCAGGATGACCTGCCGTCCGTCGGTCGGATGGGGGGTGCGCTGCACGAGGCCGCGCTCCTCCAACTTCGCGACGATCTTCGTCATCGTTGGCGGCTGTACCCGCTCGGTGTCGGCCAGCTCCCGGGGTGTCAGGGCGCCCGCCAGCTTGAGGCTGGTGAGCGCCGAGAGCTGGGTGACCGTGAGGTCGCCGACCGGGCGGGCCTGTCGGACCCGCCGGTTGAGTCGGGTGATCGCATCACGCAGCTGAGGGGCCAGCTGCGCCGGTGGCACGCGTTTCGCCGTCACCGTCCGCTCCGTCACAGTAGTTAGCTTAACTAATGAGCCTGGCTAACGACATGCGATATGACCAGGCTCACCAGCGAATTCACAGCAGCACGGACTCGATCGGCCCGCGCAGGAAGTAAAGGGTGAACAGGGCGGCCACCCCGTACAGCAGGGGCTGCACCTCGCGGGCCCTGCCCTTCGCCAGCTTGAGCAGCACGTAGCTGATCACGCCGGCGCCGATGCCGTTCGAGATCGAGTAGGTGAAGGGCATCAGCACGATGGTGAGGAACGCCGGGATGGCGATCTCGTAGTCGGTCCAGTCGATGGTGCGGACCGCGGTCATCATCAGGAAGCCGACCACCACGAGCGCCGTCGACGCGGCCTCGAAGGGCACCACCACCGCCAGCGGCGCCAGGAACATGGCCAGTAGGAACAGGCCGCCGGTGACCAGGTTGGCCACGCCGGTCCGGGCGCCCTCCGCGACCCCGGCCGCGCTTTCGATGTACGACGTGTTGCTCGACACCGAGGCCGCGCCACCCGCGGCGGCGGCGATCGAGTCGACCAGCAGGATCTCCCGCGCCCGCGGCGGGGTGCCCCGCTCGTCGAGCATGTCACCCTCCTGGCCGATGGCGACCATCGTGCCCATGGTGTCGAAGAAGTCCGTGATGAGCAGGGTGAACACGAACATCAGCGGAACCAGCCAGCCGACCCGGGTCCACGAGTCCAGCACGTTGAAGTTGCCGAGCAGGGAGAGGTCGGGAACGTCCACCACCTTCTCCGGCAGTTCCGGCACGTTCAGCGCCCAGCCTTTGGGGTTCGGCTTCCCGTTGACGAAGGACGGCCCGATGTTGCCGACCGCCTCCACCACGATCGCCAGCACGGTGGACGTCAGGATGCCGATCAGGATCGCGCCGCGCACCCGGCGTACCACCAGCACCAGGGTGAGCAGCAGGCCCACCACGAAGACCAGCAGGGGCCAGCTCACGATCTTGCCGCTGATGCCCAGCCCGACCGGCACGGTGGTGTTCGCCACGTCGGGCACCCGCCGGACGAAGCCGGCGTCGACCAGGCCGATGATGGTCAGGAAGAGGCCGATGCCCACGCCGATCGCCGTCTTGAGCTGGGTCGGGACCGAGCGGAACACCGCGGTACGCAGCCCGGTGAGCACGAGGATGCCGATCAGCACACCCTCGATCACCACCAGGCCCATGGCGTCCGCCCAGCTCATCTGCGGCGCGATCTCGAACGCGACCAGCGCGTTCACGCCCAGCCCGGCGGCCAGCGCGATGGGGAACCGGGCCACCACGCCCATCAGGATGGTCATCAGGCCGGCGACCAGCGCGGTGGCCGCCGCCAGCGCCGGGATGGCGAGCTTGCGCCCGTCGCCGTCGACCGCGCTGCCCAGGATCAGCGGGTTCAACACCACGATGTACGCCATCGTGAAGAATGTGGCCAGCCCGCCCCGGACCTCCCGGCCCGGCGTGGAACGGCGGGCGGAGATCTCGAAGAAGCGGTCGAAGCCGTTGCGCGGGTGCGCGGGATCGGGTGGGGTGCCGTGGTCCGGCGGCGGCGCTATGGCCATCGGGTCCTCACATATTGATCGACCGGTTGTCGCGCGCATCGTCCCAGATCACTCACGGGCAGGGAAGAACGATCGCGTACGCTGGGCGCGTGCCACAGGAGCAACCGCCGCGGCCCGAGCCGCTCGACCCGCCGATGGTGCCGATCGCCGTCGCCGGGCTGATCGCCTGGGCGGTGGCCGGGCTGGTGCTGCTGCTCTTCTTCCGCGACTGGCTCACCACGCACGGGCACGAGAACTGGCTCTGGACCTGCCTCGCCGGTTTCCTGTGGGGCTTTCCCGGCCTGGCTGTGATGATGCGGCACGACGCCAACCGGCGCCGCCGCCGGGCGGCCACCGCCCGTCAGAGCTGACCCGTCAGGGCTGACCCGTCAGGGGTGGCCGTACGGCTCCGCCGGCTCGGCCGCCTCCACCGAGCCCGGGGCCCGGCTCACCGACACCGCCTCGACCGCACTGTCGTCGTAGACCGTGGGCAGCTCGTCGACCGGGCTCTCGGCCGCCTCGATCAGCGTCTCCGAGTGGGCGCCGCAGCCGTGGTCGGCGCTGACCACCCGGCCGTCGTCGGGGGCGTAGAAGTTGCCACAGGCGCCGAAGGACTGCCGTAGCGCGCCGGCGAGCGGCAGGTAGAAGCCGCAGGTGCCGCAGCGGGCGGCGGCCGGCGCGGCCACCGAGATCGCGGCGTCGGGCCCGTGGTCGCCGTCGTACCAGCGCTGGGCGGCGTCGGTCCGGCCTTCCCGGGACAGCACCCGGGCCCGGCCGAGGCCCAGCTCCCAGGCGGTCTCCTCCACGGCCGGGTCGTCGGAGAGCAGGTAGCCGGGGGCGAGCCGCTCGTCGTCCGGCGGGGTGGGAAGCAGGTCACCGGGGCCCAGGTCACCCGGCTTGAGCCGCTCCTGCCAGGGCAGCCAGCCCGGCGCGAGCAGCGCGTCGGAGCCCGGCAGCAGCACCGTCTCGCAGATGGTGACCGTGCGGCTGCGCGGCACCCGGGTCACCGTGACGGCCCAGCGCCAGCCCCGGTAGCCGGCGAGGCGGCACTCGAAGTAGTGGGTGACGAGCCGGTCGCCCTCGGCGACGGCCTGGAGGTGATCACCGACATCGGCGGGGTCCACCTCGGTGATGGCGTTGCGGGCCACCTCGACGGCGGCGGCACACACCTGGTCGAGCCGGGGAGCGCGGGCGGAGGCGGGCCTGGTCACCCGACCATTGTTCCCCATGCCGGCGGTCGAGTGACAGCCACTCCCCAGAGTCGTTCTCTCCGGGTGATGCGGCACGCGTGGATCAGATGGGCGAGGATGGGACACATGCCGCTGTCCTCCCGCTCCGGCCGGTCCGTCCTCGGGCGGACCGTCGGCACCGGCATCCGCGCCACCCGCCTGCTGCTCCGGGGCTCGCTGCACGGCGGGCGGTGGATGACCCGGCGGGCCGGGACGGCCCGGGCCCGCAGCGCCGGCAACGAGGTGGGCATGGTCCGCCTCTTCGACCTGCACGCCCTCTCCTGCGCCGGGGACACGCTGATCGCCATCGGCCTGGCCGGGACGATCTTCTTCGACGTCCCGCTGGGCGAGGCGCGCAACAAGGTCGCGCTCTACCTGCTGGTGACCATGGTCCCGTTCGCCATGCTCGCCCCCGTGGTCGGTCCGCTGCTGGACCACTTCCGGCACGGCCGCCGGTACGCGCTCGCCGCCACCATGCTCGGCAGGGCATTCCTCGCCTGGCTGATCTCCGACTACATCGGCGGCTTCGGGCTCTATCCCGCCGCGTTCGGGGTGCTCGCCCTCTCCCGGGCGTACGGGGTGGCCCGCTCGGCGGCGGTGCCCCGGCTGCTGCCGGACGGGCTCGGGCTGTCCCAGGTGGGTGCCCGGGCGAGCGTCTACGGCACGGTGGCCGGCGCGCTGGTCGCCCCGATCGGGCTGGCCGCCTTCTGGTTCGGGGCGCAGTGGCCGCTCCGGGTCGCCTCGCTGATCTTCGTGATCGGCATGGTGATCTCGCTCCGGCTGCCGCCACGGGCGGACTCGGAGCCGCCGGAGCGGGTGCCGCGTCCGCTGCGGGCGCTGCGCCGCCGGGACGGGGAACGCCCGCTGGGCCGGGGCCGACCGGCCGGCCGGCTGGTGATCGCCACCCTGATCGGCGCGGCGGCGCTGCGCGGGCTCTACGGCTTCCTGCTGCTCTTCCTGGCCTTCGCGATCAAGGGCGGGGACCTGACCACCGACTTCTTCGGCCGGGACCTGGGCGCCCAGGGCGCGCTGGGCCTGGTCGGCGCCGCGCTGGCGGTGGGCACCTTCCTGGCCACCGCCATCGGCACCCGGCTGCACATCCACCGCCCGACGGCGATCCAGTCCAGCGGCACGATCATCGTGGCCGGGGTGGCGGTGCTCGCCGCGCTGAAGTTCTCGCTGCCCATGGTGGCGCTGCTCTGCGTGGTCACCTCACTGTTCAGTGGGATCGCCAAGCTCGCGGTCGACGCCTCGATCCAGGAACGCATCCCGGAGCGGCTGCGGGCCAGTTCCTTCGCCCACTCGGAGACCGCCCTGATGCTCGCCTTCGTGGCCGGCGGCGGGCTCGGGCTGGTGCCGTTCACCGGCCCGGTCGGCGTTGCGGTCGCCGCCGGCGTGGCCGCGCTGGTGGCCGTCCGCGGGGTGCTGGTGGCCACCCGGCTGCGCGGCGAGCACCTGGTCGGCCGCCCGCTCGGCGACGACGAACTGGCCACCGAGGCGGGTACGGAGTTCGACGACCCCGCCCCCACCTCGCCGGCCCCGTCCCGGGCCGACCCGCCGCCCCCGGCCGACGACGATGACCTGGCGCCGCCCGGGTTCCACATCTACCGCCCCTCCTCCTCCGTCGGCGGGCCGGGCGGGAGCGAGGACGAGAACCGGCGGGAGCCCCGGGGACCGGTGGCGTGAGCGGTCTGCTGGTGGTGACCGCGGTACCCGCCGAGGCGGACGCGGTCCGGGCGGGCCTCACCGACCCCACGGTCACCGTCGTGCCGGTCGGGGTCGGCCCCGCCGTGGCCGGGGCCGCCACCGCACGGTTGCTGGCGCTCGCCGAGGCGGCCGGACGGCCGTACCGGGCGGTGGTCAGCGCGGGCATCGCGGGCGGTTTCGTCAACCGGGTGCCGGTCGGTGGCACCGTGCTGGCCAACCGCAGCGTCGCCGCCGACCTGGGCGCCGAGTCACCCACCGGCTTCATCCCGGTGGAGGAGCTGGGCATGCCGGCGGAGCTGCTGCGCGGCGGCAGCGTCGTACCCGCCGACCCCGGCCTGCTCGCCGCCCTGCGGACCGCCCTGCCGGCGGCCGCCGTCGGCGCGGTGCTCACGGTCAGCACGGTGACCGGCACCGCCGCGAGCACCGCGGCCCTCGCCGACGGGCACCCCGACGCGGTGGCCGAGGCCATGGAGGGGTACGGCGTGGCCGTCGCCGCCACCCAGGCCGGCCTGCCCTTCGCCGAGCTGCGGACGGTGTCCAACCCGATCGGTCCCCGCGACCGCGGCTCCTGGCGGATGCGCGAGGCTTTCGCCGCGCTCACCGAGGCGGCGGCCGCCCTCAGCTGAACCCTGCCGGCCGCCGCCCTCAGCTGAAACCTGCCGGCGTCGACCCTCCGCTGAACTCTGCCGGCGTCGGCCCTCCACCGAGCCCCGGCGGCGTCGGCTCTCCCCTCGCCGGCCGGTCGAGCCGCAGGACCGCCGACCGCCTCGCCTCGATCTGGAACCCGCACGCGAGCAGGAAACTCGCACCACCGCTCTCGGCGATGGCGTGCGCCGACCGCGCGCCCGCCCGGTCCATCTCCGTCACGAGCGCGGCGACGAGCCGCCGCCCGATGCCCAGCAACCGGTACGCCGGGGCGACGAGCACCCCGTCCAGCACGACCTGCCGCTGACCCGGCTCGGGGTGCCCGATGAGCAGGTCGCCGCTGCGTTCGTGCGCCCGCAACTCTCCGACGAGACCGCCGTCCGGCAGCTCGGCGACGAACCGCCAGGAGGTCGACGGGAGCGCCGGGTCGACGTGGCGGCGAACCCGGTGGTCGCGCCGCACCCGTTCGCGCACCCGCTCCCGGTCCCGCATGGTGCGATCGAGCCGGAAGGTCACGGCCGGCAGCGGCGGCCAGCGGTCGGGTGGCAGGTCGAACCAGTGCGCCCACCAGGCGCCGGGCCAGTCCCGGGGCTCACGCACCTCGCGGGCGTCCAGGTGCGCGGGACAGTGCCGCCCCGCCGCGTCCCGCAATTCCTCGTGCGGCACCGTCGTCAGCTCACCGCCCACCGGCCCCTGAAGCACGATTCCACCGGCCACGGCACCGACGAGGCGCTCGACGGTGCGGAAGCTCGGATCCGGCGACCGCCCCGACTCGATGCGGGCGATCGTGGCCTGCGGCACCCCGGACTTCCCGGCCAGCTCCCGCTGGCTCAGATCAGCCGCGCGGCGCAGCGCCCGTAGGGCCGCAGCCAGGTCGGTCAAGAGCTCGGCGTCGGTCACCGGGCCATGTTCCGGCGGGCCCCCGATGGCCCTCAACCCCGGGCAATCCACCTGTGGACAACCATGTGGAAAACCCGGCCGGCTGGGGATATGTGCGGTCGCCGGCCGGCTGCTCCAGCTCGACCCGACCACCCTGTGACCGCTACCGCAGCGACTAGGAACTTGATGATGTGGGTGACTCATGACCTCAGGCGGAGCTGGCTCCGGGCGTCAGAGGCGGGTCCGGGCGTCAGAGGTGGGTTCGGGCGTCAGAGGTGGCTCCGGCCCATCGTCAAGGGGTCGCCGCGATCCGTTCACGTCATCAAGTTCGTAGCGGCCGAACAGAAGGCACCGGGGCTGACGGGGGCAGGCGCGACAGGTCCGCCGTCACACCCGGCGGGCCGGGGTGGTGGGCGCCGGATCGGGCGGGGTTACCGTGGGGGCGTGGCGCTCTCCCTGGCGATCTCGCCCTGCCCCAACGACACGTTCGTCTTCGACGCCCTGGTGCACGGCCGGGTGCCCGGCGCACCGCCCGTCGAGGTGACCTACGCCGACGTCGACGTCACCAACACGGCCGCCGAGCGCGGGGCGTTCGACCTGGTGAAGGTGAGCTACGCGGCGCTGCCGTGGCTGCTCGACGACTACCACCTGCTGCCCTGCGGGGGCGCGCTGGGCCGGGGCTGCGGCCCGCTGGTGCTCACCCGGGGCGACCGCACCGACCTCTCCGGCTCGACGGTGGCGGTGCCGGGCGAGCGGACCACGGCGTACCTGCTGTTCCGGCTCTGGGCGGCCGATCAGGCACCGGCGCGCATCGAGGTGGTGCCGTTCCACGAGATCATGCCGGGGGTGGCCGCCGGGCGTTACGACGCCGGGCTGGTCATTCACGAGGCGCGCTTCACCTACCCGCGGCACGGGCTGACCGCCCTGGTCGACCTGGGCGAGTGGTGGGAGGGCGACACCGGGCTGCCGATCCCGCTCGGCGCGATCCTGGCCCGCAAGGGCGCGGTGGACCCGGTCGAGGCGGCCGCCTGGATCCGGGAGTCGGTCCGGCAGGCCTGGGCCGACCCGGAGGCCAGCCGGGAGTACGTCCTCGCGCACGCGCAGGAGATGGAGCCCGACGTGGTGGACCGGCACATCGGCCTCTACGTCAACGAGTTCACCGCCGACCTCGGAGAGGCCGGCTTCGCCGCCGTGGACGCGCTGCTGGGCCGGGCCGCCGACGCCGGGCTCGTCCCTCAGACCTCCAGCTCGCGCGCCACCGCGTGGACCAGCTGAGCGATCTTCTGCGCGGCCTTCCGGTCGGGGAAGCGGCCCCGGCGCAGGTCCGGCTGTACCTTCGCCTCCAGCACCTTGATCATGTCTTCGACCAGGCCGTGCAGCTCCTCGGCCGGCCGGCGGCGCAGCTCCGCCACCGAGGGCGGCGCCTCCAGCAGCTTGACCCCCATCGCCTGGGCGCCCCGCCGGCTGTCCACCACGCTGAAATCGACTCGCTGGCCGCCCTTCAGGTCGGTGACACCCGTCGGCAGCGCGCCCTTCGGCAGGAACACGTCGCCACCCTCGTCACTGGTGACGAACCCGTATCCCTTGGCCGCGTCATACCACTTCACTCGACCCGTCGGCACCTGAAAACCCCTGCTTCGCTCGGAACCTCTACCCCTCCAAGGCTAGCCCGATGATCCCGTCCAGCGCCGCCGGGAATCCGGTGAGATCGTCCAGCACGACGTGCGCTCCGGCGGCGCTCAGCTCGTCCGTCGGGCAGGGGCCGGTCGCCACTCCCACGCCCGGGATTCCCGCAGCTTGCGCGGCGGCCATGTCGGCCACGTGGTCGCCGACGTAGAGGGTGGCGCCGTGCTCGCGCAGCGCCGTCGCCTTCTCCTCGGCGAACAGGTCGCCGGCCAGCTCGTCGACGGCCAGGCCCAGGTGGTCCAGGTGCAGCTTCGCCAGCCGGCCGATCTTGGAGGTCACCACCATGACCCGGCCGCCGCGCGCGTGCACCGCCCGGATCGCGGCCTCCGCGCCGGGCATCGGCAGGGTCGGGGTGATCGCGTACGCCGGGTAGAGCTCGCGGTATGCGGTCACCGCCTCCTCGACCTGCTCCGGCGGGAACCAGTGCGCGATCTCGGTGCGCAGCGGCGGCCCGAGGCGGGACACCGCCAGCTCCGCGTCGACGGGCACGCCGGTCCGCGCGGTCAGCGCCCGGTAGGCGGCCGCGATGCCGGGGCGCGAGTCGACCAGGGTCATGTCGAGGTCGAATCCGACCATCAGTGGGGGCATGCCGAGAACGTACCCGCCCAACCCGGACCGAGGCGGACGTCCGAGGGGCGCGACGGCCCTCGGCCGGGCTAGCGTGGAACGACGATGACCACCTCACTCGCCGACCATCTGCGGACCCTTCCCGACGAGTCCCTGGCCGCCCTCCTCCAGCTGCGGCCGGACCTCGTCGTGCCGGTGCCGGCCGACGTCTCCGCCCTCGCCATCCGCGCCCAGTCGCGGGTCTCGGTGGCCCGGGCGCTCGACGGGCTGGACCAGTTCACCCTCCAGATCCTGGACGCCGCCCGGCTCACCCGGGACCCGGAGGGCGGCGGCACCGCCACCGAGGCGATCCTCGCCCTGGCCACCGCCGGCCCGCACCCGCCCGCCCCGACCGCGGTCCGCGGCGCGGTGAACCGGCTCCGCGCGCTCTTCCTGCTGTACGGGCCGGAGCACGACCTGCACGTGGTGGGCGGCGTCGACGAGGTGTCCCCGTACCCGGCGGGTCTGGGCCGGCCGGCGGCGGAGCTGGACCCGCGGGCGGCGGCCGTCTGCACGGACCCGGCGAAGCTGCGGCGGACGCTGCTGGCCGCGCCGCCCTCGGCCCGGGCGATCCTGGACCGGCTGGCCGCCGGTCCGCCGGTCGGCACCGTGCCCCCGGGCGCGCTGGACGCCCCCGCCACCGGCGCCGAGGACATCCTCCCGCCGGACCTGGTCAACGGCGGCGCGGCCACCGGCTCGCCGATCCGCTGGCTGGTCGAGCACCGGCTGCTCGTCCGGATGTCGGCCGTCAAGGGCGGCGGCACCGTCGAGCTGCCCCGCGAGGTGGCGCTGCTGCTGCGCCGGGACACCGGCCCGCTCGGCCCGGTGCGCACCAGCCCGCCCGTCGTGTCGAGCCCGCCGCGCGAGGCCAAGGCCGTCGACTCGGCCGGGGCCGGGCAGACCATGGAGGTGGTCCGGCACACCGAGGCGCTGCTGGAGGCCCTCGCCGCCGAGCCGGCCCCGGTGCTGCGCTCCGGCGGCGTGGGCGTCCGCGACCTGCGCCGGCTGGCCCGCGGCCTCGGCCTGGAGGACGCGACCACCGCCCTGCTGTTCGAGGTGGCGTACGCGGCCGGGCTGCTCGGCGAGCTGGAGCTGACCGGGGCGGTCACCACCCGGCACGGCGGCGACCAGCAGATCCTGCCCACCGGCGGGTACGAGGTGTGGCGGGCCGCCTCGCTGGCCCAGCGCTGGGAGCAGCTGGCCCGGGCCTGGCTGACCATGACCCGCCAGGTGGGCCTGGTCGGCCAGCGGGACGACCGGGATCGGCCGATCTCGGTGCTCTCCGCCGAGGCGGAACGGGCCGGCGCGCCGGCCGCCCGGCGCTCGGTGCTCGCCGTGCTGGCCGACCTGCCCTCGGCGACCGCCCCCACCCCGGACGAGGTGCTGGAGCTGCTGGACTGGCGGGCGCCCCGCCGGGCGCGGGGCCGGGAGGCCGCGCACCGCGAGGTGCTGGCCGAGGCGGCCCAGCTCGGGGTGACCGGGCTCGGCGCGCTCACCTCGTACGGGCGGCTGCTGCTCGCCGAGCTGACCGACGCCGACGAGCGGGCCGAGGACCCGCTCGGGCTCTACTCCGAGGCCGAGTCGGGCGAGCCGTCGACCGCGGTCCGTGCGCTGGACGCGCTGCTCCCCGCCCCGGTCGACCACTTCCTCGTGCAGGCCGACCTGACCGTGGTGGTGCCCGGCCCGCCCGACCCGGCGCTCGCCGCCGAGCTGGACGTGGTGGCCGAGCACGAGTCGGCCGGCGGGGCGAGCGTGCACCGGGTCACCACGGCCAGCGTCCGCCGGGCCCTGGACGCCGGCTACTCGGCCGACGACCTGCACGCGCTGTTCCGGCGCCGGTCGCGTACCCCGGTGCCGCAGGGGCTGAGCTACCTGGTGGACGACGTGGCGCGCAAGCACGGTGGGCTGCGGGTCGGCTCGGCCAGCGGATACGTGCGCAGCGACGACGAGGCGCTGCTCACCGAGGTGCAGGCCGACCGGCGGCTGGAGTCGCTGGCCTTCCGGCGGCTGGCCCCGACGGTGCTGGTCACCCCGTACCAGGTGAACCGGATGCTGACCGCGCTGCGCGACGCCGGTTACGCGCCGGTGCCCGAGGACGCCGGCGGCGCAGCCGTGCTCGCCCGGCCGAAGGTCCGGCGGGCGCCGGCCCGGGTGCCGGTGACCAGCCGCAGCCTGGACCCGCTCGCGGCACCGCGGCTGCCGATGCCCCGGCTGCTCGGGGTGGTCGAGCAGATCCGCCGGGGCGAGGCGGCGGCCCGGGCGGCGCGGCGCGCCCCGGCGGTGGTACGCGGCGGAACGGCGGCCACCGGTCCGGCGCCGGCGCACACCCACAGCGACGCGCTGGCCGTGCTGCAGCAGGCGGTGCGGGACAAGGCGCTGGTCTGGGTCGGCTACGTGGACGCGCACGGGGCGACCGCGTCCCGGCTGGTCCGGCCCGTCTCGATCGGGGCCGGCTACCTGCGCGCCGAGGACGAGCGCACCGAGATGCTGCACACCTTCGCGCTGCACCGCATCACCGCGGCGGTACGCGAGGACTGAGTCGTCGTCAGTCGCCGTTGCGGCGCAGCGTGCCGACCACCGAGACGGCGAGCAGCAGCCCGAACGCGGCTCCGGCCGACTCGCCGACCGAGTCGACGAAGCCCTGCCGCTGCACCAGCAGCCCGAACAGGAACCAGCCGAAGATGCCGGCGGCGGCGGCCGCGTAGCCGACCAGGGCCGCCGGCGATACCTCGTGCTGGCGCGTCCGGTCGTCCTCGGGAAGCACGTCGTGATCGACGGTCATCTGCAGCCCCTCCCGCCCCGTGGTGGACCCGGCCTCCAGCGTGGCACCGGAGGGGGTCACCCGGACAGGGGATAAAACCCTGATCCGGGCGGGACGATCACGGCCGGTGGTACCGGCCCGGGCTCAGGTGCCGGGGCGGTGGCCGAAGACGACCACCCGGGTGCCGACCGAGCCCAGCTCCCAGAGCCGTACCGCGTCGCGGTGCAGCAGGTTCACACAGCCGTGCGAGCCGATCCAGGGGTTGTGCAGGTAGGTCGTGGTCTCGTGGAAGCCGATCCCGCCGTTGAACCGCTGCCAGTAGGGCAGCCACACCTCGTACGGGTTGGACCACTCCCGCAGGTTCTTCCCACCCACCGAGTAGGTGCCGGTCGGGGTGGCGTAGCCGGCCATGCCGGTGCGGGTCACCGTCGGGCCCATCACGACCTTGCCGCCGCGCATCGCCCAGACGGTCTGCCGGGTCAGATCGACGCAGAAGGTGGTGCCGGAGCCGGCGCGGCAGCGCCCGGTGTCGGTGCCGGCCAGCCGCTTCGCCACGTCGTAGGTGGTGGCGCCGGCGCGACCGGCGGCCGGGCTAATCCCGTACCGGCTCTGGAACTTCTTGATCGCGGTGCAGTCGGCGGCCGACTGCTTGCCGTCCACGGTCAGCGTCCCGAAGCCGCCCAGCCGGGTCAGGTACGTCTCCACGGCCTTCTGGTGCTCCCCCTGCGGGCACCCGGCGGACCTGGACGGCTTGGGCGAAGCCGGCTTCGGCGTGGTGCTGCGGGAGGGTTTCGGCGTGGCCGTCCGGCTCGGCTGCGCCGACGGGGACGTGGTCGGCTGCTCCGGCGCGGGCGACGCGCTCGCCCCCGATGCCTGTTCCGTCATGCCGACGGGGGCCGGGGCAGCCGCCCCGGATCCGTCGCCCTGCGGATCGAGCGCGCACGCACCGACGCCGACCAGCACGACCGCTGCCAGGCTGACGGCCCGGACGACGAACCGGACACGCTTCATGGGCCCTCCCCCTGGACAGTTGTCCCGCTTGCTAGACGTACGGGACGAGTGTGACGTTGCCTGTCCAGCGAGGTTTTTTCCGATCACCTTTTCCCGTGCAACACTGGATGGTCCGCCTTCGGCAGGTCAGCCGCCGTGCGGGCGAGAATTCCGGCATAGGGAGAGGACGCTGGCGTGAGCGGTGGACCACTGATCGTGCAGTCGGACAAGACCCTGCTGCTGGAGATCGACCACCCCGACGCCCAGGCGTGCCGGATGGCGATCGCGCCCTTCGCCGAACTGGAGCGCTCCCCCGAGCACGTGCACACCTACCGGCTCACCCCGCTGGGGCTGTGGAACGCCCGGGCCGCCGGCCACGACGCCGAGGGCGTGGTGGACACCCTGATCAAGTACTCCCGCTACCCGGTGCCGCACGCGCTGCTGGTCGACGTGGCCGAGACGATGGACCGCTACGGCCGGCTCCAGCTCGCCAACGACCCGGCGCACGGCCTGGTGCTCCGCGCGCTCGACCGGGTGGTGCTGATCGAGGTCGCCAAGAGCAAGAAGCTCGCCGGGATGCTCGGCCCGAAGCTCGACGACGACACCATCCAGGTGCACCCCTCCGAGCGGGGCCGGCTCAAGCAGGCGCTGCTCAAGCTCGGCTGGCCCGCCGAGGACCTGGCCGGCTACGTCGACGGCGAGGCGCACCCCATCGAGCTGGCCGAGTCCGGCAAGGACGGCGGCAAGCCGTGGACGCTGCGGTCGTACCAGCGGGAGGCCGTCGAGGCGTTCTGGGCCGGCGGCTCCGGCGTGGTGGTGCTCCCCTGCGGCGCCGGCAAGACGCTGGTCGGGGCGGCGGCCATGGCCGAGGCGAAGGCGACCACCCTGATCCTGGTGACCAACACGGTCGCCGGCCGGCAGTGGAAGCGCGAGCTGATCGCCCGCACCTCGCTCACCGAGGAGGAGATCGGCGAGTACTCGGGCGAGCGCAAGGAGATCCGCCCGGTCACCATCGCCACGTACCAGGTGCTCACCTCGCGGCGCGGCGGCGCGTTCACCCACCTCGACCTGTTCGGGGCCCGCGACTGGGGCCTGGTCGTCTACGACGAGGTGCACCTGCTGCCCGCGCCGATCTTCCGGTTCACCGCGGACCTTCAGGCCCGCCGCCGGCTCGGCCTCACGGCGACCCTGGTGCGCGAGGACGGTCGCGAGGGCGACGTGTTCAGCCTCATCGGCCCGAAGCGGTACGACGCGCCGTGGAAGGACATCGAGTCGCAGGGCTGGATCGCGCCGGCTGAATGCGTCGAGGTCCGAGTCACGCTGACCGACGCGGAGCGGATGGCGTACGCGACGGCCGAGGCCGAGGAGCGGTACCGGATGGCGGCTACCGCGCGGACGAAGTTGCCGGTGGTGCGGGCGCTGGTTCAGCGGCACCCGGATGAGCAGGTGCTCGTCATTGGTGGGTACATCGACCAGCTGCACCAGCTTGGGGAGTATCTGGACGCGCCGATCGTGCAGGGGTCGACGACCAACAAGGAGCGGGAGCGGCTGTTTGACGCCTTCCGGTGCGGTGAGGTGAAGACGCTGGTCATCTCGAAGGTCGGCAACTTCTCGATCGACCTGCCGGAGGCGGCGGTGGCCATCCAGGTGTCGGGGACCTTCGGGTCGCGGCAGGAGGAGGCGCAGCGGTTGGGGCGGGTGCTGCGGCCTAAGGCTGATGGCCGGCAGGCGCACTTCTACACGGTGGTGTCCCGGGACACGATCGACACGGAGTACGCAGCCCACCGCCAGCGGTTCCTGGCCGAGCAGGGGTACGCGTACACCATCGTCGACGCGGATGACGTACTCGGCCCGAAGCTCCCCACCATCGACTGAATTTGCTGCTTCGTACTGGGGCCGGCGCCCAGACGGACGCCAGGTTTGCGCGCTGCGATGCAAGGCACGTGCTTCGGGGTCGAGACTGATCTATCTGTCTCGGCCGCGGAGCACACACTCCGCCAGCGGGGTGGAGCTTTGCGTACCTGAGTCAACAGCCGATGAGCCAGATGTGCGAGCTGCTCCTCCTCGGACCCGCAGCCGCAGGGGAGACGCGTCTTCAAGGGGGCACGGGCGTGTACCGGCGCCTCACCACCCGCGGAAAAAGCCTGGTTAGCCAGTCCGGCCAGGCGGCTCGAGCCGAGCTGGCAGTTCAGATCAGCGCCGGGTGGGCTCGGCGACGAAGACGCCGCGGCCCGGGCGGCCAACGAGCACCCCTTGCTCCCGCAATGTGGCGATCGCCCGTTGGATGGTCGAGTGCGAAACGTCGTAGGAGTCGGCGAGCACTCGGCCCGCGGGCAACTGGCTACCCGGAGGATAGGTCCCGTCCTTGATTTTCCTCCGCAGATCGTCGAGCAGTTCGTCCATAGTGGGCGGAATAGGCACGATGTGGCCCCTTGCAGTCGGTTGGCCCACCCAGTATCGATCGACGCTCTCGAAGTAGGCAATGCATCTACTGAAAGAGGTGATGGTGGTGACATAGCTGCCGGTGATGAAGGTTCGGCATAAGAGGATGGAGAGGTACTTGACGTAAGTGATGTTGCATCGGTAGCGTCGCTCTCGGTGATGCGGTGCTGCTGCGGTCGGTTGGCGCCTCTCGTATCGGTCTCGCATCGCCGTCGAGACCTCACCCTCCGCGCTCCCCCAGCGCGGCCCTGCCGCCGTACCCGATTCAAGGCCGCAGGGCAGGCGGCCTCCGCCGACCGCAGCCGGCGGAGGCCGCCCCACCACACTTCGACGCACCCCGACGAAGGGCGGTCCCCATGCGCAACCTGATCCGTCGGCTGGCAGGCCGACGCGACGAGGAACAACCAACCGCAGAAAGCAAGAGAAGACAGCCACTCCGCCCCTGGCAGATCCGCGAGCGCTGCTTCAACGTCCGCCGGCGCGGCCTCGATCCGGTCGAGATCCGCACCTTCCTCCACCAGGTCGCCGACGAACTCACCGTCGCCCAGACCGCCCTACGAGCGGTCCAGGAGGAGAACGTCCGCATCAAGAACGCTCTGCGCTCCTGGCAGAGCACCCAGTCGGCGAACCACCGCTACCGATGACCGACCGCTGGGTGATCCACCTCCCCGTCACCGCCCCCGACCTGCACCGCGCCCGCATTTTCGCCCGCACCGCCGCCCGCCTGCTCGCCCAGCTCAGCGCCCGCGTCGAGCCCGGCGGGGTGACCGTCTTCGAAGAGGACCAGCAGTGCGTACGCCATTGGGTCTTCTGCGACCGCCCACTGCCCGGCGCCGGCCGCTGCGCCCTGCCGGTCGACCACACCTCACCCTGCGCGCGGCGCGCCCCCTGGCTCACCCGCCGCTGAGCAGGACCGGCGCCGCGGCCAGTGCTGGCGGAATGGCGGCTGACCCAGCGGGTACGCGGAGTGGAGGTAGGGCGGGCAGTCGCCATGCCGCGGAAGCGCCATCTCCGATCTGACGCAAGAGAGAAGAGAGGCACGCGATGAAGGACAGAATTCTCACCCCGATCAAGAGGGCGACAAAGACCATTCAGGTGCGCCGTAAACGGGGAGACGCCCTGATCACCAAGGCGAAGGCCACCCGTCCCGGCCGGCTCTTCCAGTAAGCCCGACACAACGACCGCCCGGTGGAGACAGGCGCGCTCGGCCTCCACGAGGGCCGAGCGCGCCCATGGCTACGGACGGCGGCGCAGGTAGCGAGCCCGCCGGCCGGCGTCCTGGAACCCGAGCCGCCGGTACAGCCCAACAGCCGGGTTGTTGTCGTTGACGCAGAGCCACGCCTCCCGCGCCCCGTCCGCCGCCAGCCCTCGCAGCGCACAAGCCACCAGATACGCCCCGACCCGCCGCCCCCGCCACCCGGGGACGACGCCCACCTGGTCGACCCAGTTGTCGATGACGTTGACGAACCCCACGGCGTTGCCGTCGGGACCGCGCGCGATGAGCGACAGGTCCGGCCGGTAGCCGTCGTCCTCCCCCAACTCACCCAGCCACTCCTCGGCCGCAGGCGAGCCGAAGCCGGGCCGGTCAGCGAACGACGCCCGGTAGGTCGAGAACAGCTCAGGGCCAAGCGTCACAGGCTCGGTTGTCACGCCATCGGCAGGGCTGACCGAGGGGATGCCGGTGAGGTCGTGCCGCTGCACCCACTCTGTAAACGTCCGCTCGAAGCCGCGCCCCGTGAACAGGGCGTCCGCGCCCGGGCTCCACGACTCGGTCGTCACCAGCAGGTCGGCGTCCCCCGCCTGCTCGCCAACCCAGCTCAACAGCCGCCCGCCGAGACCCCGCTCCCGCCACTCCGGATGCACCAGGCCGGTGCTGGTGGCCGGCTGCCCGCCGGCGCCGACGCCCGCGGCCGCGACCAGGCCGCCGTCGTGCCAGGCGCCGAGGGTACGGGTCTGGAGCAGCCGCGCCCGCAACAGCGGGGTACGGGCGAACAGCGGCAGCCCACCGTCGACGGCCAGGCACGCCTCGGCCAGTCGGGTCAGCTCCGCGAGGTGTTCCTCGCCGAACTCCTTCCAGATGAGCCCGTCCACTACCCGCCCCTGTCGCCTGCCGCTGATCGTGGGACCGCCCGCCCGGGTACGACAGTGTCCGCTGCGCAGTAGGCCCTGCGCCCGGGACCGGTGTCAACCAGATTCGGGCCGGCCGGCGGTTGGCGCTATTTCCAGACGGCCGCGACGGCGGCGGCGTGCGCCGCGCCGACGGCCCGCCCGGCGCGGGCGGACGCCGCGCGGGTCGCGGGTGACAGCGCGTTGGTGCCGAACGCGTCGACGGACGCCTGGTCGGCGCTGATCACGTGCACGGTGGCCGGGGCGAGCGCGGCGATCTCGGCGTCGAGGTCGCCCCACGGCTGCGGCGTGTCCGCGAGGATCGGCTGGATGATCAGCACGCGGTCGGCCCCGGCGGCCAGGTCGGCGTTGGTCATGGAGCGCACGCCGCCGTCGACGTAGCGGCGGTCGCCGATCGTGACGGGCGGCCAGATGCCGGGTACGGCGCAGCTGGCGGCGACGGCGTCGCGCAGGGTTACGCCGGACTCGCGGGTGAAGATGGCCTCGTCGCCGGTCTCGGCGTCGACCGCGGGCAGCAGCAGGCGCCGGTCGGGCCACTGCTTCACGGGGAGCCGGGCGTCGATCGCGGCGAGCCGGACGGCCGGGTCGACGGTCTGCGCGGCGAGGGCGATCCCGCCGATCCGGCGGCGGGCTTCCTCCGGCCCGGACACGCCGGTCAGCACGGCGGCGTAGTCGGCGAAGAGCTTCTCCGTGTCGACGTCGACCTCGATCTCGGCGGTTTCGGGGCGGAGTTGGGCCGCGTACAGGTCGTCGAGCGGGACGCCGCTGGTGATCTGCGCGGCGACCGACGAGCCGGCGGAGGTGCCGACGATCAGGTCGGCGACGAGGATCCGGTCGGCGAGGGTGGGATCGGCGTCGGCGAGGCCGCGCAGGACGCCCAGCTCCCAGGCAATCCCGGCCACGCCGCCACCGGCGAGTACGAGTGCATTCGTCATGATCAGCAGCCTTGCACAGCGGGCGGGGGCGGTGGATCCCCGCGATCCGTGACGGACGCCTCACGGGCGAGGGTCAGGCCGCGACCTGCAGCACCGCGTCGGCGAACGCCTGCGGCGCTTCCTGCGGCAGGTTGTGCCCGACGCCGCCACTCACGGTCCGGTGTTCGTACCGGCCGGAGAATCGTCCGGCGTACACGGACGGGTCGAGGTGGGGTGCGCCGTTGGCATCGCCTTCGAGGGTGATGGTGGGCACCTCGATGCTCGGGTTCGCGGCCAGCTTCTCCTCCACCTCGTCGTACTGCGGCTCCCCGGCGGCGAGGCCGAGGCGCCAGCGGTAGTTGTGGATGACGACGTCGACGTGGTCGGGGTTGTGCAGCGAGGCGGCGCTCCGGTTGAACGTCGCGTCGTCGAAGGCCCACTTCGGGGACGCCGTCCGCCAGATCAGCTTGGCGAAGCTGTCGAGGTTCTTCTCGTACCCGTCCCGGCCGCGGTCGGTGGCGAAGTAGAACTGGTACCACCAGGACAGTTCGGCCTGCGGCGGTAGCGGTGCGCGCCCCGACTCCTGGCCGGCGATCAGGTAGCCGCTCACCGAGACGAGGCCCTGGCAACGTTCCGGCCACAGCGCGGCGATGATGTCGGCCGTGCGGGCGCCCCAGTCGAACCCGGCGAGGGTCGCCCTCGGCACCCCGAGGGCGTCCATGAAGGCCACGGTGTCGAGGGCCAGGGCCGCCGGCTGGCCGTTCCGCATGGTGTCGGCCGACCGGAACCGTGTCGTGCCGTACCCCCGCAGGTGCGGCACGAGCACCCGGTGGCCGGCCGCCGTCAACCGGGGGACGACCTCGGCGAAGCTGTTGATGTCGTACGGCCATCCGTGCAGCAGGAGCACGACCGGACCGTCCGGGGGGCCGGCGTCGACGTACCCGACGTTCAGCACACCAGCGTCGACCTGCCGCAGGTCGGTGAACAACGTTGACGATCCGCTGGCGTTCATACCGGCCGCTCCTCGTGCTCGCCCCGCCGACGTCTGCACGGTAGAGCCCGGCGCAGGGCGCCGGAGCCGGTCCCGGAGAAGGCGGCCCCCGGTGACCCGGGATGGCTAGGATCGCCCTCTCCGCTGGTCAGCGGCGCGCCGACGCGCCCCGCGAGGCGATCGCCTGGGGGATCCGCCCGGGCGATCCACCACCCCGAGGTCACAGCACCCGGGTGACCCGCTCCCCGGGGATGCGGGCGTCGCGGTCGGCCGGGTCGAGGTTGGCGCAGAGCACCACCGACGCTCCGGCGGCGAGCGGGGCGAGCAGCCACTTGAGCGGCTGCTCGTGCTCGGCCACGTCGACCAGCAGCCGGTCGCCGGCGCGCAGGTCGAGCTGCTCGGCGTACGCCCGGGCCACCGCGCCCCACTCGCCGTAGCTGGTGCCGTCCGGGCTGGCCGGGTCGGACGGGCGGAGGGCGCCGAGGTCGGGCGTGACCTCGGGGTGGCACAGCACTTCGGTGGACCAGTCGAGCCAACCCGGCGGCACCTCGTTCAGCGGGCCGGGCCCGGTTCCGACCAGGTAGCGGTGCGTCCCCTCGGGCACGTCCTCCAGCCAGTCGTCGAGCCGTTCCGGGGTGACGAACACCGCGTCGTACGGCAGGTCGGCGCCCGGTTCGAGGACCGGCAGCCCGGCCAGGGCCCGGGGCCGGAACGAGACCGCCAGCCCGACCGACCAGGCCCCGATGAGCACGGCCGCGGTACGCCAGTGCGGCGGCAGCAGCACGGCCACCCGGTCGCCGGGGCGCAGGCCGCAGCCGTCCCGGAGCAGCCCGGCGCTGCGGGCCGCCCACGCGCCCAACTGCTGGGCCGTGAGGTCGGTGCGCTCGCCGGTGGCGCCGTCGAGGTAGCTGAGCAGCGGCTCGTGGGTCGCGACGGCGACGGGTGCGTGGTCGGCCATCGGGTGCACTCCTCCCTGGCGGTCAGCTCACCCTAGCCGGGCGAACCGGTCGACCAGGAGGGCCAGCCGCCGCTCGTGTTCCTCCCGCCGGAGCCGGCCGTTACGCATCAGCGAGACCAGGCCGTGCAGCCCACTCCAGAAGGTCTCGGTGAACGTCTCCAGGTTGTCGTCACCGGCGAAGGGGCGCAGGGTCTCGGCCAGCTCGGCGAAGGCGCGGGCCAGCTCTACCGGCACGTCCTGGCTGGCGAAGGGCAGTTCGGTGGGGAGGTTGAAGATCGCGTCGTAGAGGGCGGGCCGCCGTTCGGCGAACGCCGCGTACGCCGTGGCGATGCCGGCCACCGCCTGCCGCGCGTCGGTCGCATCGGCCCGGGCGGCGGCGAGTTCGGCGGCCAGATCGCCGCAGCCCTCCACGGCGACCGCCGCCATGATGGCGCCCTTGCCCTTGAAGTGGCTGTAAAGGACGGGCTGGCTGTACTCGATCTCGGCGGCGAGCCGGCGGGTGGTGACCGCGTCCCAGCCTTCCGACTCGGCCAGTTCCCGGGCCGCGGCGACGATCGCCCGCTCCCGTTCCGCCCGCTCGCGCTCCCGCCGCTCCCGAATCGCCATGACCGGAACTCTAGCACCGCTAGCCAAGCTGCCGCCGCTCTGCTAGCTTCGCTCTTGGATCTAGCAGCGCTAGTAGATGGAGTCGACCATGCTCACCCCCATCGCCTACGGGCTCGCCATCGTCCTCAGCCTCTTCTGCGTCTTCATCGGCGCCCGGTTCCTCCTGGCGCCTCAGGCCTCGGCCGCCGGCTACGGCGTCCCGGTCAAGCCGGACGAGGACCCCGCCTACCTCACGATCAAGGGCCTGCGCGACCTCAGCTACGGCCTGCTCGGACTCGCGCTCATCGCCTTCACCAGTGCCGAGGCGGTCGCCTGGTACATGCTGATCGTCGCGATCAACCCGCTGGGAGACACCCTCATCGTGCTGCACCACGGCAGGAAGGCCGTCGCCTTCGGCGTCCACTTCGCCACCGCCGTGGTCGTCCTGCTCAACGCCGTCCTGCTGTTCGCCCTCTGACCCACACCGCCACGACAGGAGTAGCGCGATGTCCCTGATCACGCCCGACTTCGACCGGTCCGTCATCGTCCGTGACGCGGACGCCGAGGTGGTAGGCCGCGCCCCCACCACGATTCGGCTGCTCGCCGACAGCAGCGCCACCGGCGGGGCGCTCTCCACCCAGCGGGTCACCCTGACCGACGGCGCGGACGGCGCCCGGCCGCACCACCACGGCAACTCCGCCGAGCTGTTCTACCTGCTCGACGGCACCGCGCAGCTACTCTCCGGCGAGCAGGTCGTCACCGCCGAACGCGGCGACCTCGTGATCGTGCCGCCCGGCGTGGCGCACGCGTTCGCCGCCGCGCCCGGCGAGAACGCCGACATCCTCATCGTCATCACCCCGGGCGTCGAACGGTTCGAGTACTTCCGGCACCTGGAGCGGATCGCCTACGGGAAGGTGCCGCCGGAGAGTCTGCTGGAGGTGCAGGAGCTGTACGACACGTACTTCCGGAGCAGCGCCGCCTGGGACGCCGCCCGTCGCTGAAACCGACGACCGGACCCGCGACCGTCGACTCTGGTCGCGGGTCCGTCGGCCGATGGCGCCCGCAGGCTGACGCGGACCACGCAGAGCTGCCCGCGACCGCCGGGTCGCGGGCAGCTCGTCGTCGGCGGGGAGACCGGCTACTTCTTGACCTTGACGACGTCGGTCGGGCGCTTCACCGTCACCGTGACGCCGTAGTCGAAGAGTTCGAGCGTCGAGCTGAACGTGCCCTTGTCGAGCCGGCCCTTCGCCGTCGTCTGCCAGCTGCCGGTGAGTGCCACCTTCGCGATCCGGCCGTCACGGTCGAGCGTGACGTCACCGGAGGTGGTGGTCGACCCGACCTTGTCCGACGTCGTGTAACCAAAGTGCAGCGTCCCGTCGGGGTTCTCCGAGATGGTCGCGTTCGCGCTCTTGAGCGCCGTGAACAGGGCCGCCGGGTCGGGTGCCGCGGCGCCCAGGACGCTGTTCCCGTCGCCGTAGAGGGACAGCCGGTCATACCTGCCGGGGTACTGGCCGTAGCGGCCGTACGTCTCGCCCGGGCCGTCCTTGTCGGCCGGCAGCTTGCCCCGCGGTGGTTCCGCGCCCTCGTACCGAGTGCCGTTGATCAGCAGCTCGGTCATGACGGAGTCGTCCTGCGCCACGCGCACGTAGCCGGTGGCCGTCCTCGGGTCGAACGCGCCCTCGTACGTCAGTCCCTGCGGTCCCGAGTTGATCAGCCGCATCCGGTAGCTGATGTTCTCGCTGGCGGTGAGGGCCGATACCAGCCGGATCGCCGGCGAGGCCGGCTCCGGCGGTGACGCCTCGGCGGTGACGCCGGGACGGCCCGGCGCCGGCGTCGTCGCCACCGTCGCCGCGGTGGCGACGCCCAGCGCCAGCAGCGCGCACGTCGCACCGACCAGCGTGGTCGTCCGGCGGCGGCGGGCCCGCCGGCCGCGTTCCAGCAGCGCACCCACCGGGGGTACGGAGCCCGGCTCACCGTCGACGATGTCGTGCAGCCGGTTGGCGAGCCGCTCATCGAGCGTGTTCATGACTGATCACCTGCTTACCGTTTGGGAGGGTTGGTCGAGGAAGTGGCGAAGCTTGTCGAGCGCCCGGGCGTTCTGGCTCTTGACCGTGCCCACCGAGCAACCCAGCAGCCGGGCGACCTCGCGCTCGGTCAGGTCCTCGTAGTGGCGGAGCACCACCACGGCACGCTGCTTCGCGGGTAGCGACATGAGCGCCCGACGCAGCACGACGGCGTCGGGGCCGACGTCGCCGGCCGGGGCGGCCCGCTCGGGGACGTCCGCGACGAGGCTCTCCCGGCGGCGCCGGCGCCAACCGGACGTGTGGTTGTTGACCAGGGCGCGGCGCAGGTAGGCGTGCGGGTCGTCGAGCCGGGACAGCCGCCGCCACCGCTCGTACACCTTGACCAGGCTGTCCTGGAGCAGCTCCTCGGCCCGCCATCGGTCGCCGGCCAGCAGCATGGCCAGCCGGATATGTCGCTGCCAGGCCACCTCGACGAAGGCGACGTACGACCGGTCCGCCGCGGACAGGGGTTGCGTTTGGTCGGTCACGCCCCTAACACGTGACGGTGGCACGGAAGGTTGTCACGGGCTGCGGACGTTTCCGCCGGACCGCGCGCTTCGTCAGCTGTTCACGTCCGCGCAAGCTGCTGCTCCTCCACGGGTGCCAGCCTCCGTCGGGGCACGACCTACGGAGGAAGTCCTTGACAGTGAGAAGAGCACTCATCGCAGCTGGTGTGGTGGTCGCCGGCCTGGCCGCCGTCACTCCGGCGTCGGCCGGCGGGCACCACCCGGGCGGCCCGCTCGCCTTCGACCGGGTCGCCACCTACCCGGTCTTTCAGAACCGGCCGGCCGGTGAGGACCCGGCGACCCCGACCGTCGCCGAGATCTCGGCGGTCAGCCCGGACGGGCGAACCCTCGTCTACACCGACGCGCTGGCGCGCCGGATCGGCTTCCTCGACATCGGGCGGGCCGACCAGCCCCGCGGCCTCGGCACCCTCTCGCTGGCTCAGCTCGGCGACGCCGAGGACGAGCCCACGTCGGTGGCCGTCATCGACGGGTACGTGCTGGTGGTGGTGAACACCAGCCGCAGCTACATCGAGCCGTCCGGGCGCCTGGACATCATCGACCTGGCCACCCGTACCCGGGTCCGCAGCCTCGACCTCGGCGGCCAGCCCGACTCGATCGCGATCAGCAAGGACCGCCGCTACGCCGCGATCGCCATCGAGAACGAACGCGACGAGGAGGCCACCCCGCCCGGCGGCGAGGAGGGCGACCTGCCGCAGCTTCCCGGCGGCTTCGTGCAGATCGTCGACCTGACCGGCGCCGCACCGGCCGGCTGGCGCCTGCGGCCCGTGCCGCTGACCGGCGCCGACGGCAGGGCGCTGCCCGCCCTGGCCGGGGCCGGGCTGGCCGCGCCGACCGATCCCGAGCCGGAGTACGTCTCGATCAACGGTCGCAACGAGCTGGCGGTGACCCTTCAGGAGAACAACGGCGTCGCCCTGATCGACCTGCCGACCGGCCGGATCACCGGGGTCTTCTCGGCGGGCACCGCGACGGTGAGCGGCATCGACACCGTCAAGGACGGCACCATCGACCTGACCGGCGGCATCACCGACGTGCCGCGCGAGCCGGACGCGGTGGCCTGGATCGACGACCGCTACCTGGCGACGGTTAACGAGGGCGACTGGCGGGGCGGCACCCGCGGCTGGTCGGTCTTCGACAGCCGCACCGGCACGGTCGCCTGGGACGCTGGCAACACCTTCGAGCGGCTCGCCGTCACCTACGGGCTGCACAACGAGGACCGCGCCGGCAAGAAGGGCACCGAGCCGGAGGGCGTGGCCGTCGCCGAGTACGCCGGCGTCCGCTACGCGTTCGTCGGGTCGGAGCGGAGCAACTTCGTCGCCGTCTACGACCTGAGCAACCCCACGAAGCCGGTGTTCCGGCAGGTGCTGCCCACCACCAACGGGCCGGAGGGGCTGCTGCCCATCCCGTCCCGCGGGCTGCTCGCGGTCTCCAGCGAGGAGGACGACGCCTCGGTGGGCGTCCGGGCCTCGGTCTCGCTCTACCGGCTGGGCCGCGGCACCCCCGGCTTCCCGAGCCTCGTCTCCGGCACCGGGGTGGACGGCACGCCGATCGGCTGGGGTGCGCTCGGCGCGCTGACCGCGGTGCCCGGCAAGCCGCACGAGCTCTACAGCGTCACCGACGCCGCGTACGCGCAGACCCGGATCCTGGCCGTCGACGCGGGGCGTACGCCGGCCGTGGTCACCGCCGCGCTGCCGGTCCGGGACGCCGCCGGCCAGCCGGTCGGCTACGACGCCGAGGGCATCTTCGCCCGCCCGCAGGGCGGCTTCTGGCTCGCCGTCGAGGGCGCCAAGGGCTCGGAGAACAAGCTGGTCCGGCTGGACGCCGCCGGAGTGACCCGGCAGGTGGTCCCGCTGCCGGCCGAGGTCGCCGCCGGCCTGGGCAAGCAGGGCCTGGAGGGCGTCACGGCCGGCACCGACCGCAACGGCCGGGAGATCGTCTGGGTGGCCGTGCAGCGCGAGCTGTCCACCGACCCGGCCGGGATCGTCCGGCTGGGCCGGTTCGATGTCGCGGCGGGCACCTGGAGCTGGTTCGGCTACCGGCTGAACGGCACCACCGTGCCGGGCGACTGGATCGGGCTCTCCGAGATCACCGTGGTCGGTGACCGGCTCGCCGTGATCGAGCGGGACAAGCTGAACGGCCCGGCCGCCGCCCTGAAGCGGGTCTACACCGTGCCGCTGCCCGGCGCGGCCGCCGCGCCCGGCACGCTGCCCGTGCTGCCGAAGACCCTCGCGGTCGACGTGCTGCCGGCGCTGCGCGCCACGCACGGCTGGACCCAGGAGAAGCTGGAGGGTCTGACCGTGGCCGGTGACGGCCAGGTGTACGCGATCACCGACAACGACGCGCTCCAGGACGCCACCGGTGAGACGGTCCTCCTGCGGCTCGGCACCAGCCAGCAGGTCTTCGGCCGGCGCTGAATCCCGACGCGGCCCGGCGTCCACCTTTCCGGGGTGGGCGCCGGGTCAGCGCAGTGGCAGCTCGGGGCCGCCGTCGAGCAGCGGGGCCAGCAGGTCGCCCTGCTTCTCCACCCGCTTGAGCACCTCCGTGGCCGTGTACGGCTTCGTCGACGGTCGCTTGCCGGCCGCGCCCGCCTCGACCTCGTCCCAGGTCAGCGGGGTGGAGACCGAGGGCACGTCCTGGGCCCGCAGCGAGTACGGCGCCACCGTCGTCTTGGCCGCGTTGTTCTGGCTCCAGTCGATGAAGACCTTGCCGGGGCGCAGGTTCTTCGCCATCTTCGACACGATCTGCTTCGGCTGGTCCTTCTCCAACTCCTGCGCGATCCGCTTCGCATAGGCGGAGACGTCGTCGGCGTCCTGGGTGCCGGCGATCGGGCAGCAGAGCTGCATGCCCTTCTTCCCCGAGGTCTTCGGGTACGAGTCGATGCCGTCCTCGGCCAGCCGGTCCCGCATGAGCAACGCCACCTGGCAGCACTGCTTCAGCGCGGCCGGCGCGCCCGGGTCCAGGTCGACCACCATCATGTCCGGGTGCTCGCCGACCTTCCACTGCGGAGTGTGCAGCTCCAGCGCAGCGAGGTTGGCCAGCCAGACCAGGGTGGGCAGGTCGTCGGCGACCACGTAGTCGATGGTCTCCCGCCCCTTGCTCGATCCGGGGGCGGGCAGGTTCTCGGTGCGTACCCAGGCGGGGGTGGCGGCGGGGGCGTTCTTCTCGAAGAACGAGCCGCCGTCGACGCCGTTGGGGTAGCGGATCCGGGTCAGCGCCCGGTCCTGGAGATGCGGCAGCAGCACCGGGGCGATCCGGGTGTAGTAGTCGATCACCTCGCCCTTGGTGAAGCCGGCCTTCGGGTAGAGGACCTTGTCCAGGTTGGACACCTCCAGCGAGCGGCCCTCCACGTCCACCTTGAGACGATCAGCTGACATCGTCGACCTCCTCGACCGGCTTGTCGGGGCGCAGGCGCAGGATCCGGGGGAAGCGCAGCCGGCCGTCCGGGGTGCGCTGGCCGTACTTGACCTCCACCACGACCTGGGGAGTTACCCAGTTCGCGCCGCGGGCATCCTCGCGCGGCACATCCCCGGCGAACGGCGACCCGGCGGTACGCAGCGGCTCCAGCTCGCGCAGCAGTTCGCGTTCGAGTGCCGCGCCGATCCCGCCGCCGACCCGGCCCCGGTAGGTGAGCCGCCCGTCCGGCCGGGGCACCCCGACCAGCAGGCCGCCGATCTTCCGCGCGCCGGGCCGCCAGCCGCCGACCACGAAGTCGCCGGTCACCTCCAGCTTGACCTTCACCCAGTCCGGCGAGCGCACCCCGGGCCGGTAGACGGCGTCGACCCGCTTGGCCATCACCCCCTCCAGGCCGTGCTCGCCGGCCGCCGCGTAGGTGGCCGGACCGTCGCCGAAGACCGGCGGCACCGCCCACCGGGCGGCGCCGAGCCCGAGGGACTCCAGCGCGGCGCGCCGCTCGCGGTAGGGCCGGCCGGTCAGGTCCGCGCCGCGCAGCCGCAGCACGTCGAAGATCATGTACGTCACCGGGACGGTCGCCGCGAGCCGGGCGGCCTTGGCCGCGTTGCGGACGTGCATCCGCTCGGCCAGGGCGGTGAACGAGGGCTGCCCGTCGGTGAAGAGCACCACCTCGCCGTCCAGCAGGGCGTCGTCGACCTGCTCGGCCAGGGGGATCAGCTCGGGGTACGCGGTGGTGATCTCGACGCCGGAGCGGGCGTACAGGTGCTGGTGACCGCGGCTGATGTCGGCGAGCGCGCGGACCCCGTCCCACTTGAACTCGTACGCCCAGCCGTCACCGGCCGGGAGCTGCCCGGTCATCGCGAGCATCGGCTTCAACGGCGCGCCGGGCACCTCATGACTGTAGTTGCACGCGGAAGAGCGTGCGCCCCGTTCGATCATTTGCGATTCTGGTCAGAACCGGGGAGAGGAGCGCGGGATGCGGGCGATCTGGAAAGGAGCGGTGTCGTTCGGCCTGGTGTCGATCGGGGTGAAGGTCTACTCGGCCACCGAGGAGAAGGACATCCGCTTCCATCAGGTGCACCGCGAGGACGGCGGCCGCATCCGGTACAAGCGCACCTGCTCGGTCTGCGGCGAGGAGGTGACCTACGACGACATCGCCAAGGGCTACGACATCGGCGGCGGCGAGATGGTCATCCTCACCGACGAGGACTTCGCCGAGCTGCCACTGACCACCTCGCACGCCATCGACGTGCTGGAGTTCGTGCCGGCCGAGCAGGTCGACCCGATCCTCTACAACAAGGCGTACTTCCTGGAGCCGGAGGGCACGGCCACCAAGCCGTACGTGCTGCTGCGCGACGCGCTCGCCGACTCGGAGCGGGTGGCGATCGTCAAGGTGGCGCTGCGCCAGCGGGAGCAGCTCGCCACCCTGCGCGTCCGGGAGGGCGTACTGCTGCTCAACACCATGCTCTGGCCCGACGAGGTGCGCCAGCCCGACTTCGGCTTCTTGGACGAGGACCTCAAGGTGCGGCCCCCCGAGCTGGCGATGGCCAGCTCGCTGATCGACTCGATGGCCGGCGAGTTCGAGCCGGACGCCTTCACCGACGACTACCGGGCGGCGTTGCAGGAGGTCATCGACGCCAAGGTCGAGGGCCGCGAGGTGGTCCAGCCGGAGGAGGAAGAGGCCGCGCCGGCCGCCGCCGTGGACCTGATGGCCGCCCTCAAGGCGTCGGTCGAGCGGGCCCGGGCGGCCCGGGGCGAGGCGCCGGAAGGCGGGGCGGGCGAGCCGACGCCCATCTCGGCGGCCCGTTCGGCGCAGAAGGCGGCCAAGGCGCCCGCCAAGAAGGCGGCCGAGAAGAAGGCCGCGGCGAAGAAGGCACCCGCCAAGAAGGCCGCGGAGAAGAAGGCCGAGCCGGCCAAGAAGACCGCCGCCAAGAAGACCGCGGCGAAGAAGGCCCCGGCCAAGAAGGCGGCCCCCCGAAAGACCGCCTGAGGGTCCGCACCGGTTGATCGACTCCAGTCCGCCGAGGTGGCGGTGTCAGCGGATGCGGGATGCCGCCACCTCGGCGAGCTGGTGTTGAAGGTGACTCAGCCGCGGCCGAGCTTCTCGGTCGGGGTGATCCGGACGATCACCCGCTCCTCGCCGGGCCGGCGGAACGGGTACGTCTCCTGCCCCAGATACTTCTGCGCCATCCGGTCGATGTGCGCGTCCGCCCCCTCGGTGACCAGCTCGGCGGTGCCCTTGACCCAGAGGGTGCGGAAGTCGTCCGCCTTGTCCACCACGGAGACCGCGACCATGGGGTTGCGGGCGATGTTGACGTACTTCTGGCGGCCCTTGGCGGTGTTGAAAACGATGTGCTCGCCGTCGGTGTCCACCCAGACCGGGGTGACGTGCGGAGTGCCGTCGACCTCGATGGTCGCCACGTGGGCGAGCTGCGGCTCGGCGAGCAGGGCCAGGTCTTCTTCGGTGAGGATCGCCATGCTCGAGAAACTACCCCGGCCTCCCCGGCCGTCACCGGTGTTCCGCCGCCGTCCGTTGAGGGCGAGCTGTCCGAATTCGGGCGGCCGCGGGAGCACGGCGGGCGTTCGGGCGGGTACCGTGTGCGCTGGCCTCGGCGGCGGCCCGCCGGGGGCGCACCCACCCCACCCAGCAGGGAGTCGACGTGAGCGAGCGCGTGCAGAACCGGTCGGCGGGCCAGAGCCCGGGCACCAAGGCGGAGCGGCGGCTGGCCGCCCAGCTGGCGGCGAAGAAGGCCGCCGAGGCGAGGCGCCGCCGGCAGTCGATTCTGGGCGCCGGCGTCGCTGTGCTCGCCGTGGCGCTCCTGGTCGGCGGCATCGTCTGGAAGAGCAGGGGCGACGACGTCAAGCCGGCCAGCCCTGCCGCCTCGGCCAGCCCGACCGCCCCGGCCGAGCCCACCGCGCCGCCCGCGCCGCAGCTCCCGGCCGACATCGACCCGGCGCTGAAGACCAAGCCGACCGTCGAGGCGGGCAAGGGCGAGCTGAAGAAGCTCACGGTGACCACCCTGGTGAAGGGCAAGGGCCCGGCGGTCAAGGCCGGCCAGCAGATCACCACGAACTACGTGGGCGTGTTCTACAAGGACGCCAAGGAGTTCGACTCGTCCTGGAACAGCGGCCAGCCGGCCACCTTCCCGATCGGTGTTGGCCAGGTCATCCCCGGCTGGGACCAGGGCCTGGTGGGCGTGCCGGTCGGCAGCCGGGTGCAGCTGGACATCCCGGCCGAGCTGGCGTACGGCAACGACGCGTCGGGCGGGCGCCCGGCCGGGCCGCTGCGCTTCGTCGTCGACGTGCTCGCCGCACAGTAGGTCACAGCAGGCTTCCGCCCGGTCACCCAGCGGCAGTAGGTTCATGGTCACCGCGGGCGGTCCGTCCGCCCGCGGCGACCTGCCCACCGACGCGGAGGTGCACGTGGCGGCGCTGGACGACACCGGGCTGGCCCGGCTGATGTGGACGCACTTCGAGCCGGTCCACGCGGTGACCTACTTCCACCCCCGGGCTCGCACCGCGTACGAGGCGGTCGGGCTGCGCGGCTACTGGCGGGGCTACTTCGCCGGCCGGGCCGCCCCGCTCGGGCCGGTCGGCGCGCCGACCGTGGTGGCCGCCTTCTTCAGCTTCGCGCCGTCGATGGTGGCCCGGGCGCTGCCCTCGGTGTGGCGGCTGGCCACCCCGCAGGAGGCGCTGCGCGCCCGGCTCACCGGCGCCGTGCAGGCGCTCGCCGAGTTCACCTACGAGCTGCCCGAGTCACACCTGGTCGAGGCGGCCGACCTGCTGGAGGAGGCGGCCGGGCGGGTGGAGCCGGCCGGCCGGGTGCTCGGTGCGGTCAACGCCGCCCTGCCCCGGGGCGAGTATCCGCTGGCCCGGCTCTGGCAGGCCGCCACCACGCTACGCGAGCACCGGGGCGACGGGCACGTGGCGGCGCTGGTCGGCACGGGGCTGGCGCCGGTCGAGGTGGTGGCCTGGCGGTGCCGGGTGGACCAGTCCCGCGAGTTTCACCAGGCGGCCCGCGGTTGGACCGACGAGGAGTGGGCCGCGGCCGAGGAGCGGCTGGTCGAGCTGGGCTGGCTGACCGCCGACCGGGCGCCGACCGAGCACGCCACCGTGGTCTTCCGGGCCGTGGAGGAAGCCACCGACCGGGCCGCCCTCGGCCCGTGGCGGGCGCTGGGCGCGGAGCGGACCGCCCGGCTGCGCGAGCTGCTCGAACCGATCGCCACCCGGTGCCGCACGATCATCCCGCAGAAGGCCCCGATCGGCCTGCCGGCGCAGCGCGGCAGCGCCACGGACGCGCCGTCCCCGGCCCGCTGACCGGCGAACGGCGTAGCCTGCCTGGCATGTGGATCGTGGAACTTGCGTTCACCGAGGCGCCGGAGCGGCTCGCCGCCCGCCCCGCCCACCGCGCGCTCCTCACCGAGCTGCACGAGAAGGGCGTCGTCCGGATGTCCGGCCCGCTGGCCGACGACTCCGGCGCCGTGCTCGTGTTCGACGTGCCGGACCGGCCGGAGCTGGACCGCCTGCTCGCGGCCGACCCGTACTTCACCACGCCCGGCGTGGAGGTCACCCGGATCCGGGAGTGGGCGCCGTTCCTGACCTGACCCCGGCCGCACACCCCCGGGCCGTCCGGCAGGATGGGTACGTGGTGGATGCGGTGCTCTTCGACCTGGACGGCGTGATCGTGGACTCCGAGCCCGTCTGGGAGGAGGTCCGGCGAGCGTACGTGGCGGAGCACGGGGGCACCTGGCAGCCGGACACCCAGCGCCGGCTGATGGGGATGAGCACCGGCGAGTGGGCCGCGTACCTCAGCGGCGAGCTGGGCGTCGACCGCACCGCCGAGCAGGTCGCCACCGAGGTGGTGGCCGAGATGACCCGGCGGTACGCGCAGCGCGTACCCCTGATCGACGACGCCGACGCGGTGGTACGCCGCACGGCCGAGAGGTGGCGGCTGGGGCTGGCCAGCTCCTCCCCGACCCGGCTGATCGCGGCGGCGCTGGACGCGACGGGCCTGGCCGGCGCGTTCGGCGCGACCCTGTCGACCGAGGAGACCGCCCGGGGCAAGCCGGCGCCGGACGTGTGGCTGGCGGTGGCGGCGCGGCTCGGGGTCGACCCGGCCCGGTGCGTGGCGGTGGAGGATTCCTCGAACGGGGTCCGCTCGGCGGCCGCCGCCGGGTGCCGGGTGGTGGCCGTGCCGCACGGCTCCTACCCGCTGGACCCGGACGCGGAGAAGCTGGCGGCGGTGGTGCTGCCCTCGATCGATGCGCTCACCCCCGACGTGGTGGAACGCGCGGCTTGCACCTGACGCGACGTCAGGTCATAGCGTCGCCCACGTCGCCGCAGGGCGCGGTGACGCGAGAGGGAGTGGGACGTGGCGTCCACCTGGCGGATCGGTGAGCTGTGCCGGCGTACCGGGCTGACGGTCCGGACCCTGCACCACTGGGACCACGTGGGGCTGCTGCGGCCGTCCGCCCGGACGTCGTCCGGGCATCGGCTCTACGACGAGCGGGACGTGGACCGGCTGTACCGGATCGTCGCGCTGCGCGAGCTGGGCCTGCCGCTGGAGACCATCGGCGCGCTGCTGGACGGCGGCGGGAGCGGTGGCCCGGAGCTGGCCGAGCTGCTCGGCGAGCACCTGGCCCACGTGGAGCGGCAGCTCGCCGCGCTGGGCGGGCTGCGGGACCGGTTGGCCGTGCTGGTGCCGGCGGTCCGCGCCGCCGGGGGCGCCCCGTCCGTCGACCTGCTCGCCCTGATCGAGGAGGTGACCAGGGTGGACGAGACCATCCTGAACTACTTCAGCGAGGAGCAGCTGGCCGCGTTGGCGCAGCGGCGGGAGCGGCTCGGCGAGGACGCGATCCGCGGCGTGGAGGCGGAGTGGCCGGAGCTGATCGGCCGGGTCCAGGCCGAGCTGGACGCCGGCACCGACCCGGCGGACCCGCGGGTGCGGGCACTGGCGGCGCGCTGGATGGAGCTGCTGGAGGCCTTCCACGGCGGGGACTCGGGGTTGCGCGACTCGCTCTACCGGATGCAGGCGGAGAACAGCGCGGAGATCGCCCAGCAGTACGGCGGCCCATCCCCCGAGCTGATCGACTACGTCAAGCGCTCGGTGGCGGCCGGATGACGCCATCTCGCGCTTAGGTGGAACGCCATGGGTGTCACGCACCCATGGCGTTCCACTCATGCCGCCGATGTCCACCGAACGCCCGGTTGTACGGTTTCGGAGGTGCGCCGGATCGGAATGATCGCGGGGCGTCCGGGTAGCGCAGCCGGCACGACGGCGGAGGGGACGGCGATGAGGGCGATCGTGTACGAGACCAACGGGGACGCCTCGGTGCTCCAGCTCGTGGACCGGCCGGTGCCGGAGCCCGGCCGCGGTGAGGTGCTGGTGCGGATGGCCGTGGCCGGGGTGAACCCGACCGACTGGAAGGCGCGCCGCGCCTGGCCGCTGCCGCTGGGTTGGCAGATCCCCGGGCAGGACGGCGCCGGGGTGATCGAGGCGGTCGGCGAGGGCGTCGACCAGATCCTCATCGGTTCACGCGTGTGGATCTGGGAGGCGGCCTGGCAGCGGCCCTGGGGCACCGCCGCCGAGTACACCGTGGTTCCGGTGCGGCACACCGTGCGCCTCGGCTCGGCCTCGTTCGACCTGGGCGCGGCGCTGGGCATCCCGTTCATGACCGCGCACCGCTGCCTGACCGCCGGCGAGTTCATGCCGGACAAGCTGCACGCCGGCGCGTTGAGCGACCACGTGGTGCTGGTGCAGGGCGGGGCGGGCGCGGTGGGTAACGCGGCGATCCAGCTGGCCCGCTGGGCCGACGCGTGCGTGATCGCCACGGTGAGCAGCCCCGAGAAGGCGCAGCTGGCCGCGGCGGCCGGGGCCAGCTTCGTGGTCAACTACCGCGAGCAGGACGTGGTCCAGGAGGTCCGCAAGATCGCACCCGACGGGGTGCACACGATCGTCGAGGTCTCCGCCGCCCGCAACGCCGCCACCGACGTGCAGTTGCTGCGCAGCGGGGGTGCGGTCTGCGTCTACGCGGACGATGGCGGCGAGCAGGTGACCCTGCCGATCCGGCAGCTGATGATGCCGAACGCCCGCTGGCAGTTCGTGCTGATCTACACGGCGCCGAAGGCGGCCAAGGCGCAGGCGGTGACGGACATCGCGGCGGCGGTGACCCAGGGCGCGATCCGGGTGGGCGCGGAGGCCGGCCTGCCGCTGCACCACCACTCGCTGGACGCGGCCCGGGCGGCGCACGAGGCGGTGGAGAACTCGGTGGTCGGCAAGGTGCTGATCACGACCAGCGAGACGTGAGAACGCGAAACGGATTTCGCCATCATCGGGACAGAGGCGAACAAGTTTCGCGAGAATGACATTGCGGGTCGCCCCGCATGGACGGGCGGCCCCGGCGCGGTGCGAACGCCGGGGCCGCCCTCTGGGGAGGAATGTTCGTGAGGAACACGTCCTACCCGTGCTGGCGACGCTACGCCGGAAAATGTTACGGCGCGGTCAGTTCTCGCACCTCCAGGCCACCGTCCGCGTAGCGCGAACGCACCACTTTTTTGTCGAATTTGCCGACGCTGGTCTTGGGCACCGCATCGATGAACGCCCAGCGTTCCGGCAACTGCCAGCGCGCCACCGACTTCGCCAGGAAGTCCCGCAGCTCCTCGGCCGTGACCGAGGCGCCCTCCCGGACCACCACGGTGGCGAGCGGCCGCTCGTCCCAGCGCTCGTCCGGCACGCCCACCACGCACGCCTCCAGCACCGCCGGGTGCGCCATCAGCGCGTTCTCCAGCTCGACCGAGGAGATCCACTCCCCGCCCGACTTGATCACGTCCTTGGCCCGGTCGGTGAGGGTGATGAAGCCGTCCGGTGAGAGCGTGCCGACGTCCCCGGTCCGCAGCCAGCCGTCGCGGAACTTCTCCTCGTCCGGGACGTCGTCGCCGGCGTACCGGGCGGTCACCCACGGCCCGCGGACCTCCAGCTCGCCCACCGACGTCCCGTCGGCGGGCAGCGGCTCGCCCAGCGGGCCGACGATCCGCGCGGCCACCCCGGCCGGCACCCGGCCCTGCGTGTAGCGGTAGCGCCAGGCCGTCTCGCCGGTCGCGCCGGCCGGCGGCCGGGAGACCGAGCCAAGCGGCGACATCTCGGTCATGCCCCAGGCGTGGATGACCTCGATCCCGTGCCGCTCGTGGAAGGCGTGCATGAGCGACGGCGGGCAGGCCGAGCCGCCGACGATCACCTCCTGGAGCGAGGAGGTGTCCACCTCGTGACTGTCCAGGTAGGACAGCAGGTCGGTCCAGATGGTCGGCACCGCCCCGGCCAGGGTGGGGCGCTCGCCGGCGATCATCGCGGCGATCGGCTCGGCCTGGAGGAACCGGTCCGGCATGATCAGCGACGCGCCGGAGAGGAACGCCGCGTAGGGCAGGCCCCAGGACATCGCGTGGAACATCGGGACGATGGCCAGCTCGCGGTCCTTCGGGCCGAGACCGAAGCCCTCCGGCATGCAGACCTGCAGCGAGTGCAGGTAGATCGAGCGGTGGGAGTAGGCGACCCCCTTGGGGTTGCCGGTGGTCCCCGAGGTGTAGCAGAGCGCGGCAGCGTCGCGCTCGTCCACCTCGGGCCAGTCGTAGACCTCCGGCCGGTCGGCCAGCAGGGCGTCCCAGTGGTGTACGGCGATCCGGTCGCCGGCCGCGGCGAGCAGCGGGGCCGGGTCGCCGCCGCCGACCACCACCACGTGCCGCACCGTGGTCATCTCGCCGATCACCCGGGCCAGCAGCGGGATCAGCGTGCTGTCGACCAGCACCACCCGGTCCTCTGCGTGGTTGGCGATGTACGCGACCTGGTCCGGGAAGAGCCGGATGTTGAGGGTGTGCAGCACCGCGCCCATGCTCGGCACGGCGAAGTAGGCCACCAGGTGCTCGTTGTTGTTCCACATGAAGGTGGCGACCCGCTCGTCGCCGGTCACCCCGCACTCGTCGCGCAGCGCGTGGGCCAGCCGGGCGGCGGTCCGCCCGACCTCCGCGTACGTCATCCGACGGGGCTCGGCGCCGGTCCAGGTGACGACCTCCGCCGTGCCGTGCACGGTGGAGCCGTGTTCGAGGATCCGGGCGACCTGGAGGGGGGCGTCCATCATCGTGCTACGCATGGGTAACAACGTAGTGTCGCCGGTCACACGAACGGAAGCCCCGGAACGGCCGACCCAGGCTCGGGGAAGCTGCGTAGATTGTCCGGGTGAGTATCTCGTGGGCCGACTCGTACGTGGGGCAGCTCAGGGCCCTGGCCGGTGATCGCACCCTGATGTTCGTCGGCGCCCGCGCCGTGGTCCGGGACAACGCGGCCCGGGTGCTGCTGATCCAGCGCTCGGACAACGGCCAGTGGGCGCTGCCGGCCGGCGCCATGGAGCTGGGTGAGTCGATCGCCGACTGCGCCGTGCGGGAGGTCCGCGAGGAGACCGGCCTGCGCGCCCTGCGGGTCAACGCCTTCGCCCTCTACACCGGGCCCAACTTCACCAACACCAACATGTACGGGCACACCTACCAGGTCTTCACCACGGCGTTCCGCGTCGAGGAGTGGGACGGCGAGCTGGCTCGGGTCACCGACGAGACCACCGACGCCGGCTTCTTCCACCGGGACGAGCTGCCCAGACCGCTCTCCGCCAGCGTGCTGGAGACCCTCGCCGACCTGGACGTCTTCGAGCAGACCAACCGCCTCATCCTCAAGTGACGGCGCCGGCCGCCACGGGCCGCTCGCCGGGCGCCGGGTGGTCAGCCGGCCGGGCGCCGGACCGTTCCGCGCCGATCCCGGCCACCACCACGAAGGCGATCCCGGCCGCGGCGCCGACGCCGGGCACCTGACCCAGCGCGACCAGGCCGACGACCAGGGCGATGGCGGGCTCCAGGCTCATGAGCGTGCCGAACGCGGCGGTGGTGAGCCGGCGCAGCGCCAGCAGTTCCAGCACGAACGGGACGACGGGCAGCAGCACGGCCAGCCCGAGGCCGGCCAGGAGCACCTGCCACGTCAGGTCGCCGAACACCGACGGACCGACGACCAGCGTCGCCACCACGGCGGCCACCGGCATGGAGACCGCAAGGCCGCGCACCCCGGAGACCTCGTCGCCCACCCGCTGGGTGAGCAGGATGTACGCGGCCCAGCAGGCTCCCGCCCCCAGCGCGTACGCCACTCCCACCGGGTCGGCGCCGCCGTGCCAGGGCTCGGTGAGCAGCAGCACCCCGACCGCCGCGAGCGCCGGCCAGAGCTTGGTGCCGCCCCGGCCGCGGGCCACGGCCACGCCCAGCGGCCCGAGGAACTCCAGTGCGCTGGCCGTACCCAGGGGCAGCCGGGCCACCGCCGCCATGAACAGGATGGTGACGCCGGCCGTCACCACGCCGAGCGCCAGGCAGGCCCGCAGGGCCGAGCGGGTGAACGCCGACGGCCGGGGCCGGACCACGACCGCCAGCAGCACTCCGGCCCAGGCCAGGCGCAGCCAGGCGGCGCCCTCCGGGCCGACCCGGTCGAAGAGCCCCACCGAGGCGGCCAGCCCGAGCTGGACGCAGGTCATCGAGGCCACGGCCATGGCGGTGCCGGCCCGGGCGGGAGTCAGGGTGGTCATGGGGACAGTAGAGCCGGTCCGGACCGCTCGCGTCCACGTGCCATTCCTGGACGCATCGTTCGGCAATCATGAACAATCGCTTCCGTGGACCTCCGTCGCCTCCGCCTGCTGCGGGAACTGGCCCGGCTCGGCTCGATGCGCCAGGTCGCCGACGAGCTGCACGTCACCACGTCGACGGTGTCGCAGCAGCTCGCGGTGCTGGCCCGGGAGGTCGGCACCGAACTGGTCGAGCCGCACGGCCGCCGCGTCCGGCTCACCCCGGCCGGGCGCCGGCTGGCCGAACACGCCGTGACGATCCTCGCCGCGGTCGACGCGGCCCGGCTCGACCTGGACCCGCGGGCCGAACCGGCCGGCACGGTACGCGTCGCCGGCTTCGCCACCGCCGTCCGGCGCTCGCTGCTCCCGCTCACCGCGCGGCTGGCGGCGGACCACCCGCGGGTGCGCCTCCGCATCGACGAGCACGAGCCGGCCGAGGCGTACGCGCTGCTCGCGGCCGACGACGTCGACCTCGCGCTCATCTACGACTACAACCTGGCCCCGCTCTCGGCCGACCCTGCGCTGGAGGCCACGCCGCTCTGGTCGGCGGCCTGGCACCTCGGGGTGCCGGCCGCCGGGGCGCCCGGCCCGGCGGCGGACGCCCCGGCGGTCTTCGACCGGTTCCACGACGCGGACTGGATCGTCAACTCGCGCAACACGGCCGACGAGGTGGTGGTCCGGACCATCGCCTCGATGGCGGGCTTCGAGCCCAGGATCGTGCACCGCGCCGACAGCCTCGACCTGGTCCAGGACCTCATCGTCGCGGGGCTGGGCGTCGGCCTGCTCCCCGGCGACCAGCCCACCGTGCCGGGCGTCCGCCTGCTGCCGCTCACCGGACCGCGGGCCCTGCTGCGCGCGTACGCCGTGACCCGCCGCGGCCGGGCGGCCTGGCCGCCGCTGGCGCTGATCCTCGACCTGCTCACGGCCCGGTGAGCCGCGGCCGCGCCCGCCGGCAGCGGCGGCCGGTCAGAGCATGGTCTGGGACTTGGACTCCATGTCGGCGGCGGCCTCGTCCTTGGACTCCTTGGTGATGGGCTTGCCGCCGGCGGCGGCCGCCGGACCGCCGAGCGGGTCCGCGCCGCCGGTCGAGCCGTGCGGGCCGGCGCCGCGCAGCTGCTCGTTCGGCATGGCCAGGGTGACCAGCACGGCCACGATGGCGACCAGCCCGGTGGTCAGGAAGACCAGGTGCAGCGACTCGACGAACGAGGCCTGGATGGCGGCCCGCACCGGGCCGGGCAGGGCCATGATCGTCGCCGGGTCGTTGATCGAGATGTTGGCGCCGCCGCCGGCCGCCACCGCCGCCCGCTGGTCCGGCGGGAGCTGGGCGATCGCCCCCGGCAGCCGGCCGGCCAGCTCGCCGGTGAGCCGGGACGACAGCACCGCGCCCAGGATGGCCACGCCGAACGAGCCGCCCAGCGAGCGGAAGAAGGTGGCCGAGGAGGTGCCGGCGCCCAGGTCGCGCGGGTCGACCGCGTTCTGCACGGCCAGGATCAGCGACTGCATGCACAGGCCCAGTCCGACGCCGATCACCACCATGTAGCCGAAGGCCGCCCAGAGCGAGGTGGCCACCTGGAGCTGCCGGAACAGCAGCATGCCGGCGACCAGCACGGCCGCGCCGGCCACCGGGAACCACTTGTAGCGGCCGATCCGGCTCATCGCCCGTCCGGTGATGATCGAGGTGAAGATGATGCCGGCCATCATCGGCAGCATCAGCAGGCCACTGCGGGTCGGCGAAGCGCCCTTGACGATCTGCAGGTAGAGCGGGATGAAGATGATCGACCCGAACATCACCAGACCGAGCACGAAGCCCGCCGAGTTGGCCAGCGCGAAGGTGGCGCTGCGGAACAGCCGCAGCGGCAGGATCGGCTCGCGTACCCGGGCCTCCTGGAGCACGAAGAGCACGCCCAGCACCGCCCCGGCCACGAACAGCCCGATGATCACCCCGGAGCCCCAGGCGTACTCGTTGCCGCCCCAGCTCAGCGCGAGCAGCAGGCTGCTCACCCCGGCGACCAGCAGCCCCGCGCCGACCCAGTCGACGGTGTGCTCCCGGCGCTGGAACGGCACCAGCCGCATGACGTGGTAGCAGACCACGATGGCGAGGATGGCCAGCGGCACGTTGATGTAGAAGATCCATCGCCAGTTGGTCTCCGCGAAGTAGCCGCCGACCAGCGGGCCGGCCACCGAGGAGATGCCGAAGACGGCGCCGAACAGGCCCTGGTAGCGGCCGCGTTCCCGGGGTGAGACCACGTCCGAGATGATGGTGAAGGCCAGCGTCAGCAGGCCACCTGCGCCGAGGCCCTGCACGCCCCGGGTGACGATCAGCTGGGTCATGTTCTGCGACAGGCCGGCCAGCAGCGAGCCGAGCAGGAACGTGCCGATTGAGAAGAGGAAGACGGGGCGGCGCCCGTACAGGTCGGCCATCTTGCCGTAGAGCGGTGTCGACGCCGTGGAGGCGAGCAGGTAGGCGGTGACCACCCACGAGTAGTGGTTGATCCCGCCCAGCTCGCCGACGATCGTGGGCAGCGCGGTGCCGACGATGGTCTGGTCGAGTGCCGCCAGCAGCATGCCGGTCATCAGGCCGAGCATCAGCAGGCGGATCTGGCGGGCGTGCAGCACGGGACGAGCGGCCTGGGCTGTCATCCCGCTTCCTTTCCCACCGGGAGCGGATCATGCCCCCGGTGGGAGAAGAAGTCAGTGCTTCCCCTCCGCGAACTCCTCGACGATCTTGACGCAGAAGGCCGGCAGGTCGTCCGGCTTGCGGCTGCTGACCAGGCCCTTGTCGGTGACCACCTGCTGGTCCACCCAGTTCGCGCCGGCGTTGGTGAGGTCGGTGCGCAGGCTCGGCCACGAGGTGATCGTCCGGCCCCGCACCACGTCGGCCTCGACCAGCGTCCACGGGCCGTGGCAGATCACCCCGACCGGCTTGCCGGCCGCGAAGAACGACTTCACGAACCGCACCGCGTCGGGGTCGGTCCGCAGGAAGTCCGGGTTCGCCACGCCGCCGGGCAGCACCAGCGCGTCGTACGCCCCCGCGTCCGCCTCCTTGGTCGTCACGTCGACCGGGTACTGCCCGCCGTGGTCCAGGTGGTTGAAGGCCTGGATCGAACCGGGCCTGATGGAGACCAGCTCGACCCGGGCGCCGGCGTTCTCCACCGCCTCGCGGGGCTTGGTGTACTCGACCTCCTCGACGCCGTCGGCGGCCAGGAAGGCGATCCGCTTGCCCTGCAACGTCGCTGCCATGGTGGTTCTCCTCTCCGGGGTCTGTCTGCACCCGTTCCCGGGCCGGACCCGCCGAAACCGGGCACCGCGGGTGGCCCGCAGCGGAGGTTTGGCCGGTCCCGCTCGGGGGACCCGAAGGGACATGGCAGGAGCAGCAGCGGAAGAGCGCCGGCTCGCCACCGTCGTGGCGGGTTGGCAGGGGCGTCCCGTGCTGGTCGTCGGCGACGCCATGCTGGACGAGTGGCGGTTCGCGGAGTCGGAACGGCTCTGCCGGGAGGCGCCCGCGCCGGTCCTGACCCTGCGCAGGCGGATCTCCGCAGCCGGCGGCGCGGCGAACACCGCGGTCAACGTGGCCGCCCTCGGCGGCCGGGCCGCCCTGGTCGCCCCGGTGGGCGCCGACGTGGCCGGTGACGAGCTGCACGACTGCCTCGACCGGGCGGCCGTCTGGGACCGCACGGTCAACCAGCCCGGCCGCCCCACGCCGGTGAAGCGGCGGATGCTCGCCGGCAATCAGATCCTGCTCCGCGAGGACTCCGGCGACCCGGACGACGCGCTCGACGACGACGGGGTGGCCCGCCTGCTGACCGCGCTGCACTGCGCCACGGAGGAGCTGCGCGCGGCGGCCGCCGGGCGGCCGCTCACCCTGGTGGTGTGCGACTACGGCCTGGGCGCGCTGCCCTCCGCGGTGCGCGCCTGGCTGGTCGCCAACCGGGACCGGTACGCCACCGTGGCGCTCGACGCGCACGACCTGGCCGACTGGCGCGGCCTCAACCCGACCGTGGTGACCCCGAGCTTCGCCGAGGCGACCCGGCTGCTGGCCCGGGCCGCCGCCGGCTTCAACGGCGGGCATCGGACCGGAGCCCGCGGCGCGACCGCCGGCGACCTGCACCTCGACCACCTGGCCGACCCGGCCGACGGCCCTTCCGAGCTGGTCGTCGGCGCGGCCCCGGGCGGTGCCGGCGAACGGGCCCCGGGTAGCCCGCACCCGACCTCCGGCGCGCCCGCGACCGAGCACGACGGGGCCCCCGGCCCGACCGGCGAGCCGACGCCCGCCGAGGAACGGGTCGCGCTGACCGGGGACGGGCTCAGCGTCACCGGCACCGGCGTCACCGTCAACGCGGCGGCCGGCGCCGGCGTGGACCGGGCCGTGCTGGCCGAGTCCCGCCTGGACGAGCTGCGCGAGCACACCGGCGCGGACGTGGTGGCGGTGACCCTGGACACCGAGGGCGCGGTGGTCGGCGGGGCCGACGGCGAACCCCGGCGCAGCCACAGCACCCCGGTCCCGGCCAGCCACGCCGTGGGGGCCGGGGACGCGTACCTGGCGGCGATGACCCTGGCGCTGGCGGCAGAGGCGAGCCTGCCGACCGCCGCGCAGCTCGCCCAGCTCGCCGCGACCATCACCGTCTCCGACACCGGCACCTGCGTGTGCCGGCGGGAGGACCTGCTCGACGCGCTGGGCAGCGGGCCGGAGGACGCCGGGCGGCCGACCCAGGTGGGCGCCGAGGAGCTGACCGCGATCGTCGCCGAGCATCGCCGGGCCGGCCGGTCGATCGTCTTCACCAACGGCTGCTTCGACGTGCTGCACCCCGGGCACGTCCGCTACCTGACCCAGGCCCGCGCGCTCGGCGACCTGCTGGTCGTGGCCGTCAACTCGGACGGCAGCGTACGCCGGCTCAAGGGTCCGGACCGGCCGGTCAACCCGGTCGAGGACCGCACCGCCCTGCTCGCCGCGCTGGAGTGCGTCGACCACGTGGTGGTGTTCGAGGAGGACTCCCCGGCGAAGCTGATCGAGGCGGTCCGCCCGGACGTCTACGTCAAGGGCGGCGACTACCCGCCCGAGATGGTCCCGGAGGCCCCGCTGGTCCGCCGGCTGGGCGGCCAGGTGCGCACCCTCGGGTACGTGCCGGACCGCTCCACCTCGGCGATCATCGACCGGATCCGGGCCCACCCGGTCGTACCGCCGGTGGGCGAGGGCAGGCCCGCGTGAACCGTCCGCTCGACCTCGGCGCACCCGAGGAGTTCCGCCGCCCCCGGCAGCTCGACGTGCTGATCCCCACCCGCAACCGGCCCGCCGAACTGGCGGTCACCCTCTCCGGGCTGGCCGCGCAGGAGGGCGTACCGGACTTCGGGGTGGTGGTGAGCGACCAGTCCGACGGCGACCCGGCGTACGCGCACCCGGCCGCGGCCACCATGGTCCGGGCGTTGCGCCACCGGGGGCACCCGGTGCTGCTGACCCGGCGGCTGCCCCGGCGCGGGCTGGCCGAGCACCGGGCCTCCCTGCTGGACCGGTCGGCCGCCCGGTACGTGCTCTGCCTCGACGACGACGTCTGGCTGGAGCCGGGCACGGTGTCCCGGCTGGTCACCGCCATCCGGGAGCTGGGCTGCGGCTTCGTCGGCAACGCCGTGCACGGGCTCTCCTACGCCGACGACGTGCGCCCGGAGACGCACGGGCACTACGAGGAGTGGCCGGGCCGGCCGGTGCCCGAGCGGATCCGGCCCGGCACGCCGGAGTGGCAGCGGGCGTCCATCCACCCGGCGGCGAACCTGCTGCACGTCACCGAGAAGCTGCGGCTGCCGGCCGGGGCGTGGCGGGCGTACAAGGTCTCCTGGATCGGCGGGTGCGTGCTCTACGACCGGGCCAAGCTGATCGACTCCGGCGGCTTCGACTTCTGGCGCCGGCTCCAGGAACGGCACCAGGGCGAGGACGTCGCCGCGCAGCTCGCTGTGCTGGAGCGGCACGGCGGCGCCGGCGTGCTGCCCAGCGGGGCCTACCACCTGGAGTCGCCGACCACGGTCACCGAGCGGGACGTGGAGGCGTGGGAGGTCGTGGTGACCGAGTCGGACACCCCGCAGCCGGCCTGACCCTCACCCCAGCAGCTCGCGAGCGGCCTCGACCACCTCGGCCGTCGGGACGTCGGCGACGAACGAGTCGCGGTGCGGGCACTCCCCGTCGCCGGGGCGGTGCGGGTAGATGTCCCGTGTGCAGTCGATGCCGCAGACCGGGCAGTTGGTGGTCCACGAGGCGATCGGGCGGTGCCGGACGCGCAGCGGCGTGGCCCCGTTGATCAGGTTGCCGATCCAGTAGATGCCGACCGTCGGGGCGCCGACCGCGGCGGCCAGGTGCAGCGGGCCGGTGTCGTTGGAGACCACCAGCGCGCAGCCCGCGTACGCGGCGGCCAGCCCGCCCAGGCTGAGCGTGCCGACCTGCGGGCGGACCGGCACACCGGCCGCGGCGACCACCTCGTCCACCGTCTCCCGCTCGGCGGGAGTGCCGGTGACCAGCACCTCGTAGCCGTCGCCGGCCAGCGCCCGGGCGACCTCGCCGAAGCGCTCCGGCGGCCAGCGCCGCCGGCTGTCGGTGGCCCCCGGGTGCAGCGCCACCCGGGGCCCGGTCGGCTCGCCGAGCACGTCCCGGGCCTCGGCCCGGTCGGCGTCGGTCACCGCCAGCGCCGGGGTGATCGTCACCGCCTCCGCCCCGACCAGGGCCACCGCCTCCAGGTAACGGATCACCTCGTGCTGGTAGTAGACGTACCGGATCCAGCGGTCCAGCGGCGGCGCGTCCTCGGCCCGCAGGCCGGCGGTGACCCGGGCGCCCAGCCCGGCGATCATCGGGTTGGAGTTGGCGCCCCCGCCATGCAGTTGCAGGGCCAGGTCGAACTGCTCCTTCCGGCCCGCCGCGAGGAAGTCCGCCAGCGCGGACGGCGGCTCGTCCGGCCCGGGTTCGCGGATGCCGGGCGCCGGCGGGACCACCAGCACCCGGTCCACCGGGCCGGGGCGGTCGCGCCAGAGCTGCGCGTGCCACGGCGCGCCGAGCAGCACGATCTCCGCCGACGGGTACGCGGCCCGCAGCGCCTCCAGCGCCGGCAGCACGAAGATGAAGTCGCCGAGCGCGTTGGCCCGCAGCACGGCGATCCGCTCGACGTCGGGGACGCGCTCGCCGACCGGGCCGAGCACCGACGACGGCTCCAGGTCGCGGCGCGGCGACCGACGCGCCGAGCTGGAGTCGTCGGACAGGGTGGCCACGCGACCCCTACGGCCGGTCGATCTCTTCGACCGCGGTGTCCGGGTGGTGCAGCTCCCGGTCCGCGGCCGGGTCGGCCACGGTCCGCGTACCCCCAGAGGTCGCGCGTGGGCCGGTGCGGCCGACGGTGATGGTCCGCGGCGCGGGCCGGGCCGCCCGGGGCAGCCGCACCCGGAGCAGGCCGTGGTCCATCACGGCGTCGATCCGGTCCGGGTCCACCCGGGACGGCAGGTCCACCCGGTATTCGAAGCCCCGCGTGGTGAACCCGCCCGGGATGCCCTGGTCGGCGTTGACCTCGGCCTCCGAGCGGGCCCGTACGCACAGCTCCCGGTCGTCCAGCTCGACGGCCACCTCCTCGGGAGCCACGCCGGGCAGCCGGACGACCACCTCCCAGCCGTCGGCGATCTCGGTCAGCTCGACGTCCGGGCTGCCGCCTCGGCCACCGACCAGGCGGCTCAGCTCGGCGCGCAGCGACTGCAGCTCGCCCATCGGGTCCCAGCCCTGCTGGCGACCCCGCCAGCCCCGACCGCCGCTCTGTTCCGTCATCGCACGTCTCCGATCCGCTGGGTCGCCGAGGGGGGTCGCAGCGAGCTCGGCGCGTTCAGGTCGTGCTCCGGGTCGACACCCACGCCCAGCCGGTCCACCAGCTCGCCGCCGAGCCAGGCGCTGACGCCGAGGATGGCCACGGCGACCACCTCGATGGCGATCAGGGCGCCCCCGGCGGCCCGGGAGTCGGCGTTGAGCCGGACCACCCAGACCGCGGCGAAGAGCAGGATCACCGCGACGTTGGCGGCGGCGTGGGTGAGCCCGACCCGCTTGGCCCGGGTGCCGGTGGGCAGGGCGAGCAGGTCGAAGGCGCCGGCCGCCGCGGCCAGCAGGCCGCCGATCAGGCCGACCGTGATGTTCCAGTAGGCGACCTCGCCGAGGAAGTCCGGCCCGCCCACGGTGTCGATCACGTCGAAGATCACCGCGGTCACCAGGAGGGCGACCGGGAACATCACCAGCATCGGGTGCACGGGATGGCCGAGCACCTTCAGTCGGCTCTCCATCTCCGCCTCCATCGATCGCGTCCGGGCGCGCTGCGGCTCAGTCCGTACCCGCCCGTTCCGGGGGCAAACCTCGCGGTCGACCCGCTCTCCTAGGCTGACCATGGCGGAAACCAGCCGTTCCCGGGCCGGAACCGCCGTCAAGGTCAACGGACGGGGGAGGAAGTCGTGACGGCACGGGAGATCACCAGCCCGGAGGAGTTGGCGGAACTGCTGGGCGCACCGACGCAGCGGGCCCGGGACAAGGAGCGCACGGTGCTGCACCAGCGCGACCGGGAGTGGCTGGCCGCCTCGCCGTTCTGCCTGGTCGCCACGGCCGGCGTGGACGGCGATTGCGACGTCTCCCCGAAGGGTGACCCGGCCGGCTTCACCCTGGTGCTGGACGAGACCACCATCGCCATCCCCGAGCGGCCCGGCAACCGGCGGGCCGACGGCTACCGCAACATCCTGGCCAATCCCCACGTCGGGCTGATCTTCCTGATCCCCGGGCGCACCGACACGCTGCGGATCAACGGCCGGGCCCGGCTGGTCCGCGACGCGCCGTACTTCGCCGACATGGTGGTCAAGGGACACCGGCCGGTGCTCGCCGTCGAGGTGGCGATCGAGCAGATCTTCTACCACTGCGCGAAGGCGTTCCTCCGCTCGGAGCTGTGGCGGCCGGAGACCTGGCGGCCCGACGCGCTGCCGACCCGCGCCCGGCTGGTGAAGGAGGTCGAGGCCCCGACGGAGAACCTCGCCGACCTGGAACGCCACTACGGCCCGGACTACGTCAAGACCATCTACGCCTGACCGCGCCCGCCGCCGGTCCGGCGGCGGTCACTTCGACGGGGAAAAGCTCACCGGCACGCCGATGTCCGACAGTGCCCGAGCGAGGTGCGGGGCCGTGGTCTTGACGTAGGCCGCGCCGATGTGCGAACCCCCGCGGTAAATGAGGACGTTGCCGAACACCACCGGGCACTTCTCGGTCGGGCAGATGGCGTCGAAAAGGTCGATCATCTTGACCTCCGGCATCCCGGCCACCGCCTTCCGCTGCGTCAGGAAGGCCGGCTCCACGTCGTGGCGCTTACGGTCGAACGCGCAGGCCGACAGGTGCTTCCGGTTCTTGTCGGCGCAGGTCACGGCGGGGCCGGGAGCAGGGTTGTTGGCGAGGACGATGACCTTCGTGCCCACCGAGGCGAGCGCCTTCCAGTTGGAGCGCAGCCCTGCGATCATCGCGTCGACCGACCCCTTGCCCGCGGCGTCGAAGGCGCGCGCCGCCGCCTGCGAGGTGACGACGTAGTCGGGACGCTCCTCGACCAGTCTGCGCAGCAGCGTCCGGTTCCACTCGACGCAGTCGGTGTAGAGCTTGCTGGGGTCGTCGGCCCGGATCGCAGGGGCACTGGTGAACGCGCACGATGCCTTGGCGGCGATCACCAACTTCCAGTCGTTCTGCGCGGCCAGCACCTGGAACGCCGGCAGCCACTGGTCCATCTTGGAGTCGCCCACCAGGGCGACGGTGGTGGCCCCGTCAGGGTTGCCGTAGGTGCACGACAGGACCTCGGACCCCACGACCTGCTGGAAGCACTTGTCCCGGTTGGTGTCGGGAACGTCCATAAATCCCTGCTGGATCTGAAGGGGGTCCGGCGTGATGAAGTCGAACCGCTCCGGAACCGGGCCGATCGGGGCGGTGCCGGGGGTGGTCGACAGCAGCGCCGCGCCGGGCGCGTACCGGCCGCCCCGGCTCGGCGTGGCGGCGGCCGCCCACGCCGCCATCAGGACCAGGGCGAGGCCGGCGCAGATCCCGGCCATCGTGAAGTTGCCACCGAGGCTCAACGCGAGACGCGGCGACTTCGAGATCGCCCGCGAGTAGCGCAGTGGGTTCTCCACGAGCCGGAAGGTGATCCAGGCCGGCACCACCGAGGCGAGCGCCACCGCCATGCCGCGGGCCAACGACAGACCGTCCCAGTACGCGCCGGCCACGATGAGCATCGGCCAGTGCCACAGGTACAGGGAGTACGACAGGTCGCCGACCCATCGGAACGGGCCGGTGCCGAGGAGCACGAGCGGGCCGCGCGAGCCGGCCGCGACTCCGGCCGCGATCACCGCGGCGGCGCCGAGCGTGGGCAGCGCGGCTGCGTACCCGGGCCACGCCGTGCCCGCGGTCACCAGCAGCGCCGCTGTCACGATCGCGGCGAGACCGAGCCACCCGAGGACGACGGCCAGCGACCGTGGCATGCGCGCGGCGCTGGTCGCGACCAGGGCGATGCCCGCCCCGACCGCGAGCTCCCACAACCGGGTCGTGGAGACGAAGAAGGCACGCTCCGGAGAGGTCGCCGTCTGCACGACCGACCAGGCGAACGACGGCACCGCCAGGATCGCGAGACCGACCCAGAGGACCGGCCGCACGTTCGACCGCCGCAGCCTCCTCGCCGCGAGGATCGCGAGGATGATCAGCAGAGGCCAGACCAGGTAGAACTGTTCCTCGACGGCGAGCGACCAGAAGTGCTGGACCGGCGAGGGCGGAGCGTCCGCGGCCAGGTAGTCGACCGAGCGGTCGGCGAACCGCCAGTTCACCACGTAGATCGCCGCGGAGGCGATGTCGCCGCCGATGTCGTGCCACTGGCTCCTGGGAACGAACAGCCGGACCGCCACGGCGGTGGCCGCCAGCACCACCGTCGCGGCGGGCAGGATCCGCTTGGCCCGCCGCGCGTAGAACCCAAGCAACGAGACGCGGCCGGTGCGCTCGATCTCGGTCAGGAGCTGCCCGGTGATGAGGAACCCGGAGATCACGAAGAAGACGTCGACCCCGACGAAGCCACCCGGAATGAACGGCAGCCCGGCGTGGTACAGCAGCACCAGCCCGACGGCCACGGCGCGGAGCCCGGCGACGTCCGTCCGGAATCGACTCGACGAGGGCTCCCTGCGCGGCTCGCGCCCGGTTGCCGCGTCCGGCGGGGTGCCGGGGCCCGCCGGGGAGGCCGGGACGTCCGACTTCTCGATGTGGGTCCTTCCCCGGGCGGCAACGGTCGTCAACTCCGGGGAAGTCATCGCGATCCTCATGCTTCGGGGGGTTCCGGCCTCGGGAACGATAGCGGCTCGTCAGGCGGGTGGACAATCGCGGACGGCCCGGTCGGGGCGCTGCTCGGCGGCCTGATGTGGCTGCTCTTCTCCCCGGTCACGGGCCGCCCTGGCGGGCATGTGACCGAGGGCCACCCTCCCGCTCGGCCCCGGCGTGGGCCACCCCGCACCCGGTTGACGGACGTTTGGGCCGCCGACTGGGGGTACAGATTTCCAGACGGCCCACCGCGTCACGCGCGCTGCAACCCCCATTGGACACGGGTCGAGGAAGGATGATGTTCGATGCCCACGAAGAGCAGCTCGGGGCGCGGCAGCGGCTCGACCGCGACCGCGAACCCGCCGGGCAATCAGACCCCGAACACCCCCGACATCAACGAGAGCGAGATCGCCCGGCTGAAGGTCGACCAACTCCGCGACCGGCTGCGCCGGCGCGGCGTCACCGGCACCGCCGACCTGCGCAAGGACGACCTGGTCAAGGCCCTGGTGAAGGCCATGCGGGACGGCGCCAAGAAGAGCACGTCCGCCCGGGCCGGCTCGTCCTCCCGCCGCGGCTCCTCGTCCGCCAAGAAGAGCACCTCGTCGGCGGCGAACCCGCCCGGCAACCAGACTCCGAACACCCCCGACATCAACGAGAGCGAGATCGCCCGGCTGAAGGTCGACGAGCTGCGCAGCCGGCTGCGCGGCCGGGGAGTCACCGGCACCTCCGCCATGCAGAAGGCCGACCTGGTGCGGGCGCTGGTCAAGAGCCTGCGCGACGACTCCGACGGCTCGACCCGCTCCTCCTCTGGCGGCGGCGGTGTTCGCAAGGGACCGCAGAACTCGAAGTCGATCAAGTACGCCCAGGAGGTCACCTCCGTCGACGACGAGCCGGAGCGGCCCGGCCGCAGCCTGGTCACCACCGACCACGAGGTGATCCGGCGGTGGGCGGAGGCCCGCAAGGGCGTACCGACCACCGTGGACGGTACCGAGCACGACGGGCACGCCGGGGTGTTGCGCTTCGACTTCCCGAGCAACGGCCGCGAGCAGCGGCTGCGGGAGATCAGCTGGGAGGACTGGTTCCGCACCTTCGACGAGCGCCGGCTGAACTTCATCTACCAGGAGGAACGCTCCGACGGGAAGCAGAGCAACTTCTTCCGGCTGGAGAGCCCGAACCGCGAGGACGGCTGATCCCCCACGGAACTCCGGAGGCCCGGGTCGGCGCGTCGACCCGGGCCTCCGGCATTTCGGCCGAATCGGCACCGGTCTGGTTAGCCCGGATCTGCCGGGGTACCGATTTCAGTACCGACGACTGAACGACAAGGAGTGCTCATGACCACGAAGGTCGAGAAGTCCATCGAAGTCGACGTACCGGTCAGCACCGCGTACAACCAGTGGACGCAGTTCGAGGAGTTCCCCCGATTCATGGGCGGCGTGCAGGAGGTGCGCCAGCTCGACGACCGGCGGATCCACTGGGTCGCCGAGATCGCGGGCGTGAAGCGCGAGTGGGACGCCAAGGTCCTGGAGCAGGTGCCGGACCGCAAGGTCGCCTGGGCCGCCACCAGCGGCGCCACCAACGCCGGCGCCGTCTACTTCCAGCCGATCGGCACCGGCCGCACCCAGGTCCGGCTCTCCCTCGAGTACGAGCCGGAGGGGCTGGTCGAGAAGGCCGGCGACAAGCTGCACATCGTCGAGAAGCGGGCCGAGGCCGACCTGGAGGAGTTCAAGAACTACATCGAGAACCGGGGCGCGGAGACGGGCGCCTGGCGCGGCGCCATCGACGAGGGCCGTACCCTCGGCACCCCCGGCGTGGAGCACGCCGCGTCCTCGCTCGGCGACGACGGCAAGGCCGGCGTCTCGGCCAAGGCGGTCGCGGCGGGTGCCGTGGCTGCGGGCGCGGCCGCGGCCGGGGCCGCCGCGGCGGCCAAGCACCGCACGGACACCGACGAGAACCCCATCCCGGAGATGGAGACCGAGTACGTGGTGACCGAGGTCCCCGTGCAGCGGAGCGATGCCTTCCCGCCCGACCCGCGCCGCACCCTGTAGGCCTTTCACCTCCCTGCCGGAGCGAGCCCGGTGGGCCGGCCCCCGCGCCGTGCCCGCCGGGCTCGCTTCGCGTCGGCGCGTATCCTTGCCGCCCGTGACCGACCTCGGACGACGCACACCGGAGATCACCGTCGCCACCCCGGCGGACCGAGGGCGGGTCGTCGACTCGCTGGTCGCCGCCTTCGCGGCCGACCCCGTCCTGACGCACCTCTTCCCCGACCCGGCCGGCTACCCCCGGTACGCCGCCGCCTTCTTCGGGCACCTCTTCGACAAGCGGGTCCACCGGGGCAGCATCTGGACGATCGACCGGGGAGCCTCGGTGGCGATCTGGGAACCGCCTGCCGGCGGGGAGGCCGGACCGGCCGACCCGCTCGCCGCCCAGCTGCCCGCCGACGCGCTGGCCCGGGTCCGCGCCTACGACGAGGCCGTGCACGCCGCGCTGCCGACCGGTCCGTTCTGGTACCTGGGCGTGCTCGGCACCCACCCCGACCGCGCTGGGCGGCGCTGGGGCCACGCCGTCATGCGGGCCGGGCTGCGCCGGGCGGCGGCGGACGGGCTGCCGGCGGTGCTGGAGACCAGCAACCCGGCCAACGTCGAGGTCTACCGCCGGGCGGGCTGGCAGGTGGTACGCCAGGTCGCCGAACCGCTGCCGACCTGGATCATGCAGCAGCCGCCGCGGTGAATCCCCACCGAGCGACTCCCCGGATCGTGCCGGAAGAGGATCTTGCCGGCTACACCGTCGGCCAGTTCCTGGAGGTCATGAAGGCCCTCACGGTGATCCTGACCCTGCCCCAGTCGGCCGCGGATCACGTCGACGCACTCGTCGTCGCCACCGGCCAGGGCGAGGAATGGCGCCTCACCCATGCGATCCGGAGCTGGGAGGCGAATCCGCAGCTCCGCCACCTTTTTGTGGCGAACGGGAACCCGGCTGAGGCGACCTACGTCGAGGTCACGCTCGACTACCTGCGGAGCCTGGGCCTTCGTCGCGTCGAGGGGGTCCACCTCCAGGCCGAGCCGGCCCCCAACACCGGCCGGCAGGCCGACTGGATCGTCAGCCAGGTCCAGGCCCGCGGCATCACCAGCCTCGCGCTCACCGTCTCCCCCTACCACCTGGCCCGCGTCTATCTCACGGTCCTCAAGGCACTCGGCAGGAGCGGCCTTCGCCTCCCCGTCATCCCGCTCCCCGTGGCCGTTTCTCCGGGAACACCCGTCCCGGAGACCGGAGCGACCGCCTACGACCTCGTGCCCGGGGAAGTCAAACGCATCCTCGACTACATGCGCGAAGGATGGGTCGCCACGCCGGCGGAACTACAGGAGTACCTGGAGTGGCTGTGGAGCCGGCACGAGGCTCTCCTCGTCAGATCGCCGTCCCGGGGGGAGACTTGAGGAGCGCCGCCGCCTCGGCCAGGTAGCCGCCACGACCCGAACGCAGAGCGGCAGCCGCCATGCGGACCAGATCGATGTTGACGCCGGCAGCGCCGCTCGGGTCATGCACCTTCAGCTTCACGTCCAGGCTCACCGCTGTCTCACCCCAGCCCTGCGCCTCGATGTTGAGGTGGGCGATCTTCTGGGACTGCAGATGCGGAAGATATCCGAGCGGAGCCATCTGAACCTTGTCGTGGGACCCCAGGGCGTTCAACTTGGACTGCTTCTTCGTGTTGGAGTTCTCGACCAGGTTGCGGAAGTCTTCGGTGCCCCCGAGGTTGACCTGGTAGGAGCTGACCAGGGTGAGACCGCGCTCCTGGAGCAGCCGCAGCAGTGCATGATGCACCACCGAGGCGCCGAACTGGCTGGCCAGGTCATCGCCGAGCAACGGCAGGCCCGCGGCCTCGAATCGCTCGAGCCACAACGGCTCCCTAGCGATCGCGTCCGACGTGGTGTTGACGAACGCCACCCCCGCCAGGAGCGCCGCCTCGGCGTAGGCTCGGGCCGTTTCCGGCCGGCCGCTCGGCGCGGAGTAGAGCAGCACCTCGGCGCCCTTCAGCGCTTCCGCCACCCGCTCGATCTCCGCCGAGTCCACGAGACCACGCTGCACCGTCACACCCGATGGCGGCAGCTCCGCGTCGAGTCGGGGAAAGTTGTTCGGCGGCTCGAAAATCGCCTCGTGCAGGTCCTTGCCCACCTTGCCGTCGCTGAGGGCGAAGGCCGCCACGACGTCGACGTCGCCGACGCCCAGCCCCGCGATCTCCGGCCGGTGGACGCCCACCAGGCTGCCGGTGCTGCGATGGAGGGCAATCCCCTGCACCAACGCTGAGGTGTTGTTGCCCACGCCGACGACCGCGACCTTCACCCTGTCGATCATGGTGCGAGGGTACCGGCGAACGCCGCTCGTCCTGATCTGGCGGCATCGGCTGATGGTCCCTTTCCCGCCACAAGACCAGCCATCGCCCCGGCAATCCTGAAACGGATCTCCTACTGCAGTACTTGGGCGGCTGGTCTCTAGGACGCCTGGCGGATGGACATGTCGGCCAGCCAGACGTCGGCCAGGTCGCCGAGGGGGACGTCGAGGGCCTGGCTCAGGCACACCACGGTGCCGAACGCCGGTGCGGGAAGACGACCCGCCTCGATCTTGCGCAGCGTCTCGGGGGAGATGCCGGCCGCCAGGGCCACCTCGACGAGGCTGCGGCCGGCGCGCGCGGCCCGGAGGGCGGCTCCGAGGCGCTGGCCCGCCGCGATCTGTTCGGCGGTGAGCGGTTGGCGAACCATGCCAGCAGGATATCCCTCCGGAGCGTCCCGGCCAGGCGTGGTATAAAAATCCCGGTATTAAAATACCGCATCCAGAGGGGGAGGCTGTCGTGATCGAGCTCAAGTCCGCCGAGGAGATCCGCCGGATGGCGGTGGCCGGCCAGTTCGTCGGCGACCTGCTCGCCGAGCTGAGCGGTGTGGCCGCAGTCGGCGTCAACCTGATGGACCTCGAACACCTTGCCCGCCGCCGGATCAAGGAACGCGGCGCCGAATCCTGCTACTGGGACTACGCCCCTTCGTTCGGCCGCGGCCCGTTCCACAACGTGCTGTGCCTGTCGGTCAACGACGCGGTGCTGCACGGCCTGCCGCACGACTACGTTCTGCGGGACGGTGACCTGCTCAGCATCGACATGGCGGCCGGCATCGACGGCTGGGTCGCCGACTCCGCGCTCTCCGTCATCGTCGGCACCCCCGACCCGGCCGACCTGAAGCTGATCGAGGCCACCGAGGTCGCACTGGAAGCCGGCATCACCGCCGCCCAGCCCGGCGGCCGCCTCGGCGACATCTCCGCCGCGATCGGCGAAGTCGCCCACTCCTACCGCTACGGCGTCAACGGCGAGTTCGGCGGCCACGGCATCGGCCGCACCATGCACGAGGACCCGCACGTCCCCAACAACGGCCGCGCCCGCCGCGGTCTGAAACTCGAGCCCGGCCTCACCATCGCCATCGAGCCCTGGTTCTGCCGCTCCACCGACAAGATCAGGTTCGACGACGACGGCTGGACCATCCGCTCCGCCGACGGCTCCCGCACCGCCCACTCCGAACACACAGTCGCCATCACGGATTCCGGGCCTCAGGTCCTGACCCGCCGCCCCACTGACGGCGCCACCTCGGCCGATCCGACCAGGAAGCCCGCCACAGCCTCCTGATTCGCTCCCCCTTGGGGCGTGACTCAGGGCGTTCCGGGATGGGACCTGCCGCAGCTTCCGTGGGCCCAGGGGGTGTCGCCGCGGAAACGACCTGCTGCACATCGTCGGCGAAGCTAGCCGAGTCCAGGACGACGATGGCGATGCCGGCGAATGCCCTCTCAGCTGCCCTGAGGTCCCGATAGCGGATGCCTCCGTCCTGATGATCGGCACTATCGTGATCGCGTGACGATGGTGCGGCAACGGCAGGACTACTTCGATGCTCTCGGCTGGGTAACCCAGCTGATGACACAGGTGCGGAGTGAGCACCTCGAAGCCCGCACTCCCTGCGTAGATTTCGATGTTCGAGGGCTGCTGGGTCACCTCATCGGCACCGCACACCGTGGACTCGGCACCGCCCGGGGCATCCCGACACGGGGCATCCCGCACGTGATCACCAGCGTTCCAGATGCGGAACTCGCCTCCACGTATGCAACGTTGGCGGCCTCGATCCGAGAGGCGTGGTCGCCGCTGGCGGCTTCTGACGGGGTCATCGCGCCTTGGGGGCCCTGTACGGCTGCGGAAGCGGCAGGCGGCTTTACGGTCGAGACGATCACGCATGGATGGGACTTGGCCGTGGCCAGCGGCCAGCCGAGCGATGCACCGAACGGCATTGCCGATCGCTGCCTCTCCTATGCTGCAGCCGCCATCCCCGACCGGCTCCGAGGAGTCATGTACGACGCGCCCGTTGTCGGGGCGAAGCCCTCATCCACGACGGAGCAACTCGCGCGCCTTCTCGGTCACAAGAGAGAGCCTCGATGACATTCGAGGAGGCATCTGCCGATGACCATTGCTCACCGAGATCAGGTGCGCGGAATTGCCGCAGACCGCGCGTCACGCACGGCAAGCAGCGGGCGTCGGCTGTCTCGGGCGGTGGTCGCTGGTTGCTCTGGTGTCAGCAGCGGTGGCGTGGAGGCGATCGGAGGGGTCAACACCAAGACCAGTTGGTGAAGCGTCAGATGTCCAGACGTGTCGGTTTCCCGCTCCTATGACACCGCATGCTGCTCGGCCGAGGTTGCCCTCCGTCACCGCCGAGAGTGAGGCAGCCGAAAGTTGAGAAGGAGCCGTTCACGAGACGGTCCCCTTCTCGGAGCCCTTGGAGTTCAGGAAGAGTTCGAGGGCCTCGACGACGAGTCGGTGGTCGTCGAGTTGGGGCAGTCCTGAGACGGTGACGGTGCCGACTGGGCCGGTGTCCCTGAGGATGATCGGGAAGCTGCCGCCGTGCGCGGCGTACAGGGCCGGTTCGAGTTGGGATTGTTCCTCGAAGGTGGTGCCGCGGTCGCGGTAGGTCTGGCCCACGAGGTAGGAGCTGTGTCCGAACCGGCGGACGACGCGGATCTTGCGTTCGATCCAGTCGTCGTTGTCGGCGGAGGTGCCGTGCAGTGCGTAGTGGAAGAGTTGGTGGTCGCCGAGGCGGATGTCGACGGTGACAGCGTGGCCGCGCTCTCTGGCCAGGCCGACCAGGAGAGTTCCCAGGGCCCAGGCGTCGTCATGGTCAAAGCGGTCGAACTGGAGGCGTTCTTCCTGCTCCTGAAGCTCCGGCGTCACGGCGTACCGTTCCCTTCCTCGATCGTCAGAACGATCTAAGCAGAGGAAGAACTGGCGAGCGGAACGTTCATCGTGCCGTACGTCCATCAGCAGATCGGGGTCATGCCGGCATCCGCTTCTGCCGCAGGTCGTGCGTAGGCGGCTCGACGCAGGTAACGGACATCCGAAACTGCCGAATTGAGTGCACTCGACCATCCGGGCGAGAGCGCGCCTGCACCGTCACCATCGCCGCCGTCACTCAACGCATCCCCGTCACCCGACTCGGCGACTGACTGCTCAGCCGGCTGGGGGCCTTCGCAGCAGTGGTCGTGGTGGTCGGGTACGCTGTCCGGCAAGTGCCAGCCCTCGGGTGGCTTCTGACCCTCTGGTCAATGCTTTGCGGCGAAGTCCGGTGCCGACGACCGGACGAGCCATTTATACAGAAGACCAGACGGAACACGAGTGAATAACAGCGGTACCTACACAGCGCGTGGTCAGAGCAACACAAGGCTTCTGCCCAGTCGGAGCAGGACGTCAGCTAACAGGCCATTAGTGGCCGAGCTGAGTCCTGCGCGGCTCCAGCTCGGCCAGAGCTAGGAGAACGCTGTGGAACTCGGACTCATTCAGAACCTGTCGCCGCGGACTGCCCTCATCATCGTCGGCGTACCCGTGGCCGGAGCTGTGGCCGGACTGGCCATCTTTGCCGTCGTCCTTCAAAGCTCTGAGTCGGAGCATCGGGCGGACATGATCAGGGCGGCGGCCGACGCCTTCCGCCCCCGTCGGTAAACAGCCGACGTGCATTACATGTAGCGGGGTGCGGTCACTCTCAGTTACCTGCACCCCGCCGCATAGCCAGAGGCGCCACGATTGTGCACAGGCCGCAAGATCCTCCGCAGGATAGCGCGGTTATGCGTCTCGGCGCACTGATCTGCCGATGCGGGCATACTCGATCATGCCCACACGATGCAGATGACGAACGCTCGCGTCGCAGCCATCTGCTACGCCGAATCGTTTGCACGTTGAAGCACTACTTTGCCACCAACGAAGACCAAGCTTGCGGCGACGAGGCCACCGACCCCCATCAACGCCTTGTTGAACAACCCATCTAGGAACTGCTTGTTTTCGGTGTCCTTTTCAAACTCTTTCTCGCCGGTTTCCATGAGCTGTTCAATGAGGATCCTCCGGTCTTCCGCGCTCAGATCTTCCCGTTCAAGCTCGTCCTGGAGCATCTTTCTGATGTCTTGATACGCAGTGTGAACGTGTGTTTGACTCTGCGCATTGGACGCAAGTGTTGATTCATGCTCTTTCTCAATGACACTCAACGCACCGAGCGCAAGTTCTTTAAACTTGGGAAACTGCTCGATGATCTTTATGCTCACCTCCTTGCTCATGTCGGGCATCATGGCTGCAAATTTGATGACTTTATCCTTCGAGAGATTCCGCCAAGAATCAATATCAAGCGCCTTCTTGACCTCATCTTCACTATTCAAGCTCATGTAGATCCTCCATCCATCAGCAAATATTGCCAACTTGCGCCAAATGTCCGGCATTCACCATTCGGGCAGGGTGCCGGGATTTAAAGATTTCGACGTTCAGCCACTAGGCCTGGAAGAGACGGGTGGAACAGTCCTGCGACCGGGACCTCGTCGACCTGGGCTTGTTGTTCAACATCAAATCCGGCCTGCCTTGCGCCAAGGCGCCGAAGACCTGTGTCTTGCATTCCAGACGGCCAGCGGTGATCCATGTGCGCGACCGGATGATCATGCTGATACTCCATCATGTCCGGTTGCTTGATGGAAACGACCGATCGGTCAGATCCGCGGTGGCGGAGGGGTGTCCGGGTACATGGATCTGCCGCGATCCGCGCGTGACGTGGGTTTCGTGGACGTTGAAACCGTTGTCGCCGGTGTTGATTCGGGCGGCTCGCAATGGGCGACCGATCAACGCGTCGGCGCGAGCTCCAGCCGCACTTGGCGCCGCGGCCGGTCCACCTCGGCGATCGTGACGGTGACCATCTCTCCCGCCACTGGCTCCCGGGTCAGAACTGACTCGTGGAGCAGTCCCGCGATGCCCGGCGCGACGCGGACGAAGACACCGAACGGCACCACCTTGACGACCGGCCCGGACAACACCTCACCGACCCGGCCCGCGAACTGAACCAGTGGATCCTCCTGCAACGCCTTCAGCGAAAGCTGCACCTGTCCACGGATGGCGCCGAAGTCGAGCACCTCGGCGGAGACCTGCTGGCCAGCCTGCACCACGTCGGCTGGGTCGCAGAAGTACTCCCAGGTCAGCTCCGGAATCCGAATGAACCCAGTGCCGGGCGAGCCGGCCCGGTCCCCTTCGAGACGCACGAAGACGCCGAAGTTGTGGATCTCTGAGATGATCCCACCCAGCACCGCGCCGCGCTTCGGCTGACCTCCAGACATGCCAGATCTGTATAGCCGACGGAGCGACTTGCGGCTCCTGAACAGGCGAACGCTGGGGCCCCACGTGCACGCCGGGTCGCCGTAGTCTCCGTGCATGCTCCGGGTCTCTCCGCAGGATGGCACAGCGTGGCTTGCGAGGTGCGGTCGTGGAGGCCACTGGCGATGACTGCTTCACCTCCCTCTCCGCCCGATCACGAGTGGGCAGGACCGAAGCAGCGGCCGCCGGCGCCGGCTGAACTGCCGGCACGCCTGGGGTTGGTCAGACCCGGGCACATCGCCGCCGGCATCGGCATAGCCCTCGCCGGCCACCTGCCCGCGAGCGGCCTTTGGCTTTCCTCGTACTACACGTTCGTCCACGACGCCAGCCCGGACTCGCTGTTCATGGTGGATTGCCTGGTCGTACTCCTCCAGCTAGCAATGTTCGCCAGCTGCGCGGTGCCGGGCAGTGTGCTGGTCTTACGCGGCGACCGCGGCCTCGGCCTGGGCCTGCTCTTCGGTTGGGTCACAGGCATCATCGCGCTCGTGGTGGGCACCGCCCTCATCCAGTGATGAATTGCCTCGGCGATCTCAGGGGGCGGTCCAGTAGGAGGCGAACCGCCGGCCTACCGACCAGCTAGTCGAGCGTGTAGAAGACGGTCACGCAAGGCCACTCACCGTATTCGTTGACCTCGTCGTTGCTGTACATCAGACCCGCTACGTCGACCGTGCCGTGCTCGGCGAGGTCTTCGATTGATTTCGCCACGTGCCGCAGCAGGGCAGGAACGTCATCCTGCCCCTCACCCAGTGGCAGACCGATCGAATAGTAGAAGCAGGACGAATCCCTCGGCGAACCCCCACCGTCATCGACGCTCACGCCGTCCTCCTCGTCATACATCTGCAAGATCCGGGTTGGAGAAGCAGACGACGATACACAGGATGAACAGCTTCGACCGTGGCCACTTGGCACCGCCCCACGGCAGACACTTCGCTTGACGTGGATTCCATGCAACGGCGACAGCCGCCGGCACCCACGAACCGCCGGCGTCCCGCCGAGTCTCTAAGCGCGATGGCAAGCAAAAGGCCCCGGTCATGATCGGCGATCAGGCCGATGACCTGGGCCTTTCTATGGAGCCGCCTGACGGAACCGAACCGTCGACCTACGCATTACGAGATCAAGTTGCCAACCTCGGTCTACCTGCCCGGACCGTGGCTGGCCTGCGGAAATCCCTCTCGGCATCTCTCAGGGCCGGTGGTCGCGGTACGGCCTCTTGAGGACTAGATAAGGACTGATGCAGTGGACCGATGACCGGTGGCGAGTCAACCAGGTTGCGCACTTGTCCTACCCTGGCGTCTCGCCAAGTAGCAGAAGGTGCGACGTGCAGTGAAGGTTGACCCTGAAACTCTCAGCGATCCAGACTTCTGGAAGGGGGTCTGGAGTTGGCTGGCTCACAGCGACCGACTGTCCACCCTCGTTGCCGGGATGGCGTTAGTTGTTGCCGTTTGGTCCGTGGTGATTTCGAAGCGTGGAACACGGGCTGCCGAGCGCAGCGCTCATGCTGCAGAGGGCCAGGCTGAAGCCGCCATGCAGCAGGCTCAGGACGCCTCGGCGCAGGTTTCCGTTGCGAGCGTTACCGCTGAAGTGGAAGCCCTAGCAGCAGCGCGGAGCAGGATTGACGAGGCAGCACCCTCGATTGTGGTAGCTATAACTGAGGTCGTAGGACATCCACAGGTTTCGGAAAGTTCATTCAGCGTCCCAGTTCCCCACCCAACAGTAGCGCCCTCTCGCGAGGACATTATTGTTCCCTGGGCTGAGTGGCACTCGGACGTCTATTTCGTGATCTCCGGGACCTTGTATAACGACGGCGAATCGAGTGCTCGCGTCTACTGCAACGGTCCGAAGTTCCACGAAGGAAAGCACCCCTTAACCGGCGAGCCGCTAGGGGAGCCTCCCGTGTGTGACCCCGCTAACGATGCGCGCATTCTCTATCCGGGCCAGTTCGCGCTCTTTCAGTTATACGCTCGTCGGCAAATTTGGGATTGCCTGGATGCCATGGATGCCGAGCCGCCAAGGAGACCCCACTTTCAGACTAAGGATTCGTTTATGTTCCGGCCCGGAAGCACAGACGATCCGATGACTTCCACGACAATAGAGGTCGAAGCCGAGCCGGTTGTTCGCGTCAAATCCGAAGCCGACGATCTAAAGGTGGGAGACCTGAAGGTGCGCGTGAAAGCTGGCTGCTATACGCATGTAGCGTTAGAGCACTTCAGGGACTACCCTGACAGCCTCAATTACGTTCACGCAACACTGCGGAACGATGAGGAAGAGCTACAGAACCTATACATGCGAAAGCTCATGCTGAGGGCGTACCGGCGCGAGCGAGACAGGGAGCAGAGCGAAACGAAGCCGGTGGAGGAGCTGTAGTCCAGCTGGCCCGACTGACCTTCTGATCCGTAGATTCCCAAGACCACACCGCAGCCGTTCGGCAACGTCCGCCTCGCCCTGGTCGCCGCGCCCTCGGCAACTGGATCGGTCCGGGCTCGTCCGGCTCCGTTCGCCCCGGTGGCTCCCGGCCATGGCTCCCACCGTCAGGTAGCCCACCAGCGGCAGGGTGTCCGTCGCAGTTGCTTTACAGGCCGTCGCTTACCAGTCACTATCATCTCGCACCTACTGACCCAGGTCCCCGCCGTCCATAACCCTTCACCAACGCCTTCGGTTCTGTCATGGACTGACGGCTTCTGGAGGTAGAGCATGTTCTTCAAAGCCGTCGTTACAGTGCTGATGATTATTGCGGGGTTGACTGCCATAATCTGGGTGGCCAACTGGCCCTTCAACACCCCCTGGGAGAAGGACCTCACCGCCGAGCAACGTCGTATTCAAGCCGCACACAATCGGCGTCATCATCGGGGTGTGGCGCGCATTTTGCTGCCTGGACTTGCCGTCATTTTCGGAATTACATCGGTGGAAATTTTGTCAGGCCCGAAAAGTGATCCGTTCGCAGCGGTAGTCATGGCCGTCTGTTCGGTTGTGTGCGTCGGCGTGTTCGGCGCTCTGATCAAGAGGGGGCGCAGGCGGCGCACCTCGACACGGCGATGAGCTCTCTGGACGGGACAAGGCGGGGCGCCCTCGCAAAGGGCACGGCGACCGAGGGATTATGAGATCAAACTGCCCGTCCCGCCCACCTGGGCACCTGGGGGCCTAGCAGCGGAAAGGCCTTCCGACATCTCTCACCGCTCCCCCATCTTCCGTGGACCTCTTGCGGACTGGATGCGGACCGTCGCCTGGTCGCGGCGGCCGGGAGCGTCAGACCCGAAAATGGGCTCCCCAGCCGACGGCCAGAGTGACAAACTGCAGGTAACAGCTATGGCCCGCCGTGCTCCCACCCCGCGCCACGGCTTTGATTACGGGCCTCGGGGCGGTTGGCGTGTCCATTTTCCCGCATGTGCGGCGCCCCGAAGGGACCCAGGAACAGCTTGGGAATTGCCGGTCGCCGGCAGGTCACGGGCTTGACGGCCTAATCCCGACAGTCTCGCGTGGCCTCGGCTGGCCCCTGATGTCCTCGCCCAATGGCACGCTAATGGCACGGTTGACGAGACAAGTCATGATCGACGCGTGGACGTTGCAGCGAGAGCCGATGCCCAGCCGTTCGAGCTGGTGGTCATCGTCTTCGGCCTCATCTCCATTGGCCAAGGCTACGTGTACCGGCGGCGTCGATCCCGAGGAAAGGGACCCCTCCTTCCTGCCTGGGTCCCGGGCGGCTGGTGGCCTCGCCATCCAACGGCAACTATTCGCGCCGGCTGGGCAACGACTGGCGCCGGCAATGGCCTGCTGCTTCTCGCGCTCTACCGGCAGTTATTGGCGTAGTTGGAGCTGGGCCCTCACCGCCAGTCTGGAAGAGCGTGCTCAAGCGGTCGTGATGCCCGAAACGCCTGCCGGCGGCAACCGGCTCAGTTGCGCCTCGCGCCCCCTCGTGCCCGTTGCGCGCCACGGCTACTGGCCCACGGATGGCCCATGCCCGCCTTCGGGCTTCCGGCCCTCAGCGTCGTCTTGGGAACCACCGGGAACCTTGGCGGCGTGAGTAGCTAGGGCCGCCACTCCTCGCGGTAGGCCGGGTGCTCGTCGTGCGACTGCGCGAGTACTCGGAGCGCGTACGCGAGACCGGCGAAACGCTGGTCAGCGGGGTCCATCGCCTCGTATTCCCGCGCCAGCATGTCCACCAGGTCCAGCATTGGCAGGTGACTGTCGAGGAGAGCTGCGCCCCCGAAGCGATGGGCCACCTCGGCGTAGGCGTGGCAGTCCACCTCGTAACGGGCATGAAGGAATCTCAGCAGATCATCCATCTGTGGATGCTCGCACACCGCCACCTGGGCCTCGAACGCCGCTCGCTAACTGCCATCCCGTCTGCCGCCGACCCACACTCCGTGGAGCGGGCCAGGGCCAGGGTGACAAGGTGGAGCGCCCTACCGGACGAACGACCTTGTCACCCTGGCCCTGGTCTGCTCGGCTTGCCTGGGTCGGTGGTGGGCGGGATGGAAGCTCCCCAACCACTCACTCACCGCAGCGGTACAGCCGCCATCCTGGAGTCGTCTGGCCCCCGCCGGAGGCATCGCTTGTATCGGCCGGCGCGCCGGCCGATGCCGGCGCTTGCGCCGCCAGCAGGCCGAGCGCGGCCGGCGCGGCCCGCTTGCGGGCCGCCTTGATCCTTAAGAGGTCAATTCGGCAGTGCTGGCGTCCGGATGGCTAGCCGACCGCAGGTGAGGCCGGGTGACCTCATCGCCCTGCGGGTCGTAGATCGTCAGCCCATACCGAACTGCAAGATCCACGACCAGCTGGAGAGCGGGAGTGCTGCGCTGCCCGAAGCTCATGCTCATGCTGACGTGATCGATACCGACGCCGAGCGGCATCGAAGTCCAGGGCGAGTCATCGCGGTACGGCGGGAAGTCGGGGTAGCGGCCGCGCAGACTCTCGTAGAAGCCGACGATGCGTTCGTCCAACTCGCCCTCGGGGTGCTGACCGCTCCAGCAGCGCTTCGCCATGGCGCGCACCGCGTCGTCACTCGCCGCCGTGTCGATGGCCAGCACGTCAAGGTCGAAACTCACTGGCACATGCTGCCGTCTGTTCGGTGACGACCTGGACGCGGTCGCCAACCGGCTGGACGAGGCGGTCGCTGCACGGGATACGGACTATTTGCGGACTGGCACCGCCGGCGGCGAGATTGTCGACCTTGGGAAACGGCGAAGCCCAGGCCGATGACCTGGGCTTCTGTACCGAGCCGCCTGACGGAATCGAACCGTCGACCTACGCATTACGAGTGCGTCGCTCTAGCCGACTGAGCTAAGGCGGCAACGATCGTCAAGTGTACGGCACACTTCCCCGGACGCCGAACGGGATCCCCTCACCTCCGATCCGGACAACCGGGAGTTTCGGTACGTCCGCGGGAGAGACTTCGCGGTCGGTCCGGACTACCCTGCGGCGGGTGAGCGACGATCACGTACCGCCGCAGCAGCCGATCCCGGAGGCGCAGCCCGGCGAGCGGGCCACCCGACGGCCGCACAGCCTTGACCCGCTGGAGCTGGGCTTCACCCCACGCAAGCCGGTCCCCTGGCTGGCGCCGCTGCTGCTGATCAGCACCGGCCTGCGGACCCTGCTGGCGATCCTGTTCGGGGCGTACCTGGACAAGCGCGAGCTACAGAACGCGTTCGGCGACGACACCTTCCGGCAGGTGGGGCCGGACGGCGGGCTGTGGCTGGACTACGTGGCCGACCTGGGCGACGGCTTCGACGCCACGTACTCGGTGGCGTACCTGCTCGCCCAGCCGGAGCTGGAGGTGGACGGGCACCGGCTGCCCCGGGCGCAGACCCTGGTGATGGGCGGTGACCAGGTCTACCCGTCGGCGGCCTACGAGGCGTACGAGGACCGGTGCAAGGGGCCGTACCAGGCGGCGCTGCCGATCGCGCCGCCGCAGCGGCCGACGCTCTTCGCGGTGCCAGGCAACCACGACTGGTACGACGGGTTGACCGCGTTCCTGCGGCTGTTCGTCCGGTCCCGGGACCGGCACTTCGCGGGCTGGGGCACCGGCCAGTCCCGCTCGTACTTCGCGGTGGAGTTGCCGGCCGACTGGTGGCTGCTCGGCCTCGACGACCAGTCCGGTTCGTACCTGGACGACCCGCAGCTCACCTACTTCGACGAGGTCGCCCGGAAGCTCACGCCGCGGTCGAAGGTGATTCTGGCGGTGCCGGCCCCGACCTGGGTCAAGGCCCACGACCATCCCACGGCCTACGACTCGATCGACTACTTCATCCGTACGATCGTCGCGCCCACCGGCGCGCAGGTGCGGCTGCTGGTCTCCGGCGACCTGCACCACTACGCCCGGTACACCGGTCCGGAGCGGCAGCTGATCACCTGCGGGGGCGGCGGCGCCTACCTCTACCCGACGCACCAGCTGCCCGAGCGGCTCGAGGTGCCGCCGCGGGACACCCTGGCCCGCCGGGCCAGCCGCACCCGCCAGTACGAGTTGGCCGCCCGCTATCCGGACAAGGCCCGCTCGCGGCGCTACGGCTGGGGGATCTTCGCCCGGCTGCCGTTCCGCAACCCGGGTTTCACCACCCTGCTGGGCACCCTGCACACGCTGCTGATGCTGGCCATGGCCGGGGTGGCGGCGAATCAGGTGGGCACCACCGAGCAGCGGCTGTTCAGCGTCCCACTGGTGATCATGCTGGTGGTGACCCTGCTGGGCGCGGCGTTCTTCGCCAAGCCGCCCAGCTCCGGCGGGAAGCGGCACGCCCGGCACTGGATCCTCGGCGTGACGCACGGGCTGGCCCACGTGGCGCTGGCCGCCGGCGGCACCTGGCTCTGGCTGCAGCTGCCGTTCTACGACTGGCCCTGGCCGCTGCCGGCGGTCGCCGCGGCGGTCCTGTACGGGCCGGTGAGCGGGCTGATCTCCAGCCAGCTGGTGGCGCTCTACCTGCTGGTGGCGGGGTCGTTCGGGGTGAACGTCAACGAGCTCTTCGCCGGCCAGGGCATCGAGGACTCGAAGTCGTTCCTCCGGCTCCGCATCGACCCGGACGGCACGCTGACCATCTACCCGATCGCCGTCGACAAGGTCCGCCACGCCTGGGAGCTCAACCCGGACCAGTCCCCCACGTCGAGCTGGCTCCTCCCCAAAACCCCGCTGACCCCCCGCCTGGCCGAGCCCCCCATCGTCCTCCGCTGACCCCGCAGTTGATCAAGAGGTTTGCGTAGGAGACAGACGATTCCTGACGCAAACCTCTTGATCAACAGCGCGAAAGGGGTCAGGAGTAGTGCTGGTCGTGGGCCTGGCGGGGGGCGCAGACCGAGGCGCGGCTGCACGAGCAGCGGGAGCCGTCGGCGTCGAGGCGGACGGTGACCGAGTCGCGGGGGACGCTGTGGCCGACCACCTTGCCCTCGCCCTCCGGGGTGGAGACGCGGCTGCCGATCGCCGGGGCGGACTCCTGGAACCGCTGGTAGAGGGGGTGCTCGTACTTCAGGCAGCACATCAACCGGCCGCACGCGCCGGAGATGCGCAGCGGGTTGAGCGGCAGGTCCTGGTCCTTGGCCATCCGGATGGTCACCGGCTCGAAGTCGGTGAGGAAGGTGGCGCAGCACAGGTCCCGCCCGCAGGAGCCGATCCCGCCCTGCACCCGCGCCGAGTCCCGCGCGGAGAGCTGCCGCAGCTCGACCCGGCAGTGCAGGGTTGCCCCCAGGTCGCGGACGAGGGAGCGGAAGTCGACCCGGTGCGGCGCGGTGAAGTAGACGGTGGTCCGGTCGCTGCCGGTCTCCGGGGTGGCGAAGACGTGGTCGATGGCGACCACCTTCATCGGCAGGCCGTGCTCGCGGATCAGCCGCTTGGCCGCCACCTTGGCGTCGGCCTTGCGCCGGCGCAGCAACTCGTCGCGGCGCAGGTCGTCCTCGCCGGCCAGGCCGGCGAGCCGGGGGAAGCCGCTGGTCTCCTCGCTGACCCACTGGGCCGCCCAGACGCACTCGGCCACCTCGGGTCCCTCGTCGGTGGGCACCAGCACCTTGTCGCCCACCTGCGGGCGCAGCTCACCGGGGTCGAGGTAGTAGAGGCGGCCGTACCGGTTGAAACTGACCGCGCAGAGCATGCCCATGCCCACCACCCTACGACCTCCGGACGGCTCCGGGTCCGCCGCCCGTCGCCGTCCGGTCACCCGGCGCAGCGATCCATGTTTGTCGACTCGACCGAATCGATCTCGACCCCTCGTGTCGTTGATCCTCGCCCGGACGGCTGAAACATGAGTCAGCTACAGGACAAACGGCGGTCGACCGCGTTGAGTGAAGTCATACCTGCGGGGGGTGCAGGGGAAGGCCACGGCGTCGCCGCCGGAGCCCGGCCACGGCCGGTTCGGCGTGCGACGCCGTGGACCTGCAGGCGCCGGGGTCAGTGCCCAATCCGGGTGGTGCCGCCGTAGCGGGGCGCGGTCGAGGTGCGGTCCCGCCAGGTCGTCTCGGTCAGGCTCGGCGCCCACTGGCGCAGCAGCGTCTCCGCGCCGTCGTAGGCCGCACCGAGCACGCCCAGCACCCGGATGGCGATCTCGGCGGCCGCGAGCGCCCCGGACCGGCCGGCGTCCGCGCCCGGGCGGGTGGCGGCGTGCACGGTGACCGCCTCGGCCGAGCGCAGCACGTCGGCCAGCGCCCGGGCCAGCGCGGCCCGGCTGCGCTCCACCCAGTCGGCCAGCGCGTCGGCGTAGCCGGCGGTCGACTCCAGCCGCCCGACCAGGCTCTCCGGCCCCTCGTCGAGGTGCCGGAGCAGGGCGCTGCGCGCCTCGTCGTAGGCCGCGGCGGCCGGCCCGGACCAGGCGACCGGGTCGGCGAGCATGGCGCAGGTGTCGTCGTACCCCCGGACGAGCCGGCGCACGGCGTGGCCGGCGCCGGTCAGCGGCGCAGGGTGCAGGTCGAGGAACTCGCGCACGGCCGCGCCGGGGAGCACCTGCATCCGGCGCAGCAGCGGCCAGAGCCGGTGCCCCTCGGGAGCGCCGCCGGCGAGCAGCGCGTCGACCCGGGCCAGCAGGTCGAGACCCGGCTCGGCGAGCCGGTCGAGCGCGTCCATCAGGCCTCCCGGGCCAGCCGCCGCCCGACGGACTCGTCGGTGGCGGAGTAGCGGTCGGCGGCGCTGCGCAGGGCGGCCGCGGCGGCGGCCAGCCGGGTGGCGGCGGCCCGCGCCTCGCGGGCCCGGTCGCCGGTGGCCGCGGTCCACTGCCGGTGCAGGGCCCGGCCGACCTCGCCGGGCCGGCCGGTGGCGTGGGTGCCGAACGCGGGGTGGGGCGGGTCGGTGGCGGTGACCGTGCGGGCCAGCGTGGCGAGGGTGGCGCCGGCCTCGTCGAGGCGGGCGGCCAGCGCGCGCAACGTCTCCATGTCAGGCTCCCGCCAGCGGCCGGTAGGCCGCGAAGGTCTCGTTGTGCAGCTTCTCCCGGGCCCACTGCGCCGCGTCGGCGGCGGCGGTGACGGCGGCCTGCACCGACCCGGCGACGTCGCGAGGGCTGCGCTGGTGCAGCGGGCCGAGGAAGCGCACGTCGGTGATCCGGCCGCCGGCGGTCACCACCACCTCGACGAGGCCGTCCGGCGAGCGGACGGTGACCTCGACCGTCGCCACCGCCTGGTCGAACTCGGCCTGGAGGGTCTCGATGCGGCGGTAGCGCCGCACCGCCTCCTCGATCCAGGCCTCGTCGATCTCCCCCCGTGGCATCGGCGGACTCCTCCCGACTGACCCCGTCACTGAGCGTGCCGCCATCGTCACGCGGCCACACCGGACCGTACCGCAGTGAACAAAGCCTGTCGATGCCCTGTGGACAGTGGGGGTGCTCAGCCCCGCCACAGGGCGAGCATCATCGCCTCCACCGCGATCCGCGGCTTGACGTTCGCCTCGATCGCCGCCCGGCACTCCAGCACGGCCTCCAGCCGGCGCAGCGCCCCCTCGGCATCCCATTTCTGCGCGCCGGCCCCGGCCAGCGCCGCGGTGTCGGTGTGCACCGGGGCGACCGGCGCCCGCAGCGCCATGGTCAGCGCGTCCCGGTAGAAGCCGGCCAGGTCGACCAGGGCCCGGTCGAGCGCGTCCCGCTGGGCCCGGGTGGCCCGGGACTTCTGCCGCTTCTCCAGGTCCTTGAGCTGACCGGCGGCGCCCCGCATGGCCCCGGCCGCGCCCCGGCCGGTGCCGCCCGCGCCGAGCGCGGTCTGGAGCGCGGTCTTCTCCGTCTCGTCCATCTCGGCCACCGACGCGGCGGCCTCGGCCTCGGCCGCCTCGATCAGGGCGGAGGCGGCGTCGAACGCGGCGCCCACGCCGGTCAGCCGGCGCGGCACGGCGAGCACGGCGTCGCGGCGCTGCCGGGCCTCCGGGTCGCGGGCCAGTCGCCGGGCCCGGCCCACGTGTCCCTGCGCGGCCGCGGCGGCCCACTCGGCCACGTCGGGGGCGATGCCGTCCCGGAGTACGAGCACCTCGGCCACCGCGCCGGCCGGCGGCTGCCGCAGCGGCACGACCCGGCACCGCGACCGGATGGTCACCGAGATGTCGTCCGGGTGGGTGGAGGGGGCGCAGAGCAGGAAGACGGTACGCGGGGGCGGCTCCTCGATCGCCTTGAGCAGCGCGTTGCCGGCGGCCTCGGTGAGCCGGTCGGCGTCCTCGATGACGACGACCTGCCAACGGCCGCCGGACGGCGTGCTGGCCGCCCGCAGCACCAGCGCCCGCATCTCGCCCACGCCGATGGAGAGCCCCTCGGGCACCACCAGCCGGACGTCGGCGTGGGTGCCGGCCAGCGTGGTGTGGCAGCCGGGGCAGCGGCCGCAGCCGGTGCCGTGCACGCACTGCAACGCGGCGGCGAAGGCGCGCGCCGCCACCGACCGGCCCGAGCCGGGAGGCCCCGTGAAGATCCAGGCGTGGGTCATCCCGGCGCCCGGATCGACGCCCTCCGGACCGGCGGGGGCGGGCCCGTCGGTTTCCTCGGCGAGCGCGTCGAGCGCGTCGTCGCCGCCGGTCCGGCCCGCTCCGCCGGCCGCCACGGGAGCGGCGGCACGCAGCAGGGCGGCGGCCGAGGCGGCCGCCCGGCGCAGCGTGACCACCGCCTCGTCCTGCCCGACCAGGTCGGCGAAGACGTCCGTCATCGTGGTGGGCGCTCCATCGTCACCAGCTCCGCGTCGGATAACTCGGGCTGGACCGTGGTGTCGGGGCCCTGGGCCGGGCGCGGGTGCACGATGCCGGCCGGGTCGACGAGCAACTCGTCCACCCGCCGGGCCACCGCCGCGGCGATCTCCTCGACCGGGCGGGACGCGTCGAGCACCAGGTAGCGCTTGGGGTCGGCGGTGGCCAGGTCGAGGAAGGCGTACCGGACCCGCTCGTGGAACGGGAGCGACTCGGCCTCCAGCCGGTCGGCGCCCCGGTTGCGGGAGTCGACCCGGGACCGGCCGGTGCGCGGGTCGACGTCGAGGAGCACCACCAGGTCGGGCTTGAGCCCGCCGGTGGCCCACGAGGAGAGCCAGGAGACCTCCTGCACCGGCAGGGTCCGCCCGGCCCCCTGGTACGCCAGCGACGAGTCGACGTACCGGTCGCTGATCACCACGGCGCCCCGGACCAGTGCCGGCCGGACCACGGTGGCCACGTGGTGGGCCCGGTCGGCGGCGTAGAGCAGCGCCTCGGCGCGCGGCGACGGGGCCTCGTCGCCGGAGGTCTCCAGCACCAGCGCGCGGATCCGCTCGCCGATGCCGGTGGCCCCCGGCTCCCGGGTGACCACGACGTCCCGGCCCTGCCCGCGCAGCCGGTCGGCGAGCGCGGCGAGCTGGGTGGACTTGCCGGCGCCCTCGCCACCCTCGAAGACCACGAAGAGGCCGTTGGAGACGAAGGGCTCCGCCGGCATCAGCGGGCGGCCCCGGATCGAGCCCCAGAGGTCGGCCAGGACCGGCACGCCCTTCTTGTCGTCCATCTGCCCGAAGGCGCTGATCCCGGCGAAGATGCCGGCGGCGCCCGCGGCGAGCAGCAGCAGGCGGGTCGAGGAGACCGAGATGCCCAGGTCGGCGATGGTCAGCTGGCGGGAGCCGCCGACGCCGACCAGGAGGCTGCTCAGCGCGATGGCGAGGATCAGCACCAGCCGGGTGCCGATCTGCACCACCGCGAAGACCCGGCCGCGCACCTCGTCGGCCACCTCGCCGCCGAGCAGCGTGGTGCCGGCCAGGAAGGCCATGCCGGCGCCCGCGCCGACCAGGATCGCGCCGAGCATCGCCATGGACAGGTGGATGGCGAAGGCGAGCACCAGCACGGAGGCGCTGGCCAGCACGATGCTCATGCCGAACCAGCGGCGCCGGGACATGTCCCGGACGATCATCGGGCCGGCCCCGATGCCGATCGCCAGGCCGATGAAGATCGCGCCGAAAAGCAGGTAGAACGCGGCGTCACCGGCGCCGAGCGAGGCGGCGAAGAACTTCGCCGTGCCGATCACGATGCCGCCACCGGCGAAGGCACCGAAGATGCCCAGCACGAGGCCGCGGACCAGCGGCGTCTGGCCGATGAACCGCCAGCCCTCGGTGAACTGGCGCGTCATGCTCTGCTCGGTGCGCTCCCGCTCGGCGGCCTGCGCCTGGCTGATCTCCTTGATCCCGACGGCCACCACGATCGCGGTAGCCAGCCGGGAGAACGCGTTGAACCAGAGGGCGAGCTGCGCCGGCTCCGCCCAGGACGGCATCTCGCCGCCGGTGATCCCGCGGATGCTCCGGTCGAGCACCGCCAGGCCGATGGCCGCGGCGATCGGGGTGAGGCCGTACGTGGTGATCAGGGTGAGCTGGTTGGCGGTCTCCAGCCGGGCGCGCGGGATGAGGTTGGGGACCGCGGCCTCCTTGGCCGGGATCCACATCAGGGTGACCGTCTCGATCAGGAAGGTGGCCACCAGCGCCCAGCTGACCACCACCCCGCTGCCGGCCCCGGTGAGCGCGACCAGCGGGATGGAGGCGAAGAGCAGGAAGCGCAGCACGTCGCAGATGACCATCGTCCAGCGCCGGTCGAACCGGTCGGCGAACACGCCCGCCACCGGCCCGAGCAGCAGCGCCGGGAGCAGCCGGATGGCGATGGTCGTGCCGAAGGCGGCACCCTTGGCGGTGCTGCCGGAGACCTGGGCGGCGGCGAAGACCGAGGTGGCGAGCAGGCCGAGCCAGTCGCCGAAGGAGGCCGCGCCGAGCACGATCCAGAGCCGGCGGAACGGCCGGATGCGCAGCACCGAGCGGATGGCGGCGGCTCCGGAGCGGTCAGCCTGCGCCGCGGGCGACGACACGCCGGGCGACTCGCCGTTGTTCTGGCTTTCGATGGCCGTACCTCCACGTGCCGGCCCAGAGCTGGGCATCCCCGGTGGAACACTCTAGTCGGGGCGAGATGCGTCCCCCTCCGCGACATTCGCCTGCTCGCCGAGCCTAGGCCGCCGGGACCACCGCCCGCAGCCCGGACAGACGCGAGGGTATTTCGCATTGTCGTCCAGACAGTTAGCGTGCACACGTGGCCACCGACCGAGACAAACTTCGCGATCGCCTCGATCGGGCGACCGCCCACCTCGACCCGCCGTACGCCGTGGTCGATCTCTCCGCGTTCGATGCCAACGCCGAGGCGCTGGTCGACCGGGCCGCGGGCAAGCCGGTCCGGATCGCCAGCAAGTCGGTCCGGGTCCGCGAGCTGCTGACCCGGGCGCTGGGCCGGCCCGGCTGGCGCGGCGTGATGGCGTTCACCCTCCCCGAGGCGCTCTGGCTCGCCCGCAGCGGCGTCAGCGACGACGTGCTGGTCGCCTATCCGACCGCCGACCGGCGGGCGCTCGCCGAACTGGCCGCCGACCCGGCGCTCGCCGACGCGGTGACCCTGATGATCGACGACGCCGGGCAGCTCGACCTGGTCGACCAGGTCTGCCCGCCCGGACGCCGGCCGGCGCTGCGGGTCTGCCTCGAACTGGACGCCTCCTGGCGACCCCTCGGCGGCCGGGTGCACGTCGGCGTGCGGCGGTCCCCGGTGCACAGCGCCGGGGCGGCCGGCACGCTCGCCGCCACCGTCGCCGGCCGGCCGGGCTTCCGGCTGGTCGGCCTGATGTCGTACGAGGCGCAGATCGCCGGCCTCGGCGACGCCCCGCCCGGGCAGGCGCTGCTGGGCACGGCCATCCGGGTCACCCAGCGCGGGTCGTACCGGGAACTGCTGGCCCGCCGGGCGGCCGCGGTCGCCGCGGTACGCGAGCACGCCGACCTGGAGTTCGTCAACGGCGGCGGCACCGGCAGCGTGGCCGCCACCAGCGCCGACCCCGCAGTCACCGAGGTCACCGCGGGCTCCGGCCTCTACGGGCCGACGCTCTTCGACGCGTACCGTGCCTGGCGGCCGACCCCGGCGGCGTTCTTCGCCTGCGCGGTGGTCCGCCGCCCGGGGCCCGGGCTGGCCACCGTGCTCGGCGGCGGCTGGATCGCCTCGGGCGCGGCCGGGGACAGCCGGCTCCCCCGGCCGTGGCTGCCGGCCGGGTTGAAGCTGCTGGGCGCGGAGGGCGCGGGCGAGGTGCAGACCCCGCTCGCCGGCGACGTCGCGACCGCCCTGCGGATCGGCGACCGGGTGTGGTTCCGCCACGCGAAGGCCGGCGAGCTGTGCGAGCACGTCAACGAGGTGCATCTGGTCGACGGCGACAGCGTGGTGGCCACCGTGCCGACCTACCGCGGCGAGGGCCACGCGTTCCTCTAAATGGTGACGGCGGGCCCCGGCACACCTCGGGAACCCGCCGCTCGTCGTCTGCCCCGGTCGCACCCCGGGCAATCGCACCTTGCCGTCACCGCCGGCACCAGGCGGCGACGTCCTGCTCAACCCTGCTGGACGGCCTCCGTCCGGGCGTCGACCTGCCGGTGCAGGTACTCCCGGATGAGCGCCTTCGCCTCGACCAGCACCCGCTCGTCGCCCTCGGTCCGCCGGCGGAACGCCAGCTTGATGAGGGAGTCGGCCGCCTCCACCGCGACCTCCAGGTGGAACCGGAGGTCGGGCACGCCGGCCAGACCGAAACGCTCCGTGAGCACCCGGGCGAGCTGATCGGCGATCACCCCGTTGTTGTCCCGCTGCTCGTCGAGCAGGTGCAGGTCGACCACGTCGCCGAAGTGCAGGGTACGAAATCCCGGGACCGTGCGGTGCATCGAGATGTACTCGTCGATCGCCGCGTCGACACCGTCCCACCAGTGGGTCAGGTCGGGCGAAGAGAACCGCTCGTCGAGCCGCTGGAGATAGGACTCCATCGTGCGCAGCGTCAGCGCCTGCACGATCGCCCGCTTGTCCGGAAAGAACTGGTAGACCGACCCGATCGCCACCTCGGCACGCTCGGCGAGCAGGGTCGTGGTCAAACCCTCGTACCCCACCTCGTCGACGAGCTCGGCGCAGGCGTCCAGCATTCGCTGGACCCGCGCGACACTTCGACCCTGCACCGGTACCCGACGCAGCGGCCCGGTCGTGGCGGCTGGTGTGGACACTCGGCGCCACCCCCCTTCGACGGATGAACATATCTGCACGTCACGACTCTGTGACTACCGGTACAACGAGCCGGGCTCGATTGCGGTATTTACCAGGTACAACGTTCCTGATATGAAGTCAGTTCATATTCACGTCGAGGAGCGTCCATGGTCGGCACGCCAGCCGCCTGGTCCAACTGGGCCGGCAACCAGCGCAGCACCGCCGCCCTCACGGTGCGCCCGCGCACCGTCGAGGAGGTCGCCGAGGCGGTCCGCCACGCCGCCGACACCGGCCGGACCATCCGGGCGGTGGGCAGCGGACACTCCTTCACCGCGACCGCCGTCGCCGACGGGCACCGGCTCGACCTCGCCGACCTGGACACCGGGGTCAGCGTCGACCCCGCTCGCCGTCTGGTCACCGTACCGGCCGGAATGACGCTGCACACCCTCAACGACCTGCTCGCCGGCCACGGCCTGGCGCTGCCCAACCTCGGCGACATCGACGCGCAGACGGTCGCCGGGGCGCTCTCCACCGGCACCCACGGCACCGGCGGGAAGCTCGGCTGCCTGTCCACCTTCGTCACCGCGCTGACCCTGGTGACCGGAACCGGCGAGGTGCTGCGCTGCTCCGCCGACGAGCACCGCGACGTGTTCGCCGCCGCCCGGGTCGGGCTCGGCGCGGTCGGAGTGCTCGTGGAGGTCACGCTGCGGTGCGTCGACGCCTTCGTGCTCCGCGCGCACGAGCGGCCCGCGGCCCTCGCCGCGGTGCTCGACGACCTGCCCGGCCTCGTCGAGCAGCACGACCACGCCGAGTTCTACTGGTTCCCCTACACCGACCGGGTGCAGGTCAAGACCAACGACCGGGTACCCGCCGACGACCAGCCGCTGCCCCGCTGGCGCGGCTGGCTCGACGACGAGTTCCTCTCCAACACCGTCTTCGCCGGCGCCTGCCGGCTGGGCCGCGCCGTGCCGGCGCTCGCCCCCGGGATCAGCGCGGTCTCCGCCCGGGCGCTCACCGAACGCACCTACACCGGCCGCTCCGACCGGGTCTTCTGCACCCCGCGCCGGGTCCGCTTCGTGGAGATGGAGTACGCGCTCCCGCGCGCCGCCCTGCCCACCGCGCTGGCGGAGCTGCGGCGGATCGTGGACCGGCTGCCGTTCAAGGTGCTCTTCCCCGTCGAGGTGCGGTTCACCGCCGCCGACGACATCTGGCTCTCCCACGGATACGGGCGGGACTCCGCGTACGTCGCCATCCACCAGTACGTGGGGACGCCCTACGAGCCGTACTTCCGCGCTTTCGAGGAGGTCACCACGGAGCTGGGCGGCCGGCCCCACTGGGGCAAGCTGCACTGGCGAACCGCGGAGTCCCTGGCCACGGCCTACCCGAAGTTCACCGACTTCCTGAAGATCCGCGACCGCCTAGACCCCCATCGCCGCTTCACCAACCCCTACCTGAACCAGGTGCTGGGCGCCTGACCGCAGAAGATCTTGGAGGGAACTGGCCCTCATGGGGACCCTTTCCTTCCAAGATCTCGGCGAGCCGTCAGCCGCGCCAGCCGGCGGCCTGGAGGGCGGCGCGGAGTTGGGCGACGACTGTGTCGGGGTCTGCGCGCAGGGCCCACGAGGGGAACCGGAGGACGCGGTCGCCCTCCACCCACAGGTCGTTCTGCCGGCGCATGTCGGCCCAGGCGTGGGCCGGGTCGAGGTGCTGGCCGCCGTCGACCTCGACGTGCACCCGCCACTCCTCGAAGTACGCGTCCAGGTAGCGGCGCCGCCCGGCCGCGTCCCGCCGGACCTTCTGCCGGGTCGGTTCGGGGAGCCCGGCCCGGCGGACCAGGCTCAGAAGGTCCAGCTCGGCCAGCGAGTGGGCGCCACCGGCGGCGTCCGCGGCGGTGCCCAGGATCAGCCGGCGCCGGCGGAGGCGTGGCATCCGGTCGACGACCTCCTGCAGATCGTCACCGCCCACCAACCGCTGCTGGAAGGCCGCCGCCACAACGGCCCGGGCCTGCCCGTCGGTGGGAGCCCACTGGGCCGCGTCGATGATCGACCGGGCGGCTGCCGTCCCGGGGTGGCTGCCCCTGCGGCAGCACGTCCCGGTCGGGTAGGTGGCTGGTCCGGTGCGCCCGAACACCGCTCGGCAGCGGGGAACGACGACGGGCCGCCGATAGCAGCAGGTGCACGACCCGGTCGGGGAACCCGCGCAGGCCGCCCGCCTGGGCGGCGGTGAGCCCGCCGAGCAGCGCGGTGGGACCGGCGGCCAGCACGGCGATCCAGCGGAGCTGGGCTGGAGCGACCGGGCCGTTGTGTGCGACGAGCACGGCACGGTGCACCTGGTGCCAGCGACCGGTCGCCACCCGGTGCCGGATCGCCTTGCGGGTCAGGTGCTGCCGCGCCTGCGCCAAGGAGAGCACGTCGTCCTGCCGAAAGAGCAGCCAGGTCAGCTCGTCCGCGTCGTCACCCGGCAGCGCCCGCCGCAACTCCGCCCAGGAAGTCCCCACCCACCGACCCTGCCCCGGCGTGCCTCTCTCCCGCCGCCCCTGTGGACAGAGAAAAAGATCTTGGAAGGAAGTGGCCCCCATGAGGGCCCTTTCCTTCCAAGATCTCGAAGAGGAGCGAGTTACTCCGGAGAGGTGGTGGCCTTCTTCGGGGCCGCCTTCTTGGCGGGGGTCTTCTTCGCCGTGGTGGTCTTTGCTGTCGTGGTCTTCTTGGCGACCGTGGACTTGGCGGCGGCGGTCTTCTTGGCCGCCGTCGTCTTCTTGGCCGGGGCGGCCTTCTTCGCCGCCTTCTTCTTCGGCGCCGGACCCTTCGCCCGCTTCTCGGCGAGCATCTCGGAGGCCTCCTCGAGGGTCAGCGCCTCCGGGGTCTGCCCGCGCCGCAGCGAGGCGTTGGTCTCCCCGTCCGTGACGTACGGCCCGAACCGCCCGTCCTTGATGACCAGCGGCTTCTCGGTCGCCGGGTCGTTGCCCATCTCCCGCAGCGGCGGCGCGGCGGCCCGGCGCTGCCGGGTCTTCGGGGCGGCCAGCAGGGCGAGCGCCTCGTCCAGCGTGACGGTGAACATCTTGTCTTCCGAGTCCAGCGAGCGGAACTCGTCACCGCGCTTGACGTACGGGCCGTAGCGGCCATTGTTGGCGACGACCTCGTTGCCCTCGGGGTCGGTGCCGATCAGCCGGGGCAGGCTGAGCAGCTGCAGCGCCTGGTCGAAGGTGAGGCTGTCCGGCGACTGCGAGCGCAGCAGCGAGGACTTCCGCTCGCCGCTGGCCACGTACGGGCCGAACCGGCCGGACTTGAGCAGGATCGGCTCGCCGGTGGCCGGGTCGTCGCCGAGCTTGCGCTCGCCCCCGCCGCCGAGGAACAGCTCGTGCACCTTCTCCGGGGTCAGCTCGTCGGGGGCCAGCCCCTCGGGGATCGGCGCCCGGTCGCCCTGGCCGCCGCCCTCCTCGCCCTCCGCGGCGGGCGCGGGCTGCTCACCCGGCAGCGCCCGCTGGAGGTACGGCCCGTAGCGGCCGACCCGGACGACGACCTCGCGCCCGTCGTCCTCGGTGAAGAGCGGGATCGAGTTGACGCTGCGGGCGTCGATGTCGCTGAGGTTCTCGGTGACCAGCTTCTTCAGCCCGCCCGCGTGGGCGATGGCCTGGTCGCCGGTGCCGTTGGCGCTGCCGAAGTAGAACGAGGTGAGGAAGTCGACCGCGGCGTGGTCACCGCCGGCGATCTCGTCCAGCTCGTTCTCCATGCTGGCGGTGAAGTCGTAGTCGATGAGGCGCGGGTAGTGCCGCTCCAGCAGCCCGATCACCGCGAACGCCAGGAACGACGGGATCATCGCCTGGCCGCGCTTGAAGACGTACCCGCGGTCCTGGATGGTCTGCATGATCGACGCGTACGTCGACGGGCGGCCGATGCCCAGCTCTTCCAGGGCCTTGACCAGCGACGCCTCGGTGTAGCGGGCGGGCGGCTGGGTGTGGTGGCCCTGGGCGGCCAGCTCGTCGGCGGTCAGCGGCTGGTCCTTGGTCAGGGTGGGCAGCCGCCGCTCGGCGTCCTCGGCCTCGGCGTTCTCGTCGTCGCTGGACTCGACGTAGGCGCGCAGGAAGCCGGGGTCGGTGATGGTCTTGCCGCTCGCGCCGAAGTCGACCTCCTCGCCGGCGGAGGAGATCGCCCGGATGCGCACCGAGACGCTGGAGCCGACCGCGTCGGTCATCTGCGAGGCGATGGTGCGCCGCCAGATCAGCTCGTAGAGCTTGAACTCCTCGGCGGACAGCTCCTTGGCCACCTCGCCCGGGGTGCGGAAGTTGTCCCCCGCCGGGCGGATCGCCTCGTGCGCCTCCTGCGCGTTCTTCACCTTGCCGGTGTAGCGGCGCGGCTCCGGCGGCACGCTGCGCTCGCCGTAGAGCTCGGCGATCTGCCGGCGGGCCGCCGCGATGGCGGTCTCCGACAGGTTCACCGAGTCGGTACGCATGTAGGTGATGTAGCCGTTCTCGTAGAGCCGCTGCGCGGTGCGCATCGTCTGCTGGGACGAGAGCCGCAGCTTGCGGGCCGCCTCCTGCTGCAGGGTCGAGGTGATGAACGGCGCGTACGGGCGGCGGCGGTAGGGCTTCTCCTCGACCCGGGTGACCGTGAACGGCCGCCCCTCCAGTCGCGCGGCCAGCCCCCGGGCGCCGCTCTCGTCGAGGTGGACCACCCCGGCGCCGGGCTTGACCCGACCGGTGGTCGGCTCGAAGTCCTTGCCGGTGGCGATCCGGTCGCCGCCCAGCGCGATCAGGGTGGCGTTGAAGGTGCGCGGCCCCTCGCCGGGGTTCGCCACCGCCAGGGTGGCCAGGATGTCCCAGTACTCGGCGGTGCGGAACGCCATCCGCTGCCGCTCCCGCTCGACCACGATCCGGGTCGCCACGGACTGCACCCGGCCGGCGGAGAGGCCGCTGCGGACCTTGCGCCAGAGCACCGGGGAGACCTCGTAGCCGTAGAGCCGGTCGAGGATGCGGCGGGCCTCCTGGGCGTCGACCAGGTCCCGGTCGATCTCCCGGGGGTTGGCCACCGCGGCCTGGATGGCCGGCTTGGTGATCTCGTGGAAGACCATCCGCTTGACCGGCACCTTGGGCTTCAGCGTCTCCACCAGGTGCCAGGCGATGGCCTCGCCCTCGCGGTCCTCGTCGGTGGCGAGGAAGATCTCGTCCACCTCCTTGGCCAGCGACTTCAGCTTGGTGATCTGCTTCTTCCGGTCGGCGGAGACCACGTAGAGCGCGGCGAAGCCGTTGTCCACGTCCACGCCGAGCCGGGCCCAGGGCTTGTCCTCGTAGCCGGCCGGGATCTCGGCGGCGTTGCGGGGCAGGTCCCGGACGTGGCCGAAGCTGGCCTCCACGACGTACCCCGGGCCGAGATAGCCCGAGATCGTCTTGGCCTTCGCCGGTGACTCGACGATGACCAGACGGGTGGTTCCAGCGTTGCTCGGCACGTCTCTCTCCGACCTCACTCCTACGCAATGCCCGCTTCGGGCCGTGTCGCACCACCGGCGGTCCGGATGTCCAACGTAACGCGCCGTCCGCGTTCCGGGTTTCGTGGGCGGCAAATGATCAGGTTCCGTCGACCATCCGCCGGCACCCCGCCGGACGGCGCCACCGTACACCGTGGGTAGGGCGCCCAGCGGGTCACTGTGACGATCACGCACCCGTGGCGGAGGGGACACCCGTCGTTTTCCTGGGCAAACCTCCGCACGGTGTGTCCGGGATCGGACAGCCGGTGGGCTTGCGCCGGAGGATCAGCCGTGCGTCCCCGGCCACTCGGCCGCCGGCACGGCCCGCGGCCGGTCCCCCACCAGCTCCGCCAGCCGGGCCACCCGCCGTCGACCGGTGATCCGGTACGCCGGCCCGCCCTCGTCCGCCTCTACGAACGCGGCCGGGAGCCCCACCGCGGCCAGCGCGGCGCGCACCGGCCGCCAGCACTCCTCGTCGACCGGGCCGAGCCGGAGCTGGAACCCGGTCGGGTCGGCCGCCCCGGCGGCGGCGAGCCAGAGCCGCAGCCGCCGCCCGTTGAGGTGGAACCGCGCCGGGGGCCGCTTCACCGTGCCGCGCAGCCAGGCCAGGCCCAGCGGGGCCAGCGTGGTGGCGTACGCGGTGCGCACCAGGTGCTGCCCGTCCTCCGTCGGCTCCCAGCCCGCCGGGATCCCCCGGGCGCCCAGCTCGGCCACCAGCACGTGCACCCGCCAGGCGGCGTCCACCACCACGGAGATCCGGGCCGTCCCGCCCATCCGGACCACCTCACCCGGCCCGGCGAGCAGGCCGGCGAGATCCGCCAGCGACGGATCGGCCGCCTCGGTGGAGAACAGCGAGGGCTGGCGGGCCGGGTTCTGGGAGGGAGGGGTCAGCGACACTCCGGGACCTCGTCGAAGGCCTCTTTGAGCTCGGGTGAGTTGAGCCTGCTGGTGTCCAGCGCGCTCGCGTCGTACTCCTTGTTGAGCGTGTCCACGGCGGCCCGCACCCCGTCGTAGAAGGGGCCGGCCTGGGCGATGTCCAGCCCGTCGATGGTGTCCCGGGCCCGCCCGTACGCGTCCCGCACCTTGCTGAGCGAGGCGCGGAACCCGGCGGAGATCTCCGCGCCGTGGTCGGTCTCCGGCACACCCGCCTCCTCGACCTTGCGCCGGGCGGTCTCGCTGGCCTCCTCGGCCCCGGCGAAGAGCCGGACCAGGTTCTCCTTGGCCTGCGCCGGAGTGGTCTGCGCGGTCATCTGCTGCTGGGTGCTGCTGGTCAGCTTGTTGATCTCGGCGCGCCAGGGGCTGAGCGCCTGGCAGACCGACGCGGCCCAGGCCTGCGGGCTGGGGCCGCCGCAGCCGGCGACGACGAGGGCTAGCGTGGCCAGGACCACCGTGAGCTTTCCGGCGGTTGCCGCCCGGCGCGTACGCATGCGAAGCAGCGTACGACCTCCCGGTGGAAGTGCCACCGGTCAGGTTTCGTGCACGGGACCGCCGGAGCGCACGGTTCCCGGCCGGCCGGGGCCGACCGGGAACCGCCGCGTCGCCCGGGGTCAGGCGTTGACCGTCTCCACACGCTGGTCCGGAGTGCCGGCACCGCTGTCGGAGTCGTCCATCGCGATGCCCTTGCGCTTGCTGAACACCACCGCCGCCACGATGATCAGCGCGGACACCACGGCGATCGCGATGCGCAGCGCGGGGTTCTTGTCGTCGCCCACGCTCCAGGCCACCACGGCCGGGGCGATCAGCAGCGAGACCAGGTTCATCACCTTGATCAGCGGGTTGATCGCCGGGCCGGCGGTGTCCTTGAACGGGTCGCCGACGGTGTCGCCGATGACGGTCGCGGCGTGCGCCTCGGAGCCCTTGCCGCCGTACGCGCCGTCCTCCACCAGCTTCTTGGCGTTGTCCCAGGCGCCACCGGAGTTGGCCAGGAAGACCGCCATCAGGGTGCCCGCGCCGATCGCACCGGCCAGGTACGCGGCCAGCGCGCCCGGGCCGAGGCCGAAGCCGACCGCGATCGGGGCCAGGATGGCCAGCAGGCCGGGGGTCATCAGCTCGCGCTGCGCGTCCCGGGTGCAGATGTCGACGACCTTGCCGTACTCGGGGCGCTGGGTGCGGTCCATGATGCCGGGCAGCTCGCGGAACTGCCGGCGGACCTCCATGACCACAGCGCCGGCCGAGCGGGACACCGCGTTGATGGCCAGGCCGGAGAAGAGGAAGACCACCGCCGCGCCGATGATGAGGCCGACCAGGTTGCGCGGGTTGGCCACGTTCAGCGAGTTGAGGATCTCGGCGCCGGCGTCGCCCACGCCCGCGTCCTCGTACGAGGAGCGCAGCGTGTCGGTGTACGAGCCGAACAGCGCGGTCGCGGCGAGCACCGCGGTGGCGATCGCGATGCCCTTGGTGATCGCCTTGGTGGTGTTGCCGACGGCGTCCAGCTCGGTCAGCGTCCGCGCGCCGTGCTCGTCGATGTCGCCGGACATCTCGGCCACGCCCTGGGCGTTGTCGGAGATCGGGCCGAAGGTGTCCATCGCGACGATGACGCCGACGGTGGTGAGCAGGCCGGTGCCGGCCAGCGCCACCGCGAACAGCGACAGGGTGATGGAGCTGCCACCGAGCAGGAACGCGCCGAAGACGCCGGCGCCGATCAGCAGCGCCGAGTAGACCGCCGACTCCAGGCCGACGCTGATGCCGGCGAGGATGACGGTGGCCGCACCGGTCTGCGAGCTCTTGCCGATGTCCTGCACCGGGCGCCGGTTGGTCTCGGTGAAGTAGCCGGTGAGCGCCTGGATCGCGGCGGCCAGCACGATGCCGATGACCACCGCGCCGATGGCCACCAGGCGCGGGTTGCGGTCGACGTCGGTCAGCCCGCCCTCCAGCTCGCCGAAGGTCGCCGGCAGGTAGGCGAACGCCGCGATCGCCACCAGCACCGCGGAGATCACCGCGGAGAGGTAGAAAGCCCGGTTGATGGCGGTCAGGCCGCTGCGGTCGCTGGTGCGCAGCCGGGTGATGAAGACGCCGACGATCGCGACCAGCACGCCGATGGTGGAGATGATCAGCGGGAAGACCAGGCCGTCCTCACCGAACGCGGCACGGCCCAGGATCAGCGCGGCGACCAGGGTGACCGCGTACGACTCGAAGAGGTCGGCGGCCATGCCGGCGCAGTCACCGACGTTGTCGCCGACGTTGTCGGCGATGGTGGCGGCGTTGCGCGGGTCGTCCTCCGGGATGCCCTGCTCGACCTTGCCGACCAGGTCGGCGCCGACGTCGGCGGCCTTGGTGAAGATGCCGCCGCCGACCCGCATGAACATGGCGAGCAGCGCGGCGCCGAAGCCGAAGCCCTCCAGCACGGTCGGGGCGTCACCCCTGAACAGGATGACGACCAGCGCCGCACCGAACAGGCCGAGGCCGACGGTGAGGAAGCCGACCACGCCACCGGTGCGGAAGGCGATCTTCATGGCGCCCTCGCGCCCGCCTTCCCGCTCCCGGGCGGCCGCGGCGACCCGCAGATTGGCGCGGGTGGCCAGCCACATACCGGCGCCGCCGATGAACGCGCTGAACAGCGCGCCCACCACGAAGAACGCCGACCGGCCGATCTTCACGAGGGTCTCGCTGCCGTCGGTGTCGTGCACCGGCAGCAGGAACAGCAGCACGACGGCGATCACCACGAAGATCGCCAGGGTGCGGAACTGCCGCAGCAGGTACGCGGACGCGCCCTCCTGCACCGCCCCGGAGATCTCCTGCATGTTGGTGGTTCCCGTACCGGCCGCCAGGACCGCCCTGGTGAGGGCGGCCGCGAAGACGAGCGCCACCAGCGCGATGACCGCGGCGATGACGACGTACGTCACGTTGGCTCCGGTAAGGGACAGTGCGCCGCCGTCGGCGGCCAAGGTCCCGGACATCTATGTCCTCCTGTACCGAACACTCGCGCCGGCCAGTGGAGACGCACGGACCGACGCCTGGATGCGGACTCGCAAGCGCGCGCCGACCCACCCCGCGGACCAGCGATGAACACCCATTCCCGCTGGCTGCGGGACGGGACACTTGCTGACAACCCGCGTACTGTAGCCCTCCGACGTGTTGAGGGTCACAGGGAGGGGGCACCCGGTCTCGATGATCTTCGTAACTGTGCTATGTGAAGAAATCTGATATAAGGCCCGGAAAGTACGACGAGGCCGCGCTCCCCGAGGGGAACGCGGCCTGCGGAAGGACAGGGTCAGGCGCGACCGGCCGGCCAGACCATCCGGACCTCGGTGCCGACACCCTCGTCGACCGGGCGGACCTGGAGGTCCTCGACGAAGCCGGCGAGCAGGGCGAAGCCCACCCCGGTGGTCAGCGCGTCCTCGCTGAGCGACTCCTTGGCCAGCTCGTCCGGCGGCAGCGCGGCCAGGCCGATGCTCGCCTCGATCGGGGCGCGGTCCACCACCCGCACCGTGTACGCCCCGCTGTCGGACATCTCCACGTACACCGGGTCGGGGAGCCCGTACTGCCGGTGCAGCGCGACCGCCCGGGTGCACGCCTCACCGATGGCCAGGCGCACCTCGTCGAGCAGATCCTCGCGCACCCCGGCCCGACGGGCCACCGCGACCCCGACCAGGCGTGCGGTGCGGACGTGCACCGGGGCCGGCGAGAAGGAGAGCTTGACGGTCGCCATCACGCGCCGGCGCCGGTCGGGTCGGCGCTGATCGCCGCGTCGACCGTGGGATGCAACGGGAAGACCTGGTCCAGGGCGGTGATCCGGAAGATCTTGAGCAGCGGCTCCTTGTCGCAGACCAGCGCGAAGGAACCGCCGGCCGAGCGGAGCCGCTTGAGCGCGCCGACCAGCACGCCGAGGCCGGTCGAGTCGAGGAAGTCCACCCGGCCCAGGTCGACCACGACCCGGCGAGCACCACCGTCGATCAGCTCCAGGAGCCGTTCCCGCAGGCGCGGCGCGGTGTAGACGTCCACCTCACCGCCGACCTCGAGCACCGTGTGCTCCCCCACGGTGCGGGTCGCCAGCGACAGCTCCATCGGTCCCTCCTCGGTAAGCTCTCCTGGGCATCTAACCATCCCCGCGCGTGACCCTCTCCGGGTCATCGGCGAAGCCTCCCCCATACCCCCACCCCCGGTTTCCAATTCCGAACACCAGTGCGAGAGTGCAGGACGTGACCTTCGACAGCTTCAGCTCCGCGCGTCCGTCGCCGCGCCACGACCTGAAGCCGTCGGCCGCCACCGTACCGGCGGGCAGCGGCCCGGACCGATCGCCGGGTGAGCTGCTCCGTCGGCTGCGCCTGCGGCACGCCGCCGACCCGGTCACCCACGTCGAGCGGGTGCCGGCCCGGGCCGGTGAGCCGGCGCCGTGGCCGGACTGGGCCCCCGACGAGCTGCGGGCGGCGTTCGCCCGGCGCGGCGTGGTCGCCCCGTGGCGGCACCAGGCCGAGGCCGCCGAGCTGGCGTACGCGGGGAAGCACGTGGTGGTGGCCACCGGCACGGCGTCCGGCAAGTCGCTGGCGTACCAGCTGCCGGCGCTGGGCGCCCTGCTCGCCGACCCGCGCGCCACGGTGCTCTACCTGGCCCCGACCAAGGCGCTCGCCGCCGACCAACTCCGCGCCGTCGCCGGCCTGGAGCTGGAGGGGGTACGCCCCGCCACCTACGACGGCGACACCCCGCGCACCGAGCGGGAGTGGATCCGCCGGCACTCCCGGTTCGTGCTGACCAACCCCGACATGCTGCACCACGGCATCCTGCCCGGGCACGCGCACTGGTCCGGGTTCCTGCGCCGGCTCGCGTACGTGGTGGTCGACGAGTGCCACACCTACCGGGGCGTGTTCGGCTCCCACGTGGCGCACGTGCTGCGGCGGCTGCGCCGGCAGTGCGCCCGCTACGGGCGTACCCCGGCCTTCGTGCTGGCCTCGGCCACGTCGGGCGACCCGGCGACGGCGGCCGGACGGCTCACCGGCCTGCCCGTCGCGGCTGTCACCGAGGACACCTCGCCGCGCGGCGGGGTGACCTTCGCGCTCTGGGAGCCGCCGCTGCTGCCCTCCGCTTCCGCTGACGAGGAGGTGGCCGACCTGGTGACCGTCCGCCGCTCGGCGCTGCGGGAGACCGCCGACCTGCTCACCGACAGCGTGATCGAGGGGGTACGCACCCTCGCCTTCGTCCGGTCCCGGCGCGGCGCCGAGGTGGTCGCCGCGAACGCCCGGCGGGCGCTCGACGAGGCGGTGCCCGGGCTCGGCGACCGAGTGGCCGCCTACCGGGCCGGCTACCTGCGCGAGGAGCGCCGCGAGCTGGAACGCGCACTGCTCACCGGCGACCTGCTCGGGCTCGCCTCCACCAACGCCCTGGAACTCGGCGTCGACCTGGTCGGGCTGGACGCCGTGCTGATCTGCGGCTGGCCGGGCACCCGGGCGTCGCTGTGGCAGCAGGCCGGCCGGGCCGGCCGCTCCGGCGACGAGGCCCTCGCGGTGCTGGTGGCCCGGGACGACCCGCTCGACACCTATCTGGTGCACCACCCGGAGGCGCTGTTCGGGCGGCCCGTCGAGGCGACCGTGCTCGACCCGGCCAACCCGTACGTGCTCGCGCCGCAGCTCGCCTGCGCCGCGCACGAGGCCCCGCTCACCCCGGCCGACCTGGAACTCTTCGGCGAGGGCGCGAAGGAAGCGGTCGACTCTCTGGTCGAGGCGGGCGCGCTGCGGCAGCGGCCCACCGGCTGGTACTGGCGGCACCGGGAGCGTCCCGAGGTCGACCTGCGCGGCGAGGGCGGGGCGCCGGTCTGCGTGGTGGAGGAGTCCACCGGCCGACTGCTCGGCACCGTCGACGGCGGCTCCTCGCACTTCCTGCTCCACGCCGGCGCGGTCTATCTGCACCAGGGCGTCTCGTACGTGGTCGACTCGCTCGACCTGGCCGACGGGTGCGCGCTGGTGCACGCCGAGGAGCCGGACTGGTCCACCCACGCCCGGGACGTCACCTCGCTGTCCGTGGTGTCCGTCCGCTCCTACGTGGACGCCGGGCCGGTCGGGCTCTTCCTCGGCGAGGTCGACGTGACCAGCCAGGTGGTGTCGTACCAGCGGCGGCGGATCGCCACCGGCGAGGTGATCGACACCCGGCCGCTGGACCTGCCGGCGCGGGAACTGCGTACCGTGGCGGTCTGGTTCACCCTGTCGCCGGAATCGCTGGCTCTTGCCGGCGTCGAGGCCGCCGACATCCCGGGCGCGCTGCACGCCGCCGAGCACGCCGCGATCGGCCTGCTGCCGCTGATGGCGACCTGCGACCGGTGGGACATCGGCGGCCTCTCCACCGCCCTGCACCCGGACACCGAGGCGCCCACCGTCTTCGTCTACGACGGCCACCCGGGTGGGGCGGGCTTCGCCGAGCGGGCGTACGGGACGGCGGCCGCCTGGCTGCGCGCCACCCGGGACGCGATCGCCGAGTGCGGGTGCGAGTCGGGCTGCCCGTCCTGCGTCCAGTCCCCGAAGTGCGGCAACGGCAACAACCCGCTCTCCAAGCCGGACGCGATCAAGGTCCTCGACGTGGTCCTGGCCAACCTGGCGGAGGTCGAGGGCGGGCGCGGGGCGGTGCTGCCGCGGCAGGAAGAGCGGGCTGCCGAGCGGGCCGGTGCCGGAGGCGACTGACCGGCGGCCGTCGAAGTCTGGGACGGGTGCATGACTGGGGCGACGACCGGGCATTGATACATGGGAGCGCTTCCATCGGTGTGATGGAAGCCCCGAGGTGACCCGAGATTCTTCGCGCCGGGAGGTACAGCCGTGGCCGACACGATCGCCGAGACCGTCGACCTGCTCTACACGATCGAACAGGAGAACCTCACCCCTGACCAGCAGATCGCGCTGGGCACCGCGCTGGCCAGCCTGGCCCAAGCGGAGCGCCTGGAGCAGATCAACGAACGCCTGCGCGGCATCCATCAGGTGCTCAACGCCTGGGCCATGAAGGCGACCGTCGATGGCGGGCGCTGACCGCTGACCGGCCGTCGCGCCCGGATCACGACCGGAACGCGCCGGTCACGGGCACGCGGGTGACGGCCAGGCTGTGCGAGACTCCGGCGTCCGCCTCTTCAAGGAGATCTGATGCAGCTCGACAGCTTGCAGGCCCAGCAGCGGTTCATCGTCCGCCAGCGGATCCGGATGATGGTCAACCAGTACGAGGTCCACTCGGTGGCGCCGGACGGCTCGGAGGGTGGGCTGCTCGCGTTCGCGCAGCAGAAGCGGCTCGCGTTCAAGGAGCAGGTGACCATCTACACCGACGACTCCAAGCAGTACCCCCTGCTCGGCTTCAAGGCCCGGCAGCGCCTCGACCTCGGCGCCACCTACGACGTGACCGACCACGCCGGCACCCCGATCGGCCTGTTCCGCAAGGACTTCGCCCAGTCGCTGCTCCGCTCCACCTGGCACGTCGAGCAGGCCGGCCTGCCGCAGATCACCGGGCAGGAGCGCAGCCTGCCGGTGGCCCTGCTGCGCCGCTTCGTCGACTCGCTCTCCTGGCTGCCCTACCACTTCGACTTCGTGGCGAACGGTCAGCCGGTGTTCTCGGTCGACAAGAAGTGGGGCCTGCGCGACCGGTACGTCGTGGACATCCACCAACCGCAGATCGACCGGCGCCTGGTGATCGCCATGGCGGTCGGCCTGGACGCCCTCCAGGCCCGCTGACACCGACAACTCCACCGACCGGGCCGCCCTCTGGCGGTGGTGTCGGGCCTTCTCGCGGTGGTGTCGGGGCGGTACGCGCTTCCGCCCCGACACCACGGCCGGTCCTCGGTGTCGGCTCCGGTGGAGGATCTCCGTTGGCGAGCGGGAATGACCTCGGGTGACGGCTGCTGGCACCCGGCGTCCAGGGTCAGGGTGTGTGGTGCGGCGCGGAAGGCCCAGGGCTGAACGGCCACTCTTCGAAGGCCCGGCACCGGCCGTCCGGGGCGAACGTGAGGACCCACAGATCGCGGAACAACTGGGGCCGAGGATCGCCGTATCGCACTTCCAGCCGTACGACCGCCTGCGGGTCGTCGACGGCGACGATGTGGAAGTCCATCTCGAATTCCTCGTCCGGCCCGGCGCGTTCGGCGTCCCACAGCACGCGGATGGCGTCGAGGCCCCGGTGCGGCTCCTGGAACGGCGACATCTGATAGGTGGCGTCGGTGGTGAAGAGCCGGTCGAGCTGGTCGGTTCCCGCCGTACGCCAGGCGGATTCATAGGCCCGGATCCAGGCTTCTACGCCAGACCTGTCGGTCATAGCGGGCTCCCCTTCTGTGCGGCACCGCCGGGGTCGATCGCTGCAGGTCCAGTTTCCCAGCGTCTGGACACGAGACGTGGGGAAAGGCCGGGGAACCGGCACTCAGCCTCGGGTCAGGCCGGCCCGGGAGGTGGCGGTCGCCGCCCGGGTGAGCCCGGGTAGCGGAGCGACCTTCACCTCCGTCGTCACCACGACGTCGAAGCCGTCGAGCCGGCACGCCGTCAGCCGGCCGCCGTTGGCCGCGGCCAGGTCGGCGGCCCGGCCACACGCCGCGTCGGCACCCTCCAGCGCCCGGCCGGCGCCCGCGAGAGCCCCGAAGTCGGCGGCGTTCCGGGCCTGGTGCCGTGCGCACCGGGCCGCGCCGAGCCCGGCACCGAGGAGCCCGACCAGCACGAGCACCAACCCCACGGCGAGCAGGCACACGGTCGCCCCACCGTGCTCGGCGCCCTGGTTCCCCCACCCGTTGATCACCCGACGGTCCCCGTAGCACCCGATCACGGCTGCGGTCCGGGGGCGCCGGGCTCGACGGCGGCCACCGCGGTGCCCGACACGGTGAGCCGGGGCAGCCGGGCGCCGAAGCTCCGGACCGGCGCCCGGACGGTCACGGTGACCCGGTCGCCGGCCACGGTCACCGAGACGTCGGCCCCGGGCGGGGCGTATCGGGCGCCGGTCGCCGACCCGGGTTCGCCGCGGGCGGCGGCGAGTGCCGCCTCCCGCGCCGCGTCCAGGCAGCCGGCCCGCGTGGTGACTGCGTCGACCGCGGTGAGACCGGCGAAGAGGAGGAGCATCAGCGCCGGCAGGCCGGCCGCCAGCTCGGCCGTGAACGAGCCCCGCTCCCGCGCACCCCACGGTCGCCGCCCACCGACCCGTCCCGGCTGCCCCGGGCCGGTGCCGCCGGAGGAGGAACCCGGGACCGGACCAGTGCCGCTGAACGAGGAACCCGGGACCGGACCAGTGCCGCTGGACGAGGAATTCGCGTCCGGGCCGGGCCGGCGGCCGGCCCACCGGCGACCGGTCACTTCAAGGCCCGGTCGATCACGGCGGTGAGCGCGGACTGCACGTTGCCGGAGGTGAGCACCTTCAGCAGGATCCCGGCGAAGGCGACCGCGGCGAGGGTGCCGACGGCGTACTCGGCCGTGTTCATCCCGGCGTCGCCGCGCAGGCGGGTGAGAAGTTTGCGCATGTCGTACTCCCTTTCTCGGGGATTCAGAGCACGTCGCCGAGGACGGCGACGATCACCGGCACCAGACCGGCGAGAATGAAGGCGGGCAGGAAACAGAGCCCGAGCGGCAGCACGATGAGCACCCCGGCCCGGCGGGCGGCCGCCTCGGCCGCCGTCGACCGGTCGGAGCGCAGGTCGTCGGCGAGCCGGCCGAGCGCGCCGGCCAGCGCCGCGCCGCTGCTCGACGAGCGGATCGCGGCGGTCGCCAGGCGCTCCGCCCCGGACACGGGTCGCAGGTGGTCCCACGCCTCGGCCGCCGTGCCACCGAGTTCCAGCGTCCGCCCCACCCGGGCGAGCCGGTCGGCGAGCGGTCCACCGAGCGCCTCGGCGACCGCGAGCACCGAGCGGTCCACCGGCGCGCCGGCCCGGAGCGCGGCGGCCAGCAGGTCGGCGGCGAGGGGCAGGTCGGCGGTCTCCCGGAGCCGGCGATCGCGGACGGCCCGCGGCTCGATCCGGCGCAGCAGGCGGTCGGCGGCCGGCGCGGCCAGCGCCCCGACGAGCACACCCGGCCAGCCGCCCACCACGACCAGTGCGGCCAACCCCGCCAGCCCCGCCCCGAGCCGGATCCGGGCTGACCGACTCCAGCACCCGACCCTCGGTTGTCCGCCGGACCTGCAGGAGGACCTGGAGCGCGGCGACGACCTGGGCGTGCAGGGCGGCCCGGGGCAGACCGCCGAGCATCCCGAGCGCCTCCAACCGGGCCGGCACGTCCGTCGGGGCGTTGGCGTGCAGCGTCCCGGCCCCGCCGTCGTGGCCGGTGTTCAACGCGGCGAGCAGGTCGACCACCTCGGCGCCCCGGCACTCGCCCACCACCAGCCGATCCGGCCGCATCCGCAGCGCCTGCCGGACCAGGTCGCTCAACCCGACCGCGCCGACGCCCTCCACGTTCGACGTCCGGGCCTGGAGGCCGATCACGTGCGGGTGCACGGGCCGCAGCTCCGCCGCGTCCTCCACCAGCACGATCCGCTCGGTCCCCGGCACCAGCCCGAGCAGCGTGTTGAGCAGAGTGGTCTTGCCGGAACCGGTCCCGCCGGTCACCAGGTACGCCAACCGGGCGGCCACCACGGCGGCGAGCAGCGGGGCCACCGGTCGGGGCACGGTGCCCTGCCGGACCAGTTCGTCGAGGGTGAACGGCCGTTGCCGGAAGGTGCGCAGCGACAGGTAGGGCCCGTCGGTCGCCACCGGTGGCAGCACGGCGTGCAGCCGGGTGCCGTCGGGCAGCCGGGCGTCGGCGTACGGGGAGGCGTCGTCGAGCCGGCGCCCGGCGGCCGCGGTGAGGCGCTGGGCCAGCCGGCGTACGTCGTCGACCGTGCCGAGCGGCACCGCCACCTGGTGCAGGCCCCGGCCCCGGTCGACCCAGACCCGCGTGCCGTTCACCAGTACGTCGGTGACCTGCGGATCGGCGAGCAACGGCGCGAGCGGACCGGCGCCGACGAGGTCGTCGTGGACCCGGTCGGCGATCCGCAGCAGGGCGGTGTCGCCGAGCACGGCGGCGTCCGGCTCGGCGCGTACGGCGGAGACGATCGCCGCGGGAGTGACCGGGGTGGCCTCGGCGGCGAACCGGTGCCGGACGCGGACGGCCAGTTCCCCGGAGTCGGCCGGCCCGGTCACGCCGCACCCGCCGCGGGCAGGTCGGTCAGGTCGGCGAGAAGCCGCTGGCAGAGCAGGGCGAGCGGGCCCTTCCCGGTGGCGGCCGGCGCCTCGCCGCGTTCCAGCCCCCGGCAGAGCCCCGGCTCGGGCCGGAGCGTGCCGGCGAGCGGCAACCCGAGGGCGCGGGCCACCTCGCCGGCCTTGAGCCGGCCGGGGCGGGACCCCGCACGATCACCGCCAGGTCGGCGCAGTGCGGAGCGGCCACGGCGACCACCCGGGCCGCCGCGGCGGTGGCCCGAAGCTCCGCCGGTACGACGATCAGCGCTCGGTCGGCCGCCTGGAGGGCGACCACGGCCGCGTCGTCCAGGTGCCGGGGCAGGTCGAGGACGACCATGTCCCGGCCTCGGCGGGCGGCGTCGACGGTGGCGGCCATCGCCTCGGCCGGCAGGTGCCGAAGCGCGCCCCGGTCCCAGGAGAGGACGACCAGGTCGCCACGGCTGGGCAGGGCCCGGACCAGGGACGGCGGATCGACCCGGCCGTCGGTGCCGGTGAGCCCGGGCCAGCGCAGCCCTTCGAGCTGCTCCCAGCCGAGCACGAGGTCGAGGCCCCCACCGAGCGGGTCGGCGTCCACCAGGAGGGTGCGCAGCCGGGCCCGGGCCGCGGTGACGGCCAGGCCGCCGGCCAGCACGCTGGCCCCGGCGCCGCCCGGCCCGCCGAGCACCGCCACGATCCGGGCGGGGCCGCCGCCGGGCGGCTCGCCCGCGCACTCGGCGAACCGGTCGACCAGCCAGGGTTCGGCCGCGGGCAGGGTGGCGACGTGCTCGGCGCCGATCAGCTCGGCGATCTCCGTACCCGGGTCGAGTTGGCCGGAGCGACCGACCAGCACCGTCCGGGGCCGGCGCGGCAGGCGGGCCCGCAGGCAGGCCTGCGCCTGGTCGGCGCCGCCCAGCACCAGCGGCGCCGGCGCCCAGCGGGCTCGGGCGGCGGCGGGATCGGCGGCGAGCTCGACCTCGGTGCCGCCCGCCGCGGCGAGCCGCAGCAGCTCGTCGAGGAGGTCGCCGTCGGCGGTGACGAGCAGGGGCAGCCGGCGGTACGGCGGCAGCGGGGTACGGGGCGGCATGGCGGCCTCCAGCGGTCGGACTCGGACGTGCCGCGGAGCAGCCTGCCGGCGGAACCGGCCCAGCGGCGCCCGGCCGGACGCCGCTGTGGATGACGGAGGCGGTTGTGGACAGCCGCCGGCCGGTGAGTCGATCTGCTATGGCCGGCCGGATCCGGACCCGTCGCCCCGACCGTCCTTTAGGCACTGATCCGTCGGCGCGATGTAACGACACCGCTCGCCACCGACGGCACGGCCAGCACGATCAGCGGCAAGGCGATCGTGCACGGCACGGTGACCTGCAATCAGCCGACCCGGGCGGCCGGACCCGCCACGGTCCGGCCGCCCGCGAGCCGTCGCACGTACCCGATGGTCAGTTGGTCCGGCCCGGCGCGTCGACGATCCTGCCGGCGACGCGGATCAGCTCGACCTCGACATCGCCCTTCTTCAGCCTGACCCCCTCCGGCGTCGTGTGGTCCGCGACCACGACGGTCCGGCCGCCGAGGAACTCGTGGGTGGTCGGGTCGAGCAGGATGTCCTCGCGCCGCCAGCCGTCCAGAACCAGGCCCACGGCGATCGCCGGGCGTCCGTCGAAGTCGACCGGCTCGCTGGAGCGGGTGACGCCGGGGATCAGGGCCAGTGCCCGCAGCAGGGTCGCCTTCACGCCGGGCGGCAGGACGTTGTCCCGCAACATCGAGTCGATCAGCACGTACGGGAAGGCCTCGTCACCCTTGCCGGACGGGTCCTGGGCGCGCAGCCAGTCGAGCAGCGCCCGCGGATCGGTGGGCAGCCCGGCCAGCGTCGGGTAGTCCTGCGGCGGCATGACCCGCGGCAGGTCCGAGCTCTCCGTGCTCACTTCGAGCCTGCCGTCAACCAGCATGGCGCTCTGCCGGCCGTCGGCGCGCTGCCACGACCGCGTCGTCTCGCGGGTGGCCTGCCCCTTGTCCTGGGCGAGCTTGCCGCGGACGATTCGCATCTCGACGTAGGTCCACTGATCCGGGCGGGGTGGCGTGAACGGCTCGGTCTCGGCGTGCACGGCGGCCAACTCGAAGGTCTGCGCGACCGCCCCGTTCGCCACGAAGGGCGCCGGCCGGGCTGGCGGAGTCGCCGGGCCGAGGCCACCGACCGCGACGACCCCGGCCACCAGGGCGGCGGCACCGAGGGCGGCGACGCCGGACCGCCACGCCCAGCCCGGCACCACCCACCGGGCGGGCCTGCGCCCCTGCGGCACGGTGGCCCGACGTTCGGTGATCCGGGCCAGCAGCGCCGACCGGGCCCGGTCCTGAGCCTCCGGCGAGGGCGGCTCGACCTCGCTCCAACTCTCCCGCAGCGCGGTGATGTCGTCGATCACTCGGAATCCCCTCCGGTTGCCGTCGGATCGGCGCCACCCAGCGCCGCCCGTAATCTTTTGCGCGCCCGGTGCAGCCGGGACCGGACGGTGCCGGCGGGAATCTCCAGCGCGCGGGCCACCTCTTCGCAGGTCAAATCCGCCCAGGCGACCAGCAGCACCACCTCCCGGTCGGCCGGTGCGATCTCCTCCAGCGCCGCCGCGAGTCGCCCGCGCACAGCCTGCGCGTCGAGGCGTACGGCAATCCGATCGGCCGGACCGTCGAGGCCGTCCCGGTCGGCGGCGGTGACCTGCTCCGCCCGGGCCAGTGCCCGGTAGCGCCGCGCCTCGGTCCGCTGGTGCCCGGCGATGAGGTTGGACGCGATGCCGAACAGCCAGGGCCGGGCGCTCTGCTGCGTGGTGTCGAACCGCCGCCAGTGGTCGAACGCGACCAGGAAGGTTTCCGCCGCCACGTCGTCGGCCAGGTCGCGACCCAGCCGACGGCTCGCGTAGCCGTGGATGGCCGGGTAGTAGCGGTCGAAGATGGTGTCGAACAACGCCGGATCCCCGTGCATCCGGCTGATGATCTCGGCGTCGGTGCACACGTCTCGTGTCACCACACCCATGAGTTCTCCTTCTGTCCCGGCATCCCTCCCGTACGGCCGAGGGCTCACCCCTACTTCGCCGACGGCGGTGGAAGTGTTCGGGCAGGAGACTCCGTCACCTTCGACGGGAGCGCCGCCCCCACGAAAGGGACGGCCCTCGTCGGCGCGGCGAACTCAGCTTCCGGGTGGTCCCGGGTACCCCAGGTGGCTGCCGGCCCAGCCGATGCTTCCGGGCGGTTGCTTCCACTCGCCGGCGCGCCTCTTCGAGATCGGGAGGTTCGGCCAACGCTTACGGGCCGCTTGCCGGCTGGCCCCCACCGCTGCACGAGCTCGGGATAGCCGGCCCCGTACCGCACCGCTTCCTCCGCACTCACGGACACGAACTCGGCGAGCAGGCGGCGCATCTGCTCCGCCGCCGCCATTCGGGCCAGGTGCGTCCGCATCCGCTCCGTGGAGCTCGGGTCGTGGTCTGCTCCGCTCAGGGCATCCACGTCGGCGGCATCCAGCCGCCCCGCCCAGTCGGCGGCAACGGCATGCAGTTTCCGCCCCAGTTCCTGCCGCTCTTCCGGCGTCAGATCGCGCATGACGGGACTCCCCTCGGTGACCTCGCACCTCAGAGTCTGCTCGACAACCAAGGTTGTCAACCGCCTCGCGTGTTGCCTTCACGCTGCCCTGCCGGCGGCAGAAAGGGACGACCCCCGTCGGGGGGATGGGGACCCGAGTTGGCGGATGGTGTCAGCCCGTAGCGGCTCGCACCGGCGAGCAGTACTGGCCGTCGCCGCGTGGTGTTCGGAACCGACCCTGATCGAGCTTCGCGCTGCTTTCCCGCTGCCTCGGTGCCGCCTGACGGTTCGTTCGTGAGCCGTTGCTGCCCGACCTGGTTCTCTCGTTCGCAGAGAGTCACTGCTGCGGGATTCTGCGTGGATCGGACCGGGGGGTAGCTGCCCGCGGCCTGTCAGGATGGTGCGCCTGGTGGCGACGGTGCTTCGGCTGGATGTGCTCGAGCGCGAGTGGCGTCGGAGATGGCGACCCCGGCGAGGACTGCGGTGGCGGCAAGGGCGACCAGCAGCGGCGGCAGGAGGAGCATCGCCGGTGTCAGGGCGGCCAGCACGACCAGTCCGATCGGCCGATCCCGGGATACGCGGGCGAAGACCGCGTACTCGAAGCCGGCACGCCCGGCGAGGAAGAGCGCGGGTCCGCCGAGGATGACGGCGATCCAGGCCGGTTGCGTGTGCCCGAACGGGTGGGTGATGACGAGTTCGTCGCCGACTGCGGTGACGACGATGCCGGCCACCATGACCAGGTGGGCGTATGACGTCGATCCGGCAAGGCGGGCAGGCTCGGGGGCCGCTTTGATGGCTGCGGCTGCCAGTTCCCCGGCGCGGTAGATGTAGATCCGCCACAGCAGCACGGTGGTGGTGATCGCCACGAGGAACGCAGCGGTCCGGTCGGGCGTGAAGGCGGTGCCGCGAAGCGCCAGTCCGGTGACCAGGATCAACTCGCCGAGCGCGATGATGTAGAACTGCCGGTAGCGCTCGGACAGGTGTTCGGCCACCGTCGGCAGATCCGACGTGGGCGTGCGGCCGATCCCCGGCGTGGGGTAGTAAAGCGCGTATCCGGCGTAGTCCAACGCCACCGCGAGTGTCCACAGCGCCACACGCGCCGTCCCATGCGAGAGCGCCCCGGCGATCCACGGCACCGCGGAAACGCCGTACCAGAACAGTATCCGCCCGGAGGTGCGCCGCGGTGCGTGGCCCCGCAGGGCGATCACAAGGACGATGTTGGTGCCGATGAACAGGGCGACGAATACCCCTGCGAAGACCATGCCTTGCCTGCCGAACGCGTCGGGCAGCGCGATCGCGATCACCATGCTGCCCACCAAAGTCGCGATGACCAGCAGCTGTATCGCCGGTTGTTGCGGGTCGAACCTGTCGGTTATCCACGCCGTGTTGAACCAGACCCGCCACACCGTCAGCAGCAGCAACAGCGTCTGGAAGGCGCCGCTCCAGGTGAGATCCTGGATCAGCGCGTTCGAGAGTTGGGTGAGCGCGAAGACAAACGCCAGGTCGAAGAACAGTTCCAGGTACGTTGCCATCTGCGGATCCCCAGGCATGCGCACCAGCTCGCCCGCCCTGCTCGTCCTCATCGGCTCGCCCGTTCTGTCGGTTTCGTCGCAACCTTGAGGCAGTCGTACCATGCTGCCGCGCCTCCCGGTGCCGACAAGACGATGCGCCGGATGCCGAGAGCATCGCTATGGCCGTCAGGGACGCGGCCACCTTCATGGCCACAAACACCATGCTGGCCTTCGGGATTGACCACCAATCAATGTCGATGGCCCGTGTGATCGTTCAGAGTCGGTACGAGGGTTTGTGACGAAGGCTGAAGCCGCAGCCGCCAGCGGTGATCGGGGTCACGATCAGCCGGGAAGATGGAGTTCACCACCGAGCGGGAGGCGGTCGGGTGCGTGGCGGTCAAGGCGGCTGGCGGGATGAGGTTCCACGACCTCCGGCACGCCTACGCCGCCTGGCTGGTCACGGACGGGGTACCGAGGACGAGGAGGGCCTGTGACCTGCTCCGGAGCATCGCTCTCAAATAGGGACGACCCCCGTCGGGGGGAGACGGGGGTCGTCGTGAGGTTCGGCTCCGGGGGGGTCGAGCCGAACCCACTCAGCGGTCACGGGGGGTGCAACCGCCGAGGGCCTTCATGGACGGGACGTGAAGTCTCATCACGAGGACAAGCATGCCGCAATGGACCCTTATACGTCGAGTGGTGTTCACTCCACGCAACGCTAATTTCCGGCCCAGAGGTGTGACAGCAGTCACTCTCACGAGTGCCCGGGGCCGGCCGGCCTGCTCCCGTGGGCCCCGGGGGACCAGCCGGCAATGACCCTTCGGGCTAGACTTTCGCGCCGTGGGCCGGAGTGCCGCTTTCTTCGATCTCGACAAGACCGTCATCGCCAAGTCGAGCGCACTGGCGTTCGGTCGGCCGTTCTACCGGGACGGGCTGATCACTCGCCGTGACGTGGTCAAGTCGGCGTACGCGCAGCTGATGTTCCGGCTGGGCGGCACCGACGAGCAGACCATGGCCCGCACCCGGGACTACCTGGCCACGCTCTGCAAGGGCTGGCCGGTGGAACAGGTCCGCCAGATCGTCGCGGAGACGCTGCACGACCTGATCAACCCCTACGTGTACGCCGAGGCCGCCGCCCTGATCGAGGAGCACCAGGCCGCCGGGCGGGACGTGGTGCTGGTGTCCGCCTCCGGCGAGGAGATGGTCCGCCCCATCGGCGAGCTGCTCGGGGTGACCGACGTGATCGCCACCCGGATGGCGGTGGCGGACGGCCGCTACAGCGGCGAGGTCGAGTTCTACGCGGCCGGCCCGCGCAAGGTCGACGCCGTCGGCGAACTCGCCCTCGCCCGCGGCTACGACCTCGCCGACTCGTACGCCTACTCCGACTCGTACAGCGACCGCCCGCTGCTGGAGTGCGTGGGGCATCCGACCGCGGTCAACCCGGACCGGGCGCTGCGCAGGCTGGCCGTGGAGAACTCGTGGCCGGTGCTGGAGTTCCGGCACCCGGTGCCGCTGGGCCGGCGGCTGCGGGAGCGCCCGGCCGTGCCGGTCGCCGCGGCGGCCCTCGGCGTGGGCGTCGGCGTCGCCATCGGCATCGCCTGGTACGGCCGGCACCGCCGCACCCGCGACGCCGCCACCCCGACCGCCTGACAGCGGGCGATCGCCGGCGGCCGGCACGGAGAGCACCGGGGGGCCGGGCCGCGCACCGGATCAGGAGGCGGCGAGGACCTCGTCGCCGATGAGCGTGATCTGCTCCGCGCCGACCTCCACCGCGGCCATGTAGTGGCGCAGCCAGGAGCGCAGCCCGTCGGGGGTGCCGGTGGCGAAGGCGCCGGCCGCGCCGACGTACTCGGGCTCCCGCTCGCAGTGGCCGACGTCGACGGCGACCAGTCCACGCGGGTCGAAGCCGGTGGAGATCAGCACCAGTCGGGCGGCGGCCCGCGCCACCACGCCGGACGGGCCGGCGAACGGACGCAGGTTCAGCAGTTCGCCGTGCACCACGGCGGCCAGCACCAGGGGCGACACCTTTGTGCCCCCGGCCACCAGCCCGGCCAGCCCGTCCAGGCGGGCCGCCACCACCGGGTCGGACACCGGACGGCCCAGCTCCGCCTCGGCCACGACGTCGCGGGCCGCGAGCACGTGCAGCCGGGCGAGGGCCTGGCGCGGCGCCTTCGGCCAGAGTTCGCTCAGCCCGGGCAGCGCCCCGGCCACCCGCAGCGCGCCTTGGAGCACCGGATCGGTGACGGTGCCCGCGCGTACCTCCTCGCGGTCGTGCACCCGGCCCTCCAGCGCGGCGCTGGCCACGGCCGAGCGGAGGCTGACCTCGGCGGCGACCTGGCCGCCCTGGCGGCGCAGCGCGCGGTGCCGGTGGGCCTGGTCGACCCGGTCGCGGGCCCGCTCGACGGCGGGCGCGATGTCGGCGAGCGCGAGCAGCGGGGCGAGCGGGTCGGTGGTCACCCCGCCACGCTAGCGATCCCCGCACCCCGCCGGAGCGCCAGCCGCCGGGAAGCGACGCGAACCACTCTCCACTTACTGCTCGGCGCGTCCGAAGGGCCACTGGGCGCGTGACGGCGGACCCGGCGGTCGCGGCGGGGGGCGCGCCGGGACTAACCTCTCCCGGGTAGGAGACGCAGGTCACGCGATGAAGGAGTCACCGCATGAGCGAGGCATTGGCCAACTTGCTGAACGAGACGCGCCAGTTCCCGCCGCCGGCCGAGCTCGCCGCGAACGCCAACGTGACCGCGGACGCGTACGGCGAGGCGGCCGAGGACCGGCTCGCCTTCTGGGAGCGCCAGGCCGGGCGGCTGCACTGGGACCGGCAGTGGGACCAGGTGCTCGACTGGTCGAACGCCCCGTTCGCGAAGTGGTTCGTGGGCGGTCAGCTCAACGTGGCGTACAACTGCCTGGACCGGCACGTGGAGGCCGGTCGCGGCGACAAGGTGGCGATCCACTGGGAGGGCGAGCCGGGTGACACCCGGACCGTCACCTACGCGGACCTGCACAAGCTCACCTGCCAGGCGGCGAACGCGCTGACCGAGTTGGGCGTCACGGCCGGCGACCGGGTGGCGATCTACCTGCCGATGATCCCCGAGGCCGCGGTGGCGATGCTCGCCTGCGCCCGGATCGGCGCCACGCACAGCGTGGTGTTCGGCGGCTTCTCGGCCGACGCGCTGACCAACCGGATCCAGGACGCCAGCGCCAAGGTGGTGATCACCGCGGACGGCGGTTTCCGCCGGGGCAAGCCGTCCGCGCTCAAGCCGACCGTCGACGAGGCGGTGGCGAAGTGCCCGTCGGTGGAGCACGTGCTGGTCGTCCGCCGCACCGGCGAGGAGGTCGCCTGGTCGGCGAAGGACCACTGGTGGCACGAGACGGTGGAGACCGCCTCGCCGGAGCACGCCGCGCAGCCGTTCGACGCCGAGCACCCGCTGTACATCCTCTACACCAGCGGCACCACGGCCCGGCCCAAGGGCATCCTGCACACCACCGGCGGCTACCTCACCCAGACGTCGTACACGACGCACGCGGTCTTCGACCTCAAGCCGGAGACCGATGTCTACTGGTGCACCGCCGACATCGGCTGGGTCACCGGGCACTCCTACATCGTTTACGGCCCGCTCTCCAACGGCGCCACCCAGGTCATGTACGAGGGCACCCCGGACACCCCGCACAAGGGCCGGTTCTGGGAGATCGTCGACAAGTACAAGGTCACCATCCTGTACACCGCGCCGACCCTGATCCGCACCATGATGAAGTGGGGCGAGGACATCCCCGCCGGCTACGACCTCTCCTCGCTGCGCCTGCTGGGCAGCGTCGGTGAGCCGATCAACCCGGAGGCGTGGATCTGGTACCGGCAGCACGTCGGCCGGGGCGAGCTGCCCATCGTCGACACCTGGTGGCAGACCGAGACCGGCGCGATCATGATCTCTCCGCTGCCGGGCGTCACCGAGGCCAAGCCCGGCTCGGCGATGACCGCGCTGCCCGGCATCGTCGCGGACGTGGCGGACGACCAGGGCCAGTCGGTGCCCAACGGCGGGGGCGGCTACCTGGTGCTCCGCGAGCCGTGGCCGTCGATGCTGCGCACCATCTGGGGCGACGACAACCGCTTCATCGAGACCTACTGGTCGCGCTTCGGGGCCGGCGCCAACCACGGGGACGACTGGGTCTACTTCGCCGGCGACGGGGCGAAGAAGGACGACGACGGGCACATCTGGCTGCTCGGCCGGGTCGATGACGTGATGCTGGTGTCCGGCCACAACATCTCCACCACCGAGGTGGAGTCGGCGCTGGTCAGCCACCCGTCGGTGGCCGAGGCGGCGGTGGTCGGCGCGACCGACCCGACCACCGGCCAGGCGATCGTGGCGTTCGCCATCCCGCGCGGCAGCACGGACATCTCCGGCGAGGCCGGCGAGCGGCTCATCGCCGACCTGCGCAACCACGTGGCGAAGACGCTCGGCCCGATCGCCAAGCCCCGGCAGATCATGCTGGTGCCGGAACTGCCGAAGACCCGTTCCGGCAAGATCATGCGCCGGCTGCTGCGGGACGTGGCGGAGAACCGGTCGCTCGGCGACGTCACCACGCTGCAGGACTCCTCGGTCATGGACCTGATCTCCTCGGGCATGGGAGGCGGCAAGTCCGACGAGGACTGAGCGCAGACGTACCCATGACGGTGGGTGGTGGTCCGGACGGGCCGCCACCCACCGTCGTTCTGTTGAGACACCTGTCGGAAATTCGGTGGAGGCCCGGCAGGCTGATCGGCCAGAGGCTATGTCGTCATCGTGCTGGGCACCGGCAACCCGGGTGACGCGGGCGTCGCGTACGGCGTCTCGATCGCGATCAAGGGAGCCGCCAAGGACAACTCGTACGCGACGGCGTACGTGACCCCGGCGACCCCGTGACCTGACACGCCGAAGGGCGCGTCGGAACCACACGACGGGGCCCGTCCGGAGCACACTGCTCCGGACGGGCCCCGTCCCTTTGTTACGCGCCGACAATTTCTTTCCGCCGCCGTGTGACATTTTTGCGGGCTCCTGCGCTCCCCTTTGGGGACCTCATAATCGCCGTCACGCTCGGTGATCGTGGCCGAAACGTGATGTGAGCCCGGGCCCAGGCGCTGAGCCTTTTCGCCCCGAATTGCCAGACAAAAGAGCGTGTTCCTCGGGTGATTGACCGGTGACAACGATGCAAACACCTGTCATTGTGAGTGACGCATGACATGACAGTGATGGCTTTGCCTGTCTCTGTCATGTAACAGATCCACAAAGGAGGAGGACCTTTGAGGAGACGAGTCACAGCGGGCCTGGCCTCGGCCGCGGCCGCGCTGCTGGCAGCCGGTGTCGTCACGACGCCGGCGTCCGCTGCCCCGGCGGCGGAGCCCACCCCCGGCGTCGAGAAGGCGAAGCACAAGGACAACCTCCCGGATCCGAAGGCGGATCAGCAGCGGGAGCTCAAGAAGCAGGCGATCTCCGACCTGCTGACGGGCAAGGCCAAGCTTCAGACGCGCAACGGCTCGAAGGTCATCCAGGTCAAGGACGACCTGTTCGTCGAGTACCAGCAGGCGCCGAAGGAAGACCCCATCTTCACGATGCTGGTCAACTTCGGCACCAAGACCGACCCCCGCGCCGGCGGCACCGCCGGCCCGACGGTCGGCAACATCCCGGAGCCGGACCGGAACTGGGACGGCAGCTCCACCGACGACAACAGCACCATGTGGCGGTCCGACTTCAGCCGGGCTCACTACATGGACATGTTCTACGGTGAGGGCGAGTCGTTCCGGGACTTCTACCTGAAGCAGTCCGGTGGTCGTTACACGGTCAAGGGCGACGTCAGCGACTGGATCACGGTGCCTTACAACGAGGCTCGTTACGGCCACAACGACGACCCGAACAACCCGAACGACAACATCTCCGAGGCCGAGGGCTACTGGAACTTCGTCCGGGACACCGCCACGTCCTGGTACCAGACCCAGAAGACGGCCGGCAAGTCGGCCCAGGAGATCAAGGACTACCTCAAGCAGTTCGACGTCTGGGACCGGTACGACTTCGACGGCGACGGCAACTTCAACGAGCCCGACGGCTACATCGACCACTTCCAGGCGGTGCACGCCGGTGAGGGTGAGGAGGCCGGCGGCGGCGCCGAGGGCGAGGACGCCATCTGGTCCCACCGCTGGGCGGCGTTCACCAACCTCGCGGGCAAGGCCGGCCCCGCCGGCAACCTGAACGGTGGTGTGCAGATCGGCGACACCGGGATGTGGATCCGTGACTACACCACGGAGCCGGAGAACGGTGGTCTGGGCGTCTTCGCCCACGAGTACGGTCACGACCTGGGTCTGCCGGACCTGTACGACACCGCTGGTGGCGACAACGGCACCGGTTTCTGGACGCTGATGTCCTCGGGTTCGTGGCTCGGCCACGGCACCGACGACATCGGCACGACCCCGGGCTACATGGACCCGTGGTCGAAGCTCTTCCTGGGCTGGCTGAACCACAGCACGGTCGACTACGGCAAGGGCAGCACCCAGGTGACCCTCGGCCCGGCCGGTGACAGCGACGGGCCGAAGGCCCAGGCGGTCGTGGTCAACCTGCCCGCCCAGACGCAGACCACGAACTACAACACGCCGTTCGGCGGGTCGTACGAGTGGTGGGGCGGCAGCGAGGACTACCTGGACACCACGCTGACCCGCACCCTCGACCTGACCGGCGCGACCACCGCGTCGATCACCTCGAAGCTGATGTACGACATCGAAGAGGATTACGACTACCTCTACGCGGAGGTGTCGACCGATGGCGGCGCCACCTGGGCCGACCTGAAGAACAACCTGATCAAGCCGGGCGCGAACGGCATCACCGGCTCCAGCAGTGGTGCGTGGGTCGACTCGACCTACGACCTGTCGGCGTACGCCGGCAAGACGGTGCTGTTCCGTTACCGCTACAACACCGACGGCGGCGTGCACTACGCCGGTGCGTTCCTGGACAACGTCTCGCTGACCAAGAACGGCGCCGTCGCCTGGACCGACGACGCGGAGAACCTGGCCGCGGAGTGGACCGCGAAGGGCTGGAACCGGATCACCGGCTCGGTGACCGACACCTACCCCCGCTTCTACATCGCCGAGAACCGGACCTACTTCGGTTACGACGACACGCTGCGGACCGGTCCGTACAACTACGGGTTCGCCAGCCGCCCGAACTGGGTGGAGCACCTCTCGAACCAGCCCGGCATGCTGGTCTGGTACGTGAACTACGCGTACGGCGACAACAACACCTCGGAGCACCCGGGCTACGGCCTGGACCTGCCGGTCGACGTCCGGCCGGGCAAGATCCAGGTTGGCAACCAGGGCACCATCACCAACCGGCGCAACGGCTACGACGCGACGTTCAGCCTGTACGCCAAGCCGGCGCAGACCTTCCACATGAACGACGTGGCGGTCACCGTTCCGGAGCTTGCCCCGAACCCGGTCTTCACCGACAACGGGGTGAACAAGTACTGGAACAGCAACAACCCGTGGAACTCGGTGAAGGTCGCCGGCAGCGGCACCAAGATCGAGATCCTGCAGCAGGGCACCACCCCGACCAGCGACATGGTCATCAAGATCACCAACTGATCGGGTAGCACCAGACCGGAAGGGGCCGGTGGCGGCGACGCCACCGGCCCCTTTCGCGTACCCCGAAAACCTTTCGCCCCAGCTCAACCCACCTGATCGACTGATCCCGATGTGACGCTGAGGAGCGTTCCCAACAAAAAGTTGCTACAAATCGACGCGTCTGTCTTCCCACGCGTCACGGGAATGTTTATCTTCACCAGTGGTCCCACTAGGACCTTCCACCGGCCCGTACCCCCGTTGGGCCGGTTCCCTCACACCGGAGGTACCACGTGCGCAAAGTCGCAGTGGGTCTGCTCGGGCTTTCGCTGACGGCGACGGGACTGGTGGCCGGCACAGCCGCCAGCGCGGCGCCGACGCCGAAGCTGCCGGCTGCCGCTCCGGCGGCGGCCGAGCCGCAGGCCCCTCACGATCTGCCGGACAAGTTCGAGGACAAGCGGCGGGCGCTCCGCCAGGAGGGCCTCAGCGAGGTCCTGTCCGGCCGGGCCAAGGCCCAGAAGATCAACGGCAGCACCGTCGTCAAGGTCGGCGAGACCGCCGGCGGCGCGGCGGCGGCGGCCGGCGCCCGGACCGCCAGCAACAAGGCGGGCAAGAAGGACCAGTACGTCGAGCTGGAGCGCGAGCGGACCGACAAGATCTTCGTGATCCTTGCCGAGTTCGGCGATGAGCGCGACCCGGCCTACCCGGACAAGGACATCAACCCGGACATCGCGGGTCCGACCGGGTTCGACGGTCCGCAGCACAACGAGATCCCGGCACCCAACCGGGCGGTGGACAACTCCACCGTCTGGCAGCCCGACTACAGCCCGGAGCACTTCCGCCAGCTGTACTTCGGCACCAACCCGGGCGACGAGTCGCTCAAGCAGTACTACGAGGCCCAGTCGTCCGGCCGCTACACGGTCGACGGCCAGGTCACCGACTGGGTGAAGGTCAAGTACAACGCCGCCCGCTACGGCCGCTCGGACGACCCGGTGGCGGACGACGACGTGAAAAACCCGGCCAACGACCCGGCCGTCTGCGACAGCAACGTCTGCCAGAACACCTGGGACCTGATCCGCGACGCCGCCAACCAGTGGGTCGCCGACCAGAAGGCCAAGGGCCGCACCGACGCCCAGATCAAGGCCGACATGCAGTCGTTCGACCAGTGGGACCGGTTCGACTACGACGGCGACGGCAACTTCAACGAGCCGGACGGCTACATCGACCACTTCCAGATCGTCCACTCCGGAGGCGACCAGGCCGACGGTGACCCGCACCAGGGTGAGGACGCCATCTGGAGCCACCGCTGGTCGGCGTACAACACCTCCCGCGTGGGTCCGCCGAACTTCCCGATCGGCGGCACCGAGATCGGCAACACCGGCATCTGGATCCGCGACTACACCATCCAGCCGGAGAACGGTGGCCGCAGCGTCTTCTACCACGAGTACGGCCACGACCTCGGTCTGCCGGACGACTACAACGTCATCAATGGTGGGGACAACAACAACGAGCACTGGACCCTGATGGCCCAGAGCCGGCTCAGCGGCAAGAACGACCAGGGCATCGGCGAGCGCGGTGGCGACCTCGGCGCCTGGAACAAGCTCCAGCTCGGCTGGCTCGACTACGAGGTGGTCAAGGCCGGGCAGAAGCGCGACCTGAACCTGGGCCCACAGGAGTACAACTCCAAGAAGGCGCAGGCCGCGGTCGTGGTGCTGCCGCAGCGGGAGTACACGTTCCAGTACGGCGCTCCATTCGAGGGCACCAAGCAGTACTTCTCCGGCAACGACGACGACCTGGACAACACCATGACCAGGACGATCGACCTCACCGGGAAGACCTCGGCGGCGCTGTCCATGAAGGGCCGCTTCAACATCGAGTCCGGCTTCGACTACCTCTTCTTCGAGGCGTCGCTGGACGGCGGCAAGACCTGGGCCGCGCTGCCCGGCACGGTCGACGGCGAGCCGATCCCGCCGGTGTCCCGGACCGACCCGACGCCGGGTCTGACCGGCAGCAGCGCGGGCAAGTGGGTGGACATCAACATCCCGCTGAACGTGGCGGCCGGCAAGGTCGCGCAGTTCAGGTTCCACTACATCACCGACGGTGGCCTCTCTGCGGGCGGCTTCTTCGGTGACGCGATCACCGTGACCGCCGACGGCCAGACCCTGCTCAGCGACGGCGCCGAGAACGGTGCCGGGGACTGGGCGCTCGACGGCTGGAGCATCACCGGCGAGAGCTACACCCGGCTCTTCGACAACTACTACATCGCCGGCAACCGGTCGTACGTCTCGTACGACAAGTACCTGAAGACCGGCCCGTACTACTTCGGCTACGCGAACACCCGCCCGGACTGGGTGGACCACTACGCGTACCAGGAGGGTCTGCTGATCTCGTACTGGAACCTCCGGTACGCGGACAACGACACGTTCGAGCACCCGGGCGAGGGTCGCAACCTGATAATCGACGCGCACCCGCGGCCGATCTACAACCTGACCGGCGCCCCGTGGCGGGCCCGCGTCCAGGTCTACGACGCGCCGTTCAGCCTGAAGAAGGCGGACTCGTTCACGCTGCACATCAACAGCCAGCCGCAGTACATCCGTGGCCAGGCCGCGCAGCCGCTGTTCGACGACACCAAGCAGTACTGGTACCCGGAGCTGCCGAACCACGGCGTCAAGCTCCCCGCCACCGGCGTCAAGATCAAGGTTCTCCAGCAGGACGGCACCTCGATGAAGGTCCGCTTCTCCTGAGCCGCTGATCGCCGCTACACCCCGCGATGCCCGGGCAGGTCACCTGCCCGGGCATCGCCCTTTTCCCCGCCCGGGCCGACCGCGGGCCGTCCGGCGATGTCCCGGAGAATCCCCTGATCCTGCGCACCTGCGGGGCCACCCGCGCGCTGCCCGCCCTAGGCTGTGCCCCATGACCGACCAGCGCGGCGGACCCGTCGACGAGTCCTGCGTCCTCCCCGAGGGGCCGTGGACGCACCGGTTCGTCGGCGCCAACGGCAGCCGGTTCCACGTCGTCGAGGCCGGCACCGGCCCCATGGTGCTCTTCCTGCACGGCTTCCCCGAATACTGGTACGCCTGGCACGAGATGCTGCCGGCGGTCGCCGACGCCGGCTTCCGCGCGGTCGCCGTCGACCTGCGCGGTTACGGCGCGAGCGACAAGCCACCCCGGGGGTACGACGGCTACACCCTCGCCGCCGACGTGGCCGGGCTGATCCGAGCCCTCGGCGAGCGATCGGCCACCCTGGTCGGCAGCGGCGCCGGCGGCCTCATCGCCTGGACCGCCGCCTCGTTCCACCCCACCCTGGTCCGGCGGCTCGTGGTGCTCGGCGCGCCGCACCCGCTCCGGCTCCGGGCCGCCCTCTTCGCCGACCCGCGCGGCCAGTTCAGCGCGTCCACCCCCACGCTGAAGTTCCAGCTCCCCCGCTATGAGCACGTGCTGACCCGCGATGACGCCGCCGAGGTGGAGGAGATGCTGCGCCGCTGGGGCGGGCCGCGGTGGGTGAACAGCCCCGACTTCGACGCGTACGCCCGGTGCTGCCGGGTGGCCATGCAGATCCCGCAGGCCGCGTTCTGCGCCATGGAGGGCTACCGCTGGGCGTTCCGGTCGGTACTACGGCTGCACGGCTACCGGTTCGTCCGGCTGATGCAGAAGCCGCTGGTCACCCCGACCCTCCAGCTGCACGGCGCGCTCGACCGGGCCTCGCTGCCCCGAACCGCCCAGGGCTCCGGCCGCTACGTCACCGCCCCCTACGAGTGGCGGCTGCTCGACGGGGTCGGCCACTTTCCGCACGTGGAGGCCCGGGACCTGGTGCTCGGCGAGATCCTGCGCTGGACGAAGTCCTGACTAGACCCGCTTCTCGCGCAGGCCGGTCACCTCGTTCGCGGGTGCCCAGCCCTGGTAGACGCCGAAGTCGAAGGCCTCCAGCCCCATCCCCTGAGCCACCGGCCAGCGGCCCCCGGTGTACTCCACCCGCAGCCAGCCGTCGTGCTCGGCCAGCACGATGAACGGCTGCCCCTGCCAGGTGCAGGTGGTCCGCACGTACGCCAGGTCCTCGATCTCGGTTGCCGGCACCACCCGGACGTGCCGGCCGGGGCGTACCTCGGTGAAGCCCTCGCCCGGTTTCGGCTGGTAGAGGCGGACGTCGCCGCCGTCCGGGCTCGCCTGGTACTCCCGGCCCCGCCAGCGGGCCACGTAGCCGTCGCGGGTCACGCGTCACCCGCCCTGCGCCACACCAGCGCGTCGGTGTCCAGCACCGCGACCACCCGCTCGCTGCGGTCCGCGCCGATCCGCCGCAGCTCGGCCCCGTGCGGCAGCCGGGCGCTGTCCACCTTGAACTCGGCGACCACGTCGCTGCTCTCGCCCGGCGCGAAGCCGTTGCCGCGGAACGGGGGCCGCTCGATCACCCAGCCCTCCATGGCCCGCATGGCGCCCTCGTTCTGCCCGCCGTACGGGATCCGGTAGAGGCTCGGCCGGTAGGCCGGCCAGCGCAGCACATAGATTTCCTCGGCATCCCGGGAGAACGGCGAGCCGGGGTGGCCGAGCCCGAGCGCGTCGTACAGCTCGGCCGGCGTGCCGAGGTGGGCCAGCTCGCTGGCCCGGTGCACGAAGCCGGAAACCCGGTCGTAGCCGCGCTCCAGGTAGTAGGCGAGCTGGCTCGGGGCGATCGCCTTCTGCATGGTAACCGGGCGGGTCGGGTCCACCGGCGGCGGGGCGGGCCGGGGCTCGGGCGCCGGTGCCGGTGCGGGGGCGGGCGGCTCCGGGGTCTCCGGGTCGTCGCCCAACCCCACCTCGGCGGCCCAGTTGGCCAGCGCGAGGACCTGCTCCCCCGGGTACGTCGCCCCGACCGGGGTGCCCGGGTTCACCGCGAACGACCAGTTCACGTCCGGCCAGCGGCGGATGAGCTGGACGAACTTGACCCGTACCGTCTCGATCGGGCCGCCGACCCGGTCCGCCAGCCGCTCGGGCGAGGTGTAGACCACCACGTACGCGCCGCCGTCGATCTGCTCGGTGCACCAGACGAAGCCGGGATCACCCGGCCGGCTGCCCACCGCCGAGTCGCCCGCGACCGGCAGCAGCACCCGGGCGAGGAGCAGGGTGGTGAGGAAGCCGTCAGTGCTGCCGCTGCCCGCCGCGGCCAGCAGTTCCTCCTCCACCTCGTTCGCCGGCACGAAGTCGGCCTCCCCGGTCGCGGCGGCGCTGCCACCGCCGTCCCCAGGGGACGGAACGCCGGTGGAGCCGGCGGCGGTGGGCTGCTCCGACGGCACGAGCCCGGGCGCGAACAGCGACGTGGTCGGCTCGTCCGCTGTGGCGGTCGGCGCGAACAGCGGCACGTCCGGCTGCGCGGGCGGCTCGTACAACGGCGGGGGCGGCTGCGCGGACGGCGCGAACAGCGGCGCGGTCGACTCGGGTGCCGGGGAGGTCGGCGCGAACAACGACGTGGTCGCCTCGTCCGCCGGCGCACCCCGGTCGGACGACGACACCACCGGGGCGATCGGGGGCGCCACCAGGGGCGCGGTCGTCTCCTCCGGCGGCACGACCGACGGTCCGTCGAGGTCCTCGCCTGGGGCGGCCGGGGTGAACAGCGATGCGCGCGGGTCGTCCGCCGTCTCAGACGGGTCGAACAGCGGCACAGTCGGCTCGGCCGGGGTGTCGTAGCGGCGTTCTCCCCGGGCCGCGGCCGGGAACTCGGCAGCCGCGGCGCGATCGGGGCCCGGCGACGTGGGTGGGTCGACCGACAGCGCCAGGGTGGGGTCGGTGGGGCCGGCCCAGGGCGCCGCCGAGCCGTCCTCGGTCCGGGACGCGGCCGGCACCGTGGCCGACGCCATCGCGGAGGCGGCGGCGGGCACCGTGGGCACCGCGTACGGCTCGGGCGGCGCGGTCAGGTCACGGGACTCGATGACGGTGCCCTCGATGACGATCGGGGTGAAGCCCCGACGCGGCGCGGGCGGGCCGGACACCGGCTCGGCGATCGACGGCGGAAGCTCCTCGGCCTCGGCGGGGTCGCCCGGGCCGGGGGTCGGCCGGGGCGGCTCGTCCGGGCCCGGTTCGTCACCGGAGCCGGCGCGTCGTCGGGGCAGCGCCTGGGTGGTCTCCCCGGACGGCGCGGCGGGGCGGAACGGCCGAGCCGGCTCCTCCCGCCCAGCCGTCGGGGCCGGTCCGGCGGAGTCCACCCGGAACGCCTGGGTCGGCTCCTCGGGCACCGGCTCGGTCAGCGGCCGGCGGCGCGGGAACGGCTGGCCGCCACCGGCGAACCGTGAGGCCGGCCGGTCCCCGGTCCGGTTCGGCGCGTCAAGCGGCGAGGACCGCCGGGTCGGGCGGCCCGGGGCGGGCTCGAAGAAGGACCGGGCGGGCGGTGGCGCCGGTTCGGCCGGCCGGCCGTTGGCCGACCCGGAGCGGCCGGGCTCGGGGAACGGATCCGACTCGTCGGGACGCCGGCGCAGGTCGGTGAGCCAGCCGGCGAGGTTGTCCTGATCGGCGCCGCCGGGTCCGACCGGTCGCGCGTCGTCGGGCGTACGGCGGCCGAGCGGACGGGCCGGACGACCGTTCGCCGGGTCGGGGCGGCGGGCCGGCGGCGGGGTGGACGGATCGGCCGTGCCGGCGACGGTGGCCCGGGCGCTCGGAACGGGAACGGTCGGGATCGGAACAGTCGAGGGCTCCCCGTCGGCGGGCCCGCGTCCACTCCGGGCCGGCGGGACCGGACCGGGCGGGACGCGCCCTCCCGCCGTCGGGGGCACCGGCGACGGCGGGGAGTCCCGGCCGGGCGTGGACGGGCCACCCCGGCCGGCGGCCCGAACGGCGCTCTCCACCCGCTCCAGGCGGGCCCGGGCACCCATCGTCCGGCCCGGCAGCCGGACGTCGCCCCGGGCGAGCTGCGCGACGAACCAGGCGGGCAGGTAGCCCTCGATGGGCAGCCCCGGGTTGACCGCCAGCCACCACTCGTGGTTGGGCCAGTCCGCGGCCAGGTCGGCGTACGGGACGCGACGGGTGGCGCCCGCGTTCTCCCCCAGGCAGGCGCGCAGCGCGGAGGCGGAGGTGAAGGCCAGGATGTGCGTCCGGCCCCCGGTGGTCCAGGTGCCCCAGCCCGTCGGGCTCTGCCCGGTGAGCGTCTCCGCGGCGACCGGCAGGAGCAGCTCGACGCGGGTCAGGATGCGGAAGTAGAGCTGCTGGTCCTGCGCGCGCAGCGCGTCCCGCATCGCCACCTCGGCCTCGGCGGCCGGTTCCCATCCGGTCACGGCCACCTCTCCTTCCGCGCACAGGCCACAGGCATCGCCTACAACCTACAAGGTGGTAACAAGATCACAATGCCTGGCCATCGACGGTCGGCCGGGTCGTCGGCGACGCGCTAACATCCCGTTCCGGAGTCGACACGATACGGAGGCCGTCGATGTCCCGGCCCACCGCGCGCCCGGCCCTGGCCGTCCTGGCGGCCCTTCTCGTCGCCGGGTTGCCGGCCGCCCCGGCGGCGGCCCGCGCGCCGTCGGCCTGCGCCGCGCCGCCCGCGCCGGCCCGCCCCGTCGAGGACCAGCCCTGGCCGCAGCAACGGTACGCGCCCGACCGGCTGACCCCGCTCGCGACCGGCGCCGGCGTGGTCGTGGCGGTGGTCGACTCCGGGGTGGACCGGTCCCACCCCCAGCTCACCGGCCAGGTCCTCGACGGGGCCGACTTCCTCGACCCGGGCGGCGACGGCACCCGGGACTGCGCCGGGCACGGCACCGGCGTGGCGAGCATCATCGCCGCCGCACCCCGGCCGGGTGTGGCCTTCCGCGGGCTGGCGCCGGGCGCCCGCATCCTGCCCGTACGCGTCAGCGAACAGCAGGTGGTCGACGGGCGGGAGTCGGGGCGCACGGTCGACGCCGCCGACTTCGCCCGGGCCGTCCGCTGGGCGGTGGACCACGACGCCGACGTGGTCAACCTCTCCGTCGTGCTGTACGCGGACCACCCCGCCGTGCGCGCCGCGATCGCCTACGCGGTGCGGCGGGACGTCGTGGTGGTGGCCGCCGCCGGCAACCTGCACGACACCGGCGATCCCCGGCCGTACCCGGCCGCGTACGACGGGGTGCTCGGGGTGGGTGCGGTCGGGGCGGACGGCACCCGCGCCGCCTTCTCCCAGACCGGCCCGTACGTCGACCTGGTCGCCCCCGGCACCGACGTGCTGATGGCGGCGCCCGGGCAGGGCCACCACCGGGCGGAGGGGACGAGCTACGCGGCGCCCTTCGTGGCTGGCACCGCGGCGCTGCTCCGGCAGTACCGCCCCGAACTGGGTGCGGCCGAGGTCGCCCGGCGGATCGCGGCGAGCGCCGACCCGGCCCCGGGAGGGCACGACGGCTACGGCGCCGGGGTGCTGAACCCGTACCGCGCGGTGACCGAGTCGAGCGGCGGGACGGCCGCCCGCACCGGGGCCGGGGCGGCGCTGCCGGTCGACCGGCCGGACGCGGCGGAACTGGCCCGCCGGGCGCGCCGAGCGACGGCCCGGGACCGGGCGCTGCTGGTGGCCGGCGCGACCGGGGCGGCGGCCACGGTGGTGGTGCTGCTCGCCGTGGTGCTGCCCCGCGGGGCACGCCGCCGGTGGCACCCGGCTGACCCGACCTGACCCGCACCGCCGCGGGCGTGATCCCGTGCGGCAAAGCGACGGGCGGCACGGGCGGGAGCCGCCCGTGCCGCCCGTCGGCGGATCACTGGAACAGGTTGACGTTCCGCTTCTCCGTGTCGAGATAGTCGGCCGCGGAGTCCTCCACGGCCAGCTTGATGTCGCGCAGCATGGCCTGGAGATCCTGCGAGGCGGCCCGCCAGCGGGCCTGCCGCTGCTCGTACGCCTCGCGGGCCTCGCCGGACCAGCTCGCCACCAGCGGGGCAGCGTCGCGTTCGAGCTGCCCGAGCTGGCTCTCGAGGGTGGTCAGCGCCCTCTGGATGTCCGCGCCCGCCTGGTGCAGGGCGGCGAAATTGACGACCAGCACACCGTGGTCCATCGGTCGGTCCTTCCCGTGCGTCAGAGGGGCAGCTGGATGCCGCGGTTGGTGCCCGACACCCGCCCGGCGGCCTCGGTGTCGGACACGTCGTACTGCTGGCCGGCGGTGCGGATCGCGGTCGCGGTCTCCCGCAGCGCCCGCTGCAGGGCCGCCTGATCCTGCGCCCACTGCTGCTTGACCTGCCCGAAGGAGCGCCCGCCGGCGCCCCGCCAGGCCTGCTGCAGCACCTCCAGCTCGGCCATCAGGCCGCTGAGCATGGTCTGCAACGACTGGTCAACCTGCTCGAACTTCGCGGCGGTCTGCTGCATCACCGCGGCTTCTGCCTGGGTCTGGGACACCCGGAGGTCACCTCGTCTCCTCGGTCGTGGCTGGTCGCCGGAAGCGACCACCGTGGACTCGCCGGAGCGCGCCCGCCGGAGAAGGGGGGAAGGGGACGGCGGCGCACTCGACGGAACTCGTCGCTGACGGTAGCGGTCCGACTCCGGTTCTGCTACCCCTCGGACTCCCCTGTGGACAACGAAGCTCTACGATGGGCCACGGCGGCGTCACCCGGCGAACGGGCGGAGGAGGTGTGGTGAGCGCGACCACCACCGACCGGCCGACGCCCACGGCCGTTAGGGCACCACAGTGGAAAAGCCGACCGGCGCCGGCGGTCCGGGCGGGGCAGGTGGTGACGGCACAGGTAGCGGTCGCCGCGCTGGTCGCGACCGTGGGCCGGGGCGTCCTGGTGACCGCGGCCGCCCTGCTGCTGGCGGCGGTCCTGCTGCCCGCCGCCTGGGCCCGGTTCCGGGGCCGATGGCTCTTCGAGTGGCTCGCCGTCGGCGCGGCCTACCTGGCGCGCCACCGTGCCCTCCCGGCGGCCGCCGGGCCGGCGGCCCTGTTGGAGCTGGCCTGCCCCGGGGCGGCGGTGCGCGCCGCCGAGCTGGCCGGCGGCCCGGCGGCGGTGCTGGAGGACGCCGCCGGGATGACCGCGCTGCTGGAGATCGGCGACCCGGACGACCTGCTCGGCGACGGCCCGCGGGAGCTGCCGCAACCGATCGCCCTGCTGCCCCCGGCGGGACCCGATAGCCCACCGGTCCGGATCCAGCTGCTGTTCTCCGCGTCGCCCGCGCCGTCGCCCGCAGCCGGGGCGGGCACGGCCGGCACGTCGTACCGCCAGCTCACCGACGGGCGGCTGGCGGCCCGCGCCCGGGCGGTGCTGGCCGTCCGGGCGCTCCGGGCCGACGGTTGGTCGGACGAGGAACTGCGCCGGGCGCTGTCCGGCACGGTCCGGCGGATCGTTCGCCGGCTCGGCCCGCTCACCGGCCGCCCGCTCGGCGGTCCCGCGGCGCTGCGCATGGTGGCCGAACTGGCCCACCACGACGCCGGGGCTCCGGTCCGGGAGAGCTGGGCGGCGGTGACCCTGGGCGGGCTGCCGCAGACCACCTGGCGGCTGCGCCGTTGGCCCGATCCGCGCACCGACGCCGCGCGGCGGCTGGTGCCCCGGCTGCTGGCGCTGCCGGCCACCGCCACCACCGTGTCGCTCTGCGTCGGTCCGCGCGCCGGCGCGGACTCCGCTCCCCTGCCGGCCGAGCTGACCGTACGCCTGGCCGCCCGCACCGCGGCGGAGCTGTCGGTGGCCGAGCGGGCGCTGCACCGCCTCGCCGGGGATCTCGGCGCGGAGCTGCGCCGACTGGACGGCGAGCACCTGGCCGGGCTGGCCGCCACCCTGCCGCTGGCGGTCGCCCGGGCGGCCGCGCCCCCGGCGGGGCCCGAGCTGACCGCCCTGGAGTTCGCCCTCGGCGAGTCCGGCTTGATGGTGGGCGCCAACCGGCACGGCGGCGCGCTGACCGTACGCCTGTTCCGCCCCACGACGACCCGCCTGCTGCTGGTCGGCGGGGTACGCGCCGCCCAGCTGCTGACCCTGCGGGCACTGGCGCTCGGCGCGCGGGTGGCGGTGCAGACCACCCGGCCCCGGGTCTGGGAGCCGTTCGTCCGCGGGGTCGGCGCGCCGGGCGGCGCGGTGCCGCTGGTGCCGCCGGGGCGACCGGTCGGCGGTGCGCCCGGGTCCCCGCTGCACCCCCTGCTGCTGGTGGTCGACGCCGGCCCGGTGCCGCCCGAGGTCGGCCCGGCGGCGGCCTGGCAGTCCGTCCTGGTGGTCCGCGACGAGCTGACCCCGGCCGACACGGCCGCGCTGGCCCGCGCCGACCTGGCGATCCTGCAACCGCTCGACCCCGGCGAGGCGGCGCTGGCCGACGCCGCGCTCGGCCTCGGCGGCTCGGCGGACTGGCTGACCCGGATCCGGGACGACATGGTGGCCGTGGTGAACCGGCGGGCGCTGCGCTGGGCGCTGCTCTCGCCGACGCCGATCGAGTCGCAACTGGTCGGTCGCCCGGCCCGCCACTGAGCCGGCACGGGTTCCGCGAGTCGACGCGGCATGGCACGATCCCGGCCATGGATTTTCTGAAGGGTCTTCTGATCCGGCTGGGCTCGACGGCCGTGGCCTTCTGGTTGGCCACGCTGCTCATCCCGGGCATCACCCTGGACTCGGATTCGGCCACCGAGACGGTGACCACGCTGGTGCTCGTCGCGGTGATCTTCGGAGTGGTCAACGCGGTGCTCCAGCCGATCATCAAGACCGTCGGCTGTGGCTTCTACCTGTTGACCCTCGGCCTGATCGCCCTGGTGGTCAATGGCCTGCTCTTCCTGCTCACCAGCTGGATCGCCGGTGAGGCGGGGCTGCCGTTCCACGTGGACGGCTTCTGGCCGGCCGGTGTGCTGGGCGCGCTCTTCGTCGGCATCGTCACCTGGATCCTCGGCGCCGTCCTCGACCGCGACTGAGCCGCACCACCCGCCGATTCCCGCCCGCCGGTCCAGGCCAGTGGGCGGGAATTGGCTGGCGAGGCGGGGTCGGGCCGAAACTAGGGTCGGAGGGGTGTTCACCCTGACCCGCACCGACGGCTACCTGCTCAGCACCGATCCGGACCGCCTCGACCTGGACCGGGTGCACCACTGGCTCTCCACGGACGCGTACTGGGCGCTCGGGCGGGACCGGGACACGGTGGGGCGGGCCTTCGCCGGGTCGATCGGCTTCGGCGTCTACCGGCCCGGGGACGGGCGGCAGGTCGCGGTGGCCCGCGTGGTCACCGACCGGGCCACCTTCGCCTGGCTCTGCGACGTCTACGTCGACCCGGCCGAGCGGGGCCGGGGGCTGGGCACGTGGCTGGCCGGCGCGGCCCGGGACCACCTGGCCGAGTGGGGTGTACGCCGGCTGCTGCTGGCCACGGCCGACGCGCACGGGGTCTACGCGAAGCTCGGCTTCACGCCGGTCGAGCCGGGCCGCTGGATGGAGTACGACCAGCGGGTGACCCAGCTCACCGGAAAGGAGCAAAGCGCCGGATCACCACTTACGGTGGAGGCGTGAACCAGACCCGTCTCGGCTATCTCTACGGCTTCGGCGCCTACCTGCTCTGGGGCTTCTTTCCGATCTACCTGAAGCTGCTCCGCCCGGCCGGGCCGGTGGAGATCCTCGCGCACCGGATCGTCTGGTCGGTGCTCTTCGTGGCGCTGCTGCTGGCCGCCATGCGCAACATCGGCTTCCTGCGGGCGCTGGCCCGGCGGCCCCGGGCGCTGGCCGCCATCACGGCCGCCGCCGCGCTCATCGCGGTCAACTGGGGCACCTACATCTACGGGGTGAACTCCGACCGGGTGGTGGAGACCGCCCTCGGCTACTTCATCAACCCGCTGGTCGTGGTGCTGATCGGGGTCTTCGTGCTGCGCGAGCGGCTGCGCCCGGCGCAGTGGGCGGCGCTCGGCGTGGGTGGTCTCGCGGTGGTGGTGCTGACCGTCGACTACGGCCGGCTGCCCTGGCTGGCCCTCGTGCTGGCCTTCAGCTTCGCCGGCTACGGGCTGGTCAAGAAGCGGCTCGGGCTGCCAGCCGCGGAGGGCCTCTTCGTCGAGTCGGCCGTGCTGGCCCTGCCCGCGCTGGCCTACCTCGGCTGGCTGGGCCGGCAGGGTGACGCGACCTTCGGGCACGGCTCCGGGCACACCGTGCTGCTGGTGCTGGCCGGCGCGGCCACCGCGATCCCGCTGCTGCTCTTCGCCGGGGCCGCCAACCGCCTGCCGCTGACCGGGTTGGGCATGCTGCAGTACCTCGCGCCGATCCTCCAGCTCGGCTGCGGTGTGCTGGTCTTCCACGAGCCGATGCCGCCGGCCCGGCTGGCCGGGTTCGCCCTGGTCTGGCTCGCCCTCGTGGTGTTCACCGTGGACGCCCTCCGGCACACCCGCCGGACCCGCGCCCAGGCGCGGGCCGCCACCCCGGTGCCCGCCGGGGCCCGCTGACCGCGCCTCAGCGGGCGTCGTAGGCGAGGACCGGGGTGCCGTCGGCGCGAACCAGTTCGAGGCGTACCAGCTCTCCGTGGGTGAAGTGGGTGGCGCCGACCACGCGGACGTTGTCGCCGGGGGCGGCCAGCCAGGTGCCGACCTGTTCCGTCGCACCGTCCGGGCCGTGCGCCACCAGCCGGAAGGTGTACGCCTCACGGTGACCGGCGCGCTGGTCGTACCCGCAGCGCATGGTGACCTCGGTGCCCCACCTCTTGTCGGTCAGGGCGACCTCGGCGTGCAGCGGCACCGGGCCGGCGACCGGCCGCATGGCCGTCATGTCCACCTGCGCCGTCGCGGTCGGCGTCGCCGTCGCGGTCGTCGCCGTCGGTGGCGGGGCGGCCGGCGGGCGGACCAGGGACACCCCGACGCCGGCCAGCACGGCGAGCACGGCCGCGGCGAGCGCGGTCAGCGCGTACCGTCGCCGGGACCGGGATCGCTCGCGGCGCCGGCGGTCCCCCGCGGCGTCGAGCAGCGCGGGCACCCGGGAGGTCTCCGTGGCGGACGGCAGGAACTGCTCCAGCCCGGCCGGGTCGAGCCGGCCCAGCAGGCCGGGCAGCACGGCGATCTCGGCCACCGCCTCCCGGCAGGACGCGCAGCCGGCCAGGTGCCGCTCGTAGGCGGCCCGCTCGGCGGGGGCGAGGGCGCCCAGCACGTACGCGCCGTCGTCGTGCGCGAACTCGCAGCGGGTCATCCGGTCACCCCCATTTCGGCCAGCACCAACCGTAGTGAGCGCAGCGCGTAGTGGGTGCGGGACTTCACCGTGCCCGGCGGCACCCCGAGCCGGCTGGCCGCCTCGGCCACCGACCGCCCCTGATAGAAGCACTCGACCAGCACCTCGCGGTGGGTGGGGCTGAGCCGGTTCAGCGCTTCGGCCACGGTCCACGCCTCCACCGCGCGCTCCGTCTCGTCGACCGTCTCGGCAGGCTCGGGCAGCTCGTCGGTGTAGACCTCGCCGACCCGGGTGGACCGCCGGCGCCAGGCGTCGATGGCCAGGTTCCGCGCCGTGGTGAAGAGCCAGGCGCGGACCGAGCCGCGCCGCGGGTCCAGCGACTCGGGGTGCCGCCAGGCCCGGAGCAGCGTCTCCTGCACCAGGTCCTCGGCGCGCGACCGGTCGCCGTTGACCAGCCGGAGGGCGTGCGCGAAGAGCGCGTCGGCATGCTCGTCGTGCAGCGCGCGCAGCAGTTGGGCGTCGTGGTCGCTGATGGCGGTACCTCGCTTCCGGCGGCGGGGAGACCGGCGATGCGTTCGCCCCTTCATACGGGCCGGGACGCCGAACGGTTCAGCCGCAGGTCACGTCGCAGCTGTTCACGTCCGGGCAGGTTCCCGCCGGTGCCCCACCGCGCCCTGGCAGCGTCCGGCCGGTATGCGTACCCGGGTGATCCACCCCGGACCGGTCCGGCGCTGGGCCCGTCCTCGAAGGGCCGCTTCCCCCGCCGGGAAGAGGCCCTTCGACCGCCCCGGTCAGGTCTCCGCGGCGATGCCGTCGGCGACCGCGCGGGCGACGGTGAGCAGCTTGGCCCGGACCACCCGGGCGGAGGTCATCATCTCGCTGGCCGGCAGCGCGCAGGCCAGCACCACCCGGCGCTCGATGTCCTTGTCGGGGGTGACCAGCACCGCCGCGCACGCCACTCCCTGCCGGAACTGCCCCAGCTCCAACTGCATGCCGCGCCGGTCGCCGGCGGCCAGGTCGGCCTCGAACGCCTCGATGCTGGTGAGGGTGGCGCCGGTGAACGGGCGCATGCCGTATTCGCGCAGGTAGCGGAAGCGCTGCTCGGCGGTGAGGGTGGCGAGCAGGCTCTTGCCGAGCGCGGTGGCGTGCGCCCCCTCGTCGAAGCCCGGCACCAGGTCCTCCAGGTAGGGCGAGCGCGGCCCCTCGGCGACCGCCGTGACCGCGACCTGGCCGCCCACGAAGCGGCCCAGGTAGTGGCTCCAGCCGGTGTCCGTCGCGGCCCGCCGCAGCGCCTCCCCGACCGACGGCGGCCCGCGGAACGCGGTGACCAGCTCGCGGTAGCGGTCGGCGACCTCCAGCCCGACGATGTACGTGCCGTCCTCCCGGCGGATCACGTAGCCCTCGTAGGCCAGCGTGCGCACCAGGTGGTAGGTGGTGGCGACGGTCAGCTCGCAGCGGCGGGCGATCTGCTTGACGGTGAGCCCCTTCGGCGCACGGCCGACCGACTCGAGCACTCGTAGCGCGCGGGAGACACTTCGGATCAGGTCCGAAGGTTCCGCCAAGGGGTCACGCACAACCACCTCCGCCGCCGGGGACTTACACCATATGAAAAACAGGCCGAGTGCGAAATGCCTGTTCGGATCGAGGATGCCAGATCACCGGGCACGGACCGTGCACCGACAGACACCCTCAGCTGCCGAAACGTGGTCGGCGTAGGTTGGTCGGGCCATGACTGAAACCGTGCTGCACCCCGCCGCGTCCGCGCCCCGGCGTACCGTCCGGATCAACGCGGGCGCGATCGCCACCACGATCGCCTGCGTCCTGCCCGTCTTCCTGGTCGGCGGCCTCGCCGTGCAGATGGGCGACGACCTCCACTTCACCCCCGCCGGGCTCGGCCTGGCCGTGTCGGTCTACTTCGGCGTCAGCGCCCTCGCCTCGGTGCCCTCCGGCGCCCTGGTCGAGCGGTACGGGCCGGCCGTGGTGGCCCGCGCCGGCATCCTGCTCTCCGCCGGCTCCCTGCTGGCCGTGGCGGGGCTGGCCCGGTCGTACCCGCTGCTGGTGGCGCTGCTCGCGCTCAGCGCCGCCGCGAACGCCCTCGGCCAGCTCGCCAGCAACGCGGCGCTGGCCCGGCACGTGCCGGCCCACCGGCAGGGGCTCTCCTTCGGGGTGAAGCAGGCCGCCATCCCGGTCTCCACCCTGCTCGCCGGCGCGGCGGTGCCGACCGTCGCGCTGACCGCCGGCTGGCGCTGGGCGTTCGTGGTGGCCGCCCTCGCGGCCCTGGCCGCGCTGCCGGCCGTACCCCCGGCGGAGCGGGGCCGGGTCCGGCGCGCCGCCACCGGCCGGGCGGGCCGGGCCACGACGGCGCTGGTGGTGGTCGGCGTGGCGGCGACCCTGGCGGCCGCCGCGGCCAACGCGCTGGGCACCTTCGTGGTCGATTCGGCGGCCGGCCGGGGGCTGTCCCCGGCGCTGGCCGGGCTCACCCTCACCCTGGGCAGCGCGGTCTGCGTGGCGGCCCGGGTGGGCGCCGGCTGGCTGGCGGACCGCCGGGAGACCGGGCACGTCACGTTGATCGCCGGAATGCTGGTGGTCGGCGCGGTGGGGCTGGTGCTGCTGGCGGTGGCCGGCCCGGTGCCGCTGGTCGCCGGCGTGGTGCTCGGCTTCGGTCTCGGCTGGGCCTGGCCCGGGCTGATGAACTTCGCGGTGGTCCGGCTCCACCCGCAGGCCCCGGCCGCCGCCACCTCGATCACCCAGACCGGGGTGTACGCGGGCGGCTGCCTCGGACCGCTCGGCCTGGGCACGATCGCCGACACGGCCGGCTACCCGGCGATGTGGGCCACCGCGGCGGGGGCCATGCTCCTCGCCGCCCTGTTCATGCTCACCGGCAGCCGGCTGCTGGCACGCACCGGGCCAGGAGGTCAGCTGGTGCGGTCGGCGATGTAGTCGCAGAGGGATTCGAGGGCGCGGCGGGCCGGGCCCTCGGGGAGCGGGGCGAGGCGGGACCGGGCGTCCTCGGCGTAACTGCGGACCGTTTCCCGGGCGCGCTTGAGCGCGGGGGACTCGCGGAGCAGGCCGAGGGCCTCGGCGTGCAGCGCGTCGTCGACCAGCGGGCCGGTGGCCAGGATCTCCCGGAGCCGGACGCTGGCCGCGTCGGAGTCGTCGGCGGCGAGCGCGTAGAGCACCGGCAGGGTGGGCACGCCCTCGCGCAGGTCGGTGCCGGGCGTCTTGCCCGACTGCACCGACTCGCTGGCGATGTCCAGCAGGTCGTCGGAGAGCTGGAAGGCCACGCCGATGATCTCGCCGTAGCCGGCCAGGGCTTCGATGTGCTCGGCGGACGCCCCGCCGAACATGCCGCCGAAGCGGGCCGAGGTGGCGATGAGCGAACCGGTCTTCTCGGCGATGACGTGCAGGTAGTGCGCGACCGGATCGGTGCCGCGCGGGCCGACCGTCTCGGCGATCTGCCCGTGCACCAGCCGGGCGAAGGTGCGCGCCTGCAGGCGTACGGCCTCCGGGCCGAGGTCGGCCGCGATGTCCGCGGCCCGGGCGAAGAGGTAGTCGCCGACGAGGATGGCCACCGAGTTGGTCCAGCGGGAGTTGGCGCTCGGGGCGCCCCGGCGCACGGCCGCCTCGTCCATGACGTCGTCGTGGTAGAGCGTCGCCAGGTGGGTCAGCTCCATGACCACGGCGGCGGGCACGACCTGCGCGCCGTCCGGGTCGCCGAACTGGGCGCCGAGCGCCACCAGCAGCGGCCGGAACCGCTTCCCGCCGGCTTCGACCAGGTGCCGGGCCGCCTCGGTGACGAGCGGGTCGGCGCTGGCCACGCTGGCCCGCAGGTCGGTCTCGACCCGCTCCAGGAGGCCCAGCACGGACGCCTCGACGCGCGGATCGGCGAGGTGCAGGCCGAGCGCGCCGAACTGACCCGTGCCCGGGCCCGGACGACCGCCCGGGCCGGTGGCACCTGAACGCTCGCCAGCCGGAATCACCACGCCATCAACCATGCCACACCCGTTCGACCTGCCCGGCGAGGGGGATACGACCGGGGGCCGGCACGCTGCGGCGTACCGGCCCCCGGGGTGGAACGTGGGTCATCGCACGAATTCGGCGGCACCGTTGGCCAGGTCGAGCAGGGGCGCCGGGGCGACCCCCAGAACCAGCGTCGCGAGCACACCGATGACCAGGGCGGCCGAGGTGAGCGCGCCCGGCACGGTGACCGTCGGGGTGGCGTCGCCGGGCTCGGAGAGCCACATCATCACCACGACCCGCAGGTAGGGGAAGGCCAGCACCATGCTGGTCAGCACGCCGGCGATCACCAGCCAGGCCTGGTCCGCGTCCAGCGCCGGGGCGAAGACGGCGAACTTGCTGGTGAACCCGCTGGTGAGCGGGATGCCGGCGAAGGCCAGCAGGATGAACGTGAAGATCGCCGCGAAGAACGGCGACCGGCGGCCCAGCCCGGCCCAGCGGGACAGGTGGGTGGCCTCCCCGTCGGCGTCCCGGACCAGGGTCACCACGGCGAACGCGGCGAGCACCGAGAAGCCGTACGCGACCAGGTAGAACATCGTGCCGGAGAGCCCCTCCTTGCTGGGCGCCAGCACGCCCACCAGCAGGTAGCCCGCGTTCGCGATCGACGAGTACGCCAGCAGCCGCTTGATGTCCGTCTGGGTCACCGCCAGCACCGCGCCGACCAGCATGGTCAGCACCGCCACCGCGCCGAGCACCGGGGTGAAGTCCCAGGAGGCACCGGCGAAGGCGACGTGGAAGACCCGCAGCAGGGCGCCGAACGCGGCGACCTTGGTGCAGGCGGCCATGAAGCCGGTCACCGGGGTCGGCGCGCCCTGGTAGACGTCCGGGGTCCAGACGTGGAACGGGGCGGCGGCGGCCTTGAAGAGCAGGCCGATGGCGAGCAGCGCCATGCCGGCGAAGAGCAGCACCGGGCTGGACGAGGAATCGGCCACCGCGGCGTGCACCGTGGCGAAGTCGACGCCCGCGCCCCGGCCCGGGATCCCGGAGGTGAAGCCGTAGATCAGGGCCACGCCGAAGAGGAAGAACGCCGAGGCGTACGCGCCGAGCATGAAGTACTTCAGCGCGGCCTCCTGGCTCAGCAGCCGCCGGCGGCGAGCCAGCGCGCAGAGCAGGTAGAGCGGCAGCGAGAAGACCTCGAGGGCGATGAACATGGTCAGCAGGTCGTTCGCCGCCACGAAGATCAGCATGCCGCCGATGGCGAAGGTGACCAGCGGGTAGACCTCGGTGGTGCCGCCCATCCCGTCCGCCTGCCGACGGTCGTCGGCCGACTCGGCGGTGACCGCGGCGTGGGCCACGAAGGTCCCGCCCCGCTCCACCGTGCGCTCGCCGATCAGCAGCAGCGCCATGGCGGCCAGGATCAGGATGGCGCCCTGGAGGAAGAGCGTCGGCCCGTCCACCGCGATGGCCTGGCCGGCGGTGATCAGCCGGTCGTCGGCATTGAAGATGACCATGGCCAGCGCGGCGCACACCGCCAGCAGGCCCAGCCCGAGCTGCACCGCGTTGCGCAGGCGGCGCGGCACGAACGCCTCGACCAGGACGCCGACCAGGGCGGCGCCCAGCATGATCAGGATGGGAGCGAGCGCCGCGTAGTCGATCGACGGCAACTTGAGCTCGGTCACTTCGCGGCCTCCTGGACGCTGCCGACCTCAGGGGCGGGATCGGTCTTGCCGACGTCCTGCATGGTCGCCCGGACGGCGGGGTTGATGACATCGGTGACCGGCTTGGGATAGAAGCCGAGCAGCACGATCAGCGCGATCAGCGGGGCGACCACGATCTTCTCGCGCAGGCTGAGGTCGCGGCGCATGCCGTCGACCTCGGTCAGGGCCGGGTTGAGGGTGCCCTGGGTGGTGCGCTGCACCATCCACAGCACGTAGGCCGCGGCCAGGATGATGCCGAGCGTGGCGATCACCGCGACCGGCTTGTTCGTGGTGAACGTGCCGATCAGCACCAGGAACTCGGAGACGAACGGCGCGGTGCCGGGCAGCGCCAGCGAGGCGAGACCAGCGAAGAAGAGCACCCCGGCGAGCACCGGCACGAGCTTGCCCGCGCCGCCGAAGTCGCTGATCAGCGCCGAGCCCCGGCGGGCGATCAGCATGCCCACCACCAGGAAGAGCAGGCCGGTGGCCAGGCCGTGGTTGAGCATGTAGAGCACCGCGCCCGTGCCGGCCTGGGTGGTGAAGGCGAAGATGCCGACCCCGATGAACCCGAAGTGCGCGATCGAGGTGTACGACACCAGCCGCTTGAGGTCGTTCTGCCCGACCGCCAGCAGCGCGGCGTAGATGATGCCGATCACGCCGAGCGCCAGCGCCCACGGGGCGAACCACCTCGACGCCTCGGGGAAGAGCGGCAGGCAGTACCGCAGGATCCCGAAGGTGCCGACCTTGTCCAGCACGCCGACCAGCAGCGCCGCCGCGCCGGCCGGGGCCGCGCCACCGGCGTCCGGCAGCCAGGTGTGGAACGGGAAGAACGGCGCCTTGATCGCGAACGCGAGGAAGAAGCCGAGGAAGAGCCAGCGGGCCGTGTCGGTGGCGAACTCGGCCTGGCTGAGCGCCTGCCAGTCGAAGGTCTTCCCGCCGACCACCCAGAGGCCGATCACCGCGGCGAGCATGAACAGGCCGCCGACCAGGGAGTAGAGGAAGAACTTCACCGCGGCGTACTGCCGCTGGTGGCCGCCGTAGCTGCCGATGAGGAAGTACATCGGCACCAGCATGACCTCGAAGAACACGTAGAACAGGAAGACGTCGGCGGCGGCGAAGACGCCGATCATCGTGCACTCGAGGACGAGCAGCAGCGCGAAGTAGACCGGCACCGAGCGCTTGGACGACTCGGCGTCGTGCCACGACGCCAGGATCACCAGCGGCACCAGGATCGCGATCAGCATCAGCATGACCAGCGCGATGCCGTCCACCTCGAAGGTGAAGTTGACGCCCCAGTTCGGGATCCACGCGTACGACTCGCGGAACTGGAACCGGTCACCGTCGGCCTGGAAGGTGATCCACATGGCCACCGAGAGCACCAGCACCAGCAGCGACCAGCCGAACGCCACCAGCTTGGCCAGGTCCGGGTTGCGCCGCGGCAGCAGCGCCACGACCAGGGCGCCGACCAGCGGCGCCACGGTCAGCACCGAGAGGAACGGGAAGTGGGACATTATTCGGCCTTACCTCCGTCGTGACTGCGTGGCCCGCCGGCGGGGGCGGCCCCGTTGAGGTCGATCACGCCAGCCACCCCGCCTGCACCGCCAGGAACGCCGCCACCACGAGCAGCGCGCCGGTCAGGATCGAGGTCGCGTACGACCGCACGAAACCGGTCTGCAGCCGCCGGAGCCGGCCCGAGCCCCCGCCCACCGCGGCGGCGAGGCCGTTGACCAGCCCGTCGACGCCCCGGTTGTCGAGGAAGACCAGCGCCCGGGTGAGGAAGATGCCCGGCTTCTCGAAGACCGCCTCGTTGACGGCGTCCGTGTAGAGGTTCCGGCGGGCGGCGGTGACCAGCACGCCGGCCGGCTGCGGCTCGGTGGCCGTGCCGTTGCGGAACAGGAACCAGGCCAGTCCGGCGCCGAGCACGGTCACCAGCAGCGAGAGCGTGGTGATCAGCCAGTGGGCGAGGACGGCCTCGTGGCCCTCCTCCTGGCCGCCCAGCCCGGCGGTCGCCTCCAGCCAGTCGGGCACCGACGTGGCGAGCAGGAAGCCCGCCGCGACCGAGCCGATCGCCAGCAGGATCAGCGGGATGGTCATCAGCTTCGGCGACTCGTGCGGGTGCTCGATGTCCTCGGTCCAGCGGGCCGGGCCGTGGAAGGTGAGCACGAAGAGCCGGGTCATGTAGAACGCGGTGAGCCCGGCGCCGAGCAGCGCGGCCATGCCGAAGAGCCAGGCCGTCCAGCCCTCCCGCTCGAACGCGGCCACGATGATCGGCTCCTTGGAGAAGAAGCCGGAGAACGGGAACATGCCGATGATGGCCAGCCAGCCCATCATGAAGGTGAGCCAGGTGACCTTCATGTACTTCGACAGGTTGCCGAAGCGGCGGATGTCCACCTGGTCGTTCATGCCGTGCATGACCGAACCGGCGCCGAGGAACATGTTGGCCTTGAAGAACCCGTGCGCCAGCAGGTGCACGATGGCCAGCGCGTACGCCGCGCCGCCCAGGCCGACGCCGAGGAACATGTAGCCGATCTGGCTCACCGTCGACCAGGCCAGCACCCGCTTGATGTCGTCCTTGGCGGCGCCGATGAGGCAGCCCATCAGCAGGGTGACCGCGCCGACGCTGACCACCACGAGCTGGAGGGTGTGGTCGGCCGAGAAGATCGGGTTGGAGCGGGCGATCAGGTAGACGCCCGCGGTGACCATGGTCGCCGCGTGGATGAGCGCGGAGACCGGGGTCGGGCCCTCCATCGCGTCCGGCAGCCACGCCTGGAGCGGGAACTGGCCGGACTTGCCGGTGGCGCCGAGCAGCAGCAGCAGGCCGAGCACCAGCACGGTGGTGCCGCTCAGCGCGCCGACGCCGTTGAAGACCTCGTCGTACTGGGTGGTGCCGAGCATGGCGAACATGACGAAGATGCCGATGGCCAGGCCGGCGTCGCCGACCCGGTTCATCAGGAACGCCTTCTTGCCGGCGGTGGCCGCGCTCGGCCGGCCGTACCAGAAGGAGATCAGCAGGTACGACGCCAGGCCGACGCCCTCCCAGCCGAAGTAGAGCATCACGTAGTTGTTGCCGAGCACCAGCAGCAGCATCGCGGCGACGAACAGGTTGAAGTACCCGAAGAACCGCCGCCGGCCCTCGTCGTGCGCCATGTACTCGACCGCGTAGAGGTGGATCAGGAAACCCACCCCGGTGATCAGCAGCACGAAGACCGCGGCCAGCGGGTCGAAGAGCAGACCGAAGTCCACCTTCAGGTCGCCGACCGTGATGAACTGCCAGAGGCTCTGCTCGACCTGCTTGTTCTCCAGGCCACGGAGCTGGAAGAAGTAGGTCAGGCCGAGCACGAAGGCGGCGCCGATGGCCGCCACGCCCAGCCAGTGACCCCAGCGGTCCGCCCGCTTGCCGAGCAGCAGCAGGATCGCCGCGCTCACCAGCGGGATGGCCACCAGCAGCCAGACACTGCCCAACAGCCCGCTGGCCTGGGCGAATTCCACAGTTTCTTCCACCGGAGGCCCCTCAGTACTTCAGCAGGTTGGCGTCGTCGACGCTCGCCGAGCGTCGGGTCCGGAAGATCGACATGATGATCGCGAGCCCGACCACGACCTCGGCCGCAGCCACCACCATCACGAAGAACGCCATGATCTGACCGTTCAGGTCACCGTTGATGCGGCTGAACGTGACCAGCGTCAGGTTGGCCGCGTTGAGCATCAGCTCGACGCACATGAACAGCACGATGGCGTTGCGCCGGATCAGCACGCCGACGGCGCCGATGGTGAACAGCACCGCCGCGAGGATCAGGTAGTAGTCCGGGGTCATCGCTGAGCCAGCCTTTCGTTCGCGACTGCGGGGCTCCGCTCCGCTGCACTCCTCGCGCTCACCGCTCTGTCCCCTTCAGCGTGTTCTCCTCGGCGGTCAGCTCGCGGACCGGCAGGATCTCCGGGATGCTGCGGTCGGTCAGCCGGCCGTCGGGCAGGCGGGCCGGGGTGGCCACCGAGGACGACGTGGCGAAGACGCCCGGTCCGGGCTTCGGGCCGGGGTAGTTGCCGGGGCGGAACCGGGCCTTCATGGTGGCGACCTGGTCCATCCGGTCCTCCTTGCGCCGCTCCACGTGCGCCAGCACCATCGCGCCCACCGCGGCCGTGATGAGCAGCGCGGAGGTCAGCTCGAAGGCGAAGACGTACTTGGTGAAGAGCAGCCGGGCGATGCCCTGCACGTTGCCCTCGGCGTTCGGCCGGTCCAGGCCGACCGCCTGCACGCCCTCCAGCGCCCGGTAGAGCCCGGAGCCGATCAGGCCGGCGAAGCCGAGCCCGAGCACCACCGCGGCGACCCGCTGGCCGCGCAGCGTCTCGATCAGCGAGTCGGAGGCGTCCCGGCCGACCAGCATCAGCACGAACAGGAAGAGCATCATGATCGCGCCGGTGTAGACGATGATCTGCACCATGCCGATGAACGGCCCGGCCTGGAGCACGTAGAACACGCCCAGGCAGAGCATGGTCAGCACCAGCCAGAGCGCCGAGTGGACCGCGTTGCGCGCCCACACCATGCCGATGGCCCCGATCAGGGCCAGCGGGGCGAGGATCCAGAAGGTGACCTCCTCACCCCCGGACACCTGGCCCGCCGCGGCGAGCACCGTCTGCGTGGTCATGCTCCTGCTCCCTTGCCCGCCTCGGCCCGCTGCGCGGCCTGCTCGGCGCCGGGGAAGGTCACGCCGGGGTGCTCCTCCACCTGGTACCGGCCCGGGCCCATCGGCGAGTGCTCGGCACCGGCCGAGGTGCCCGGATTGGTCAGCCCGCCGACGTAGTAGTCCTTCTCGCTGTCGCCCAGCCGCATCGGGTGCGGCGGCTGCTCCATGCCCGGCAGCAGCGGCGCGAGCAGCTGCTCCTTCGTGAAGATCAGGTCCTGCCGGTTGTCCCGGGCCAGCTCGTACTCGTTGCTCATGGTGAGCGACCGGGTCGGGCAGGCCTCGATGCAGAGCCCGCAGAAGATGCACCGGGCGTAGTTGATCTGGTAGACGCTGGCGTACCGCTCACCCGGGGAGAAGCGCTGCTCCTCGGTGTTGTCGCCACCCTCCACGTAGATCGCGTCCGCCGGGCAGGCCCAGGCGCACAGCTCGCAGCCGATGCACTTCTCCAGCCCGTCCGGGTGCCGGTTGAGGATGTGCCGCCCGTGGTAGCGCGGCGCCGAGACCGGCGGCTTGAACGGGTAGTCGGTGGTGACGACCTTCTTGAACATGTGCGAGAAGGTGACCCCGAAGCCCTTGAACGTTCCGGTGATCGCGCCCACGTCACACCTCCCCTGACTCGGAGCCGGCGACGACGTTGGCCGGCTCCCGCTCGGCGACCACGCGCTTGGTGCGCGGGCTCGGCGGAACCTGAAGATCCATCGGCGGCAGCGGGAAGCTGCCGTGCGGACGGCTGTTCACCTGCTCCTGGAGCGGTGCCCTCGGTGCCTTCTTCCGGGTCGGCCAGAAGAGCGTGGCCAGCAGCAGGAGGCCCGCGGCGATGCCGGTGGCGAGCAGCCGGTCCTTGGTCTGCCAGTCCTCGATCGAGCGGAGCCCGCTCAGCACCAGGATCCAGACCAGGTTGATCGGCAGCAGGACCTTCCAGCCGAAGCGCATGAACTGGTCGTAGCGGAGCCGAGGCAGGGTGCCCCGCAGCCAGACGAAGACGAAGACCAGGAGGATGACCTTGCCGAAGAACCAGAGCATCGGCCACCAACCCGAGTTGGCGCCCGACCAGAGGGTGATCGGCCAGGGGGCCCGCCAGCCGCCGAGGAAGAGCGTGGTGGTGACCGCGGACATGGTCACCATCGAGACGTACTCGGAGAGCATGAAGAGCGCGAACTTGAGCGAGCTGTACTCGGTCATGAAGCCCGCGACCAGCTCCGACTCCGCCTCGGGCAGGTCGAACGGCGCCCGGTTGGTCTCACCGACCGTGGCGATGAAGAAGATGACGAAGCTGGGCAGCAGCAGGATCGCGTACCAGCCGGGGGCCGGGATCTGCTGGCCGGCGATGGTGAGCTGGGTGGCGTCGCCCTGTGCGGCGACGATCCCGCTGGTCGACATCGTGCCGGCGGTCATGAACACCGCCACGATGCTCAGCCCCATGGCGACCTCGTAGGAGATCATCTGAGCGCTGGACCGGAGACCGCCGAGCAGCGGGTACGTCGATCCGGAGGCCCAGCCGCCGAGCACGATGCCGTAGATGCCCATCGAGGAGCAGGCGAGGATCACCAGCACCGCCACCGACACGTCGGTGACCTGCAGCGGCGTCCAGTGGCCGAAGATGCTCACCTTCGGGCCGAACGGCACCACCGACAGCGCGGTGACCGCGGAGATCACTGAGATGGTCGGCGCGAAGAAGAAGACCACCTTGTCGGCGGTGCGCGGGAGGATGTCCTCCTTGAACGCCATCTTCAGGCCGTCCGCGAGGGTCTGCAGCAGGCCGAACGGGCCGACCTGGTTCGGGCCGGGCCGCACCGCCATGCGGCCGACCACCCGGCGCTCGAACCAGACGCCGAGCAGCGTGGCCAGCAGGCCGAAGACGAACGCGAAGACGATCTTCCCGAGGACCAGCCACCACGGGTCCTTGCCGAAGTCGGCGAGTGTGGGGTCCTGCGCCGCGAGGATGACGGTGTTCACTGGGCACTCCCGGTGTTGAGGAGCGGACCCGGACGGCCGGCCGCGTCCGCGGCGACCGCCGCGGCCGAGACCTGCACGACCTCGCCGGACGTCGCGCCGAGGCTGCGCCGGACGGTCGAGCCGGGTGAGTTGGTCGGCAGCCAGACGACGCCGTCCGGCATCTCGGTGATCGCCGCCGGCAGGGTGACCGCGCCGCGGTCGGTGCCGACGGTCACCGGGTCGCCGTCCGCGACACCGAGCGCCTCGGCGGTGCCCTTGCCCAGCCGGACCACCGGCGGGCGGGCGGTGCCGGCGAGGTGCTCGTCGCCGTCGGTGAGGCTGCCCAGGTCGATGAGCTGGTGCCAGGTCGCCAGCACGGCCTCCCCGGCGCCGGGCTGCGGCACGGTGGCCGGCTCGACCGACGGGGCGGACGGCCGGTCCACCCGGGTCGGCGGCAGCGCGCCCAGCTCCCGGCGGACGCTCTGCACGTCGCCGGTGCCCAGCCGCACGTCGAGCTGCGCGGCGATCGCGTCGAGCGCCCGGCCGTCGGTCATCGCCGCGGTCTCCAGCACCTTCTCGAAGGTGCGCAGCCGGCCCTCCCAGTCCAGGAAGCTGCCGGCCTTCTCGACCACCGGGGCGACCGGGAGGACCACGTCGGCCCGGCGGGCCACCGCGCTCATCCGCAGCTCCAGGCTGACCAGGAACGGCACCGCGTCCAGGGCCTGCTCGGCCAGGCGCGGGTCGGCCAGGTCGGCCGGGTCGACGCCGGCCACCACGAGGGCGCCGACCTGACCGTTCGCCGCGGCGGTTAGGATCCCGTCGGTGTCCCGGCCGGCCTGGCTCGGGATCACCCCGGCCGGGATGTCCCACGCCTCGCCCAGCTCGGCGCGGGCGGCCGGCTCGGTGACCACGCGGCCACCGGGGAGCAGGTTGGGCAGGCAGCCCGCGTCGACCGCGCCGCGGTCACCCGCGCGCCGCGGCACCCAGGCCAGCTTGGCCCCGGTACGCCGGGCCACGTCCGCCGCGGCGGAGAGGCCGCCGGGCACCGCGCCCAGCCGCTCGCCGACGATCAGGATGGCGCCCGGCTGGCTCAGCGCCTCGGCCACCGTGGTGTGCTCGGCCAGCACGCTGGCCTCCTCGCCCGGCACCACCCGGGCCAGCTTGGCCCCGAGCTTCTCCAGGCCACTGGTCGCGAACGGCGCGAGCGCGTAAACGGTGAGCTTCTTCTTCAGGTACGCCTTGCGCAGCCGCAGGAAGAGGATGGGGCACTCCTCCTCCGGCTCCAGGCCGACCAGCACCACGGCGGGCGCGTTCTCCACGTCCGCGTAGGTCACGTCGGTGACCCCGGCGACGCTGCTGGCCAGGAAGTCGGCCTCCTCGCGGGAGACCGGGCGGGCCCGGAAGTCGATGTCGTTGGTGTGCAGCGCGACCCGGGCGAACTTCGCGTACGCGTAGGCGTCCTCGACGGTGAGCCGGCCGCCGGTCAGCACCGCCGTGCCGTGCCCGCCGTCCCGGGCGGCGCGCAGCCCTTCGGCGGCCCGGGTCAGCGCCTCGCTCCACGACGCCTCGCGCAGCTCACCGGTCTTGCCGTCCCGCACGAGCGGGGTGGTGAGCCGGTCGAACGCGCGGGTGTACTGGAAGCCCCAGCGACCCTTGTCGCAGTTCCACTCCTCGTTCACCGCCGGGTCGTCGCCGGCCAGCCGGCGCAGCACCTTGCCGCGGCGCCAGTCGGTGCGCTGGGCGCAGCCGGCCGCGCAGTGCTCGCAGGCGCTCGGGGTGGAGACCAGGTCGAACGGGCGGGCCCGGAACCGGTACTGCGCGCCGGTCAGCGCGCCCACCGGGCAGATCTGCACGGTGTTCCCGGAGAAGTAGGAGTTGAACGGGACGTCCCCGGCGTCGCCCTCCTCGCCGTACGCGTCGTCCCGGTAGATGTTGATCTCCTCGGCGGACGACCGGCCCATCAGGTCGATGAACTTGTCGCCGGCGATCTCCTCGGAGAACCGGGTGCAGCGCTGGCAGAGCACGCAGCGCTCGCGGTCGAGCAGCACCTGGGTGCTGATCGGCAGCGGCTTGGGGTACTCCCGCTTGTGCTCGTGGAACCGGGAGTCCGTACGGCCGGTGGACATGGCCTGGTTCTGCAGCGGGCACTCGCCGCCCTTGTCGCACATCGGGCAGTCCAGGGGGTGGTTGAGGAGCAGCAGCTCCATCACCCCCTCCTGGGCCTTCTTGGCGACCGGGGAGGTGAGCTGGGTCCGCACCACCATGCCGTCGGCCACCGTCTGGGTGCAGGAGGCGACCGGCTTGCGCTGGCCCTCCACCTCCACCAGGCACTGCCGGCAGGCGCCGGCCGGGGCCAGCAGCGGGTGGTCGCAGAACCGCGGGATCTCGGTGCCCAACTGCTCGGCGACCCGGATCAGCAGCGCCCCCTTGGGGGCGGTGACCTGGACGCCGTCGATGGTCAGGGTGACGGTCTCGGTCTGCTTTGCTACGTCGGTCATCAGTGGGCTCCCACCAGCTGCTTCTCGGAGAGCTTCGGCGCGGTACGTCCCTCGATGTAGTCGAGGTAGTCCTGCTTGAAGTACTTCAGCGACGAGGTCACCGGGCTGGTCGCACCGTCACCCAGGCCGCAGAACGAGCGGCCGAGGATGTTGTCGCAGGTGTCGAGCAGGGTGTCCAGGTCCTCGTGGGTGCCCTGACCGGAGAGGATCCGCCGGTAGACCCGGACCATCCAGTAGTTGCCCTCGCGGCACGGGGTGCACTTGCCGCACGACTCGTGGTGGTAGAACTCCAGCCACCGGTAGGTCGCGTACACCGGGCAGTCCTGGTCGGAGAAGATCTGCGTGGCCGTGGTGCCCAGGATCGAGCCGGCCGCCGCCACCCCCTCGAAGTCCAGCGGCACGTCCAGGTGCTCGGCGGTGAGCAGCGGCGTCGACGAGCCGCCCGGGGTCCAGAACTTCAGGTTGTGCCCGGGCTGCATGCCGCCGGCCAGCTCGATCAGCTCGCGCAGCGTGATCCCCATCGAGCACTCGAACTGGCCCGGGTTGGCGATCCGCCCGGAGAGCGAGTAGATCATCGGGCCGGACGACTTCTCCGTCCCCATGGTCTTCCACCAGTCGGCGCCGCCCAGCACGATGTACGGCACGCTGGCGATGGTGCCGACGTTGTTCACTACGGTCGGGCTGGCGTACAGGCCGTGGGTCGCCGGGAACGGCGGGCGCAGCCGGGGCTGGCCCCGGAAGCCCTCCAGCGAGTCCAGCAGCGCGGTCTCCTCACCGCAGATGTACGCCCCGGCGCCGGAGTGCACCACCAGGTCCAGGTCGAAGCCGGTGCCCTGGATGTTCCGGCCGAGGTAGCCCTTGGCGTACGCCTCCCGCACGGCGTTGCGCAGCCGGCGGGCGGCATGCACGGCCTCACCGCGGATGTAGATGTACGCCCGGTTGGCCCGGATCGCGTACGAGGCGATGATGACGCCCTCGACCAGCGAGTGCGGGTCGTGGGTCATCAGCGGCAGGTCCTTGCAGGTGCCCGGCTCGCCCTCGTCCGCGTTCACCACGAGGTAGTGCGGCTTGCCGTCGCCCTGCGGGATGAACCCCCACTTGAGGCCGGTCGGGAAGCCCGCGCCGCCGCGGCCGCGCAGCCCGGAGTCCTTGATCAGCTGGATCAGGTCGTCCGGGTGCGCCTTGAGCGCCTTGCGCAGGGCGGCGTAGCCGTCCAGCTTCTCGTAGGTGCCGATCCGCCAGGCGTCCGGCGACAGCCAGCGCTTGGTGAGCACCGGCGTCAGCTTGGCCAGCGTCTCCGGCCGAGGAGCGGTCACTTCTGGACCCCCGTTCCGCTCGCGTCCGCCGGGGTCGTGCCATTGCGGCCCGACGACGCTTCGTTGAGGTTGCGCTGCTGCGCCCCGGCCTCGTCGCCGGCGGGCTTGCCGTCGCCGGCCGGCGGGTTGGCCGCCGCGCCGGCGGCCTCGGCCGCCTGGGCGTCGCGGGGCGCCGGCGCCGCGGTGTCCGTCGGGACCTTGGTGCCGGGGGCGTCCGGCACGGCGGTGCCCGCGTCCGGCTGCCGGGTCTCGGCGGTACGCACCTGCGGCGACTTGTCGTCCGGCGCCTTGACGTCCGGCGCGGTGCTGCCGGCGGCTGCCTCCGGCTTCGCCGGCTCGGCGACGCCGGCCGCCCTGGTCGGGGCGGACGCTCCGTCGCCACCCTTGACCGGAGCGGCGGCGGCCTCGGCCGGGGCCGGCTTGGCGGCCTCCGCCTTCGCCTTCGCCTCGGCGGCGGCCTTGTCGGCCTCGGCCTTGCTGCGGATCGGGGTGTTCGGGTCGAAGCCCGGCACCGAGATGCCGTGCTGCTCGGCCAGGCGCAGGCCGCGCAGGGTCGGCTCGCCGGGCCCGCCGTCGGCCACCGCGCCGTCCCGCTCGTCGGCGAAGCCGGCGAGCTGGACGGCCATCTCCTTGAGGGTGCAGAGGCGGGCGCCCCGGGTCGGCATCGGCCGGCCGCCGGCCCGCAGCTCCTCCACCACGCCGAGCGCGCCCTGCGGGTCGACGTTGTCGAAGAAGTCGTAGTTGACCGTCATGACCGGGCCGTAGTCGCACGCCGCCAGGCACTCGGCGTGCTCCAGGGTGATCTTCCCGTCCACGGTGGTCTCGTCGTGCCCGACGCCCAGGTGCTCGGCGAGGGTGTCGTAGACCTCCTGCCCGCCGAGCACGTTGCACATCGTGTTGGTGCAGACGCTGACCAGGTAGTCGCCGGTCGGCTTGCGCTTGTACATGGTGTAGAAGGTGGCGACCGCGCCGACCTGGGCCTTGTTCAGGCCGAGCACCTCGGCGCAGAACTCGACCCCGGCCGGGGAGACGTACCCCTCCTCGGACTGGACCAGGTGAAGCAGCGGCAGCAGCGCCGAGCGGGACCGGTCCGCCGGGTACCGGGCGATGATCTCCCGCGCCCGCTCCCGGGTCTCTTCAGTGAAAACGGTCATCGGTCACAACCACCCATCACGGGGTCCAGCGAGGCGCCACCGGCGATCACGTCGGCGATCAGGCCACCCTCGGCCATCGCCGGGAGGGCCTGGAGGTTGACGAAGCTCGGCTCCCGGTAGTGCACCCGGTAGGGCCGGGTGCCGCCGTCGGAGACCGCGTGCACGCCCAGTTCGCCGCGGGGCGACTCGACGGCGACGTACACCTGGCCCGGCGGGACCCGGAAGCCCTCGGTGACGAGCTTGAAGTGGTGGATCAGCGACTCCATCGACTGACCCATGATCTTGGCGACGTGCTCCAGCGAGTTGCCCATGCCGTCGACGCCGATGGCGAGCTGCGCCGGCCAGGCGATCTTGCGGTCGGCCACCATCACCGGGCCCGGCTTGAGCCGGTCGAGGGCCTGCTCGACCAGCTTCAGCGACTCCCGGATTTCGGCCAGCCGGACCAGGTAGCGGCCCCAGACATCGCCGTCGGTGTGCGTCGGCACGTCGAACTCGTACGTCTCGTAGCCGCAGTACGGCATGGTCTTGCGCAGGTCCCAGGCGAGGCCGGCGGAGCGCAGCACCGGACCGGTCACGCCGAGCGCGAGGCAGGCGGTCACGTCGAGGACCGCCACGTTCTTCGTCCGCTCGATCCAGATCGGCTGGCCGGAGAGGAGGTCCTCGTACTCCTTGAGCTTCTTCGGCATCAGCTTGAGGAAGTCGCGGATCTTGACGATCGCGTCGTCCGGCACGTCCTGCGCGACGCCGCCCGGCCGCACGTACGCGTGGTTCATGCGCAGGCCGGTGATGGTCTCGAAGATGTCGAGGATGTACTCCCGCTCGCGGAAGCCGTACAACATCATGTTGATCGCGCCCAGCTCCATGCCGGTGGTGGCCAGCCAGACCAGGTGCGACGAGATCCGGTTGAGCTCCATCATCAGCACCCGGATGGTGGTGGCCCGCTCGGTCACCTCGTCGGTGATGCCGAGCAGCTTCTCCACCGCGAGCGCGTACGCCGTCTCGTTGAACAGCGGGGAGAGGTAGTCCATCCGGGTCACGAAGGTCGAGCCCTGGACCCAGTTGCGGTATTCGAGGTTCTTCTCGATGCCGGTGTGCAGGTAGCCGATGACCGAGCGGGCCTCGCGGACCGTCTCGCCCTCCAGCTCCAGGATCAGCCGGAGCACGCCGTGCGTGGACGGGTGCTGCGGACCCATGTTGACGACGATCCGCTCGTCGTTGATCGGGTCCGTGCCGGAGACGACCTGGTCCCAGTCCCCACCGGTGACGGTGAAGACCTTGCCCTCGGTCGTCTCGCGCTCGGTCGCGTAGTTCGACGTGGTCACTGGTAGGACCTCCTACGGTCCGGCGGCGGGATTTCCGCACCCTTGTACTCGACGGGGATGCCGCCGAGCGGGTAGTCCTTGCGCTGCGGGTGCCCCTCCCAGTCGTCCGGCATGAGGATCCGGGTCAGGTTGGGGTGGCCGTCGAAGACGATGCCGAACATGTCGTACGTCTCCCGCTCCTGCCAGTCGGCGGTCGGGTAGACGGCGGTGACGCTCGGCAGGTGCGGGTCCTCGGCGGAGACCGCGGCCTCCAGCCGGACCCGGCGCCGGTAGGTCATCGAGGTGAGCTGGTAGACCACGTGCAGCCGGCGACCCTCCGCGCCCAGGTAGTCCACCCCGGACACCGACGAGCAGAGCTCGAAGCGGAGCGCCAGGTCGTCGCGCATCACCTGGCAGACCTCGGCGATCCGCTCCGGGCGGACGTGCAGGGTCAGCTCGCCCCGGTCGACCACGACCTTCTCGATCGCGTCGCCGAACTGGGGGTACGCCTCCTCCAGCGCGTCGCGGACCTCGTCGAAGTAGCCCCCGTACGGCCGGGCGGCCTCCTCGATCGGCTTGCGCTGGCGGACCAGGCCGCCGTAGCCGGAGACGTCGCCGGTGCCCTGGTTGCCGAACATGCCGCGCCCGGCCGGGCTGGCCGGCGGGTACTCCGCCGGGGCGGTGCTGCTGGCGCCGGCCGGGGTGGTCGGGACCGGCACGCCGCCGTCGTTGTTCTTGTCGTTCGGTGCCGTCACTGCGCCTGCCCTCCGTTCGCGACTGCGGGGCTCCGCTCCGCTGCACTCCTCGCGCTCACTTAGGGCCCCCCTGCGACTGGAGGTGGTTCTGCGCCTTCATCCAGTTCTCGATCCGCAGCTGCTCCTCGCGCCCCTCGCGGACCGCCTTCGTCCACTCGGCGCGCCGGGCCTTGTCGTTGCGGTAGGACGACGGCATCGAGCCGTAGGGCACGACGGGCACGTCACCGCGTTCCTTGCGGGCCTCCAGCATCTTGCGGCCGTTCGGGCCCAGCGGCTCGTACATGATCTTCTCGCGGAGCTTGAGCACCGCGTCGATGAGCATCTCGGGCCGGGGCGGGCAGCCCGGGAGGTACATGTCGACCGGCACGATGTGGTCGACGCCCTGCACGATGGCGTAGTTGTTGAACATGCCGCCGCTGCTGGCGCAGACGCCCATCGAGATGACCCAGCGGGGCTCGGCCATCTGGTCGTAGATCTGGCGCAGCACCGGGGCCATCTTCTGGCTCACCCGGCCGGCCACGATCATCAGGTCCGCCTGCCGCGGCGAGGCCCGGAAGACCTCCATGCCCCAGCGGCCCATGTCGTAGTGCGGACCACCGGCGGCCATCATCTCGATGGCACAGCAGGCCAGGCCGAAGGTGGCGCCCCAGACGGACGACTTCCGCGACCAGTTGACCAGCTTCTCCACGGAGGTGAGCAGGACGCCGGCCGGGAGCTTCTCCTCGATGCCCATCTGACGTACCTCCCTCAGTCCCAGTCCAGGCCGCCGCGCCGCCAGACGTAGGCGTAGGCGACGAAGACCGCGACGATGAACAGGACCATCTCCACGAAGCCGAAGATCGGCAGGGCGTCGAAGGAGACCGCCCAGGGGTAGAGGAAGATGATCTCGATGTCGAAGACGATGAAGAGCATCGCCGTCAGGTAGAACTTGACCGGGAACCGGCCGCCGCCGACCGGCTGCGGGCTCGGTTCGATGCCGCACTCGTACGCCTCGAGCTTGGCCTTGTTAAGACGCCGGGGGCCGGCGAATCGGGCGGCGGCCACGGAGAACAGCGCGAACCCCGCGGCGAGGGCGAACAGCCCGATGATCGGTGCGTAAGGAGAGAGCGTCATCGTTGTCTCCTGCTCGTCCTTCCCTGACCTCGGTGGTTAGCGAAAATCACACTATTCACGTCCCTCACGACCTCGTCGGCGGGGGTCGATCCTTGTCGGCCCCGGGGCGATGGCGCCCCGGTGGACGGTGGTCTACACGGCGGGTGCCACCCTCGTCATCGCGTTGATGACCCGGTCCATGGCGTCCCCGCCCCGGGGGTCGGTGAGGTTGGCCAGCAGCTTGAGCACGAAGCGCATCAGCATCGGGTGCGGCATGCCGTGCTTGGTGGCCATCCGCATCACCTCGGGCCGTCCGATGAGCTTCACGAAGATCCCGCCGAGCCGGTAGTAGCCCCCGAAACGGGCCTTCAGCTCCTGCGGGTACGCCAGCAGCGCCCGCTCCCGCTCCGCGCCGGCCGGCCGGGCGAGCGCCTGCACCGCCACCTCGGCGGCCAGCTCGCCGGACTCCATCGCGTACGCGATGCCCTCGCCGTTGAACGGGTTGACCATGCCACCGGAGTCGCCCACCAGCAGGACCCCGCGGGTGTAGTGCGGGACCCGGTTGAAGCCCATCGGCAGCGCGGCGCCGAGGATCGGCCCCTCCGCGTTGGCCTCGTCGGTCATCCCCCAGTCCTCGGGGGTGTTGGCCAGCCAGTCGGTGAGCAGCCGCCGGTAGTTCGTCTTGCCGAACGCCGAGGAGGAGTTGAGCACGCCCAGGCCGACGTTCACCCGGCCGTCGCCGAGACCGAAGATCCAGCCGTAGCCGGGCAGCAGCGCGTCGTTGCCCTTGGCCCGCAGCTCCAGCCAGGACTCCAGGTAGTCGTCGTCGTGCTTGGCGGGCGAGCGGTAGTAGCGGCGGACGGCCACGCCGATCGGCCGGTCCTCGCGCTTGGCCAGCCCGAGGGCGAGCGGGAAGCGGCCGGAGACGCCGTCCGCGGCGACCACCAGCGGCGCGTGGAAGCTGGCCGGCTCCTTGTCCGGGCCCACCTCGGCCTGCACGCCGATCACCCGGTCGTCGGCGTCGAGCACCGGACCCAGCACGTTGACGCTGGTCCGCAGCTTCGCGCCGGCGGCCACGGCCCGCTGGGCGAGCAGGTCGTCGAAGTCGAGCCGGGTGCGGACCAGGCCGTAGTTGGGGAAGCTGGCCAGGTCGGGCCAGTCCAGTTCCAGGCGTACCCCGCCGCCGATCACCCGGAGGCCCTTGTTGTGCAGCCAGCCGGCCTCGGGCGAGGTGTCCACGCCCATCCGGATCAGCTGCCGCACGGCCCGGGGGGTGAGCCCGTCGCCGCAGACCTTCTCCCGGGGAAACTCGGTCTTCTCCAGCAGCAGCACGCGCACGCCGTGCCGCGCCAGGTGGTACGCAGTCGCCGATCCGCCGGGACCGGCGCCCACGACGATGACGTCGGCGTCGTTCTCCACCGCGGTCATCCGCGCCTCCTCCCGCATGCTCGTGAAATGCTTCACAAGCCGATCCGGTTGGAGTCTATGACCGGCGTTACACCTGTATGCGCTGAGGGGGGCCTAACTCGCGCAAGCGGGCCGGTGAGAGTCGGTCAGGAGCGCGCCGGGGTGGCCGGTCCCAGGCCGGCGTCGAGCCGGATCGCCTCGGGCAGGTGCTCGCGCAGCGCCCCGCCGGCCGCGCGGTCGAGCGCGGCCAGCACCTCGGCGACCACCTGACGGACATCCGCGGGATCCGCGCCGGCCAGTTCCCGGAGCTGCGCGATGAGCTCGGCGGCGTCGTCGTCGGTGGCCGTCTGGTCTCGTGCCGTCATGGGGGCGAGCCTACGGGACAAAGTAGACCTGAAACGGATATTCACGAAAAGGCCGGTTTATACCGGCTCGGCCTCAGTTCCGGATCGCGCGGTGCAGCGCCACGACCCCGCCGGTCAGGTTGCGCCAGCCCACCCGGCCCCAGCCGGCCGCGCCGACCCGCGCGGCCAGCGCCGCCTGGTCCGGCCAGGCCCGGATCGACTCCGCCAGGTAGACGTAGGCGTCGGGGTTGCTCGACACCGCGCGGGCCACCGCCGGCAGGGACCGCATCAGGTACGACAGGTAGACCGTGCGGAACGCCGGGTTGACCGGGGTGCTGAACTCGCAGACCACCAGCCGGCCGCCCGGCCGGGTGACCCGGGCCAGCTCGCGCAGCGCCGCGTCGGTGTCGTTGACGTTGCGCAGCGCGAAGGAGATGGTCACCGCGTCGAAGCTGGCGTCGGCGAACGGCAGCCGCAGCGCGTCACCGGCCAGCAGCGGCACCCCCGGCCGGGTGCGCTTGCCGGCGTGCAGCATGCCGAGCGACAGGTCGGCGCCCACCGCGTACGCCCCGGAGTGGGCCAGTTCCTCGGTCGAGACGCCGGTGCCGGCGCCCACGTCCAGAACCCGCTCGCCGGGGCGCAGCCCGAGCGCCTCCCGGGTGGCCCGCCGCCAGAACCGGTCCTGCCCGAAGGAGAGCACGGTGTTGGTCAGGTCGTAGCGGGCGGCCACGCCGTCGAACATCGCGGCGACCTCGTGCGGCTGCTTGTCCAGGCTGGCGCGCTGGCCCTGCGGGGTACGGCTCACCCCTCCACTCTGCCAGCCGACCCGCGCCCGACTCCTTCCGGGTACGCGAAGGGCGGGGTAGGTCACCCACCCCGCCCCGGCACTGTCCAGGTCGGTCAGTCCTCGGTCCGCTCGTCGGTCGGCGTGACGAGAACCACCTTCCGGCGGCGGGAGAGCACCAGCAGCGCCCCGCCGGCCAGCAGGATGGCCGCGCCGTCCCCGGCGATCAGCCCGACCTGCACACCGGTCACCGGCAGTCCGCCGCCGGAGCGACGTCGGGACGCGCCAGAACCTCGTCGATGAATTCCTCTGTCCGCAAGGGAACGCAGACAGCAGGGGCGGGATGGTGGACCCATCCCGCCCCTGCTGCTGTGCGTTATGTGAACGGCCCTCGCGGGCCGGTGGAGGACGACCGCCAGGCGGACGTCGACAGACTAGCCGCCGGCGTGGCCGCGCGGGTCAAGGTCGCGCTGGTCGCCGCCGTCCTGTTATCTCACCGGCCGGTGGACCCCTCGATCGGGGGAAACGGGGTCAGTTGACCTCGACCAGCGGGAGCGGCTTCCCGGCCCCGCCGCCCGGCAGGGCGATCGAGGAGAAGTGCGAGACCACCCGGTCGTCGCTCGGGTCGTCGGCCGGGGTCCGGTGCACCGCGAGCCGGTTGTAGAGCGTGTCCCGCTGGGCCGGGATCCGGTCGGCGGTGCGGATCATCGAGATCAGCTCGTGCAGGTTCGAGCGGTGCCGGGCGCCGGCCGAGGAGATGACGTTCTCCTCCAGCATGATCGAGCCGAGGTCGTCCACCCCCATGTGCAGGGCGAGCTGACCGACGTCCTTGCCGGTGGTCAGCCAGGACGCCTGCAGGTGCGGCACCGTCTCGAAGAAGAGCCGGGCCACCGCGATCAGCCGCAGGTATTCCAGCGCGGTCGCCTGGGTGCGGCCCTTCAGGTGGTTGTTCTCCGGCTGGTACGTCCACGGGATGAACGCGCGGAAGCCGCCGGTGCGGTCCTGCACGTCGCGGATCATCCGCAGGTGCTCGATCCGCTCGGCGTGGGTCTCGCCGGTGCCCATCATCATCGTCGCGGTCGACTCCAGGCCCTGCCGGTGCGCCAGCTCCATGACCTCCAGCCAGCGCGCGCCCGACTCCTTGAGCGGCGCGATCGCCTGGCGGGGCCGGTCCGGCAGCATCTCGGCGCCGGCGCCGGCGATCGAGTCCAGCCCGGCGGCCTTGATCCGGGCGATCGCCTCGTCCAGGCTCACCCCGGAGACCTTGGCCATGTGCAGGATCTCGCTCGGGCCGATCGAGTGGATGGCGAGCTGCGGATACGCCTGCTTGACCGCGGAGAACAGCTCCTCGTAGTACTCCACGCCGTAGTCCGGGTGGTGGCCGCCCTGGAGCATGACCTGGGTGGCGCCCAGCTCGACCGCCTCGCCGCAGCGGCGCAGGATCTCCTCGGTCGGGTGGGTCCAGCCCTCCTTGTGCTTGGGGGCGCGGTAGAAGGCGCAGAACTTGCACGCCGTCACGCAGACGTTCGTGTAGTTGATGTTGCGGTCGATCAGGTACGTGACGATGTTGTCCGGGTAGCGCCGCCGGCGCACCGCGTCCGCCGCCTCGCCCAGCGCGTGGAAGGGCGCCTCGGTGTAGAGCAGCAGGGCCTCCTCGGGCGTGATCCGCCCGCCGTCCGCGCCGCGCTGCAGGATGTCGTCGATCTCCCGGCTCACCGTCACGTCCCCGAGGGTACGCCGGTGTGACGCCGAGGCCGTGAGGGGTGCTCCGCGATGTGATGCCTCGGCTCGGTTCATCCCCGGGCCGGCCGGCGCTCCGGCGCGGTCGTTGAGCGGGCGATCAGTGGGACAGCGAAATGCGCTGATGCTGGCCTATCGTGCGGTGTTCTTCCAGACTTCGATCAAGGACAAGTCGTGACCGCACCCTTCGCACACCCACCGCAGGTCCCGCCCGCGCCGCAGCCGGCGGCCTGGCCCGGCACCGTCCTCACCTGCCGCTGCTGCGGCTCGATCCCCGCGATCAAGGCGACGCTGCACGGGCATCAGGGCTTCCTCATCTTCATGCGGCTCCTCACCCAGCACGGTCCGTACTGCAGGTCGTGCGGCATCGCCGTCTGCCGGGAGATGAGCGCCAGGACCCTCTGGCAGGGCTGGTGGGGCTTCCTCTCCATGATCATCACCCCGGCGGTCCTGATCGGGAACCTCGTCACCCGCGTGCGGCTCAGCCGTCTCGCCGAGCCGGTGCCGGGCGCTCCCGGCACCCCCGCGACGCCGGGCAAGCCGGTGTTCCGGCGGGCGGCGGCGTTCGGTCTCCTCATCCCCGTGGCGATCGCCTCCGTGATCGGCTGGTCGATCTCCAGTGACCCGTCCTACGCCGACGTCGGCGCCTGCGTCAGCGCCACCGGCACGGACTCGGACCCGGACGTCAACGTCGTGGACTGCGGCGACCCGGCGGCCACCTACGTCATCGTCGGCAAGGTCGAGGACACCACCGACGACGCGCAGTGCGGTCGGTTCTCCGGCGCGGTCGCGGCCTACACGGAACAGCGGGACTCGCAGAAGCTCCTGCTCTGCCTCGGCGCGAATCGCTGACGGCCACCCGGTCCACTGCGTGCCGGTCGCGCTCCAGGCAGCGAGCGGCACGCAGCGGGCCGGTCAGGCGTCGTAGTCGACCGTGAGCTTGTCGCTGACCGGGCTGGACTGGCAGGTGAGCACGTAGCCGGCGGCCACCTCGTCCGGCTCCAGGGCGTAGTTGCGGGCCATGGTCACCTCGCCGGAGACCACCTTGGCCCGGCAGGTCGAGCAGACCCCGCCCTTGCAGGCGTACGGCAGCTCGCCGCGGACCTTGAGCGCGGCGTCCAGCACCCGCTCGTCGCGGCCCATCGTGAAGCTCGACGAGCGCCCGTCCAGCACGATCGTCACCTCGGCCCCGGCGCCGGGCTGGTCGGTCGGGCGGCGGACCGGCTCCGGCGGGGCGTCGACGTGGAACAGCTCGGTGTGCACAGCCGGCTCGGGCACGCTCCGGCCGGCCAGCACCGCCTTGGCGTCCACCACCATCCCGTACGGGCCGCAGAGGAACCACTCCTCGATCGCCTCGCCGGGGACGACGGTGTCGAGCAGCCGGGCCAGCCGGTCGGCGTCGATCCGCCCGGAGAGCAGCGCCGACTCGCCCATCTCCCGGGAGAGCACGTGCACCAGGTGCAGCCGGGTCGGCCACCGGTCCTTCAGGTCGGCCAGCTCCTCGGCGAACATCACGGTGTTCGCGGTGCGATTGCCGTACACCAGGGTGAAGGTGCTGGCCGGCTCGACGGCCAGCGCGGTCGCGACCAGCGAGAGCACCGGGGTGATGCCGGAGCCGGCGACCACCGCGCCGTAGCGGCGGACCCGGTCGGGGGCGAAGGCGGAGGTGAAGTGTCCGAGCGGGGGCAGCACCTCGACGGTGTCGCCGCCGCGCAGCGCCCCGCAGGCGTACGCGGAGAAGGCGCCGCCGGGGACCTCCCGCACGCCGACCCGCAGCCGGCCGTGCCGGGCCAGCTCGTCGGGGGTGGAGCAGATCGAGTACGACCGTCGCACCTCCGCGCCGTCCGTCCCGACCCGCCGGACCGTGAGGTGCTGCCCGGCGGAGAACGCGAACGTCTCCCGCAGCTCCTCCGGTACGGCGAAGGTGATCGCCACGGCGTCGTCGGTGAGCCGGTCGACGGCGGCGACATTCAGCGGGTGGAAGATCGGCCGGCGACGGACCGGTCGGGTGATCGTGACAGTCACAGCGCCTTCAGGTGGTCGAAGGGTTCGGAGCAGGCGCGGCAGCGCCACAGGGCCTTGCACGCGGTGGAGCCGAACCGGCTGACCTGCTCGGTCTCCGGGGAGCCGCAGCGCGGGCAGCGGACGGCCAGGGTCAGCGGGACGACGCCGCCCCGCGCGGCGGGCGCGGGTGGGGCGATGCCGGCGGCGGCCAGCTTGGCCCGGCCGCGCTCCGAGATCCAGTCGGTGCTCCACGCCGGCGCGTACACCGTGTGGACCTCGGCGTCCGGGTGGCCGGCGGCGGCGAGCGCGCGGCGGATGTCCGCCCGGATCACGTCCATCGCCGGGCAGCCGGTGTAGGTGGGGGTGATGGTGACGACGACCCGGCCGGTGGCCGGGTCCTCGTCGACGGCCCGCAGGATGCCCAGCTCGTCGATGGTGACCACCCGGATCTCCGGGTCCACCACCGCCGCCACGGCCGCCCTGGGGTCCATTACCACTTCGCTCCGGGATGGGCGCGGTGCAACACCTGCATCTCGGCCAGCAGGTAGGAGAGGTGCTCGGTGTGGACGCCGGCCCGGCCACCGCCCGGGGCCCAGCCGTCGGCCGGCCGGGTCAGCGTCGCCTCGTCGAGCACCGCCGACACGACGGCGTCGAAGTCGGCCCGCAGGGCGGCCGGGTCGACCGGCGCCGCCGGGTCCGCGGTGAACAGCTCATGGGTGTACGGCCACACCTGGTCGACCGCGTCCTGCATGCGCCGGTGCGACTCGTCCGTGCCGTCGCCGAGCCGCTTCACCCAGAGCGAGGCGTGGTCCAGGTGGTACGCGGACTCCTTGCGCGCCTTCGCCCCGATCGCGGCCAGCCGCTCGTCGGCGCACCCGCTCAGCGCGGTGTAGAGCGGGAGCTGGTAGGCGGCCAGCAGGAACAGCTTCGCCATGGTCACGCCGAAGTCGCCGTTGGGCAGCTCGACCAGGAGGCAGTTGCGGAACTCCCGGTCGCCGCGCAGGTAGGCCAGCGCGTCCTCGTCCCGGCCGGCGCCCTCCAGCTCGCCCGCGTACGTGAGCAGCAGGCGGGCCGCGCCGAGCTGGTCGAGGGCGATGTTGGCCAGCGCGACGTCCTCCTCCATCTCCGGCGCACGGGAGGTCCACTCGCCGAGCCGCTGCGCGGCGATCAGCGCGTCGTCGCCGAGGGCGAGGGTGAAGTCGAACAGGCCGGTCACAGGTGGGCCACCCCGTCCGGCACCTCGTAGAAGGTGGGGTGGCGGTAGACCTTGTCGGCGGCCGGGTCGAAGAAGGCGTCCTTCTCGTCCGGGCTGGACGCGGTGATCGCGCTCGCCGGCACCACCCAGATCGACACGCCCTCCTGGCGCCGGGTGTAGAGGTCCCGGGCGTTGCGCAGGGCCAGCTCGGCGTCGGGGGCGTGCAGGCTGCCGACGTGGGTGTGCGACAAACCGCGCCGCGCCCGCACGAAGACCTCCCAGAGCGGGGACTGCTCGCTCACGCTGCCACCTTCTCCCTGCTGTTCCGCTTCGCCGCGTACGCCGCGGCGGCCTCCCGCACCCAGGCGCCCTCGGCGTGCGCCCGGCGCCGGTGCTCCATCCGCTGCCGGTTGCACGGCCCTTCGCCCTTGATCACCCGCATCAGCTCGTCGTAGTCGGGCTGGGTGTAGTCGTAGGCCTGCCGCTGCTCGTTCCAGCGCAGGTCCGGGTCGGGGATGGTGAGACCGAGGATCTCCGCCTGCTGCACGCACATGTCGACGAAGCGCTGGCGCAGCTCGTCGTTGGAGAAGCGCTTGATCTTCCAGGCCATCGACTGCGCGCTGTGCGTCGAGTCTCCGTCCGGCGGCCCGAACATGGCCAGTGACGGGTACCACCAGCGGTCCACGGCGTCCTGGGCCATGGCCTTCTGCTCCGGGGTGCCGTGGGCCAGCGTGTGCAGGATCTCGTACCCCTGGCGCTGGTGGAAGGACTCCTCCTTGCAGACCCGGATCATGGCGCGGGCGTACGGACCGTAGGAGCAGCGGCAGAGCGGCACCTGGTTGACGATCGCCGCGCCGTCCACCAGCCAGCCGATCGCGCCCACGTCCGCCCAGGTCAGGGTCGGGTAGTTGAAGATCGAGCTGTACTTCTGCCGGCCCTCGATCAGCAGCTCGACCAGCTCGTCGCGGCTGACCCCGAGCGTCTCCGCCGCGGCGTAGAGGTAGAGGCCGTGGCCGGCCTCGTCCTGCACCTTGGCCAGCAGGATCGCCTTGCGCTTGAGCGAGGGGGCCCGGCTGATCCAGTTCCCCTCCGGCTGCATGCCGATGATCTCGGAGTGCGCGTGCTGGGCGATCTGCCGGATCAGCGTCTTCCGGTAGGCCTCCGGCATCCAGTCCCGCGGCTCGATCTTCTGGTCGGCGTCGATCACGTCCGCGAAGTACGCCGAGAGGTCCTCGTCGGGCGCCGGTCCGCCGCGCCGGGCGCGTGCCGCCGCCTCGCGCAGGGCCGCCTCCGCCGCCTCCACCTCGCCGAGCAGGCCGCCGCCCGGGCCGTCCTCGGGCGGGGCGAAGTCGTTGCCATACATGAGGCCAGTGTTACAGCTCGCGCCCGATGACACCAGAGGGTGTAACAGGTTTCCGAACCCACCTTCTGTCACCGCGCGACCGCTTCCAGTAACAAGGCCCGGACTGCGCCAACCATGTGACCTCGGCCACCCGACAAAGATGAATCCCCCCAACCTCTGCATATCGGCCTAATATCCCGCCTTCACGGCGAGTTGCCGGGCGTCGGGATCTGGCATATGCCCTGTCCGGAAGTAGACTTCGCCCGGCACACCGATCGGCTGCCGACGATCGCCACCCGCTCCAGGCCATCTCCCCCGGCCTCGGCGATCAGGCCGAAACACATTCGGAAAGCGCCGGTCCCCCCGGCCAGACAATCTGGAGTTCACCCACTCATGCGACCTCGCGTGACCATGGTGCTCGCCATCGTGGCGGTCCTCCTCGGCGGCGGCATGCTGGTCCCCGCCGCGTACGCCAAGCTCTCCGGCGGCGACGGCGCCGGCGGTCTCGGCGGCATCGGCGGCGGTGTGGCGCAGGTCCCCGCGCCCGCACCCACCGCACCCCCCGAGCCCACGCTGGCCGCCGGCCCGGTCACGGTGAACTTCCAGGGCAAGTTCTTCTCCTGGGCGCTCATGGACCGGAAGACCGGGAAGATCAGCGGCGCGCCGAACATGAAGTCGACCAACTCGACCGAGTCGATGATCAAAGCGTGGATCGTCTCCGACTACCTGCGCGAACTCGACGGCAAGCCGCTCAGCGCGGCGCGGAAGAAGCAGGCCGTCACCGCCATCCGGGACAGCAACGACATCTCGGCCGAGGCGCTCTACAACGCCGGCGGACGCAAGGCGGTGCTGGACCGGCTGATCAAGATGTGCAAACTGACCGACACCAGGATTGAACCCACCCGGGCCAAGTGGGCGTACACCCAGATGTCACCCCGCGACGCGGTGCGCATGGGCGACTGCATCGGCGACGGCACCGCCGCCGGGCCGAAGTGGACGAAGTGGGTGCTCAACGAGATGGCCAACGTGCGGGGCAGCGTCAACGACCAGAAGTCCGAGGCCGTCCAGGGCGGCCACTGGGGCATCGTCGACGGGCTGCCCGCCTCGATCAAGTCCCAGGGGCCGGTCAGCATCAAGAACGGCTTCACCATGCTCTGGGCCGACGGCCAGTGGCACGTCAACTGCCTCGCGGTGACCGACGACTGGACGCTGGCCGTGATGATGCGTTATCCCGGCGCCGGTAACACGAAGATCCCCTCGTACGGCGCGAAGGTCTGCGCCAGCGTGGCCACCCAGCTGGTCACCCCGCAGCCGGGCGCCGCCCTGAAGGTGCCGCAGCAGCCGGTCGGGAAGCTCTGATGGCGGGCAACCGCCGCCGGCCGGGCAGCGACCGAAGCCCGCTGCTCTACAGCGCCGTCGCCGTGATCCTGGTCGGCCTGGTGCTCGTCTCACTCCGATTCGTGCCCGGCTCGCCGCTGCGCCCGACGGCCGGCTCGCACCCGGTCGACACCGCCGCCGGCCGCTCCACGGGCACGCCCACCAACCGCGACGCGCGGCCCGAGCCGTCCCCGTCGCCCTCGCTGACGCCGCTGCCGTTCGAGGCGACGGACCTCGACGACCTGAACATCAAGGGCTGGTACGCCTGGAGCGTGCTGGACAAGCGGACCGGCAAGATCATCGGCTCGAAGAACATGGCCGAGACCAGCACCACCGCCTCGATGATCAAGTCCTGGATCGTCGCCGACTACCTGCGCCGCACGGCCGACGCCGGGCAGACGCCGAGCGACTCGAAGCTGGACGACGCCACGCAGATCATCCGGGACAGCGACAACACCCGGGCCGAGCAGTTCTACAACAGCGTCGGCCGATCCGCCTCGATCAAGCGGCTGATCCAGATGTGCGACCTGACCGACAGCAAGGTCGCCAGCGACGGCGGCTGGAGCCGGACCGCGCTGTCCCCCCGGGACACCGCCCGGCTCGGGCTCTGCATCGACGACGGCCGCGCGGCCGGCCCGAAGTGGACCAAGTGGTTGCTGAACGAGATGCGGCTGGTCCGCGGCGCCGGTGACTTCGGCATCCGCAAGGCGTTCCCGGCCAACGTGCAGAAGACCATCGCCATCAAGAACGGCTGGATCGACCGGACCAGGGAGCAGGAGATGCACATCAACTGCCTGGCGATCGGCGACACCTGGACGATGGGTGTGATGGTCCGCTACCCGATCGGCATGGGTTACGACTACGGCATGAAGAACTGCGAAAAGATCACCGAGGCGCTGCTCCGCCCGGCGACCTGACCCAGGACCCAGCTCGCCGATGTGGCGGTGTCCCTACCTCGGGACGCCGCCACATCGCCGTTGTGGACGCCTCAGCCCTGGAAGAAGGCGGGACCGCCCGCGGGCAGCGGCGGGGCCTCGCCGATCGCCGCGGCGCGGCGGGCGAACTCCCGCAGGCCGGCCACCTGCCGCTCACCGAGGGAGAAGTCGAGGGTACGGAAGTAGGTCGCCAGGGTCGCCGCGTCGAACGGTTCCCAGCGGGCCCCGGCCTCGGCCACCTGGTCCAGCTCGGCCAGGCACAGGTCACGCGAGCGCAGGAACGCCTCGTGCACCTCCTTGACCAGGCCGGGGTGAGCGGCGGCGAAGTCGCGGCGCACCGCCCAGACCGCGAAGACCATCGGCAGCCCGGTCCACTCGCGCCAGGCCTGCCCGAGGTCGGTCACGGCCAGACCCTTGCGGGGCGCCTCGTAGAGCGCGCGCAGCGCCACATCGCCGATCACCACCCCGGCGTCGGCCTCCAGCAGCATCTGGGTCAGGTCCGGCGGGCAGCGGAAGTACTCCGGGCGCACCCCGTACCGCTCCGCGAGCAGGAGCTGGGCCAGCAGCACCCCGGTACGCGAGGTGGAGCCGAGCGCCACCCGGGCGCCGTCCAGCTCGTCCAGGGGCCGGGTGGACACCACGTTGACCGAGAGCACCGGGCCGTCGCTGCCGACCGCGAGGTCCGGCAGGAGCAGCAGCTCGTCGGCGTGGCGCAGGTACTCCACCTGGGAGATCGGGCCGATGTCCAGGTCACCGGCGACCAGCGCGGCGTTCAGCCGGTCCGGCGAGTCCTTGTGCAGGTCGACGTCGATCAGCGCGCCGGACCGCATCAGGCCCCAGTAGATCGGCAGGCAGTTGAGGAACTGGATGTGCCCCACGCGGGGGCGGGCGATGCGGTCGGCCATGACTCGACCGTATCGCCGCCGGACCGGGCCGGCTCAGCGGGAGGGGGTCGGAGTGGCGAACTCCGCACGCCGCTCCGGCTCGAACCCGGGGGCGGGCCGGGCGGTGCGCTCGCCGCGGACCGCCCGGCGCACCGGCCAGGCCGCCGCGACGACCACCAGCACGCCGGCCACCCCGCTGCCGGCGACCAGCGGCCGGGGCGCGGCCACCTCCAGCAGCAGGCCGCCGATCAGGTAGCCGGCCATCCCGGCGCCCTGCACCGCCGCGCCGAAGACCGCGTACGCCCGGCCCCGCGCCGCCTCGGGGACGCGCCGGGCCAGCAGCAGGTTGTTGAAGACGTTGTCGCCGCCGTTGCCCACCCCGCCGGCCAGCCAGATCGGCACGAGCAGCCAGGCGGTCGGCACCGCCGCCGAGGCCAGCACCGCCAGGCAGCAGCCGCCGAGCAGGACCAGCCCGGCGCCGAGCAGCGCGCCGTCGTCGGTGAGCCGGCGGGCGAGCCGCGCGAATAGCCAGCCGCCGAGCACGATCCCGAGCGTCCAGGCGCCGGTGATCAGGCCGTAGACCGTGGTGGAGCTGTGCAGGGTCTCCCGGATGAAGAAGACCTCGATGACGTTGATGGCGCCGACTGCGGCGACCACCGCGGCGAGGCTGCCCACCATCACCATCAGCAGCGGGTCGCGGCGCAGCAGCCAGGCGGGCGGCGGGGTGACCGCGCCGGCGGCGGGCGCGGCCGACCGACGGCCACCCCGGCGGGTACGGATGAGCAGCCCGGCCGCGACGAGCGCGAGGTAGCTGACGGCGTCGACGAGCAGTGGCATCCGGGTGCCGAACTGGCCGACGAGCAGCCCGGCCAGCGCCGGCCCGGCGAGCGCGCCCAGGGTGCCGGCGGTCTGGTTCAGCGCGCCCGCCCGGGGCAGGTCGTCGGCCCGCACCATGGCCGGCACCAGCGCCGCGAGCACCGGCTGGGTGACCGCGAGCCCGGCCGCGAGCAGCGCGACCAGCACGATGACCAGGGCCGGGTGCCCGGCGTACGCGAGCGCCAGGCAGATCGCGGCCTGACCGAGCCCGGCGGTCACCAGCAGCACCCGGCTGTCCACCCGGTCGGCGAGCCGGCCGGTCAGCGGGGCGAGCGCGACGAGCGGCAGCGTGGCGGCGAGCAGCAGCCCGGAGACGGCGAGTCCACCGGCCCCGGCCGACTGGAGCGCCAGGGTCAGCGCGCTCGCGGCGAGGAAGTCCCCGCAGCTGGAGACGCCGCGTGCGGCGGTGGCGAGCCAGACGTCGGACCAGCGCGACGAGTCAGATGCGAAGGACATATTTCGAAAATAATCCTTCACACCTGTTCGTTCAACCCCCCGGCTCAATCCAGCGGCAGAGCCCGGTACTGCACGGCGACGGCCCGTGCCCCCTCCGGCGGGTCGGCCCGCAGCCGCCGCCGGTACGGATCGAGCAGCCGCTGGATGGACTGGTTCAGCTCGGTCAACTCCTCCGCGGTGAGCAGCAGCAGGGTATCGCTGAACCAGGCCGCCGCGTACCACTCGGGCGGCTCGTCCGGGGCGCGGCGGATCCAGTCCCGGGCCCGCTGGCTGTCCCGGGCCAGGTGCGCGTCAACCAGGGCCAGCTCGGCGGCGCGGGCCTCGGAGTCCGCGTCCTGCCCGGACTCGATGTAGTAGGACGGGCTGAACGCCCGCCAGACCCGCTCCCGGGCGTCACCCCGGCTCGGGGCCTCCTCGATCAGGCCGAACTTCGCCAGCTCCCGCAGGTGGTAGCTGGTCGCGCTCGGCGAGAGCCCGGCGATCTCGGCGCACTCGGTGGCGGTCGCACCGCCCTCCACCGTGCTGAGATGCTCCATGATCGCCATACGGGCCGGGTGGGCCAGGGCCCGCATCACCTGCGGGTCGCTGATCGTCACCCGGCGCTGCTCCGGCCGCGCCTCCGTCATGCCACCCATGATTCCGACCCGGCCGGGTCCCGCACCAGCACCCCCGGCACTCCGCCGGGCACATCGCGCCGGCCGGAAAACCGGTTGCCCGGCGACGGCGCCGGAGTAGGCTGTTCTGTCCCGCCTGACGGCCGTGGTGAGTAGCACCGCACAGGACGTCCCCGCGCCGACCCGAGGTCGGAAACGCGAGCGGCAGCGTTGTTCCCCGTGACGAGGAGTACGTGGATGACCCTGCACGCCCAAGAACAGACCCTGGACGCCGAACTCGTCGCCGAGCGCGCCCACCTGGACACCTCCCGGGCGGCGCTGCGCCGGATGCGGGAGCGCGCCGAGTCCCTCTTCGCCACCGGCGGCACGGTGGCCGGCGACGCGTACACCGCCGAGCAGCTCGGCCGGCACATGGCCCGGCGGGTCAAGGAGCTGGCCGACGACCCGACCACCCCGCTCTTCTTCGGCCGGCTGGATTTCGGGCCCGGCGACCCCGAGCATGCCGGGCGCGACTACCACGTCGGGCGCCGGCACGTCACCGACGAGCTGGGCGAGCCGCTCGTGCTCGACTGGCGGGCCCCGGTCTCCCGGTCGTTCTACCGGGCCAGCGCCCGCGAACCGCAGGGCGTCGCGGTCCGACGCCGGTTCGGGTTCAGCACCGGGGTGCTGACCAGCTTCGAGGACGAACGGCTGGACCGGGGCGAGGAGCTGGGCACGGCCAGCCGCATCCTCACCGCCGAGATCGAACGCCCCCGCGTCGGCCCGATGCGGGACATTGTCGCCACCATCCAGCCCGAGCAGGACGAGCTGGTCCGGGCCGACCTGGCCGACTCGATCTGCGTCCAGGGCGCGCCGGGCACCGGTAAGACGGCGGTCGGGCTGCACCGCGCCGCGTACCTGCTCTACCTGCACCGCGAGCGGTTGCGCCGGTCGGGCGTGCTGATCGTCGGGCCGAACCGGGCGTTCCTGTCGTACATCGCGGCGGTGCTGCCGGCGCTCGGCGAGGTCGAGGTCGCGCAGGCCACGGTGGAGGACCTGGTCGCCGAGGTGCCGGTCCGCGCGGTCGACGACCCCGCCGTGGCCGTCCTCAAGCACGACATCCGGCTGGCCGAGGTGCTGCGCCGCGCGGTCGACGCGCACATCGGCACGCCCACCGAGCCGATCATGGTCTCGGACGGCTCGTTCCGCTGGCGGATCGGCCTCGACCCGCTGCACCGGCTGGTCGAGGAGACCCGCCGCGAGGGCCTGCCGTACGCGACCGGCCGGGACCGGGTCCGGGCCCGCGTGGTGGGGCTGCTGCAACGCCAGGCGGAGGCACGCCGGGCCGAGTCGCCCGGCGACGCCTGGCTGCGCCGGATGGCCAAGGCGAAGCCGGTCACCGAGTTCCTCGACGCGGTCTGGCCGGCGCTCACCCCCGACGGGCTGCTGCACCGGCTGCTGACCGACCCCGCGGCGCTCGCCGCCGCCGCCGACGGCCTGCTCACCGCCGAGGAGCAGGAGCTGTTCCGGTCCGGCAAGGTCGGGCGTACCCCGAAGGCGACCCGGTGGACCGCCGCGGACGCGGTGCTGATCGACGAGGCCGCCGGGCTGCTGGAACGGCCCGCCGGCTTCGGGCACGTGGTGGTCGACGAGGCGCAGGACCTGTCCCCGATGCAGTGCCGGGCCATCGCCCGGCGCAGCGAGCACGGCTCGATCACCCTCCTCGGCGACCTGGCCCAGGGCACCGCGCCCTGGGCGGCCACCGACTGGCGGGAGTCCCTGGCCCACCTGGGCAAGCCGGGCGCGGTGGTGGTGCCGCTGAGCGTCGGCTTCCGGGTGCCGGCCGCGGTGGTCGCGTTCGCCAACCGGCTGCTACCGGCGCTCGCCGTCGACGTGCCCCCGGCGCAGTCGCTGCGCCGCGACGGGGCGCTCGACGTGCGTACCGTCGAGGACCTGACGGCGGCGGCGGTGGTCGAGGTGCGGGCGGCGCTGGCGCACGACGGTTCGGTCGGCGTGATCGCCGCGGACGACGCGGTGGAGGGGCTCCGCGCGGCGCTCGCCGATGCGGGTGTCCAGACCGCGACCGCCGACGACGTGGAGACCGCGGCGCGGGTCACCGTGGTCCCGGCGACGCTGGTCAAGGGCCTGGAGTACGACCACGTGGTGGTCGTCGAGCCGGCCGCGATCGTGGCCGCCGAGCCGCGCGGCCTGCACCGCCTCTACGTGGTGCTGACCCGGGCGGTGTCCCGGCTGGCCGTGCTGCACCGGGAGCCGCTGCCCGCGCCGCTCGCCGGCTGACTCAGGCGGCGAGCGCGGCGGCGACGTCCCGCAGCGGCCGGCCCGACTCGGCGATCGGCACGGTGAAGGCGAGCCAGGAGCCGTCGGTGAAGTAGAGCCGCAGCCGCTTCGGGTTGAGCCGGTGCCAGCCCACCCGGGCCGACGCCACCTCCGCCCGCGGCGCCGACCAGGCGATCCCGGTCTCCGCCACGGACCGCTCGTCGTCCTTCCGGCTGGACAGCAGCTTCATCGGCCCGCTCACACAGACCAGCAGCCGCCGGTCGGTGGCCACCAACAGGACGTCCCGTGCCGCCAGGTCCGGCTTGGGCGGGTGCAGCGCGTGGCGCAGCCGGGAGGCGGCGGAGCCCGGGGCGCCGCGCCCGGCGATTCCCCACGCCACCCGGTCGACCAGCCGGTCGCCCCGCTCCCAGCTGATCAGCGGGGAGATCAGGTTGAGCAGCACCGCCCCGGCGCTCACCCCGCCGGCGGCCGCCTCGGGCTTCGCCGCATCGGGCGGCGGAGGTGGCGCCGCCCCCTGGGCCGCATCGGCCTTCGCGTACGCCAGCACCTGCTCGCCCGGCTCGACCAGTTGGCCGATCCGATCGCGGTATCCGGTGGGGTCCATCGGCTCAGTATCGATCGTGGCCGTAGCCGTCGTCGCCGGCCCGCTCCGCCGCCGGCGTGTTGCCCATGACCTCGCCGACGATCTCCCGGACGCGGGCGGCGGCGGCCTCCTGCGCGCGGTTCGCCGCCGCAGTGAACTCCTCGGCCAGCGTGTAGGAGTCGAGCCGCATGGCCCGCGCGTTGATCTCGGTGGAGAGGATCCGGCCGTCGGCGGCCGCCGTGACGGTCACCAGGCCGGAGTCACTCACGCCCTCGGCGCTGCTCTGCTCCAGCTCGGCCATCCGCGCGCCGAGCTCACGCTGCCACCCGTCCAGGTTGCGGGCCAGCGCCTCGATCCGGTCCAGGGCCGGGAAGGTCATGGCTGCCTCTCAGTTCACGATCGAGTCGAAGACGTTCTGCACGCCCTTGGTGTACGGCCCCAGGTCCTCCGAGTAGGTGCCGTCCACCAGGTAGTTGCGGTCCTTGTGGCCGTCGGAGACGTCGTGCAGGCCGACCCCGGTGTCGAGCAGGGCGCCGCCGATGCCGGGGATGTTCACCGGGGAGGCCTGGTTGATGGCGAACTTGCCGGGGAACAGGATGGCGGCGCGTTGGATCTTGAACGCGAACGCCTCCTTGGTGTAGCCGGACTTGTTCCACGCCCGGTACGCCTTCTTGGCCTTGCGCAGCTCCATCACGACCTTGCGGTAGCGGGTGAGCAGCTCGGCGACCTTCTCCAGCTTGGTGACCAGCTTGGTGAGGATCTCCGCGAACCGGGCCACGATCTTGACCATGCGGCCGACCGTGGTGGCCAGCCGGGCCAGCACCCGCACCACCGTGGCGGCCAGGGTCACTCCGGCGCTGAGCACGGCCGCCACCGCCGCGATGATGACCTCGGTCAGGAACCAGAGCAGGAACTCCAGGATCAGCTCGACCAGCAGGTTGAACGCGTCGACCGCCGCGTTCGCCGCGTCGACCAGCACCTCCTTGGTGCCGTCCAGCCCCTTGGCCAGCTCCTCGATCGCCTCCTCGACGGACTCCATCGAGGCGTGGAACTTCTCCGCCGCGTCGCCGTCCCAGGCGCCGCGCAGCCGGGCCCGGTCGGCGACCTGGTCGCCGGCGATCTGCCGGACCGCCTCGCCGGTGTCGAGGGCGAGCTGGGCCGCCCGCATGAGGTCGTCGGGCTCGCCGGCGACCAGCTCCAGCAGCTGCTCGAACGGCCAGAGCACCGCGTTGGAGAGCGGCTTGAACGGGTCGGGCGTGCCCGACACGATCTGCTCGAAGTAGGTCTTGTTGCGCTGCAACGCCTCGGTGCTCATCGGGCCTCCCTCAGGCGCCCGGCGCGAACATGTCGGTGTTCGCCACGTCGGTTCCGGTGTAGGCGTCGGCGGTGTCGCTGATGCCCTCGGCGATGTCGGCCATCACCTCGGCGGCATCCTCCAGCCCCTGCAGGCAGGCCTCGAACTGCTCGGCGTACGCGGCGGCGAGGCTGAACGACGCCGGCATGATGCCGAAGGAGTGCCGGGGCACGTGCCCGTCGTGGAAGACCCGGCGCAGCTCGCGGAAGCGGCCGGCCCGGTCCCGGGAGGCGGCGGCGAAGGCGGTCAGCGCCTCCGGCTGGACGTCCAGGTTCCTGCTCGGACTCGTCACGCGGACCCTCCCCAGTGTCCAGTCGACAGTCACCCGTCGCCGGGCGGGGCCGGACAACGGGATTACCACAGTAGGCGATCGCACCCATTCGCGCGGGGCGGTGAGACTGGCGCCGGCACGGTAGACAGGGGCATGCCCGTCCGGGACCGCGACCCCTGAGGAGCCTGACGATGATCCTGGCCCGCGCCGACCAGGTCAGCCGCCGCTACGGCGAGGTGCTGGCCCTGGACCGGGTCGACCTGACCGTCCGCGCCGGGGAGCTGGTGGGCCTGCTCGGCCCGAACGGCGCCGGCAAGAGCACCCTGCTCAACCTGCTGGTCGGGCTGCGCCGCCCCACCGCCGGCCGGGTCGAGCTGCTCGGCGGCGACCCGCGCGACCCGGTGAGCCGGCGGCAGCTCGGGGTGACCCCGCAGGAGACCGGCCTGCCCGGCACGCTGCGGGTCGGCGAGGTGGTCGACTTCGTCGCCGCGCACTTCCCCGACCCGGTGCCCCGGGGCGAGCTGCTCGACCGGTTCGGCCTCACCGACCAGGTGCGCCGGCAGACCGGCGGCCTCTCCGGCGGGCAGCGCCGCCGGCTGGCGGTGGCGCTCGCCTTCGTCGGCCGGCCCCGCCTCGTGGTCCTCGACGAGCCCACCACCGGGCTGGACGTGGAGGCCCGGCGCACTTTGTGGGAGGCCGTCCGGGGCTTCCACGCCGAGGGTGGCACGGTCCTGCTGAGCAGCCACTACCTGGAGGAGGTGGAGGCGCTGGCCCAGCGGGTGGTGGTGATCGGGCACGGGCGGGTGCTCGCCGACGACTCGGTGACGGCGATCCGCGGCATCGTCGGCGTACGCCGGGTCAGCCTGGTCGCCGACGACCTGCCGCCGCTGCCCGGCGTGGTGGCCACCGAGCACACCGAGGGGCGCACCCACCTGCTCACCACGGACGCCGACCAGCTCGTCCGCGACCTGGTCGGCGCCGGCGTGGCGTTCCGCGACCTGGAGGTCCGGCCCACCTCGCTGGAGGAGGCGTTCCTCGCCCTCACCGCCGACGACCGGCCCGCACCCACCCCCGCCTAGGAGACCGCCGTGCCGCTCGCCCTGGTCCACGCCCGCTACCAGCTCCTGGAGATCGTCCGGATCCCGGTCGCGGTGGTCGGCAGCGCATTCTTCCCCGCCGCCGCCATGCTCTTCTTCGTGGTGCCGTTCGCCGGTGACGACGCCACCGGCGCCACCTACGCCACCGCCGCCATGGTCACCTTCGCGGTGATGAGCGCCAACATCTTCCAGTACGGCGTGGGCGTCGCCGAGGACCGCGACCAGCCCTGGAACCCGTACACCCGGACCCTGCCGGCCGGGCCGGCGCCGCGCCTGGCCGGGCGGATCCTGGCCGGGCTGGTGCTGACCTACCTGTCGATGATCCCGGTGGTGGTGATCGCCGCGGTCGCCACCGCGGCCCGGGTGACCCCGGCGCAGTTCCTGCTCGGCCTCGCCGGCGTCGCGGTGATCTCCGTGCCGTTCACCCTGCTCGGCATGACGATCGGCTACTCGCTGCCGAGCAAGGCGGCCATCGTGGTGGCCCAGGTGGTGTTCTTCCCGCTGGCCTTCGGCGGCGGCCTGCTCTCCGGCCCGGACGACGCGCCCGGCTTCATCCAGGCGATTGCCCCCTACCTGCCCACCCGGGGCGCGGTCGAGCTGATGTGGGCCGCCGTCACCGACTGGCGGCCCGACCCCCGGGCCATGGTGATGCTGGTCGTCTGGGTGGTGGCGCTCGCGGCGGTCGCCGGATGGGCGTACCGGCGGGACGAGGGACGCCGGTTCACCTGACCTTTTGTCCGAATCCGGCCCGGCGGCCGATGCGGCGGTGCCACGATGCCGGCAGGGCGTGCCAGTGGGGCCGCCCCCGGCGAGAGGGGTCAGCGTGGACGGCGTGGAGCCCGGCACGCCCTGCTGGACCGACCTGGCCACCCCCGGTCTGGACGACGCGAAGCGGTTCTACCCGGAGCTGTTCGGCTGGACCGGCCGGGTGTCCGCCGAGCCGACCGCCGGCGGTTACACCACCTTCCTGAAGGACGGCCGGGCCGTGGCCGGGGCCGGCCCGCCGGCCGCCCCGGAGCAGGTGCCGGTCTGGTCGATGTACGTGGCGACCGACGACGCGGAACTGGTCGCCACCCGGGTGCACGCGGCCGGCGGCCAGGTGGTGGTCTCCCCGTTCGACGTCTTCGAGCAGGGCCGGATGGCGGTCCTCTCCGATCCGGCGGGCGCGGTCTTCAGCGTCTGGCAGCCGATGGCGATGCGCGGGGCGGAGTTGTTCAACGCCCCCGGCTCGATGTGCTGGAACGAGCTGGTCACCCCCGACCCCGAGGGGGCGAAGGACTTCTACGCGCTGGTCTTCGGCTGGCACCCCGAGGAGCAGGCGACCGGCCCGGTCCCCTACACGGGGTGGCGATGCGGCGCCCGGATCGTCGCTGGCATGATGCCGCAGCTGGAGCCGCTGCCCGAGGACCTGCCGGCGTACTGGACGGTCTACTTCGCGGTCGAGGACGCCGACGCCACCGCGGCCCGGGCCGCCGAGTTGGGCGGCACCATTCTCGTCCCGCCCCGGGACAATCCGGCCGGCCGCAGCGCCGCGCTCCGCGACCCCCAGGGCGCCCTCTTCTCCATAACCGCCCTCCGCTGACCCCCGCCCGCCCCGCCCCTGCCGCCGCCGATCTTGCAGTTGCGGCCCTCGTGAGGCGGCATACGCCCCTTTCGCCCGGGCAGGAAGTGCAAGATCGCCGCTGTAGAGGGCGGGCGGGATCGGGGGTCAGCGGGGGCGGACGGGGACGACCAGGGGGCCGTGGTCGCCCTCGATCACGCGGACGTGGGCGCGGTAGTGCGTCGCCAGGAGGTCCTCGGTCAGCACCTGCCGGGGTGGGCCGGCGGCGGCGACCCGGCCCTCGGCGAGCAGGACCAGGCGGTCGGCGTACTCGCCGGCGATGGAGAGGTCGTGCATGGTGGCGAGCACGGTGAGGTCGTGTTCGCGGCGGAGCTGGTCGACCAGCTCCAGCACCTCCTGCTGGTGGCCGATGTCCAGGGCGCTGGTCGGCTCGTCGAGCAGCAGCAGGGTGGCACCCTGGGCCAGTGCCCGGGCCAGGAAGACCCGCTGCCGCTCGCCGCCGGAGAGGGTGGCCAGTTCGCGGTGCCCGAAGGCGCCGAGGTCGAGCCGGTCCAGCACCTCGTGCACGGCGGCCAGGTCGGCGGCCGACTCCCGGCCCAGCGCCGGGATGTACGGGGTGCGCCCCAGCAGGACGTAGTCGAAGACCGACATGCCGGCCGGCACCACCGGGGACTGCGCCACGGTGGCCACGACCCGGGCCCGGTCGCGGCGGCGGAGGGAGCTGATCGGCGTACCGAAGAGGGAGACCGCGCCCGGCGCGGGCAGCAGGCCGCCGACGGCGCGCAACAGGGTCGACTTGCCGGCGCCGTTCGGGCCGATCACGGTGACCCACTCGCCCACCGCGACCGCCAGGTCCACGCCGGCCAGGATCGGCGTGCCGCCGAGCTCGACCCGGAGGCCGCGCAGCTCCACGGCGGGCGGGCTCATGTCAGCACCCGGCGGGCAGTGCGCAAGACCAGCACGAAGAACGGGCCGCCGAGCAGCGCGGTGACCACGCCGATCGGGATCTCGGCGGGAGCGGCGGCGGTCCGGGCGACCACGTCGGTGAGCGCCAGGAACGCCCCGCCGAAGAGCATCGACAGCGGCAGGATCACCCGGTAGCTCGACCCGGCGAGCAGCCGTACGGTGTGCGGCACGATGATGCCGACGAAGCCGATCAGGCCGGAGGCGGAGACCGCGGCGGCGGTGCCCAGCGAGGCGGCGGCGATCAGCAGGTAGCGGGAGCGCTGCGGGTGCAGGCCGAGGCTGGTGGCCTCGTCGTCGCCGACGGAGAGCACGTCCAGCTCGCGCCGGTGCAGCAGCACCACCACGGCGGTGAGCGCGAAGTAGGGCAGGACCAGCCGGACGTCGTGCCAGCCGGCGGTGGCCAGCCGCCCGAGCAGCCAGGAGTAGACCTGCTGGATGCTGTCGGAGTTGCGTTGCAGCAGGTAGGTCTGCCCGGCGGCGAGGAAGGCCGAGACCGCCACCCCGGCCAGGATCAGGGTGGCCGGTGACCGGTCCCGCCCGCCGGCCGCGCCGAGCAGGTACGTCATGACGACCGCGCCGAGCGAGCCGACGAACGCGGCGAGGGGGATGGTGAGCGGCATCCCGCTCAGCGCCCCGCCGGCCCCGGCGCCGAGCGCGATCACCGCGGTCACCGCCAGCCCGGCCCCGGCCGCCACCCCCAGCAGGTACGGGTCGGCCAGCGGGTTGCGGAAGACGCCCTGGTAGCAGCCACCGGCCAGGGCGAGCAGGGCGCCGACGAGCAGGCCGAGCACGACCCGGGGCAGCCGCAGCTCGGTGACGATGGCGACCTCCCGCTCGGTGAGCCCGCTGTCGAGGTGCACCCCGGGCAGCAGGTTGAGCAGCTCGGCGGCGACGCTGCCCGGGGGCAGGCTGACCGGGCCGAGCGAGACGCCGGCCACCAGCGCCACGAGCACCGCGCCGATACCGGCGAGCAACCAGCGGGTACGCAGCCCGGCCGGCCGGACCGTCGCACCCGGTCCGGCCGGCGACCGCTTCTCGACCATCCTGGGCCGGGGCGCCCGGGGCACGCCGACCGGCCGGGACGCGTCGGGCGTCCCGGCCGGCCGGTGAGCGTTGTCCACTGGTCCCACGGTCAGGGTCAGGCCGGGACCTTGGCGGTGGCGTCCACGATCGCCTTGAGCAGGTCGACCACGCGCGGGCCCCAGCGCGAGGCGATGTCGTCGTCCAGGGCGACGATCTGGTTGTTCTTCACGGCGGTGACGCCGGCCCAGCCGCTGCGCGCCTTGACGGTCTCCGCGGTCTGCTTGCAGCACTTGGTGTCGGCCAGGAAGACGAAGTCGGGGTTCGCCTTGATGATGACCTCCTGGGAGAGCTGCGGGTAGCCGCCGTTCTTCCCGTCGGCGTCCGCCGGGTCGGCGATGTTCTCCAGGCCGGCGAGCGCGTAGATCGAGCCGATGAAGGTCTTGCTGGTCGCGCTGTACAGCTCCGGGCCGAGCTCGTGGTAGTAGGTGAGCTTCTTCGCCCGCTGCGGCAGGTCCTTGGTGAGCGCCGCGATGTCGTCCTTCATCTTCCTGGTGACGGTGTCCGCCTCGGCCGGGTGGCCGGTGAGCCTGCCGAGGTCGGTGATCTGCTGGTACGTGTCGTCGAGGGTGGTCGCCGCGGGGGTGAGCAGCACCGGGATCTTCAGCGTGGTGAGCTGGTCGACGATCTTGTTGGTGTCGTTGGAGAGCACCACCAGGTCGGGGCTCTTGCCGGCGATCGCCTCGGCGTTCGGCTGGAAGCCGGAGAGGTCGCTCTTCGGCGCCTCCGGCGGGTAGTTCGAGTTGTCGTCGACGGCGGTGACCTGCTTACCGGCGCCGATGGCGAAGAGCATCTCGGTCGCCGACGGCGACAGCGAGACGATCTTCTCGGGGCGCTTGTCCAGGGTCAGCTTGCCGACGGTGACCGGGAAGGCGGCGGCCGCCGAGCTGCCACCGGCCGCGGGGGTGTCGTTCGAGGTCTTCTCGGCGCAGCCGCCGAGGAGCAGCGCGCCGACCGCGAGGGCGGTGGCGAAGAGCCGGGGGGTATGTCTGGACATCGGTCCTCCTGTCGGTCGAGGCGTGGTGCTTCGCCGACAGGGACCGCCTGGGCGGACCGTCCGCGAGGCGCCCTTCCTCGAGAGCGCTGAATCGCGACCGTGCCGCAGGCGACCTGGCTCGTCCCCACAGTTGTCGCGCCGGCCGAGGGCCGACGCCGCGTGCGGGGCATCACAGTTGCGGGACAGCGCCGGTTTCGCACCGGCTTCGCTGCGGGGTGGTCGGTGCCACCGTAGCGCATGACCAGCGGAGATCGTCCGGACGGGAGGGGCGGGTGGAGGCCCGGACCGGGCCCCCACCGCGCGTCAGGTCAGCAGTAGGTGCTCTGCTTGCCGATCGCCCGGTACGGGCAGTCGGCGTACTCGGAGAGCAGCAGCACGGCCTCCCGGTTGCGGGAGGTCTGCGTGGGGATGACCTCGTCGGGCGGGTAGAACCCGCCGCCGGAGGCGGAGCCGGGGTACATCTCGAAGGTGTACGCCCAGATCTTGTGGGCGCCCCACATCCAGTCGATGCTCGTTCCGTCCGCGATGTAGAGGTCGCTGGACTGCTCCGGGGTGTAGCCGTTGCTGGACGCCATCTGCCGGCCGATGGTGGCGAAGGTGTTGTACTGGTCAGCGTTCATCCCGGTGGCGGTGTTGCTGTACGTGTAGCCGTACGGCCAGAGCACCAGCTGCGAGTAGGTGTGGAAGTCGATGTTCGCTTTGATCTGCTGCACTCCGCCGACCACCCGGCCGTTGACGAAGTTGCGCAGCGCCGCGGTCTCCGGGGCGGAGAAGGCGGACGGGCCACGGTAGGTCTCCGACGAGGTCGAGCCGGACGAGCCGCCGCAGCAGCCCCACTGGTACGCCCAGTTCCGGTTCAGGTCGGTGCCGACGTACGAGGAGCCGCTGTTCGGCTGCCGGTTCTTCCGCCAGGAGCGGTAGGAGCCGGTGGCGATGTCGTACTCGCTGCCGTCCGGGTTGACGGTGGGGACGATCCAGATCTCCCGGGAGTTGACGATGCTGGTGATCCGCGAGTCGCTGCCGTAGTTGTCGGTGAAGAGGTTGAGCAGGTAGATCGCCATCTCCACGGTCAGGTGCTCGCGGGCGTGCTGCTGGGCGTTGAAGAGGATCTCCGGCTCGTTCTCGTCCGTGCCGACGTTGTCGGAGATCTTCACGGCCATCAGGTCCCGGCCCTGGTAGGAGCGGCCGATGCTGAGCTTGCGCGCGATGGCCGGGTGGTCGGCCACCACCGTGTTCACCACCGCGGTCAGCTCGGCGTAGTCGTGGTAGTTCGAGTCGGCGGGCGGGAAGGCGTATGCGACGGCGCCCGCGGCCGGGGCCGGGGCGACGTCCTTCTCCAGCCGGAAGCCGAGCCGGGTGATGGCGGCGGCCTCGGCGGTGGTCGCCGTGACGTGCAGCACGCCGTGTTCGGAGTGGTCGATAGCCGCGCCGGTGCGGGCGACGGCGCTGCGGTCGGCGAGCGTGCGCGGGCCGAGCACCCGGTAGGCGACGGCGGCGGGCGCACCGTCCGGGGCGGGCCGGGCGGCGGCCGGGCCGGTGAGCGCGGCGGCGAGGGTCAGGCCGACGACGGCGGCGAGGGCCAGCCGGCGGCGGAGCGCGGACGTGCGGAAGGCCATGGACAACCTCCTCGGGGTACGGGACGTCCCGTTGTCCGCACACTTCACCAGGAGTCACATGGTCATATCAACATTCATAACTATAGGCTTCCATCCCGACCTGATCCTCACGCCGGCAATCATTTTCCATGCGTGAACCTCTGGCGAAACTTCCCTCCAGGAGCGACAGTGAACGGCAACGATGCCGTTCTCCTGGAGGAGCTGCCATGGACCGGACATCCCTGCGGTCGGTCGCCGTCGCCGGCGCCACCGCGCTCGCCCTCCTCGGCACCACCGCGCCGGTCGGCGCGACCACCACCGTCACGCACGACGAGCAGATCACCTGGCAGGGCTGGTCCGGCACGGCCTGGTCGGCCGGCACCGCCGCCGGCACCACCGGCACCGCGGCCGGCCTGACCCTGACCACCCCGGTCGGCACCATCCTCTACAAGGACCCGCACAGCAGCACCCGGCGCACCTGGGCCTACGGGACCTGGACCTCGCCGCTCACCCAGGTCGGCTTCGACGCCAGCGAGCTGGTCACCTCGTGGAACGCCGACACTCCGGCCGGCACCTGGCTCCAGGTCGAACTCCAGGGCACCTACACCACCGGCACCCGTACCCCCTGGTACGTCATGGGCCGCTGGGCCTCCGGCGACGGCGACATCCGGCGGACCAGCGTCGACCGGCAGGGCGACAAGACCTCCAGCGTCTTCACCGACACGTTCGCCATCACCAACACGGCCTCCGGCGTGCTGCTGCGGGCGTACCAGCTCCGGGTCACCCTCTACCGGGACCCGGCGTCGACCGCCACGCCGGTGCTCCGGTCCGTCGGCGCGATGAGCTCGAACGTGCCGGACCGGTTCACCGTCACCGCGAGCGCCGGGCACATCGCCTGGGGCACCGAGCTGGCCGTGCCGCGCTACTCCCAGAACATCCACGCCGGCCAGTACCCGGAGTACGGCGGCGGCGGTGAGGCGTGGTGCTCGCCCACCTCCACCGAGATGGTGGTCGAGTACTGGGGCCGGAAGCCCTCGCCGGCCGACACGTCCTGGGTGGACCCGGGCTACGCCGATCCGACGGTCGACCACGCCGCCCGGATGGCCTACGACTGGCAGTACGGCGGCACCGGCAACTGGCCGTTCAACACCGCGTACGCGGCGAGCTTCCCCGGCCTGGAGGCCAAGGTGACCCGGCTGCACTCGCTGGACGAGCTGGAGCAGTTCATCGCCGCCGGCATCCCCGTGGTGACCAGCCAGTCGTTCCTCGCCAGCGAGCTGGACGGGGCGGGCTACGGCACGGCCGGGCACCTCATGGTGGTGGTCGGCTTCACCGCCACCGGCGACGTGATCGCCAACGACCCGGCCTCGCCCAGCGACGCCGCGGTCCGGCACGTCTACCGGCGCGACCAGTTCGAGCAGATCTGGCTGCGTACCCGGCGGACCACCGCGAGCGGTGGCACCGGCAGCGGCTCCGGCGGCGTCGTCTACCTGATCAAGCCGACCGAGGTGGCCTGGCCCTCCGTGGCCGGTTCCACCAACTGGTGATCCATCCCTTCCCACCCAACGGAGTGCACATGGTAAGACCAGCCCTGCGCGCGGTCGCCCTCGTCGGCGCCGCCGCGCTCGCCCTCGTCGGTGTGACGGCGCCCGCCCACGCCGACAACAACCTGCCGGTCGTCGCGCACGACGAGCAGATCACCTTCCAGGATTGGTCCAACTACCCCGACTGGGCCGGCGGCACCCACGAGGGCACGTACGCCATCCCGGGGTACCGCACCGGGATCACCATCGGCCAGCCGGTCGGCACCACCGAGTTCACCGACGAGCACACCGGCGCCACCCGGACCTGGGAGTACGCCACCTGGACCTCGCCGGAGCGGACGGTCGGCTTCGACGCCAGCGAACTGGTCGCCTCCTGGAACGCGGCGACCCCGGCCGGCACCTGGATCCAGGTCGAGCTGCACGGCACCTACAACACCGGGAAGCAGACCCCCTGGTACGTGATGGGCCGCTGGGCCTCCGGCGACCAGGACATCAAGCGGTCCACGCTGGACGGCCAGGGTGACCCCTGGTCGACCATCTGGACCGACACCTTCTCGATCGACGACGCCAAGGCCGGCGTGCTGCTGCGGTCGTACCAGCTCCGGCTGACCCTCTACCGCGCGCCGGGGCAGACCGCCTCGCCGCGGGTCTGGATGCTCGGCGCGATGAGCTCGAACGTGCCGGACCGGTTCACCGTCGCCCCGAGCAAGGGCGGCATCGCCTGGGGCACCGAACTGGCGGTCCCGCGCTACTCGCAGAACATCCACGTCGGGGAGTACCCGGAGTACGACGGCGGCGGGGAAGCCTGGTGCTCCCCCACCTCCACCGAGATGGTGGTCGAGTACTGGGGCCGCAAGCCCTCGGCCGAGGACACCGCCTGGGTCGACCCGAGCTACGCCGACCCGACCGTCGACCACGCCGCCCGGATGACCTACGACCACGAGTACGAGGGCGCCGGCAACTGGCCGTTCAACACCGCGTACGCGGCCAGCTTCCCCGGCCTGGACGCCCGGGTCACCCGGATGCACTCGCTGGACGAGGTGGAGCGCTTCATCAAGGCCGGCATCCCGGTGGTCACGTCGCAGTCCTTCCTGGCCAGCGAGCTGGACGGGGCGAACTACGGCACCTCCGGGCACCTGTTCGTGATCGTCGGCTTCACCGCCGAGGGTGACGTGATCGTGAACGACCCCGCCTCGTCGTCCGACGACGTGGTGCGCAACGTCTACAAGCGGGAGCAGTTCGAGCAGATCTGGCTGCGCACCAAGCGCTACCGGGCGAACGGCACGGTGGCCTCCGGCTCGGGCGGCATCGCGTACCTGATCAAGCCGACCAACGTGGCCTGGCCGGTCGTGCCGGGTTCCACCAACTGGTGACGGGACGGGCCCGGCACCGTCCCCCTCGGGACGGTGCCGGGCCCGTCGTTACGGTTGTGGACCGGCCCGGGTCAGGCCGACGGGGCGAACGAGGCGGGCGGGGCCGTGGGCTCGGCCGGCCGGCTGCGCCTACGGATCGCCCGCACGATGATCACCACCCAGGCGACCAGGGCGGCCACACCGGCCAGGGCGAGCCCGGTGACCAGCAGGTAGGTGGAGCCGCCGGCGGTCGAGAAGACGCCCTTCCGGGCACCGGTGTCGAGCGCCGGGGCGGTGGCGCCCGCGGCCAACCCGTCCGGCGCGTCGTAGAGGATCACGTCGGCGCGCTGGGCGCCGCCCTCGGTGGCGACGAAGGTGCCGTGCCACTCGCAGTTACGCCGGCCGCATTCCTCGTTCACCGCGGTGAACGTGCCCGGCGTGCCGCCACCGTTCTTCGCCTCCCAGGCCGGGGCGAGGTCGGTGACACTCAGCATCAGTCCGATGGCGGCGATGACCGGCAGGCCGATCCAGACGAAGACCTTCGTCCGCCACCCGTTGATCGTGTTCAGGAAACTCACGGCGGCAGACCCTAGCGGTCCGGGTCCGATCCCGCTGCCCCGTGTCCGGCGGATCAGCCCTCGCGACGCTCGTCGGTGCGCTCGGCCTGGTCGTCCCCGGCCAGCGCGGAGCGCAGCCGGTCCTTCTCGGCGCGGCGCCGCTCGGCCGCCTCGGACATCTCGCCGGCCATCTCGTCGCGCCAGCCGCGGAGCAGGAAGAACGACAGCGCGGCGGAGAAGACCAGCGCCAGCATCAGCCGCAGGAACATGTTCATGTCGACGAACCAGAGGGCCGCCAGCACGCCGACGAACAGCCCGATCCGGCCCAGCGTGTACTTGACCGCCGCGCTCACGCCAGCTCTCCCTCTCTCAACGTCTCAGCCCGTTCGCCGGGCCAGCCAGTGCACGCCATGAAACCAGACCACCGCGTAGACCACGGTGAACACCGCCGCGGCCAGCGCGCCGCTGGCCAGCGGCGGCAGCCCGGCCGCGAGGCCGGCCGCCAGCAGCCCGGCGAAGACGCCGAACGCGATCCCGGCCAGCGCCGCGAGCACCCGGGCCGCGCCGAACTCCCAGGCCCGGAAGTCGTCCCAGAACAGCCACAGCGGAAGGATCACCGCCAGCCAGCCGTTGGTCCGCCCGAACCGGCCCGCGCCCATGGTGGCGAAGGCCCACTCGAAGAGCACCAGCGCCAGCACCCCGATCACCAGCCCGGCGAGGCTCACCCCGAGCAGGTCGCCCAGGGTGAGGATGCGCCCCTCGGCGTCCCGCCGGGGGAAGGTGCGCTGCTGCTCCTCGGTGCTCATCGGCGTGCGGTCAGGCCCAGACCTGCTGCGGCTCGGCGCGGCGCTCGGCCATCGACGGGGCCGCGTCGTACTCGCGGACGATCTCGTAGCGGGTGTTCCGCTCGACCGGGCGGAAGCCCGCGTCCCAGATCAGGTTCAGCAGGTCCTCGCGGTGCATGGTGTTCGGCGTCCCGTACGAGTCGGCGTCGTGCGTGATCTTGTATTCCACGACGGAGCCGTCCAGGTCGTCGACACCGAAGTTCAGCGACAGCTGCGCCACCGAGAGGCCGTGCATCACCCAGAAGTTCTTCACGTGCGGCACGTTGTCGAAGAGCAGCCGGGAGACGGCGAACGTCTTCAGCGACTCGGCCGGCGAGGCCATCGTGGTGCGTGCCTGGATCTTGTTACGGATCTTGCCGTCCGCCGAGTCCACGAAGTCGTGCTGGTAGCGCAGCGGGATGAAGACCGCGAAGCCGCCGGTCTCGTCCTGCAACTCGCGCAGCCGCAGCACGTGGTCGACCCGGTGCCGGGGCTCCTCGATGTGGCCGTACAGCATCGTCGCCGGGGTCTGCATGCCCTTGCTGTGCGCCAGGGCGTGGATCCGCGACCAGTCCTCCCAGTGGCAGGCGTGGTCGACGATGTGCTGCCGGACCTCCCAGTCGAAGATCTCCGCGCCACCACCGGTCAGCGACTCCAGGCCGGCGTCCATCAGCTCGTCGAGGAGCTCGTCGGCGCTCAGGCCGCTGATCTTCTCGAACCACTGCACCTCGGTCGCGGTGAAGCACTTGAGCTTGACGTTCGGCAGCGCCGCCTTGAGCTCGCGCAGCACCTTCGGGTAGTAGCGCCAGGGCAGGGTCGGGTGCAGGCCGTTGACGATGTGCAGCTCGGTGAGCTGCTCGTCCTCCATCTCCTTGGCCTTGCGGACCGCCTCGTCGATGCGCATCGTGTACGCGTCCTTCTCGCCCGGCTTGCGCTGGAACGAGCAGTACGCGCACGAGGCGGAGCAGACGTTGGTCAGGTTGAGGTGCCGGTTGACGTTGAACATCACCCGGTCGCCGTTCATCTCGGTGCGCTTGTGGTGGGCCAGCCGCCCCAGCCACGCGAGGTCGTCGCTCTCGTAGAGGGCGACCCCGTCCTCGCGGGTCAGCCGCTCCCCCGCGTAGACCTTCGCTTCGAGCTCGCGCTTGAGTCCGGCGTCCATCGAAAGCCACGTCCCTTCCACCTGCGGTCCCGGTCGAGCGTACGTCGCGCGTCGGACGAACCGGCGACCCGGTCGACCGCAGCGGCCTGTTCACCGGACTCCCGGGCGGTCGTCACCCTCCGCGCATCGACATAGCTGCGCTGGTGAGGTAAGACAGGATGGGGCGGAACACACACCGGTACCGTCCTGGCTCACCGCGCCCACCTCGCGCGGAACGCACCAGAACCGGACGGGGAGCGGAATGGTCGACAGCACCCAGGGCCGACGCCGACGAGGCCGGCATCCGGTCATCTCGCCGGTACTGCGTCCGGCGCTCTGGTCCGCCCTGCTCGGGGCGGTCGCGGCCGCGGCGCTGGCCACCCCGGCCTGGGCCGACCCGCTGCCCGACACCGTTCCCGACACCGGCTTGCGCCCCCGGGTCGTCGGCTCGCTCCAACTCCCCACCGTGCCCGGTGCCGTTCCGGGCCTGCCCGGCACGGTCAGCGGCACCCCGGGCCTCCCCGGCGCCACGACCGGCGCCACAACCGGCGTCACCAACCCGGCCGACGGCCCGCTGATCGCCCAGATCAACCAGGTCGACGCCCTGGTCGCCCAGCTCGGCGACCAACTGCTCAGCGTGAAGGGCGAGCGGGACACCGCCCGGGCGGACCTGACCCTCGCCGCCACCCGGTTGAAGGAGGCCCAGGACGCGCTCCTCCGGGCCCAGGAGAACGCGAAGACCGCCGCCGCCGACGCCGTCAAGGCCGACGCCGCGCTGCCGCCCGGCGAGTTCGGGGCCAACCTGCGCGAGCTGGCCAACCTCCAGCGGATCACCCGGGGCGACAAGGCCGAGGGGGCCACCACCGCGGTGACCGGCGAACTCGCCCGGGCCACTGCCGCCGAACAGGTCGCCCGGGAGGCGCACGCCTCGGCCCAGCGGCGGGCCGCCGAGAAGTCCGCGGAGTACGCCCGGGTCGAGACCGACCTGCACAAGCAGGAAGCCACGCTGCTCAAGCTCCGCAGGGACAACGCCGCCAAGCTGCTCGAAATCGAGCGCCGCGCGGACGCCGCCGAGCAGCAGCTCGGCAGCTCGTTCGTGGTCAACCAGAGCGTCAGCGGGCGGGTCGCCGACCCGAGGGCCCTGGCCGCGGTGCGGTACGCCCTCGCCCAGCTCGGCGACCCCTACCTCTGGGCGGCCGAGGGGCCGGACCGGTTCGACTGCTCCGGCCTGGTGCTCGCCTCCTACCAGGCGGCCGGCTACCAGGGGCTGCCCCGGGTCTCCCGGGACCAGTACTACGCGACCCGCTCCCGCACCGTCGACCCGAACGCGCTCCTCCCCGGCGACCTGCTCTTCTTCGCGTCGGGCAGCAGTTGGGCGAGCATCCACCACGTCGCCATGTACATCGGCAACGGCAAGATGGTCGAGGCGCCGCGGACCGGCGACGTCGTCAAGATCTCGGTGGTCCGGTGGTCCCGGCTCTATGCGGCCACCCGGGTGATCGGCGCGGTCCCCGCCCCGGCCACCCCGGCGCCGGCCCCGACGCAGGCGACCACCCCGCCGAAGCCCAGCCCGACGCCGAAGCCCACCAAGACGGCCACGCCCAAGCCGACCAAAACGGCCACGCCGAAGCCGACGTCGAGCACGCCCAAGCCGACGCCGAGCACGTCGAGCCCGACGCCCAGCCCGTCGACCCCGTCGACCTCGCCGAGCACCTCGCCGTCGCCGACGCCGAGCCCGTCCGACTCGCCGAGCCCGTCGCCGACCGAGGCCGCCAGCACCGCGCCGACCGCCGCCGACCCGTCGGGCAGCGCGGCCGAGAGCACCAGCGCCAGCCCGAGCACCACCGACTGACCAACCGTCCACTCCGACTGTGCTCCCGGGCCGGAATGTGGCACGGTGAGATCCAGGCACGCCCGACCGGCGCCACGGTCGGGGGCGAGCGTGGGCGCGGAGGGGCGAGATGGGCGAGCAGGACGTTCCGGCGGAGACGGTCCACCCCGGATCCGCGCCCGACGCCGCTGACCGGCCGGCCGGCGCCGCCGACGAGCCGGACCAGGCGGCCCCGGTGTCCGTCGCCCGCGCTCGGGTGAGCGTCGCCGGCACCGCCGTGCCGCCCCCGGCCGAGGAGCGGCCGAGCGGGCCGGCCGCCGGCACCACCTACCGGGCGGGTGGCCCGACGGACGCCGTCCCCGCGCTGGACCGGCGCCGGCCGGGTGCCTCCATCCCCCCGCCCTCGACCTGGTCCGCCTTCGCCGCCGCCGAACGCTCTTCCGACCCCGCCGACAGCGCTGCCTCGACGGGCGAGGCCGGCCTGGAAGCGGCGCCGGGCGTGAACGACGCCGTCCACGCCGGGCCCGAGTCCTCGGACCTCGGAGCGGGTCCGGTGGGCACCCCGTCGGCGCCTCGGGTCGCCGGGTCCGCGCGGGTCCCCGCGCCGGCCGCGGAGGCGGCTGCGGCGCCCGCGCTGCCCGCGCCGCGCGCGGAGGCGCCGGGTTCGGACGCCGGCCAGCCGCAGGTCATGAAGGCCCCGGTGCCCGCCCAGGGACACGCCCGGGCCAGCGCCTCCGTGCCCGGGCTGAGCCGCGTCTCGGCCGACGAGGTCGCCGCCGCGGTCGCCGGCACGTCCGGCAGCGCCAAGGTCTACCGGGCGGGCCCGGTCAACCCCGAGCCCCCCGAGCCGGCCCAGCCGCCGGAGCCGGCCCAGCCCCCGACGCCGCCCGTGCCGGAGCCCGAGCCGGCGCCGACCCCCGTACCGGGTCCGACGCCGCCCTCCCCGGCACCGCCCGTGCCGGCCCCGGAGCCCCCGTTCCGGCCGACGCCGCCGGTGCCCGCACCGCCGCCGGGCCCCACCCCGCCGGGGCCCGTGCCCCCGCTTCCGGGGCCGCCGGCGCCACCGCCCGGACCGCCGGTGCCCCCGCCTCCGCCGCCACCCGGGCCCGCGCCGGCGCCGCCGTTCCCGCCGCCGCCCGCCATGGCCGGCGCACCCGGTTCGACGCCGTTCACGGGCGCGGTTCAGCGGGGCCCGGCCGCCGCGCCGCCGCTCCCCACCGCGCCGTCGATGGTTCCGGGGCCGGCCCTGCCCACCTGGCCGCCGTCGGCCAACCCCACCGAATACCGGAGCGGGCCGCCCGGCCACGGCCCCGCGCCGAGCCACCCGGTGGGCCGCCAGCCGGGCGGTCCCGGCCCGGCCGGCAGCGGGTACGGCGGCACCGACGGGCCGGGCTTCGCCACGGTCTCCTTCCCGCAGGGCAACCCGCTGGAGAACTCCGGCTCGCTGACCGGGCACATCCTGGCCCAGGGCTGGGCCGAGGACGCCCCGGCCACCCGGTCCAGCAACACCAAGGTGGTGATCGTGCTGGCCGTCGCACTCGCGCTGCTGGTCTCGATCAGCCTGCTGGTGGTCTTCCTGGCCGACGACGCGCTGAGCGGCATCACCGGCACCGTCCTGACCAGGTGACGGGGGTGAGCCCGCCCACTACGCCCTCGCGCTGCGGTGGCAGGTTCGCCGCATCGCCGTACACTTGTGGAGATCACTGACCCGGCGCGCCCGTTGCGCGCCCATGGGCGATCTTGCGGGCGAATCGGCGGCGTGACCAAGCCGCGGCGGGCCATCGCGAAGATGCGCCCCGCTCGAAAGGCATTTCTTGACCACGTTCGCTGTCTCCGGCACGTCCCCGTCCGCCGACCCGACCATCGACATCCCCGACTTCGCCGCGCTCGGCCTGCCCCGGCAGCTGGTCGAGGCGCTCGCCCGGCAGGGCATCACCACCCCGTTCGAGATCCAGCGGGCCACCGTGCCCGACGCCCTCGCCGGCCGCGACGTGCTCGGCCGGGGTCAGACCGGCTCGGGCAAGACCCTCGCCTTCGGCCTGCCGGTGATCGCCCGGCTCGCCGACCGGAACCGCGCCCGGCCGCTGCGCCCGCGCGCCCTGGTCCTGGTGCCGACCCGTGAGCTGGCCATGCAGGTCAACGACGCGCTGATGCCGCTCGGCAAGGCGGTCGGCATCTTCCTGAAGACCGCCGTCGGCGGCGTCCCGTACGACCGGCAGGTCGACGCGCTGCGCCGCGGCGTGGAGATCGTCGTGGCCACCCCGGGGCGGCTCGGCGACCTGATCGAGCGGGGCGTCTGCAAGCTCGACGACGTCGAGATCACCGTGCTGGACGAGGCCGACCAGATGGCCGACATGGGCTTCCTGCCCGAGGTCACCGAGCTGCTGGCGAAGACGCCGGCGGACGCCCAGCGACTGCTCTTCTCGGCCACTCTGGACAACGACGTCGACTCGCTGGTCAAGCGGTTCATGACCGACCCGGTCACCCACTCGACCGCGCCAGCGACCGCCGCCGTGTCCACCATGGACCACCACCTGCTGCTGATCCCGCCGCACGACAAGTTCGCCGTCGCGGCGTCCATCGCCGCCCGCGAGGGTCGCACCATGCTCTTCGCGCGTACCCAGCTCGGCGTCGACCGGCTGGTCGAGCAGCTCGCCGCCGTGGGTGTGCGGGCCGGCGGCCTGCACGGCGGCAAGACCCAGCGGATGCGTACCCGGACCCTGGCCGAGTTCCGCGAGGGCCGGACGAACGTGCTGGTCGCCACCGACGTGGCGGCCCGGGGCATCCACGTCGACGGCGTGACGCTGGTGCTGCACGTGGACCCGCCGAAGGACCCGAAGGACTACCTGCACCGGGCGGGTCGCACCGCGCGGGCCGGGGAGTCCGGCGCGGTGGCGACCCTGGTGCTGCCGAAGCAGCGCCGGACCACGCTGGCCATGCTGGAGAAGGCGGGCGTCGAGCCGGCCGAGACCCGGGTCCGCGCCGGCGATGCGGAGCTGGCCGAGCTGACGGGCGCCCGCGAGCCCAGCGGCGTGCCGGTCCGCAACGAGCCGGAGCCGCGCCGGGGCGACCGCGACGGGCGCGGCGAGCGCCGCTTCGGCGACCGGCCGACCGGCCGGAGCTACGACCGGGGCGACCGCCGCGACGGCGACCGCCCGACCGGCGGCCGCGGCCACGACCGGCCCTTCGGCGAGCGGCGCTTCGACCGCGAGGACCGGGGCTTCGGCGAGCGGCGTCAGGCCGACCGGGGCGGGTTCGACCGGGACGGGCGCGGTGAGCGTCGCTTCGGCGACCGTGACGAGCGCGGCTCCGGCCGGCCCTCGGGCGACCGCCCCTTCGCCGAGCGGGCCGGGCGGGACCAGCACCGGCCGACCGGCGCGGGTCGCGGCTACGACCGGGACGCGCGTGGCGACCGGCGGCACGACGACCGGCCCACCGGCGGGCGCGCCTACGGCGACCGGCCCACGGAGGGCCGCGGCTACGGCGACCGGCCCACCGGGGGCGGCTACGGCGACCGGGACGGCTCCCGCCGCTACGGTGACCGGCCCACCAGCGGCCGCGGCTACGGCGACCGGGACGGCTCGCGGACCTACGGCGACCGGCCCACCGGCTCCCGCGGCTACGGCGACCGGGACGGTGCCCGCCGTTACGAGGACCGCCCGCAGGGCGAGCGGCGCTTCGGCGAGCGGGGCGAGTTCCGTCCGGCCGAGCGCCGGGGCGGTTTCCGGCCGGAGGCGCGGGGCCGCGAGGACCGGCCGCGCGACGACCGGCGCGGCTTCGGCGGCCGGCCGCCGGCCCGCACCCACTGACCGGGCCGGGTCCAGCCACGCGAACACCGACGCCGCCGTCGAGCCACCGCTCGGCGGCGGCGTTCGCGCATCCTCTGCCGGTGTCCGCCCGTTGGCGTAACGTCCGCTTCATGCCGACCATGCCGAAGTCGCTCTTCTGGACCCGGACCGACACCGCCGGCTCGGAGCACGTGCTGCTCGACGACCGGCAGGGCCTCACCGCGCAGGGCGTGGCGATGGCCGTCGACCCGATCCCCTACACCTGCCGCTACCAGCTGACCGTGGGAGCGGACTGGTCGACCAGCCGGCTGGAGGTCGCCGCCGAGGGCGCGGGCTGGGCGCGGAGCGTACGCCTGGAACGGGCCGGGGACGGGTGGCGGGTGCGCACCGGCGAGGAGGGCGACCTGGACGCGGCGCTGCGCGCGGCCGGGCATCCGCCCGCCGGGCTGCCGGGCACCGACGACCCCGGCCGGCTGGCCGAGGCGCTCGACGTCGACCTGGGCGGCTCGCCGCTGACCAACACCCTGCCGGTACGCCGGCTCAATCTGGCCAAGGCCCCCGCCGACCAGGGGCGGACCATCACCGCGGCCTGGGTGCTGCTGCCCGGCCTGGCGGTGCTCCCCGCCGAGCAGGTCTACACCTCGCTGGGCCCGGGCCGGGTCCGCTACGCCAGCGACTCCTTCACCGCCGACCTCGACGTGGACCCGGAGGGCTTCGTGGTGCGCTACCCGGGGCTGGCCGAGCGGGTCGGCCCGCGCTGACTCCTCAGGCCGGCCAGGCGCCGGTGGCGAGGAAGCGGTCGATGGTGGCCAGGTGCGGGGCGAGGTCGAGGCCCTGGCCGGCCACCCACTCGTCGGCGTAGTAGGTATCCACGTAGCGGTCGCCCGGGTCGCAGATCAGGGTGACCACCGAGCCGGTCCGGCCGGCGGCGAGCAGCTCCGCGATCAGCCCGAACGCGCCCCAGAGGTTGGTGCCGGTGGAGCCGCCCACCCGGCGGCCGAGCACCGCCGAACCGGCCCGCATGGCGGCCAGCGACGCGGCGTCCGGCACCTGCATCATCCGGTCCACCACGCTGGGCAGGAAGGACGCCTCGACGCAGGGCCGGCCGATCCCCTCGATCCGGGAGCCCTTGTCGGTGCGCACCGACCAGTCGCCGGCCTGCCAGGCCGGGTAGAACGCGGAGTTCTCCGGGTCGACCACGCAGAGCTTGGTGGGCAGGCGGCGGTAGCGGGCGTACCGGCCGATGGTGGCACTGGTGCCGCCGGTGCCGGCGCCCACCACGATCCAGGCCGGCACGGGGTGCCGCTCCAGGGCGAGCTGCGCGTAGATCGACTCGGCGATGTTGTTGTTGCCCCGCCAGTCGGTGGCCCGCTCGGCGTAGGTGAACTGGTCCATGTAGTGCCCGCCGGTGTCCTCGGCGAGCCAGCGCGCCTCGATGACGACCTTGGCCGGGTCCCGCACCAGGTGGCAGCGGCCGCCCTGGAACTCGATCTGGGAGATCTTCTCGGGCGAGGTGGAGGCGGGCATGACCGCGATGAAGGGCAGCCCGAGCATCCTCGCGAAGTAGGCCTCGGAGACGGCGGTCGAGCCGGACGACGCCTCGACGATCGTGGTCCGCGGGCCGATCCAGCCGTTGCAGAGCCCGTACAGGAACAGCGAGCGGGCCAGCCGGTGCTTGAGCGAGCCGGTGGGGTGCACCGACTCGTCCTTGAGGTAGAGGTCGATGCCCCACTCGCGGGGCAGCGGGAAGGGCAGGAGGTGGGTGTCGGCGGAGCGGTTGGCGTCCGCCTCGACCGTGGCGATCGCCTCGGTCACCCAGCTCCGGCTGGCCTCGTCACACCGGTCGAGATGAGTCACGACGGCAACGTTACAAGCGAGGCCGGCTCGCGTCGGGACGGACCCGGCGCGCCTGCCGGCGCTGCCCGGCCCGGCCGGCGGCCCGGACCACCGGGGTGAGGGCCAGGGCGAGCCGGGGGAAGGCGTCCAGGAGCCGCACCTGGGCGCCGCGCCAGCGCGGCAGGCTGACCACCGGCCGGGGCCGCCGGGCCAGCCGCACGGCCCGCGCGGCGACCCGTTCGGGGGTCAGCAGCGACCCGGTGAAGGAGGCCAGGGCACCGGGGTCGTCGAGCTTGTCGTGCAGCATCGGCGTCCAGATCCCGTCCGGGCAGAGGCACGACACGTGTACGCCCCGGACGCCCGCCATCCGCAGGTCGGCCAGGGTGCCGAGGCTGAACGCCAGCAGGGCGTGCTTGCTGGCCGCGTAGACGGTCTCGCCGGGGGCGGCGATCAGCCCGGCCAGCGAGACGACGTTGAGCACGTGGCCGTGGGCCTGCGCCCGCATCACGGTCAGGGCGGCGTGCGTGCCGTTCATGGCGCCCAGCGCGTTCACCTCGACCAGCCGGCGCCGGGTCGCCGCGTCGTGCGTCCACGACGCCCCGGTGGCCAGGATGCCGGCGTTGTTGACCCAGAGCCCGAGCCCGCCCGGCGACCCGGCCGCCTCGGCGGCCACCTCCGCACAGGCCGCCTCGTCGCGGACGTCGAGCGCGCGGGACCAGCCGCCCAGCGGCGCGGCCGCGGTGGCGACGGCTTCGGCGTCCACATCGGTGAGCAGCACCCGCCAGCCGTCGGTGTGCAGCGCGGCGGCGATCGCCCGGCCCAGCCCGCCGGCCGCCCCGGTCACCACGGCCGCGCCCCGCCCTGAGGTCGTCATCGGCGCACCGTAACGCCCGGCGCCGGCCGGGGCCAGAGCGTGGCGTTCAGGAGGCGGCGGGCACGAGCGGCTGGGGGCGGTTCTCCCACTTGGTCGACAGGGCGATGCCGGTGCGGGTGGAGGCCACCCCGGGGGTCCGGTTCAGCCGGACGATCAGCTGCTCCAACTCGGCGATCGTGCCCACCCGGGCCTTCAGCAGGAAGGACTCGACGCCCGCCATGAAGTAGCAGGACTCGATCTCGGGCATCTGCCGGAACGCCGCCAGCACGTCGTCGGTGTCCGCGGTCGAATCCTCCACGATGCCGATCAGCGCGGTGACCCCGAGCCCGACCGCCTCCGGCTCCACCTCGGCCCGGTACGCCCGGATGACGCCACCCGACTCCAGCTTGCCGACCCGCTCGTGCACGGCGGGAGCGGAGAGGCCGACCTGGCGGGCCAGCTCGGCGTACGACAGGCGGGCGTTGCCCCGCAGCAGCTCCACGAGGCTCAGGTCGATCGCGTCCACGGAGAGTGACCCTATCCTTTCGCACGTAACGCCGGACGGTCGGCATCAGTTGAACATGACGTCGCGTTGCCATTCACAAACGTGCCGTCACGGGGGTTCTGCGCCGGTAGCATTTACTAACTTCTGACTGTGTGCGTTTTTCGCGTTTGGCGGACACGCCAGGTCGCTGGTGCTGTAATTGCCATACGTCCCTCATGACGGCTCTGGGCTCGCACCGGCCGGGGGCAGTGTGTTCAGCCGGGGGCTTCGTCGACGCGAGGAGGGGGCTGTGGACACTGGAGATCGCCTGCTGACACCGGGTGAGGTCGCCGCGCTGTTTCGGGTTGACCCGAAGACCGTGACCAGGTGGGCAGCGGCCGGCCGGATCGGCAGCATCCGGACTCCAGGCGGGCATCGCCGGTTTCGGGAATCCGAGGTGCGGGCCCTGCTTGAGGGGGAGGGCATGCTGGACGAGGCGGAGGACATGGGCAGGCCGCGCAACATGGGCCCGACCGCCTCGACCGGCCCGGGGCCGGCGAACGCCGGAATGTACTGAGGCGCCACCGATCGGGACGCGGGCCGGCCCTCAGATCCGGTCCGCGTCCCGACGGGCCGCGGCCAGCTCACCGGACCAGCGCCGGAACAGGGTGTGCGGCACGCCGAGCGCGTCCAGCACCTTGCCGGCCACGAAGTCGACCAACTGCTGGGCGGAGGCCGCCGCCCCGGCCCCGTAGAAGCCGGGGCTGGCCGGCAGCACCACGGCGCCGGCGTCGTGCAGCGCGATGAGGTGCTCCAGGTGACTGCGGGTCACCGGGGTCTCCCGCGGCACCACGACCACCGGCCGCCGCTCCTTGAGGTTCACCTCGGCGGCGCGCTGCAGCAGATCCTTGGAGAGCCCGATCGCGATGCCGGCGCAGGCGGCCGTGCTGGCCGGGACGACGGCCATGCCGCGTACCCGGTAGGAGCCGCTGCTCGGGCCGGCGGCCAGGTCACCGGCGGGCCAGTGCCGCAGGTCCGCGCCGGACAGGTCGCGGCCCAGCCAGGCGGCCAGGTCCTCGGCCCAGTGCCCGTCCCGGAAGGCCCTTCCGGTCTCGTCGAGGATGGTCAGCCGGGCGGCCCGGGAGACGATCAGGTCCACCGCCTGGCCGGCGTCGAGCAGGCCCCGGACGACCGCGGCCGCGTACGGCGTGCCGGAGGCGCCGGAGACGCCGACCACCCATGGTTCGCGCATACCGTCCAGCCTGCCTGGTCGACCCGGGCGCCGGGCGGCCACCCCCGGCAGAGCGTCCCGCTTGTCCCGCGACCAGCGGCGTTGTCCGCCGGGTAGGCGGCCGTCCCGGGAACGTGCGATTCTTCGGTCGGCGATCCATGTCCATGGAAGGGACCGGTATGACGGCGGCGGTGCTGCGGGCGTTGCGCTCCGAGTGCCCGATCCCGCCCCGGCTCTCCCCGCACGCCGACGCCGTGCAGGAGTGGCTGATCGACCAGCTCGACCGACTCGGCCTGCCGCTGGACCCGGCCACGCGGGAACGGCTGGCCCGGGCCGGCTTCGCCCGCTACGCCGGCCGCCTCTACCCGGACGCCTCCGAGCCCGACCTGCGCGCACTGGCCGCCCTGTTCACCTGGTTCTTCCTGGTGGACGACGCCTGCGAGGGGCCGGACCGGCTGGCCCCGGCGCAGATCCGGGCGCTGCGCGACGGGGCGCTGGCCCTGCTCCGGGAGGGTCCCCGGGCCCGCCATCCCGGCTTCTCCGGTCCGCTGCGCCGGCTGCTGGTCCAGGCGTGGCGGGAGCCCCGGCGCCGGATGCCGGCCCGCTGGCGGCTGCGCTTCGCCGACGCCGTGGCCGACCACCTCGACGGCGCCTGGCGGGAGGCGGTCGCCACCTTCGCCGGCCGGCCACCGGGCGTCGCCGAGTACGTGGAGCTGCGCCGGGCCACCTCGGCGGCGTACGTGTCGTACCCCCTGATCGAGTTCGCCGCCGGGCGGCCGCTGCCCGACGCGGTCTACCACCATCCCGCGCTGCGCCGGCTCGCCGACCTCGCCAACGACCTGCTCTCCTGGTACAACGACCTGGCCTCGCTGGAGCGCGACCGGGCCGCCGCCGGGGGGCACAACCTGGTGCTGGCGGTGGCCGCCGAGCAGGACGTGCCGGTGCCGGCCGCGGTGGACCTGGTCGCCGCGCGCTGGCGCGCGGAGATGGCCCGCTTCATGGCGTTGCACGGCGCGGTGCCGTCGTTCGGCCCCGCGCTGGACGAGTCGGTCACCGCCCACCTCGACGGCCTGGCCAACGCGGTCCGGGGCACGGTCGACTGGACGCTGGAGAGCGCCCGCTATCCGACCGCCGCGACCGGCTGACCCGGCCGCTCAGGGGCGCAGGTCGAGGCGGACCACCAGATCCAGCAGGGCGAAGACGAACAGCGCGATGCCGACGAAACCGTTGGCGGTGAAGAAGGCCCGGTTGACCTTGCTCAGGTCGGTCGGGCTGACCACCAGGTGCTGGTAGCCGAAGGCGACCGCGGTGAACGCCAGCCCGATCCACCAGAGCCAGCCGAAGTCGACCAGCGCGCCGAACCAGATGAACAGCGCGAAGGTCACCACGTGCGCGACGGTGGAGGCGTGCAGCGCGAAGCGCCGGCCGTAACGGGCCGGGACGCTGTGCACCCCGATCTCCCGGTCGATCTCCGAGTCCTGGCAGGCGTAGATCAGGTCGAAGCCGCCGATCCAGAGGCCGACGGCCGCGCCGAGCAGCCAGGCCGGCCCGGAGCCGGCGAGGGTGCCGGTGACCGCCAGCCAGGCGCCGACCGGGCCGACCGCCTGGGCGATCGCCAGGATGGCGTGCGGCCAGTTGGTGAACCGCTTGCCGTAGGGGTAGACGACCAGCGGCACCACGGCGAGCGGGGCGAGCGCCAGGCAGAGCGGGTTGAGCAGGGCGGCGGCGGCCAGGAAGACCACCAGGGCGACGGCCGCGCCGGTCCAGGCCGTCCGCACGCTCACCGCCCCGGTCACCAGTTCCCGGTTGGCGGTACGCGGGTTCCGCGCGTCGATCCGCCGGTCGAGGATCCGGTTGGCGGCCATGGCGAACGTCCGCGCCCCGACCATCGCCACCGTGATCAGCAGCAGGTCGAGCCAGCGCACCCGCCCGCCGTCGACCTGCATGGCGGTCAGCGCCGACAGGTACGCGAACGGGAGCGCGAAGACCGAGTGCTCGATCGTGACCAGCTTGAGGAAGGACTTGACCCGTCCCGGGCGTTCCGCCGGGGCCTCCGTGACGGCCATCAGATCCCGTACTCCTTCCAGCGCTTGTCGACCAGCGAGACCACCTCGGGCGACATGGTCATCTCCTCGGGCCAACCCCGGGTGTAGCCCTCGGTGGGCAGCTTGCGGGTCGCGTCGAGGCCCGCCTTGCCGCCCCAGAACTGCTGGTACGAGGCGTGGTCCAGGTGGTCCACCGGCCCCTCGGTGATCAGCAGGTCGCGGGCGTAGTCGACGTTGCCGAAGGCGCGGAACGCGACCTCGTTGTAGTCGTGCACGTCGCAGTCCTCGTCGACGATCACGATCAGCTTGGTCAGCGACATGAGGTGCGCGCCCCAGATCGCGTTCATCACCTTCTGCGCATGCTTCGGGTAGCGCTTGCGGATGGAGACGATCGCGCAGTTGTGGAAGACGCCGGCGGCCGGCAGGTCGTAGTCGACGATGTCCGGGATCATCAGCTTGAGCAGCGGCAGGAAGATCCGCTCGGTGGCCTTGCCGAGGCCGTGGTCCTCCTGCGGCGGCTTGGAGGTGATGATCGAGTGGTAGACCGGGTCGCGCTGCATGGTCATGGTCTCGACGTGCAGCACCGGGAACGGCTCGACCGGGGTGTAGAAGCCGGTGTGGTCGCCGAACGGGCCCTCGGGCAGCCGTTCGCCGGGCTCCAGGTAGCCCTCCAGCACCACCTGGGCGTGCGCCGGCACCTGCAACGGCACGGTCAGGCAGTCGACCATCTCCACCCGCTCGCCGCGCAGGAAGCCGGCGAACAGGTATTCGTCGATGTCGCCGGGGAGCGGCGCGGTCGCCGCGTACGAGACGACCGGGTCGCAGCCGATGGCGATGGCGACCGGGAGCCGCTGGCCGAGTCGCTCGGCGACGGCGTGGTGCGCGGTGGAGTCCTTGTGGATCTGCCAGTGCATGCCGAGGGTGTTCCGACTGTGCTGCTGGAGCCGGTAGAGGCCGAGGTTGCGCTTGCCAGTCTCCGGGTGCCTGGTGTGGGTCAGCCCGAAGTTGTGGAAGATCCCGCCGTCGCCGGGCCAGACCTGGAGGCCGGGCAGCCGGTTGAGGTCGACGTCGTCACCGGAGTAGACCACCTGCTGGCAGGGCGCGGTCTTGACCTTGCGCGGCGGCACCGACTTGAGCTGCATGACCTTGCCCAGGCCCTCGCGGATGCCGGACCAGCCGACCGGCAGCTCCGGCTTGATCAGCCCGCCGATCCGCTCGCCGATCTCGTCCAGCGTCCCGACGCCGAGCGCCATGGCCATCCGCTTCTCGGTGCCGAACAGGTTGATCGCCACCGGCATCTCGCCGCGGGTGGGCCGCTCGAAGAGCAGCGCCGGGCCGCCGTCGCGGACGGTCCGGGTGACCACCTCGCTGATCTCCAGCGTCGGGTCGACCGGGACGCTCACCCGCCGCAGCTCGCCCGCGGCCTCGAGGGCCGCGAGGAAGTCCTTGAGATCGGTGTACGGGAAGCCACGAGCCGCCATGCCCGCCAGTCTCCCGCACGGCTTCCCGCGCTGCCCACGCCGGGTCGGCGTGACGGCTGTGGGCCTGCCCACGCGTCCCTCCCGTGGCGGCGCCCTCGCCGGCCGGCCGCCGACGGGCCGGCGAGGGCACGCGGGTCGCGGCCGTCCGGGGCGGGACGGCCGGCGAGTGCCGCCGGCCGCTCAGGCGGCCGGTGCCCAGGCGTAGCGCGCCAGCGGCGGGTCGAGCGGGGCGTCGGTGAGGCGGTTGGCGAAGGTCGAGATCGTGTAGGTGCCGACGCCGAGCACCACGTCCAGCGCGTGCCGCGGCTGCCAGCCGGCGGCGAGGAAGCCGTCCAGCTCGTCGTCCGGGACGGCGCCCCGGTGGTCGAGCACGGCGACGGTGAACCGGCGCAGCGCCTCCAGGCGCGGGTCGGGCAGGGCGGCGCCGGCCCGGAGCGCCTCGATCAGCACGGGCGCCGCGTCGTGCCGGGTGAGCGTCGCGGTGTGCATGGCCACGCAGAGGTGGCACTCGTTGCGGGTCGCCACCGTCAGCACGACCACCTCCCGGGCGATCGGGTCGAGGTCGGTGGACTCGAAGACGGCGTTGGCGGTGAGGAAGCCCTTGAGCAGCTCGGGCGACTCGGCCATCAGAGCCACCGCCCCGGGCAGGTGGCCGAGCTTACGGTGGACGGTGGCCATCGTGGAACGGGCGGCGGCGGGTGCGGTGTCGGGCGTGTGGGCGGTGAAGACCGAGCGGGACATGACGGGTACCCCTCACGTAAGATAGTCAACGTGGTTGACGAGATAGTAAACGGGGTTGTCGAACATGGCAACGCCTGATCGCCCGGGCTTCGCGCTCCCGCTGCTCCTGCTCGCCGGCTTCCGCACGCTCATCGACGACCTGCATGCCGAGCTGGCCCGACAGGGGCACCCCGAGCTGCGCCCGGCCCACGGCTTCGTGCTCCAGGCCGTCGGCCCCGCCGGCACCACCGCCTCCGACCTGGGCCAACGCCTCGGCGTCTCCAAGCAGGCGGCCGGCAAGACGGTCGACCGCCTGGTCGCGCTCGGCTACCTGGAACGCGCCGACGACCCCGCCGACGCCCGGCGCAAGCTGGTCCGCATGACGGCGAAGGGCCACGACGGGCTGCGGCGGTCGGCCGTCGTCTTCGACGAACTGCGCGACCGCTGGGCGGCCACCCTGGGCGCGGACCGGGTCGCCGCGATCGAGGACGACCTGCGCCGGATGGTCCCGGCCGACGTCTTCCGCCTCGACGTCCCCGGCTGGTTCGGCGGGTGAGCGCCTCAGCCGCCGTAGAGGCGGGCGGGATCGAGCAGGACCACGTCCGACCGGACCGAGGCCGCCTCGACCAGCGCGTCGGCGAAGCCCTGGCCGCTCGCCAGCAGCAACCGGGTGTCGGTCGTGTCGAATCCCGGCCTCCGTACGAGCAGCGCCCTGATCCTCTCCAACCGCTCCAGATCCGCCCTGCCCAACTGCCGGCCCCACTTGACCTCACCGATCGCCAGCAACGGGCGTGGCCCGTCCCCCAGCGGTGGTTCGCCGAGTGCGACCAGGTCAAGTTCGTGGCTCGTCCGGCTGGCCGGGTCGGTGAGCGTGGCGGCGCTCGCCTCCGCGACGAGCCCACCCAGCAGGTCGGGATCGGCGAAGCGCAGTGACCACTGTCGGACGATCTCCTCGAAGCGGGGGCCGAGGACCGCGCTGGCGTACCGCCGCTGGGACCGACGCCAGACGTCCCCGCCCCGGCGTTGCTCGAGTGCCGTCCAGGCCGGGCGCATGATCGCCTGGTAGAAGGTGATCAACGGTTCGGTGATCCGGTAGCTGCTGCGGCCGCTCCGGAGCGGATCCGGCTCTCGGAGCAGCAGGCCGGCGTCCTCCAGCACAGTCAGCGGATGCTGGAGATCGTTGGCCTTCCGCCCGATGTAGCCCGCGATGCCACCGCGGCTGGCGTTGCCCTCCGCGACGGCGGCGAGGACCGAGTGGTACAGCGCGGTGTCGCGGAGGTCCGGATCCTCCGCCAGCAGGTAGCGAGCCTCGCGGAACAGCGGACGGGCGGGATTCAACACCGCCCGCACGACCCAGTCGTCGAAGTCGTCCGGCCCGGCGGGCGCGTCGTCCTGGACGTACTCCCGTCGGTAGGCAGGGGTGCCGCCGACGATGGCGAAGATCCGGACCGCCAGCAGGGGATCCTCGATCTGCCAGAAGGCGGCGGCGGCCCGATAGTCCAAGGGCTGCACGGGCAGTTCCAGCCCGGCCCGTCCGCGAAGTGGCGCCGATCCGGCGAGCAGGCCACCCATGAATGAGAGCGCCGACCCGCAGAGCAGCAGCCGCGTGCGGGACTCCGTGCGCTCCGGACGTCCGGGGGTCAGCGCGTGCTGGATGATCGAGGGCAGATCACGGGCAGCACGCACCAGGTACGGAAACTCATCGAGAACGACGGTTACCGGGCGGTCCCGCCCCAGCGCGAGCAGAGCGTCGACCGCGCTTCCCCAATCGGCCAGATGGACCGGACCGGGAGCGTTCGTGTAGGCGCCCAGCGCTTCCCCGAGCCGGCGGAGCGACTCGGTCTCCGTGGCTTCGGTGGCACCGAAGTAGAAACCTCTGCTGGCCCGTGCCAGTTCGTAGAGCAGCAGCGTCTTGCCCTGACGCCGGCGGCCGCTGACCACGCCGAGGGTGGCCCCGGGCCGCTCATCGGCGATGAACCGGGCCAGCTCGCCCCATTCGACGTCTCGATCGAAGATCCGCGTCGGCTTGGTCGGAAGCGCCACGCTGTCACCACAATTCATAGAACTACAGTTCTTAGAAGTGTAGTCCTACATTCCGCGTCACCGAACGGTTGCCTACCAGATCACCCTGCGCGCTGACGGGTGCTGACCGGCCGGCGCCCCACCGGCTGAGTGGTCAGTTGACGCCGGCGTACGAGTGCAGGCCGGTGAAGAAGAAGTTGACCCCGAACAGGTTCATCAGCATGGTCAGGAAGCCCACGACGGCGATCCAGGTGGCCACGTTGCGCTTGACGCTCGGGGTGGCCCGGGCGTGCAGGTAGCCCGCGTAGACCACCCAGGAGATGAACGCCCAGGTCTCCTTCGGGTCCCAGCCCCACGCTCGGCCCCAGGCCGCCTCGGCCCAGATCGCCCCGGCGATCACCGCGAAGGTGAAGACCGGGAAGGCGAAGGCGTGCAGCGTGAAGGTCAGCCGCTCCAAGCCGGCCGCCGCCGGCAGCCGCCGGGCCAGGGTGTACGGGAAGCTCCGCTTCCCCCGCTCCCAGCCGGCCCGCATCAGGTACGCCACGGCCGGCACCACGCCGAACAGGAAGATGCCGGAGGCGAAGATGATCGTCGACACGTGGATGACGAACCAGTACGACTGCAGCGCCGGCATCAGCGGCACGACCTGGACGTAGAGCTTCAGCTCGGCGAACGCCAGCAGCAGCACCATGACCAGGGTCAGGAACAGCCCGAGCCGGCGCAGCGACGGCTGCTTCCAGAGCACCGCGAGCCAGGCGGCCGCCCCGATCCAGGTGACCGTCAGCACGAACTCGTACATGTTGCCCCAGGGCATCCGCTCGGCGGCGAGACCCCGGGTGGCCACCGCGCCGAGGTGCAGCGCGGCGGCGAGCGTGGTGATCCAGGCGGCGATCCGCCCGGCCAGCACGGCTCGGGCGGCGGAGCGGCCAGCGCGGGTGTCGGCCGGCGCGGCCGGGGTGACCGGCTCCTCGACCGTCCCGCCGGGGCCACCGACGCCGGCGCCGACCAGTTCCCGGGCCGGGGCGGCCGCCGGCACCTTCCGGGCGTTGCCCAGGGCGTACTCGACGGCGTGGCTGATCATCGCGACCAGGTACGCCAGGATCGCGAACGTGACCAGCTGGTCGGAGAGTGCGGACATCACTCGTCTCCTTCTCGCGCCTGCCGGTCGTCCCGCCCGTCGTCGCTGACCGCGGCGACGAGCTGCGCGAACTCGTCGGCGAACCCCGGATGCTCGGTGCGCGGCAGCCCACCGGCCTCCACCAAGCTACTACCGCTCGTCGGAGATCCACCGTCCGGGGGCGTCACCCGGAACCAGACCCGGCGCCGCCGGGCGAAGAGCGAGCCCATCAGGCCCAGCAGCAGCGTCCCGCAGGCGAACAGCATCATCGTCTGGCCGGGGGCGTGCCGGACCGAGATGGTGATGTACGGCTGGGTGCCCACGAACTCCAGCGTGCTGCCGTCGTCCAGGGTCCACTTCTCGCCGAGGCCCAGCTTTTTGTCGCCGATCTGCTTCAGCTTGCCGCTGGTGATCTGCCGCTGGTCGAGCTGGTAGACCGAGCCGGGGATGCCGGCGTCCAGCCCCAGGTTGCCCCGGTACGCGGCCAGCACCACCGCCGGGTTCCGCTCGGCGGGGAACCGGGACGAGACGAACGGCGCGCTGTCCGGGGCGGTCGGCAGGTAGAGCCCGTCGAAGGCGACCTGCTGGTCCGGGGCGCGCTTCCCGGTCTTCGGGTCGACGTTCGCGTCCGGGAAGGCGGCGACCCCCTCCTCGGTGGCGTTCGCGTCGCCGGTCCGCAGGAACGGCACCGTGCTGGTCTGGGTGCGGCCGTACCTGTCGGTGTACCTCAGGATCGGCGCGTACCCGTTGCCGAGCAGGTAGACGTTGGCCGGGCCGAGCCGCAGCGGCGAGTTGACCGAGAAGCCGGCGGTCCGCGTCGACCCGTCGTCCAGGTGGTCCACGGTCACCGTGGCCCAGTAGCGGGACGCCTGCCCGGACGCCAGGTAGTCCGCCTCGAACCGGTCCAGGGTGAGGCAGAACGGCGGCAGGTCGGCGCTGTCCACCCGCGGGCCGAGCGACGCCTCGGCGTACTGCTGCCGGGTGTTGCAGAAGGCGTTGTCCGCGCCCGACACCAGCAGCCGGTTGCCGTGCCAGCCGTACCAGGAGCCGACCGCGACCCCGAGCAGGACGGCGACCAGCGAGACGTGGAAGAGCAGGTTGCCGGTCTCCTTGAGGTAGCCCTTCTCGGCGGAGACCTCGTTGCCGCGGACGGTGACCCGCCAGCGACGCCGGCGCAGCACCGCCGCGATCGCCTCGGGGTCGGCGGCGGCCGGGGCCTCCAGCACCGCGTGCTGGGGCAACCGCTCCAGGCGCTTCGGGGCGGCGGGCGGCCGCATCCGCAGCGCGCGGACGTGGTCGCGGGCCCGGGGCAGGACGCAGCCGACCAGCGAGGTGAAGAGCAGCAGGTAGATCGCCGAGAACCAGACCGAGCCGAAGACCGCGAACATGCCGAGCTGGTCGAGCCGGGGCGCCAGGTCGGGGTGGTCGACGAAGTACTCGTTGACCTTCTCGGGGTTGACCCCTCGCTGCGGCAGCACCGAGCCGGGGATGGCGGCGATCGCGAGCAGGAAGAGCAGGATCAGCGCGGTACGCATGCTGGTGAGCTGCCGCCACGAGTTGCGCACCAGAGCCAGCACCGGGTTGACCCGTCGCCGGGGCGCTCCGGCGGGCGGCGCGGCCGGCCGGTCGTCCACGGTCGTCATCAGATGCTCACCTCGCCCACGCCCACGTGCGTCTGCAGCCAGATCACGAAGTCCTGCCAGCCGCCGGTGACCAGCGCCACGCCGATCAGGATCAGCAGCGCGCCGCCGATCCGGGTGACCCAGCGGCTGTTGCGCCGGACGGCGCGGAACACCCCGAGCAGGCGGTGGAAGCCCAGCCCGAAGACGACGAACGGTACCCCCAGCCCGAGGCAGTACGCCACGGCGAGCAGCACCGCCCGGTCGGTCCGCCCGTCGACGGTGGCCATGCCGAGCACCGCGCCGAGGGTCGGGCCGGTGCACGGCATCCAGCTCAGCGCGAAGACCGCGCCGAGCACCGGGGCGCCGAGCAGCCCGGCGGCGGGGAGCCGGTGGATGCGGAACTCGCGCTGCATCCCGGGGACCACGCCCAGGTAGCCGAGCCCGAGCACCACGATCAGCGCGCCGATGACGATCTCCAGCGTGCGCTCGTGCGCGAAGAAGAGCTTGCCGACGCCGGAGAAGAGGATCGCGGTGGCGGTGAAGACGGCGGTGAAGCCGGCGATGAAGAGCATGGTGCCGGCCAGCACCCGCCCCTTCACGGCGGCCGCCGGCCGGACCACTGGGGGCGCCGCGACCGCCACGCCGCCGCCGTTCGGCTCGTCCGCGACGGGCGCTGGGGCCTCCGTGCGGGCCCGACCCTCCAGGTCCGCCCCGGCCAGCCCGGTGACGTACGACAGGTAGCCGGGCATCAGCGGCAGGACGCACGGGGAGAGGAAGCTGACCAGCCCGGCGAGCGCCGCAGCCCCGACGGCCAGCAGCAGCGGACCGGACTCGGCGAGCTGGCGGAACGTCTCGCCCATCAGCGGGATCCGGGCTGCTCGGCCGCGACCCGCTCGACGACGGGCTGCAACTCGTCCCGGGTGATCGCTCGGCGGATCACCACGGCGACTCGGCCGTCCCGGTCCAGCACGACAGTCGCCGGGGTGGTGTTGGGCGGGATGTCGAAGTTGAGCGCCTGCCGGCTGGCCGGATCGAAGAGGCTCGGGTAGGTGACCCGGCCCTCCTCGAAGGCGATCGCCTTGTCCTTGCTGTCCTGCACGTTGATGCCGAGGAAGGTCACCCGTGAGGCCTTGGTGGCCTGGTAGGTGGCCTCCAGGTCGTCGACCTCGGCCCGGCAGGGCGCGCACCAGGAGCCCCAGAAGTTGACCACGACCACCTGGCCGCGGGCCTGGGAGACGTCGTAGCTGTCGCCGGTGAGCAGCTCACCGCTCACCTTCGGCGTCTTCGACCGCTGGTCGGGCGCGCAGGTGATGGTGACGCCGTCGCTCGCGCAACGGCTCTCCTCGCTGCCGGAGGAGCAGCCGACCAGCGCCGTACCGGCGGTGACGGCGGCGAGCAGGGCGGCGGCGAGCCTCCGGGTGCGCATCAGGCTCCCTTGGCCGTCCGAGCGGTCGGCGAGATCGCGATCAGGTGGGCCGCGGGCTCGGAGTAGCCGATGCCGACGATCTTGGCGCCGTCGAAGTGGAACGAGGTGAGGCTGGCCAGGCCGCACTGCCGCTTGCGCGGGTCGTGCCAGAGCCGCTTGCGCTCGACGTAGCGGCGCAGGGTCCAGATCGGGAGCTGGTGGGAGACGAGCACGGCCTCGCGCCCCTCGGCGGCGATCCGGGCGGCGTGCAGCGCCCCGAACATCCGCTCGGCGATCTGCCGGTAGGCCTCGCCCCAGGACGGGGTGACCGGGTCGCGGAGCACCCACCAGTTGCGCGGGTCGCGGAACGAGCCGTCGCCCGGGGAGACCTTCTTCCCCTCGAACCAGTTCGCGCTCTCGATCAGCCGCTCGTCCACCCCGACCGGAAGGCCGAACTGCGCGGCGATCGGCTCGGCGGTCTGCTGGGCGCGCTCGAGAGGGCTGGCCACCACGTGCACCACGGTCCGCTCGGCGAGCGCCTGGGCGGCCGCCTTGGCCATCTGCACGCCCAGCTCCGAGAGGCGGAAACCGGGCAGCCGGCCGTAGAGGACGCCGTTCGGGTTGTACACCTCGCCGTGCCGCAGCACGTGGACCACCGTCTCGCTCACGTTGTTACCCCCCGTGTCCTGCCGCTGCCGCCGCCGTCGCCGCCCCGCGCAGCGCCTCGGCGATCTGCTCCAGGGCGGCGTCGTCGATCGCCGCCGACACGAACCACGACTCGAAGGCGCTCGGCGGCAGGTAGACGCCGGCGGCGAGCATGGCGTGGAAGAACGCCTTGAACGCGGGCACCTGCTGGGTGCGGGCGCTGTCGTAGTCCGTTACGTCGGCGTCGGTGAAGAAGATCGAGAACATGTTGCCCGCGTACGACAGTCGGTGTGGGACCCCGGCGGCGGCCAGCGCCTCGGTGGCGAGCTTGCCCACCGTGGCGGCCGTCTCGTCGAGCCGGCGGTAGAGCGCGTCGTCGGCCAGCCGCAGCGTGGCCAGGCCGGCGGCGCAGGCGAGGGGGTTACCGGAGAGCGTGCCGGCCTGGTAGACCGGACCGACCGGGGCCAGCTTCGCCATGATCTCCGTGCGCCCGCCGAACGCCGCGGCGGGCAGGCCACCGCCCATGACCTTCCCGTACGTCCACAGGTCGGCGTCGGACGGGTCGAGACCGTGCCAGCCGGCGCGGGAGACCCGGAAACCGGTCATCACCTCGTCGACGATCAGCAGCGCGCCGTGCGCGTGGGCGATCCGGGCGAGCTGCTGGTTGAAGTCGTCGCGCGGGGCGATCACGCCCATGTTGCCGGCGGCCGCCTCGGTGATGACCGCCGCGATGTGCGGACCCTCGGCGGCGAAGGCCTCCTCGACCGCGCGCAGGTCGTTGTACGGCAGCACGATGGTGTCGCCGGCGGCCGCGCCGGTGACGCCCGGCGAGTCGGGCAGGCCGAAGGTGGCCACGCCGGAGCCGGCGGCGGCCAGCAGCGCGTCGGAGTGGCCGTGGTAGCAGCCGGAGAACTTGATGATCTTGGCGCGGCCGGTGAACCCGCGGGCCAGCCGGATCGCCGACATGGTCGCCTCGGTGCCCGAGTTGACCAGGCGGACCTGCTCGACCGGGGTGCGCGCGACGATCTCCGCGGCCAGGTCGACCTCGCCCGGGGTCGGCGTGCCGAAGCTGGTGCCGAGCGCGGCGGCCTCGCGCAGCGCCTCGACCACCGCCGGGTGGGCGTGACCGAGGATCAGCGGGCCCCAGGAGCAGACCAGGTCGACGTAGCGACGACCGTCGGCGTCGAAGAGCCAGGGACCCTCCCCCCGGACCATGAAGCGCGGGGTGCCGCCGACGGCACGGAACGCGCGCACAGGGGAGTTGACCCCGCCGGGCACGATGGCCTTGGCGCGGTCGAACAGGGCCTCGGAGGCCGGTGCGTCGGCCGGGTAGCGGCCGGATCCGGCGGAAAAGGTGTCGGTCACGATGCCGCCATTGTGTCAGCGCCGGGCGGCTGATCGGCAGGCACCCCGCAGCGGGGGTTACCCGGCTCACGCCTCGTCCGTTCGGCGCGGCGCACCGACCGGCGGGTTGCTCGACGGGCCCGTTGGTCGAGATCGCGATAGGCTGACCGGGTGGATCGTGCCGAACTGTCCATCACGCTACATCGGACCGGAGACGAAGCGGTGCTTCGCCTCGCCGGTGAGATCGACATGCTCACGGCCGCCCAGCTGTCGACAGTCGTCAACGAGGTGCTGGCCGATCCCCCGCCGCGCATCGTGCTCGACCTGGGCGGGGTCACCTTCTGCGACTCGCAGGGCCTCGGCACCCTCGTGGTGCTCAGCCGCAAGGCCAGCCACGCCCAGAGCCTGCTGGTCCTGAGCAACGTCGGCGACTTCCTCCTCCGCGTCCTGGACATCACCGGCCTCCGCTCAGCCCTGATGATCCGCAACGAAACCGCCCCCTGACCCCACCGCTCCGGCGATCATGAAGTTGACGGCGATGTGGATCTCCTCGGGTGCCGTCAACCTCATGATCGACCAGGGCTGGTGCGGGGTCAGGTGATCGGGACGTCGCGGCGGCGGAAGGCCGTCAGTCCGGCCGCTGCCAGGGCCAGGGCCAGGGCGGCGAGGGTCCAGAGCGGGGTGGCGCTCCAGGTGTCGCGGAGGACCTGGGGGGTGTGCGTGAACGGGGAGAGGTCCAGCAGCCACTGGTCGAGTTCGAGCACCGCGCCGAGCTGGCCGAGCAGCACGCAGACCGCCAGCAGCGCCCAGGCCACCGGGGCGAGCCGGGGCAGCAGGCCGTAGAGCAGCACGGCAAGACCGGCCAGCACCCAGGCGGCGGGCGCCTGGGCCAGCCCCGCGCCGAGCATCCGGGGCAGCTCCCGGGGCACGTCCTGCACGCTCAACCCGTAGGTCAGGCCGGTGGCCAGGCCGGTCACGGCGAGCACCACGACCGGGCCGAGCAGCGCGAACACCACGTGCGACAGCAGCCAGGTCGAGCGGTGTATGCCGGTGGCGAGCACCGGTTCGGCGTGCCCGGCGGACTCCTCGGCGCGCATCCGCAGCGCGGCCTGGATGCCGTAGCCGGCCGCGGCCAGCCCGGCCAGGCTGAGCGTGGCGCCCAGGTAGGCGTCGGCCAGTCCGGAGGCCCCGCCGATCCGGGACATGATCTGCTCCAGCTGCGGGTTCCCCTCGACCGAGCGGCCGGCCGCCTCCGCGGCGCCGCCGAGGATCAGCCCGAGCAGGCCGAAGCCGACCGACCACCAGAGGATCTGTCCCCGGTGCAGCCGCCAGGCCAGCCCGAACGGTCCGGCCAGCCCTCGGCCGGCGGTGGCCGGCCCGAGCCGGGGCGGCAGCACCCCCGCGCCCAGGTCGCGGCGCACCGAGACCGGGTACGCGACCGCGGCGAGCAGCGCCGACGCGAGCAGCGGCAGGGCCGGCACCCACCAGCGCTCCCCCTCGTAGGGCCGGATCCGGGGGGCCCAGCCCAGCGGGGAGAGCCAGCTCGGCCAGTCGTTGCCGGCCGTGTCCCCGACCATCCGCAGCGCGAACGAGGCGCCGAGGACGGCGATCCCGATGCCCCGGGCCCCGCCGGCCGTCTCGGTGAGCTGGGCGGACAGCCCGCCGAGGGTGGCGAAGACCACGCCGGTCAGCGCGGCGCCGAGGCCGTACGCGTACGAGCCGGCGGCGGGCAGCCCGGTGGACGCCAGCCCGGCCGCGGTGAGCAGGCCGAGCAGCAGGTCGGCCGCGTAGGTGACGAGCAGCGCGGCGGTCAGCCCGGCGTGCCGGCCGAGCACCCCGCCGCCGAGCAGTTCCCGCCGGCCGGCCTCCTCCTCGACCCGGGTGTGCCGGATGACCGTGAGCAGGCTGGCCAGCGCCACGATGACCAGCAGGAAGCCGCCGCGCTGGGCGGTCAGCGCGCCGACGCTCTCGCCGTAGACCGGGCCGAGCAGCGCGACGATCGAGGGGTTGCGGGCGGTGCCGGCGGCGTACGCGGCGCGCTCGGCGTCGGTGGGGAACAGCTCAAAGAAGCTGGTCGCGTACGTCATCGGCAGCACGGCGAGGACCAGCACCCAGAGCGGGAGCAGGACCCGGTCCCGGCGCAGGATGAGCCGGGCCAGGTGGCGGGTTCCGGTGAGCGTGCTCATCGGGTCAGCTCCTCGGGGACCGCCTCGTAGTGGCGCAGGAACAGTTCCTCCAGCGTCGGCGGCGTGCTGACCAGGCTGCGTACGCCCAGTTCGGTGAGGCGATGCAGGGCGGCGTCCAGCGCGGCGGAGTCGACGTCGAAGCGCACCCGATTGCCGTCCACCCGCAGGTCGTGCACGCCGGGCAGGTCGGCCAGCCCGTTCAGCGGGGCGGCGACCTCGGCGTCGATCGAGGTGCGGTGCAGGTGGCGCAGTTCGGTGAGGGTGCCGGACTCGACGGCCCGGCCGTTCCGGATGATCGTCACCCGGTCGCAGAGCGCCTCGACCTCGGCCAGGATGTGACTGGAGAGCAGCACGGTGCGGCCGTCCTGCTTGGCCCGGCGTACCCAGTGCTGGAAGACCTCCTCCATGAGCGGGTCGAGCCCGGAGGTCGGCTCGTCGAGGATGAGCAGCTCGACGTCGGAGGCGAGCGCGGCCACCAGGCCGACCTTCTGCCGGTTGCCCTTGGAGTAGGCCCGGCCCTTCTTGCGCGGGTCCAGCTCGAAGGACTCCAGCAGCTCGGCCCGGCGCTTCGGGTCGAGCCCGCCGCGCAGCCGGCCGAGCAGGTCGATCACCTCACCGCCGCTCAGGTTGGGCCAGAGGGTGACGTCGCCCGGCACGTACGCGAGCCGGCGGTGCAGGGCCACGGCGTCCCGCCACGGGTCGCCGCCGAGCAGCCGGACGGCCCCCGCGTCCGCCCGCAGCAGACCGAGCAGCACCCGGATCGTGGTCGACTTGCCGGCGCCGTTGGGGCCCAGGAAGCCGTGCACCTCGCCGGCGCGGACGGTCAGGTCGAGTCCGTCGAGCGCTCGGGTCCGGCCGAAGGTCTTCACCAGGCCGGACACCTCAATGGGAGTTTCCATACTTCGGAAGCTACGCTCGTTTCACAAACTTGTGAAGACAGTGAGATCTGAGAGACGATCGGACGCGATGAGCACCGAGGAGATGACGCCGATGACCCCGCCACCCCGCCCCGACGAGGAGGAGGTCCACCTCTTCGTCGAACGGATGGCGATGGCCTTCGCCGACGTCGGCTTCCCCCGGATGGCCGGCCGGGTGCTGTTCACCGTGATGAGCGCGGACGAGCCGCTGACCGCCGCCGAGATCGGCGAGCGGCTGGGGGTCAGCGCCGCGGCCGTTTCCGGCGCGGTGCGCTACCTGACCCAGTTCGGCATGCTGGTCCGCGAGCCGGTCAAGGGCTCCCGCCGGGACCGCTACCGGATGCCGGCCAACCCCTGGTACGAGGCCACCATCACCAAGACCGGCCTCTACAAGAACTTCATCGACATCGCCAACGGCGGGGTGGACGCGCTACAAGGGCGGAACACCCAGGCGGGCGAGCGGGTGGCCGAGATGCGGGACTTCTTCCTCTTCGTACAGGAGGAGATCGACGCCCTCGGCGAACGGTGGCGGGCCCGGCGCGCCGCGACGGGACACGGCGACCGGGCCGGCGCCTGAGCACTCAGGCGGTGTTGCCCCAGCGGGCCTGCTCCAGCAGGTCCACCGCCCGCTCCCGGGATTCCTGGTCGTCGTCGGCGCGCAGCAGCGCGGTCGCCTCGTCCACCGCGTCGGTGAGCACCCGCCACTGGGCGTCGCGCTCCCGCACCAGGTCCGACTGGGCGGCGAGCTGCCGGGTCTTCACCCACAGCTCGACGAAGACCGACACCTTGGCCCGCAGCACCCAGGGGTCGAAGGGCTTGGTCAGGTAGTCGACCGCGCCGACCGCGTAACCCCGCAGGGCGAGCTGGGCGTCCTTGTCCGCCGCGGTCAGGAAGATGATCGGCACGTGCCGGGTCCGCTCCCGCCGCTTGATGTGGGTGGCGGTCTCGAAGCCGTCCATGTCCGGCATCTGGGCGTCCAGCAGGATCACCGCGAAGTCGTCCACCAGCAGTTGCTTGAGCGCCGCCTCGCCGCTCTCCACAGCGACCGACTGCACCGGAAGCCCCTGGAGGATCGCCTCCAGAGCCATCAGGTTCTCCCGCCGGTCGTCGACCAGCAGCGCCTTGGCCATCTGGGTCACGGATTCTCCTCGCCTCGGCTCCGGCCGATCCAGGACGCCATCATCTCGATGAGCTCGTCCAGGTCCACCGGCTTGGTGATGTAGTCGCTGCCCCCGGCCGCGATCGCCGACTCCCGGTCACCGGGCATCGCCTTCGCGGTCAGGAACACGATCGGCAGGTCCGCGAAGCGGTGGTTGCGCCGGATCTGCGCGGTCGTCTCGTAGCCGTCCTGGTCCGGCATCATCGCGTCCATCAACACGATGTCCACCTCCGGATGCTCGGCCAGTTGGCGGACGCCGTCCGCCCCGTTGTCCGAGTACAACACGGTCATCCCGTGAAGTTCCAACGCAGAGGTCAGCGCGAACACGTTCCGGACGTCGTCGTCGATGATCAGAACGGTCACGCCCTCCAGCCGGCGGGTGGCCGGCGTCTCCTGCGGCTGCGGCAACTCCATGGGCATGAGCAGGGACGACGGCAGGCCCGCGCGCTGCGGCGAGGGCGGCGCCGGCGCCACCACCGCGTCCGGCGCCAGCACATCGGGTACGAAGAGGGTGAACGTCGACCCCTGCCCCGGCGCGGAGGCCACCGTGATCGTGCCGCCGAGCAGGCGGGCCAGGTCCCGGCTGATGGACAGGCCCAGGCCGGTGCCGCCGTAGCGCCGGCTGGTGGTGCCGTCGGCCTGCTGGAACGCCTCGAAGATCAGCGAGAGCTTGTCGTCCGAGATGCCGATGCCGGTGTCGATCACCGTGAACGCGATGACCTGCCGAGCGTTGGTCAGCGCCGGCACGTCGAAGACCGCGTTCTCGGCGGCCGGTGCGATGCGCAGGGTCACCGCCCCGTTGTCGGTGAACTTCACCGCGTTGGAGAGCAGGTTGCGCAGGATCTGCTGCAGCCGCTGGGCGTCGGTGACCAGCGCCGGCGACAGGTCCTTGCTGATCCGGACCTGGAAGTCGAGCCCCTTCTCCTCGGCCTGCGGCGCGAACGCCTGCTCGACGTAACCGCGGATCTCGGAGAAGTGGATCTCGGTGGGCTCCACGTCCATCCGGCCCGCCTCGATCTTCGACAGGTCGAGGATGTCGTCGATCAGGGAGAGCAGGTCCGACCCGGCGCTGTGGATGGTCCGGGCGAACTCGATCTGCTTCGGGCTCAGGTTCTGCTCCGGGTTCTCCGCGAGCAGCCGGGCCAGCAGGAGCAGCGAGTTCAGCGGTGTACGCAGCTCGTGGCTCATGTTGGCCAGGAACTCCGACTTGTACGCCGACGCCCGGGTGAGCTGCTGCGCCTTCTCCTCCAGGCCGAGCCGGGCCAGTTCGATCTCCCGGTTCTGCGTCTCGATGTTCGTCTTCTGCTCGGACAGCAGCTTCGCCTTGTCCTCCAGCTCGGCGTTGGTGCGCTGAAGTTCCGCCGACTGCTCCTGGAGCTCGTGCGCCAGCCGCTGCGACTGCGCGAGCAGCTCCTCCGTACGCCGGTTGGCCTGGATGGTGTTGACCGCGACGCCGATGGTGAGCACCAGCCGCTCCAGGAACGCCAGGTGCAGCTCGGAGAAGGTGGTCACACCGGCGAACTCGATCACGCCGAGCAGCTCGCCCTCGAAGAGGACCGGCAGCACCACCAGGTCGGCCGGGGGTGTCTCGGCCAGGCCGGAACGGAGCACCAGGCGCCCGTCGGGCTGGGCGTTGACCCGGATGGTCCGCCGGGACAGGGCGGCCTGACCGACCAGCCCCTCGCCGGGCCCGAAGGTCACGTCGTGCCCGCGGGCGACGTAGCCGTAGGAGGCGGTGAGCCGCAGCCGCACGCTCCCCTCGGAGCTGTCCGCCAGGAAGAACGCGCCGAGCTGCGCGTCGACCAGCGGGGTCACCTCCATCATGATCATGCGGCAGACCTCGCCGAGATCCCGCTGGCCCTGGAGCAGGCCGCCGATCCGGGCCAGGTTCGAGTCGAGCCAGCCCTGCTCGGCGTTCTTCTTGGTCGTCTCCCGGAGGGTGACGATCATCTGGTTGATGTTGTCCTTCAGCTCGGCGACCTCGCCCTGCGCCTTCACGCTGATCCGCTGGGTCAGGTCGCCCCGGGTCACCGAGGTGGAGACCTGGGAGATCGCCCGGAGCTGGGTGGTCAGGGTGGAGGCGAGCTGGTTGACGTTCTCGGTGAGGTCGCGCCAGGTGCCGCTGACCCCCTTCACCTGGGCCTGACCGCCCAGCTTGCCCTCGATGCCGACCTCGCGGGCCACCCGGGTCACCTCGTCGGCGAACGAGGAGAGCTGGTCGACCATCGTGTTGACCGTCGACTTCAGCTCCAGGATCTCGCCCTGCGCGTCCACGGTGATCTTCTGTGACAGGTCACCCTTCGCAACGGCGGTGGTGACCGAGGCGATGTTCCGCACCTGACTGGTGAGGTTCGACGCCATCGAGTTCACGTTGTCGGTCAGGTCACGCCACGTGCCGCTGACCCCCTTCACCTGGGCCTGACCGCCGAGCTTCCCCTCGGTGCCCACCTCGCGGGCCACCCGGGTCACCTCGTCGGCGAACGACGAGAGCTGGTCGACCATCGTGTTGACCGTCGACTTCAGCTCCAGGATCTCGCCCTGCGCGTCCACCGTGATCTTCTGCGACAGGTCACCCTTGGCCACCGCCGTGGACACCTGCGCGATGTTCCGCACCTGGGCGGTCAGGTTCGACGCCATCGAGTTCACGTTGTCGGTCAGGTCACGCCAGGTGCCGGCGACGCCGCGTACCTGGGCCTGGCCGCCCAGCTTGCCCTCGGTGCCCACCTCGCGGGCCACCCGGGTCACCTCGTCGGCGAACGACGACAGCTGGTCGACCATCGTGTTGACCGTCGACTTCAGCTCCAGGATCTCGCCCCGGGCGTCCACCGTGATCTTCTGGCCCAGGTCGCCCTTGGCGACCGCGGTGGTGACGGAGGCGATGTTGCGCACCTGGCTGGTCAGGTTCGACGCCATCGAGTTCACGTTGTCGGTCAGGTCACGCCACGTGCCGCTGACCCCCTTCACCTGGGCCTGCCCGCCGAGCTTGCCCTCGGTGCCCACCTCGCGGGCCACCCGGGTCACCTCGTCGGCGAACGACGACAGCTGGTCGACCATGGTGTTCACGGTGTTCTTCAGCTCCAGGATCTCGCCCTGGGCGTCCACCGTGATCTTCTGCGACAGGTCACCCTTGGCCACCGCCGTGGACACCTGCGAGATGTTCCGGACCTGGCTGGTCAGGTTGCCGGCGAGCTGGTTCACGTTCTCCGTGAGGTCGCGCCAGGTGCCGGAGACCCCGCGCACCTGGGCCTGACCGCCCAGCTTGCCCTCGATGCCCACCTCGCGGGCCACCCGGGTCACCTCGTCCGCGAACGACGAGAGCTGGTCCACCATCGTGTTGACGGTGTCCTTCAGCTCCAGGATCTCGCCCTGCGCGGCCACCGTGATCTTCTGGGAGAGGTCGCCGCGGGCCACCGCGGTCGAGACCTGGGCGATGTTGCGCACCTGGCTGGTCAGGTTCGACGCCATCGAGTTGACGCTGTCGGTCAGGTCCTTCCAGGTGCCGGCCACGTTCGGCACCTCGGCCTGGCCGCCGAGCTTCCCGTCGGTGCCCACCTCGCGGGCCACCCGGGTCACCTGCTCGGCGAAGAGCCGCAGCGTGTCGGTGAGCGAGTTCATCGTGTCGGCCAGCTCGGCCACCTCGCCGCGCGCGCCGACCGTGATCTTCTGCGACAGGTCGCCCTTCGCCACCGCCGTCGCCACTTGGGAGATCGACCGCACCTGGCCGGTGAGGTTCGACGCCATGGTGTTCACCGAGTCGGTGAGGTCCTTCCAGGTGCCGGCGACGCCCCGGACGTCGGCCTGGCCGCCCAGCTTGCCCTCGGTGCCCACCTCCCGGGCCACCCGGGTCACCTCGTCGGCGAACGACGAGAGCTGGTCGACCATGGTGTTCACGGTCCGCCCGATGCGCAGGTACTCACCGCGCAGCGGCCGGCCGTCGATCTCCAGCGCCATGTGCTGGGACAGGTCGCCGTCGGCCACCGCCACGATCACCCGGGCGATCTCCGTGGTCGGGCGGCCCAGGTCGTCGATCAGCGAGTTGACCGCCCGCTGCCCCTCCGCCCAGGAGCCGTCCAGGCCCTCGTCGTCGAGGCGCTCGGTCAGCCGGCCGTCACGGCCGACGACCCGGCTGATCCGGCGCAGGTCGAGGTGCTGCCGCTCCTGGAGCGACACCACGTCGTTGAAGGTGTCCGCCACCTCGCCGGCCAGGCCGGCCCGTCTGGGCAGCCGGACCCGGAGGTCGCCGCGACGTACCCGCCCCAGCGCCTCGACCAGCTCGCCGAGGAGCGCCTCGTGGTCGGAAGCGGACGGGTCCGCGGCTACCGACTGTTTCGCCGTGGTCATCATTCCTCGCTCAGCTCGGGGGCCATCCGGCTCGTTGCCGACACGCGGCCATCCCACCATTCTGCCGCGTGTCCCGTCGAGGCCCCGGACGTCGAGCCCCGCCGCGCCCGATCTGTCCCGCGCCGACCGGATCGGCGGAGCGGGTTGGCACCCGGGGTGGCGGCGGTGGAGGATACGAAGGTGTCAGCGGAGGCGGGGCCGGCTCTGAACGGCGGCTCGGACGAGCACGTCCGGCGGGTCCGCCTCCCCGCCGACCGGCGCACGCCCGCGGCGGCCCGGGCGCTGGTGCGGTCCGTGCTCGCCGAGGCGGACCTGCACGAACTGCTCAACGAGGCGCTGCTGCTCACCACCGAACTCACCACCAACGCGGTCGAGCACGCGCGCACCGAACTGGACATCGAGGTCGAAGCCGACCCGGAGGGGCTCACCGTCACGGTGACCGACTTCGCCTCCGGCCCCGTCGACGAACTGCTCGTCGGCGTCCGGAACACCACCTCCGACATCGCCGAGGTGGCCGAGCGAGGGCGCGGGCTGCTGCTGGTCGACCACTTCTCCAGCCGGTGGGGCACCACCTACCTGCCCACCGGGAAGGGCGTCTGGTTCCGGCTCGACCGGGCCGGCCGGGAGGCGGCCACCCCGGCGGCCGGCGCGGCCGAGACCCGCGCGGCCCTGGCCACCCCGGGCGGCACGGACGCGGGCACCCCGAGCGCCGCCGCGATGAGCGAGCTGATGCAGACCACCCCCGACCCGTACGCGGACGACCCGCTGCCCGAGTTCGCCGCCGGGCTGCTGACCCGGGTCGCCGAGATGGTCGGCGCGGCCGGAGGCGTGGTGCGGCTGGACCGCGGGGACGGGCAGGGCAGCCAGGTGCTCGCCCGCTACGGCCGGCAGCCCCGGGAGGGCAACGAACTGCTCCGGGTCCCGCTCGCCGTGCACCGCCCGTACGCCGGTGAGCTGGAGCTGGACGCGGCACCCTCGGCGTACGCCCGGCCGCTCGCGGTGCTGGCCGCCGAGCGGCTCTCCCTGCACCTGGAGAACGACCGGCTGCGCCGGGCCGACGTACGCCGGTCGGCCTGGCTGACCTTCCTCGCCGAGGCGAGCGAACTGCTCGCCCAGTCGCTGGACGTCGAACTGACCATGGCGCTCATCCCGCAGCTCGTGGTGCCCCGGCTGGGCCAGTGGTGCGCGGTGCACACCACGGACGAGTGGGGCCGGCTGCGGCTCGCCGCGGCCAGCCACGCCGACGAGGCGGTGCTGCCGCAGCTGCACCGGGTGCTCCAGGAGACCGGGCCGGACTCGATCCAGGCCCGGCTGCGGGAGGCGTCCCGGAGCGCGGCGCAGGTGCCGCTGAGCGGGCCGATGGAGGGCTTCGCCGTACCCCTGATCGCCCGCGGGCAGCGGCTCGGCACCCTGGCCGTCGGCCGCCACCAGCGGCACCGGCACGACCCCGACGAGGTCTCGGTGCTGGAAGACGTGGCCCGGCGGGCCGCGCTGGCCATCGAGAACGCCCGGATCCACGCCGAGCGCCGGCGGGTCGCGCAGACCCTCCAGCAGTCGCTGCTGCCGCCGGTGCTCCCGGTGGTCGAAGGCATCGGCTTCGCCGCCGAGTACGTCCCGACCGGCGACGACGCCGACGTCGGCGGCGACTTCTACGACGTGGTGCCGCTGCCGGACGGCCGGTGGCTGGTGGTGGTCGGCGATGTCTCCGGCAAGGGCGTCCAGGCCGCGGCGGTGACCGGCCTGGTCCGGGACGTCATCCGGGTGCTAGTCGGCGACGGCAAGCCGCTGCCGGAGGTGCTCGGTCGACTCAACGAGACGCTGGTCGAGCGGGGCGGCGGCCGCTACTGCACGCTGGCGCTGGCAGCGGTCAGGCCGGGCGACGGCGACCAGCTGGAGGTCTCCCTGCACCTGGCCGGACACGACCGGCCGGTGCTGCTGCACGGCGGCGGCGGGGCGGGCTTCGTCGGCACCGGCGGCACCGCGCTCGGCCTGCTCGACTCGATCGCCACCCCGACCGCCGAGATCGCGCTCAAGCCGGGCGACGCACTGATCTTCTACACCGACGGGGTCACCGAACGGCGGCGCGGCCGGGAACTGTTCGGCACCGACCGCCTGCGCGAGGCCGCGGCGCCCCTGGCCGGCTACTCGGCCGACGTGATCGCCGCCCGCCTCCGCGCCACCGCCATCGCCTTCTCGGTGGAACCGCCCCGGGACGACATAGCCGTCCTGGTCCTCCGCAACGACGCCCTGTAACCCGCCACCCGGCCTGCCTCCGCCCGGCGCGCCTCCACGCCGCGCCTCCGCGCCGTGCGCCTGCCCCGCGCGCCTGCCCGCGCCTCCGCCTGGCTTTCCCGACCCAAACTTCTTGATCAAGAACGGAGAGCGGCGGAGGGCGGTGGGGTGGGGTTAGAGGCCGCCGGGGAGGCGGCCGGGGGCCAGGCGGTGGTGGGGGTCGAGGTGGGCCTTGGCGGTGCGGAGGCAGGGCAGGGTGGGCAGCTCGCCCCAGAGGTCGACGGCGCGGCGGACCGCCGCGGGCGCGGACACCACCACGCAGCGGCCCTGCCGGGCCAGGAGCACGCCCCGGACGGCGGCGAGGATCGAGGCCACCCGCTCCGGGGGCAGCGAGCCGGGCAGCGCGGCGTGCACGGCGCCGATCCCGGCGGAGCCGCGTACCGGCACCGGGGTGCCGGCCGCGTCGCGCAGCGCGTAGACGGCGGCGTGCAGGTCGTTGATGGGCACCTCGATCCGCAGCGCGGTGTCGCCGGGGGCGAACGGGTAGCGGCCCCACCACTCGGGGGCGGCGTGGTTGACCACGGCCTCGGGGCCGAGCAGCGCGGTGAGGCGGCCGGCCCGCTCCGCCACGTCGGCGGGGCCACCTTCCAGCAGCACCACGAGGCTGCCCGCGGCGGCGGGTCGGGCCGGCCGCCCGGTCACCGCCGGGTGGTCGGGGCGACCGGCCACGGACGGGTGTGACGCGGGGATCCGCCGGCGCGGCAGCGCCACCGGGACGGGCAGGTCCAGCTCGACGGCCGCCGGGTCGAGCCGGGCGGCGAGCACCGCCCGGACCAGGTCGTGCACCTCCAGCGGGGTCCACACCGGACGGGACACCCAGACCCGGCCGGCCGGCACGGCCTGCACGCGCATGGTGGCCGAGACGAGCACCCCGAGGCCGCCCTGCGAGCCGCACAGCAGCCGGGCCACGTCGAGCCCGGGCACCTCGGCCCCGCCGAGGACGGCCGAGGCGCCACCGGGCGCCGCACCGCCACCAGGCCCGGCCGCCGCGCTCCCGCCCCGCCGGGCGGACGGGGCCGCCTGCCCGAACTGGGCCGTGCCGGGCACCCCCACGCTGACCAGCTCGCCGTCGGCGTCGAGGTAGCGCACCCCGACGAGCTGGGCGCACGGGCTGCCGTGCCGGTGCCGCAGCGGGCCGGCCTCGTCGGCGGCCAGCACCCCGCCGAGGGTCGCCCCCGGGGAGGGCGCGTCGACCGGGAGGCGCCGGCCGGTGCGCTCCAGGGTGGCCTGCACCGCCCGCAGCGGGGTGCCGGCGCCGATCTCGGCCACCCCGGAGCCCTGCGGCTCGTGCCAGACCCCGGCCAGCCGGCCGGTGTCGAGCATGATGTCGACCTGCGCCGGGGCGGCGCCCCAGTCGATCTTCGTGCCGGCGCCGCGCGGCACCACGGTCAGGTCGTGCGCCGCGGCCAGGCGGAGCACCTCGGCCGCCGCGTGCGGGCCGCCGGGCACTGCCACCCAGCGGGCCGCCCGGCCGGCCACCTCGTCGGCAGGGCCGGCGAAGCGGGCGAAGGGCCGGCCGCAGATCTCCGCCAGCTTCCGGGTTATCTCGAGGGCTCCTGGTCGATCGGTCGAACGCGCTGCAGCCGCCATGGCGGTTATCGTACACATGTTCGAAAGGCCTGGCGGCGAGTCGCCGGATTCCGGCGGCGCACGCCCGCGGCGGCGCCCCACCGGCCGGTAACGTGACGCCGTGACCACCGAGACCCCTGTCCCCGTCGCCAAGCGTGTTCCGGCTGACCGGACCCATCACGGCGACACGGTCGTCGACGAGTACGCCTGGCTCGCCGCCAAGGACGACCCGGAGACGATCGCCTACCTGACCGCGGAGAACGCGTACACCGAGGCGCGCACCGCGCACCTGGCGGGGCTGCGCGCCGAGCTGTTCGAGGAGACCCGCCGGCGCACCCAGGAGACCGACCTGTCGGTGCCGACCCGCAAGGACGGCTACTGGTACTACACCCGCACGGTCGAGGGCCAGCAGTACGGCGTGCACTGCCGCCGGGCCGTCCGCGACGGCGAGACCGTGCCGCCGGTCAGCGCTGACGGCGCCCCGCTCGACGGCGAGGAGGTGCTGCTCGACGGCAACCGGCTCGCCGAGGGGCACGACTTCTTCGCCCTCGGCGCGTTCGACGTCAGCCCGGACGGGCGCTGGCTGGCCTACTCCACCGACTTCTCCGGCGACGAGCGCTTCACGCTGCGGATCAAGGACCTGCAGACCGGCGAGGTGCTCCCCGACGAGATCCCGGACACCTTCTACGGCACCGCCTGGTCCAGCGACGCCTCGACGCTGTTCTACGTCACCGTCGACGAGGCCTGGCGGCCCAACCGGGTCTGGCGGCACACCGTGGGCACCCCGTCGAGCGCGGACGTGGTGGTGCACCAGGAGGACGACGAGCGGTTCTGGGTGGGCGTCGAGCTGACCCGCTCCGAGCGGTTCGTGGTCATCGACATCCACAGCAAGATCACCAGCGAGGTACGGGTCATCCCGGCCGCCAACCCGACCGGCGAGCCGGCGATCGTCGCGCCGCGCCGGCAGGGCATCGAGTACGCGGTGGAGCACCACGGGCACCGCTTCCTGATCCTGCACAACGACGGCGCGGAGGACTTCGCGCTGGCGTACACCTCGGCGGACGCGCCGGGCGACTGGACGCCGCTGATCCCGCACACCCCCGGCACCCGGCTGGAGGCCGTGGACGCGTTCGAGAACCACCTGGTCGTCTCGCTGCGCAGCAACGGGCTGACCGGGCTGCGGGTGCTGCCGGTCGGCGGCGGGGACAGCTTCGACATCGACTTCCCTGAGCCGATCTACAGCGTCGGGCTCGACGCCAACCCGGAATACCGCACCGCGGAGGTGCGGCTGCGCTACACGTCGCTGGTCACCCCGGACTCGGTCTACGACTACGACCTGGTCACCCGGCAGATGGTGCTGCGGCGGCGGAAGCCGGTCCGGCCCGGCCCGGACGGGCGGGCGTACGACCCGGCCGACTACGAGCAGCACCGGGACTGGGCGCTCGCCGACGACGGGACCCGGGTGCCGATCTCGCTGGTCTGCCGCACGGGCACCCCGCGCGACGGCTCGGCCCCCGCCGTCATCTACGGCTACGGGTCCTACGAGGCGAGCATGGACCCCTGGTTCTCGATCGCCCGGCTCAGCCTGCTCGACCGGGGCGTGATCTTCGCGGTGGCGCACATCCGCGGTGGCGGCGAGCTGGGCCGGCGCTGGTACGACGAGGGCAAGCTGCTGGCCAAGAAGAACACCTTCACCGACTTCGTGGCCTGCGCCCGGCACCTGGTCAAGGCCGGCTGGACGGCGAGCGACCGGCTGGTCGCCCGGGGCGCCTCGGCCGGCGGCCTGCTGATGGGGGCGGTGGCCAACCTGGCCCCGGACGCCTTCGCCGGGATCGTCGCGCAGGTGCCGTTCGTGGACGCGCTCACCTCGATCCTCGACCCGTCGCTGCCGCTGACGGTGACCGAGTGGGAGGAGTGGGGCAACCCGCTCGACGACCCCGAGGTCTACGCCTACATGAAGTCGTACACCCCGTACGAGAACGTGACCGCGGTGGACTACCCGGCGATCCTCGCGGTGACCAGCCTCAACGACACCCGGGTGCTCTATCACGAGCCGGCCAAGTGGATCGCCCGGCTGCGGGCGGTCGCCCCGCAGGGCGACTATCTGCTCAAGACCGAGATGGGCGCCGGCCACGGCGGCCCCAGCGGCCGGTACGACGCCTGGCGCGAGGAGGCGTTCGTCAACGCCTGGACCCTGGACCGGCTGGGCCTCGCCTGACCGGCGGGCGGAGGGGCCGCGCCGGCCCCTCCGCTCAGCCGAGCAGCGGCGCCAGCACGTGCGGGTCGGCGTTGCCGCCGCTGACCACCGCGACGGTACGCCCCGACGGCAGCTCGTCCCGGTGGAACAGCCGGGCGGCCAGCGCGACCGCGCCGCTCGGCTCGGCCACCAGCCGGGCCTCGCGGAGCAGCCGCCCCGTCGCCGCCAGGATCTCGTCCTCGGTGACCGTGACGATGCCGTCGAGCCGGTCCCGCAGGTGGGCCAGGGTCAGCTCGGACAGGCTGGTGCGCAGCCCGTCCGCGCAGGTCCGGTAGGTCCGTTCGACCTCCCAGACCACCACCTCCCCGGCCGCGAGGGAGTCCCGGGCGTCGGCGGCGAGCAGCGGCTCCACCCCGACCACGGCGGCGGACGGGCGCAGCGCCTTGACCGCGGTGGCCACGCCCGAGGAGAGCCCGCCGCCGCCCACCGGCACCAGCACCACGTCCACGTCGGGCAGGTCGGCGACGATCTCCAGCCCGACGGTGCCCTGCCCGGCGATGATCCACGGATGGTCGAAGGGCGGCACCAGCGCGGCCCCGGTGTCCACCACGACCTGCTCCGCCTCGGCGAGCCGGCGGGCCGGCGGGACGAGCCGCACATCGGCGCCGAGCGCCCGCATCCCCGCCACCTTGACCTGCGGCGCGCCCTCCGGCACGACCACGGTGCACGGCACGCCGAACGCCCGGGCCGCGTACGCCAGGGCCTGGCCGTGGTTGCCCGACGAGTGCGTCACCACGCCCCGGGACCGGGCGGCCGGGTCCAGCCGGGCCACCGCGTGGGTCGCCCCGCGCAGCTTGAACGACCCCACCGGCTGCAGGTTCTCCGGCTTGAGCCACAGCTCGTCGTCCCAGAGCGTCGGCAGCAGCGGGGTACGCACCACGGTGCCCGCGACGTCCTCGGCGGCGGCCCGGACGTCGGCGATCGAGACCAGCTCCATCGCCCCATCCTGCCGCGCCGCGGGACCGGCCGCCGCCCCGCGCCGGCACCTAGACTGCCCGGGTGGGCGAAGACGAGCAGCGGGCGGAGGCCGCACCGGGTGCGGCGCGCCGCGCGCCCGCCTGGCTGATCCTCGGGGTGGTCGCCTCCGCCCTGGTGGTCTGCTGCTGCTCCGCGCTGATCGGCCTGGCCGTCTCCTGGTCCGCCGGGCTGCTCGGCTCGCACTGACCGCCGGGCCGGAGCGGCCGGATCAGCGGGCCGGGGCCCCACCGACCAGGGCCGCCGCCTCACCGGTGCGGACCATCCGCTGCCAGCGCAGCCGGTTGCCGACCACCGCGGTCACCACCGACTGCACCACCACCAGGTACATCACCTGCCGGTAGACGAGCTGCTGGAGCGGCAGCGTCCAGAGCGGGCCGAAACGTTCCCGGTCCAGGCGCAGCGCGTACGCGGCGGTGCCGGCCTGGAGCAGGAGCAGGCCCAGCCAGGCCAGCGCCAGCTCGGACCAGGGCAGGAAGAGCAGCCCGTAGAGGGCGAAGATGTCGACGGCCGGCGCGGCCAGCGGCAGCACGATCTGGAACACGGCCAGGTAGGGCAGCCCGCGCCGGCCCAGCTTCCCGCCGGCGCCCGGCTCGCGCAACGCGTGCCGGTGCTTCCACATCGCCTGCATGGTGCCGTAGCACCAGCGGTAGCGCTGCCGCCACAGCTGGCGCAGCGACGAGGGCGCCTCGGTCCAGGCGATCGCGGCCTCCTCGTACACCACCCGCCAGCCGGCCCGGAGCACCTTCATGGTCAGGTCGGTGTCCTCGGCGAGGGTGTCGGCGGGCACGCCGCCGACCGCGAACAGCACCTGGCGGCGGAACGCGCCGATCGCGCCGGGGATGGTCGGCATGCACTCCAGCACGTCGTACATCCGGCGGTCGAGGTTGAAGCCGATCACGTACTCCAGGTGCTGCCAGCGGCCGAGCAGCCGGCGCCGGTTGGCCACCTTGGTGTTGCCGCTGATCGCTCCCACGGCCGGGTCGGCGAAGCCCTGGACCAGCCGGCACACGGTGTCCGGCTGGAAGACGGTGTCGCCGTCGACCAGCACCAGCAGGTCGGCGCGGGCGGCCCGGATCCCGGTGTTCAGCGCGGCCGGCTTGCCGGCGTTGGCCTGCCGGATGACGCGCACCCCGCGCAACCCCATCCGTTCGACGATGTCGGCGGTGCCGTCGCTGGACCCGTCGTCCACCACGATCACCTCCAGCGCCGGGTAGGCGCTGGAGACCAGGGACTGCACGGTGGCCGCGATGTTGGCGGCCTCGTTGTACGCCGGCACGATCACCGACACGGGCGCGACCACCTCGGGCAGCCGGCGCCGCGGCCGGCGTACCCGGCGGACGTGCCGCTGGGCGCAGACCACCTGCACCGCGAGGCGGACCACGCCGAGCACCAGGGCCAGCCCGAGCAGCAGGTTCATCGCCGAGGCCAGCCCGTCGGCCCCGGTCTGCGCCCAGCGCAGCGCGGTGCCGCTCCACCGGGCGCCGGTGGTGGCCGGGACCATCGACTCGGGCGCGCCGATCCCGGCCGAGACGGTCGTGAACCGGTAGCCCTGGCCGGCCAGCCGGGGCAGCAGCTGGTCCAGGGCGGCCACGGTCTGGCTGCGGTCTCCGCCCCCGTCGTGCATCAGCACCACCGCGCCGGCGCCGCCTTGCGGGGTGGCCGCCCGGACGATGGCCGGCACGCCGGGACGCTGCCAGTCCTTGGCGTCCCGATCGGCGAGCACCGCCACGTGACCGCTGCCGGCGGCGTCCCGCAGCGCCCGGTACTGGGCGTCCGTCGTGGCCGCGGTCGTCGACGAGAAGGGCGGCCGGAACAGCGTCACCTCGCGGCCGGTCACACCGGCGATCGCGTTGCGGGTCCAGGAGAGCTCGGCCCCGGCGCGCCAGCCCGGCGCGGTGGTCAGGTCGGCGTGGGTGAAGGTGTGCGACCCGATCTCGTGCCCCTCGGCGAGGATCCGCCGGACCAGTTCGGGGTGCTCGTCCACCCGTGCGCCGACCACGAAGAAGGTGGCGTGGGCGTGGTGCCGGCGCAGCACGTCGAGGATCTGCGGCGTCCAGCGTGGGTCGGGGCCGTCGTCGAAGGTGAGCGCCAGGGTGCGCGCCGGCAGCCGCCGGCTGACCGGCGTGGGGCCGTCCAGCCGCAGCACCGGCCCGCCGGTGGCGACCGCGCGCGGCGCGGGCGAGGCGGGCGCCCGGTCCGGGCCGGAGCCGCCGCCGACGGCGCTGACCAGGCCGTGGAAGCTCAGCGCGGCGAGCAGGGCGACGAGGCCCAGCAGGAGCAGCACCCAGTGCGCCCGAGGGTCGGGGCGGGCGACGTGTCTCGCCATGGTCAGGGCTTGCCCGGCGTCCTGCTCGGCTTGCCGGTGTTGCGCCGATCGTCGCCCTGCCCCGGCACGCTGCCGCTCGGGCGGGGCGCCGCCGAGGTGGTGACCCGGGCGGGGGCGGTCGTGCGGGCGGCGGCCGGCGCCGCCGACGGGCTGGTGCTGGTCACGGACGGGGGCCGGGGGCTCGGGCTGGTCCGCTCGTCCCGGTGCGGGGCGTCGACCCCGGCCTCGATCGGCGGCACCTTCGTGTCCGACCAGCCGGGGAGCGGCACCGTGGAGTCGAAGAACAGCCCGGCCAGGATCAGACCGAGGCTGGTGAGCAGGCCGAGGCCCATCGCCGTGCCGGCGATCACGGTCAGCCGGCGACGCCGGCCGGTCCGGTCGACGAACACCGGCGGCGCGCCGCCCGGCTGGTTCTGCATGGTGCTGGTCTCCTGTTGTCGCGCTCGCGCCGGCCGGTCCGCCGGCTCGGGAGACCCGCCCCAGGCCTCCCGAGGCAAACAGCGCCGGTGGCGCCCCCCGCGTCACGTCAGGTCGTGCGCAACTCCTCGACCGTCGTGCTGGCCCGCAGGAAAAGCAGGCCGAGACCGACGGTCAGCAGCACCGCGGCCAGCCCGCCGGCCGCGAACCAGGCCAGCTGCTCCCACGGTACGTCCGGCGGGACGATCACCTCGGGCACCCACTCCGTGCGGGTGTAGCGGGCACTGGTGGCCGGATCCCCGCAGAGCCGCTCGCCCGCGTCGCAGACCTCCTCTGCGTAGCCCCCGCCCCTCGGTGCCGAAAACAGGCCCCGGACGAGCAGGTAGCCGACGGTCAGCGCGAGGCCGATCGCGGGTACCGCCGGGGCGAGCGACTGCCAGAGCAGCGAACGGCCGATGGTGGCGCGGGGCACCCCGGTCGCCACCAGCGCCGCGTACGCCCGGCGCCGGGCGGTGATCCCCTCGACGACCGCCACCAGCAGCCCGCCGCCCGCGATCGCCAGGGACACCGCGACCGCCAGGTCGACCAGGTCCATCGCGCCTAGGTAGAAGGAGTCCGAGGCGGCCATCCCGGCACCGGTGCGGCGGTTCAGCTCGATGGTGGCCAGGAAGTCGGCGCGGATGCCGGCGGCGCCCGCGCCGAAGATCAGCGCCGCCAGCAGCGCCGCGAAGGTGCGGCTGCCCGCCCACGGATCGGCGGTCAGCCGGCGCGCGGCGAGCAGCGCGGCCGGGTGGCGGCCGTACCGGTGCAGCAGGCGGCCGGTGGCGTGGGAGAGCCAGCCGGTGCCGGCGACCACGCCGATCATGGCGGCCAGGGCGCCGAGGATCAGCAGCGTCGGCAGCAGCCAGGGCGGCGGCACGGCGTGCCGCCGCTCGTACCAGAGGCCCACCGGCCGGAACGCGACGAACAGGCCCAGCCCCACGAGGATCAGCAGGCCCGGCCACGGCCAGGGTGCCCGGGTCCGGACCCGGCGGACCACACCGAACGGGGTGGTGGTGACCCGGCGCAGCAGCACCGCGCCGATCAGGGCGGCGAGCAGCGGCAGGCCGAGCACCACGGCCAGCACGGCCGGTGGGGTCGGGTGGACGTCGGTGGGCAGCGACAGCCGCCCGTCGGGGCCGGGCCGATGCAGCAGCCGGTGGCCGGCCAGGAAGACGGCGAGGCCGCCGACGGTGCCGAGCAGGCCGGCCAGCCCGGTCTCCGCGGCCGCGATGCGGGTGACCTGACGCGGGGTGGCCCCGGCCAACCGGAGCGCGGCCAGCCGGCGGTCCCGGGCCGGCGCGCCGAGCCGCGCGCACTGCCCGGCCAGCCCGAGTACCGGCACGACGAGCAGCAGCAGGGCGAACGCCACGCCGCCACGCAGGCCCGGCTCGCGCAGCAGCCCGTTGGTGTACTGGAGGGACCAGCGGACGGAGTTGCCGTCGGTGGCCGGCGGGGTGGGTATGGCCAGCACGGTCAGCGCGGCCAGCACGGTCAGCGTGGCCAGGGCGGCGCTCAGCGCGGTCAGCGCGACCCGGGCGGTGTCGGTGCGGGTGCCGGCCCGGGCGAGGCGGAACAGCGCGCCGGGCCTCACCGGGGGCCACCGAGCACCGGCGCGTCCAGACCGAGGCCGGACTGGTCGACCGCCCCGTCGCGTAGGGTGACCTCACGGTCGGCGTACGCGGCGATCCGCGGCTCGTGGGTGACCAGCACGACGGTGGTGCGCTGCTCCCGGGCCAGCCGGACAAGCTGGGTGAGCACCTGCTCGCCGGTGAGCGTGTCCAGCGCGCCGGTGGGCTCGTCGGCGAAGAGCACCCGCGGCTCGGTGACCAGGGCCCGGGCCAGGGCGGAGCGCTGCTGTTGCCCGCCGGACATCTCGCCGGGCGGGACGTCGGCGACCTCGGCCACACCCAGCCGCTCCAGCCAGGTGAGCGCCGCCGTCCGCGCCTCTCGCCGCCCCGTGCCGGCGAGAAGCAGCGGCAGGGCGACGTTCTCCGCCGCGGTCAGCTCGGCGACGAGCTGGCCGAACTGGAAGAGCACCCCGAACTCGGTGCGCCGCAGCCGGGACCGGGCCGACTCCGACCACTCGTCGACCCGCTCCCCCCGCCAGGTGACCTGCCCGGCGTCGGGGCGCAGGATGCCGGCGAGGCAGTGCAGCAGGGTGGACTTGCCGCAGCCGCTCGGGCCGGTGACGGCGAGGATCTCGCCCTCGGCCACGTCGAGCGTCACGCCGCGCAGGGCCGGCGTCCTCCCGTACGCCCGGACCACGCCGCGCGCCTGAAGAAAGCTCACGAGTGCACCTCCCGGTGCCAGTCGGCGACCCGCTCGAGGGTGGTGTGCAGCCACCGCAGGTCGGCGTCGAGATGGGCGATGGCGAAGTCGGCCGCGACGACCTCGTCGAGGCCGGCCGCGGGGGCGGTCTTCACCGCGGTCAGCTCGCGCAGCCGCTCGGTGTGCGCCCGGCGCTGGGCGATCAGGTAGGCGCGGGCCCGTTCGGCATCGGCGACCATGAGCGCGACCACCACCTTGGCGAAGAGGGTGCTCGCCACGTACGGCATGGGCGGCTCGACGGTGGCCAGCCACCGGTCGAGCGTGGCCCGTCCGTCCGCGGTCAGCGCGTAGGCCGTGCGGTCCGGGCCGCCCTCGCGGGCCTGTCCGGCCGGGGCCACCAGGCCGTCCCGCTGGAGCCGGGCCAGGGTGGCGTAGACCTGCCCGAAGGCGAGCGGCCGGGCCCGGGGCAGCCGCTCGTCGTGGGCGCGCTTCAGCTCGTAGCCGTGCCGGGGACCGCCCGCGAGCAGCCCGAGCAGAACGTGCTGAGTGGACACGCGCCTCACTATTCATTGAGTGAATAGTGGTGTCAAGAGCGGCCGTACGGCGCGTCGCCGCACGGGCCGGTCGGGTCAGGGGGTCCAGGCGGGGTCGCGGCCGGTCCGGCCGAGCAGGGCGTCCAGCGTGGTCGGCTCGGCACTGGTCGGGACGGGCTGGCCGAAGGCACCCATCTTCTGCCCGGTGTCGCCCATCCGGTCCATGAAGCCGTGCCCCGCCGCCAGCACCGGCGGGTCGGCCTCCAGCCGCTGGCCGGTCGCCCGGGCCAGGTCCCAGCCGTGCACGACGAGGTCGATCAGGGCCATCCGGCCGACGGTCTCCTGGGGCAACCCCATGCCGGGCGAGACGCCCTCCAGCGCCGCCGGGTCCGACCACGCCTTCGTCAGGCGGACGGTCTCGGTCACGAACCGGTCCCGCCAGCCCTCGGTCAGGTGGTCGGTCTTGGCCGACCAGTCGACCTCCCGCCGGTGGGCCAGGTCCTGGAAGTTCACCACCACGTCGAAGAGGTGGTTGAGCAGGTCGCGCACCGTGTAGTCGGGGCACGGGGTGGGCAGGCCGAGCTGGTCGTCGGCGATGCCATGGACCACCGCCGCCGTCCGGGGCGCGGCGACGGCCAGCAACTCACTAGTCTTCGTGGTCATAGTGACCAGCGTATGAGGGCGGTCTTGAAGAAATGCGACACGAGCCGCGGCGGGACAACCGGGGGATCCTCGACCCCGGCCGGCTCCGGCGGCGGGTCGACTTCCGGCGCCGGCTGCCCACCCCGGCACTGCGCCCCTGGGTCGAGCATTACTGGCTGATCGACTGGGCGCTGATCGAGCCGTTCGACCAGCGGATCGTCCCGCACCCGGCGGTCAACGTGGTGTTCCAGGTCCAGGTCGGCGAGGCGGAGCACGGCGAGATCGCCGGCGTGGACACCGGCCTGTTCACGGTCACCCTGCACGGCACCGGCCGGGTCACCGGCGTGCAGTTCCGCCCGGGCGGCTTCCGTCCCTTCTGGAAACGCCCGGTCTCCGAGCTGACCGGCCGGCGGCTCCCGCTGCCGCCCGGGCCGCCACCGTCCGGCGCGGCCCTCACCGGACCGTTCGCCGCCGGGCCGGTCTGCGCGGGCACCGACGGGCAGCGGTGCCGCCGGCTGGACGACCTGCTCACCGCCTGGGAGCCGGTGCCGGACCCGCTCACCGCCGAGGCCACCGCCCTGGTCGAGGAGATCCGCACCGACCGGAGCGTGCTGCGCGTCGACGACTTCGCCCGGCGGCACGGGGTGTCCGCCCGGCGGCTCCAGCGGCTCTTCCTGGAGCACGTCGGCATCGGTCCGAAGTGGGTGATCCGCCGCTACCGGCTCCAGGAGGCGATCGAGCAGGCCGCCGCCGGGCCGCTGGACTGGTCCCGGGTCGCCGCCGACCTGGGGTACGCCGACCAGGCCCACCTGGTCCGCGAGTTCACCGCGGTGGCCGGGGTGTCGCCGGCCGCGTACGCCCGCTCGCTGGCGTCGCGCGGCGGGTGACCCCGGGGCTTCAGCGGCGGCGGACGGCGACCACCGCGACGTCGTCGTGGATCTCCGGCGGCGCCAGCTCGACCAGCAGCCGCTGGCAGAAGTCGTCGAGGTTGTCGTCGACCCGGGCGGCGACCGCCCCGAGCGCGGCCATGCCCTCGTCGATGGTGGCGTCCCGCCGCTCGATCAGCCCGTCGGTGTAGAGCACCAGCGTGGCCCCGGCCGGCAGCACGAACTCCAGGTCCGGCGGGCGGGGCGCGCGCACCCCGAGCAGCGGGGCGGGCTGCTGCACGAACTGGATCCGCCCGTCGCTGCTGATCAGGGCCGGCAGGTGCCCGGCGCTGGCCAGCCGGATCAGCCCGCTGCCCGGGTCGAGCAGCAGTACGCAGATGGTGGCCAGCTCGGCCGGCAGCAGGGTGCGCATCAGCTCGTTGACCCGGTCCAGGATCACCCCCGGCGGATGCCCCTCGACCGCGTACGCGCGCACCGCGTGCCGCAGCTCGGCCATCACCGTGGCCGCGTGCAACGAGTGCCCGGCCACGTCGCCGATCGCCACCAGCAGGTGACCGTCGAGCATCACCAGCTCGTAGAAGTCGCCGCCCACCTCGGTCTGGGCGCTCGCCGGCTCGTAGCGGACGGCCAGGTCGAGGCCGGCCACCTCGGGCAGCCGGCGGGGCAGCAGGCTGCGCTGGAGGGTCACCGCGATGCGGTGCTCCTGGTCGAAGGAGCGCTGGGCCTCGACCGCCGAGGCGACGGCCTGGGCGAGCTGCACCAGCACCGGGGTCCGCACGGTCTGGGTGGCGGTCGGCACCACCACGTAGAGCGGGGCCCGGTCCTCCCGTAGCCGGGCGGCGGCCACGGTCACCGTGTCGCCCGCGGGCCAGGCGGTCAGGTCCCAGGCGCCCGGTTCGTCGACCCTGACCCGGGTGCCGATCGGCAGCCCGGTGTCGTCCACCGACCACGGCACGATCACCGGCGGCGCCTCCGGGCCGGCGGTCACCCCGGCCAGGCAGTCGCCGTCGAACGTCTCCGCGACCACCGCGGCCGGGCTCTTGAAGATCCGCGCCGCGCCGGCCGCCGCCGCCTCCAGCAGCCGGACGAAGTTCGGCGCCGCGTGCATCTGCACGGTGGCGTCGGCCAGCGCGGCCAGCCGCTCGGCGAGCAGTTCGGCCCGCTGCCGGGCCTGGTAGTAGCGGAGCACGGCGTTGGCGGTGGCGACCAGTTCCTCGGGCTCGATCGGCTCAGCGAGGTACGCGTCGGCGCCCCGGGTCAGCCCCTGCGCCCGGTCCACCACATCCACGGCGTGCGCCGAGACGTGGATGACCGGGGTCGACGGGCGGGATTCCTTGATCAGCTCGCAGACCTCGGAGCCGCTCATGTCCGGCAGCCGCACGTCGAGCACCACCAGGTCGACCCGGTCCTTGCGCACCCGGTCCAGCGCCTCGGCGCCGTTCTCCGCCTCGATCGTCGCGAACCCGGCCCGGGTCAGCCAGCTCACCAGCAGGTACCGCTTCGGCCTGCTGTCGTCGACCACCAGCACGGTCGCCGGGCCGCCCTCCACCGTCAGGCTCCGCCCACGGGAAGGACAACGGTGAAGGTGCTGCCCCGGCCGGGTTCGCTGGTCAGCTCCAGCGTCCCACCGAGCAGCGTGACCAGCCGGCGCGCGTACGGCAGGCCGAGGCCGATGCCGCCGACCCGGGTCGTGCCGGGCACCTGGTAGAACTCCTCGAAGATCCGCTCGTGCAGCTCAGGCGGGATGCCCGCGCCGGTGTCGGTGACCGACAGCGACCAGAGGTCGCCCCGGCGTTCGGCCCGCAGCCGCACCTCACCCCGCTCGGTGAACTTCAGGCCGTTGTGCAGCAGGTTGCGCAGCACCTGGGCGAGCAGCACCTCGTCCGAGCGGAGCGTCGCCGGGGCCGGCGGCTCCTCCACGACCAGCTCCACCTCCGGCCGGGTGGCCAACGCGCGCAGCGTGCCGCGGAGCTGCCCGAAGAGCCCGCGCAGGTCCACCTCGACCCAGTTCGGCTCGAGCCGGCCCGACTCGGCCTTGGCCAGGTCGAGCAGCTCGTTGACCAGGCCGAGCAGGTCGGCCGCGGACGACCGGATCAGCCCCACCTGCCGGGCCTGCTCGGCGGTGAGCGGGTCGGAGGCGGAGTCGCCGAGCAGGCGGCCCAGCCCGATGATCGCGGTGACCGGTGCGCGCAGCTCGTGGCTCACGTTGGCCAGGAACCGGCTCTTCGACTCGCTGGCCGCGCGGAGCTGGGCGGACTTCTCGTCCAGCTCGGCGTAGAGCGCCACCACACCGCGGTTGGTCTCCTCCAGCTCCTCGGTGAGCTGGTTGTAGAGCGCCATCACGCCCCGGTTGGTCTCCTGGAGCTCGGAGTTGAGCACCTCCAGCTCGTCGCGATGGGTGCGCACCTCGTCGAGGGCGGCGATGAGCTGGGCGTTCTGCGCGGCCAACTCGTCCAGGGCGGTGCCCGGAGCGCTGCTCGCCAGCTCGGTCCGGAGCCGGTCGAGACGCTCCGGCGTCAGCGGCGGCGCGTGGGCCGGGACTCGTCGGGACATCCTCACGACCGTATCTTCCCCGTCGGTCACCACACCGAGCATGTCCACCAGACGCGCCACCGCACCGGACTGCGGCTCGTACCGGCCGTCGGGCAGGGGGCGGGCCGGGGCCAGGTCGACCCGGAGCACCGGCCAGCCGGTGGTGACCTCCCGATCCAGCACGAAGGCGACGTCCGCGCCGCCGACGATGCGCAGCAGGTCCCGGGCCACCTCGCTGAGCGCGGTGGCGAGGCGTACCTGGTCCTGGTGCTCCAGTCCGACGGCGCCGGCCACCTCCCGGCCGCGCTGCCGGACCAGGAAGATGTCGTGCTCCACCCGGAGCGCCATCTGCAGCAGCGGGTCGGTGGCGGACGAACCGGTCACGGTTCCGCCCGGGCGACCAGGACGCAGGCGTCGTCGCGGCGGACCCCGGCGTCGCGGAGCAGGGTAGCGGCGACCAGCAGCGGCGGGCGGCCGGTCAGGCCGGGATAGTCGGCCAGGTCCCAGCGGTCCACCACGCCGTCGCTGTGCATCACCAGGGTCGCCCCGGACGGGAACGGGTAGTCGTACTCCCGCACCGAGGGGCGCTGGTGTCCGGCGATGCCGGGCAGCGAGACGAGGCCCCGCCGCCGCTCACCCGCGGCCACGATCATGGCTGCGATGTTGCCCAGCCCGGCGTAGCGCAGCAAGCCCGACACGACGTCCGGTTCGGCCACCGCCAGCGCGGCGCCGCGGGTGTGCGAGATGGCCCGGTGCAGGTGCTGCACCACGGTGCCCGGCGGGCCGGCCGGCGCGGCCCGGAACGCGGCCAGCGCGGCCCCGGTGGCGGCGGCGGCCAGCGGGCCGTGTCCCAGGCCGTCGCAGACCAGCACCTGCCGCCGGCCGTCGGCCACCCGCACCGCGTAGCCGTCGCCGCTGACCTGCTCGCCGGTGATCGGCCGGGCCAGCGCGCCGGCCCAGTCGGGCTCGGGGGCCGGACCGTCCCAGACCTGGACGGCCAGCACCGTGCCGCGGCCGGGCAGGGAGTAGCCGTCGAACCGGCTCGCCTGCCGGGCGATCGCGCCCAGGCCGATGCCGAGCGTGCCGGTGGTGGAGTGCCCGTCCGCCGAAGAGAGCGCGAGGTCGGCCATGCCGGGGCCGGAGTCGATGGCCACCAGCTCCACCCCGGCCCGTCCGCCCCGGCGTACCGGGCGGAGCAGCAGGGTGCCCTCGCGGGCGTGCTTGACGAGGTTGCTGGTGATCTCGGCGGCGACGATGGCCAGGTCGGCGACCCGCTGCTCGCCGAGTCCCAGCTGCCGGCCGAGCCGCTCGGCGGCCCGGCGCATGCCGCTCGCCGTGGCGCCGTTCTCCAGCCGGAACCAGAGCCCGTGGTCGGTGACCACGTCGGCGTTCATCGGGACCACTTGGTGACGGTGATCCGGGTGCCCTCACCCACGGTGGTCCAGATGTCGAAGTCATCGACCAGCCGCCGGGCGCCGCTGAGCCCCAGGCCGAGCCCGCCGCCGGTGGTGAAGCCGTCGGTGAAGGCCTGGTCGAGGTCGGGGATGCCGGGCCCCTCGTCGGCGAAGACGATGCGGACCCCGCGCCGGCGGCCGTCCTCGACGGTGGTCACCTCGGCGCTGCCCCCGCCGCCGTAGATCAGCGTGTTGCGGGCCAGCTCGCTGGCGGCGGTGACCAGCTTGGTCTGGTCGACCAGCGAGAGCTTGGCCGCGACGGCGGTGGTACGCACCAGTTGCCGCACCCGGACCACGTCCTCGTCGCTGCGGATCGCCTGGGTCGCCGACACCCCCAGGTCGACGCCGGTGGTCATGACGTGGCCGTCGTCTCGGCGTCCTCGTCGACGTCCCCGTGGTCCCACTCGTCGCCGCGGGTCGCCGCGATCAGCTCCATGCCGCGCTCGACGTTCAGCGCGGTGCGGATGCCGTTGAGCGACAGCCCCAGCTCGACCAGGGTGATGGCGACGGCGGGACGCATCCCGACCACCACCGTCTCGGCGTCCAGCACCTTGGAGATGGAGGCGATGGTGGAGAGCATCCGGCCGACGAAGGAGTCGACGATGTCCAACGCCGTGATGTCGATGATCACACCGTGCGAGCCGGTGGCGACGATCCGCTCGGCCAGGTCCTCCTGGAGCTGGACCGCCGTCTGGTCGGACATGTCGACCTGGATGGAGACCAGCAGGATGTCACCGATCTTGAGGATCGGCACCCGCTCCATCAGGACTCCCGGCGGGCGCGACGTGAGGTCTCGACGCCGGTCAGGCGCAGGACGTGGCGCAGCGCGTCGGCCAGGCTCGCCTTGGTGGCGATGTCGCCGAACTCGATGCCGAGGGCGACGATCGTCTGGGCGATCTGCGGCCGGATGCCGGAGATGATGCAGTCGGCGCCCATCAGCCGGGCGGCCACCACGGTCTTGAGGATGTGCTGGGCGACCTGGGTGTCCACCGCCGGCACGCCGGTGATGTCGATGATCGCGTACGGCGAGCCGGTGTCGACCAGGGTCTGGAGCAGCCGCTCCATCACCACCTGGGCGCGGGCCGAGTCGAGGGTGCCGACCAGCGGGACGGCGACCACGCCCTCCCAGAGCTTCACCACCGGCGTGGAGAGCTCCAGCAGCTGCTCCGCCTGGTCGGCGATGAGGCCCTCGCGGGTGCGCACGAAGCTCTCGAAGGTGAACAGCCCCATCTGGTCGATCAGGGCGGAGAAGGCGACGAAGTCGCGGAGGGTGTCCGCGTCCTGGTTCTCCTCCATCAGCTCCAGCAGCGCGTCCTTCAGCGCGAATACGCTGATCGCGGTCTCGGTGGCGCTGAAGCCCTGCCGGGCCCGGCCCGTCGACAGCTCGGCCAGCACCGCGCGCAGCTCGCCGGCGTGCTCGTCGGCCAGGTCGCCGAGGCCGTTCCCGGCCGCGTCGGCCATGCTCCGGTGCAGCTCCCGCACCTGCCGGCTCAGCTCGGCCTGGCTGAGGCGGCCGCGCAGCGAGGCGACGATGATCTCCGTCCAGCGCTCGGTCAGCCGGTCGGCGTGCTCCCTCAGCAGGCGGGCGAACCGACCACTCTGTTCGGCGCTCAACGCCATGTTGACCTCCCTGAACTCCGGACGGGCGGACTCTATCACCGGGGCCGGCCGCACTAGTTGCCACGTAGCAACGGAATGAGCGACGCCACCCTTCTCGGCTCCCGTTCTGCACGCTGCCAGCTTTGTGGGATACCGTTCCACCGAACACAGGAGGTCGGCGAATGTCCCTGACGGTGCACACGGAACAGCGCGGCGACGTGGTCGTCGTGTCGGTCGCGGGCGAGCTGGACATGGCGACGGCACCGCAGCTCCAGGACCAGATCACGGACCTGCTGGACAAGGGGCGCAACCGCCTCGTGTTCGACCTGGCGGAGGTGTCGTTCTGCGACTCCACCGGGCTGTCGGTGTTCGTGCGCGCCAAGAACAGCTGCGACGAGGCCGGCGGCGTGGTCCGGCTGGCCGCCCCGCAGCGCGGGGTGCTCCGCATCCTCGAGGTCAGCGGCCTGGTCGAGGTGCTGCACACCTACCCGACGGTCGAGCAGGCCGTGGCGGGCGATCCCACGCCGGCCTCCTCCTGACCGTTTCCACTCAGCGCTCGTCCTCGATGTGGCGGGGACGGGCGATCACCATGCCCGCCGTCGTCTGCACGGCGAGGGCCACCAGCAGGAAGCCGATCGGCGCGGTCCAGCCCCCGGTCGCCTCGTAGAGGATGCCGACCAGCAGCGGGCCGAGGGCGGCGATCACGTAGCCGGTGCTCTGCGCGAAGGCGGAGAGTGCCACCGTGCCCTCGGCGGTCCGGGCGCGCAGCCCGATCGTGGTCAGGATCAGCGGGAAGGCGCCCTGGCCGAGGGCCAGCAGCAGCACCCAGAGCGGCGCGAGGCCGTGCGGGGCGAGCGCCAGGCCGAGGTACGCGGCCGTGGAGAAGGCGGTCAGCGACAGCACCAGCGGGCGCAGCGTGGGCAGCCGGCCGGCCAGGGTCGGCATCATCAGCGCCACCGGCACGCCGAGCGCGGTCACCCCGGCGAGCAGCAGGCCGGCCGCCTCCGGCGCGTAGCCGGCGTCCCGGAAGAGCTGGGCCAGCCAGCCCATGATCGCGTACCCGCTGAGCGACTGCGCCCCGAAGTACACCGCCATGGCCCAGCCGAGCCGGGTCCGCGCGGGCCGTACCCGCGCCGGCGCGGCGGCGGCCACCGCCGGGGCGGCCCTCCGTCGCGCGGCCCGGGTCCGCAGCGCCAGCGGCACCCACGGGAGTACGGCCACCGCGGCCAGCCCGGCCCAGACGCCGAGCCCGGCCCGCCAGGAGCCGAAGGCGTGGGCGACCGGCACCGCCGAGGCGGCGGCCACCGTCGTGCCGACGGTCAGGGTCATCGTGTACGCCCCGGTGACCAGCCCGGTGCGGTGCGGGAAGTGCTGCTTGACCAGCATCGGCAGCAGGATGTTGGCGACCGCGATGCCGGCCAGCGCGAGCGCGCTGGTGAGCACGAAGACCGCCGCCGAGTCGGTGACCACGCGGAGCACCTGGCCGACGGTGAGCGCGAGCATGGCCACCACCAGCAGCCGGGCGGCCGGCCAGCGGCGGACCAGCCACGGGGTGAGGGCGCCCAGCCCGGCGAAGGCGATGGTGGGCAGCGTGGTGACGACGCCGGCCATCGTGCCGGAGAGGCCCAGCCCGTCGCGGATCTCGTCCAGCAGGGCGCCCAGGCTGGTCACCGCGGCGCGCAGGTTGAGCGCGACGAGCAGCATGCCGACCAGGACCAGCAGCCCGCCGCGGGTCGCGGAAGCCGCGGGCGCCGGGGCGGCGGCCGGGGCCGGCCCGGGCGTCACGTCGGTGCTGGGCGCGTCGGTGACGGGGACCGCGGTGGACGTGGGTGGCGGGGTCATGACCTCGAACCTACAATCATGGGATGAATTTCGGCAGGAGGTGTAACCGGTGACACCCGCCGTCGATTCCGTCGCCGTGCCGCCGCGCGGTCACCGGGTCCGCCAGACCATCGAGCAGCTCCGGGCCCGGATCCTCGGCGGCGAGTGGCCGGTGGGCGCGAAGATCCCCACCGAGCCGCAGCTGGTCGCCGCGCTGGGGGTCGGGCGGAACACGGTCCGCGAGGCGGTCCGGGCGCTGGTGCACGCCGGGGTGCTGGAGTGCCGGCAGGGCTCCGGGACCTACGTGGTGTCGACCGACGAGCTGGCCCCGGTGGTGGCCCGCCGGCTCACCGACGACCGGATGGCCGAGGTCATCGAGGTCCGGCGCGCCTTCGAGGTGGAGGCGGCCCGGCTCGCCGCGCTGCGGCGTACGCCGGCCGACCTGGCGGCGCTCGACGGCGCGCTCGCCGCCCGGGAGGCCGCCTGGCGCTCCGGCCGGGTCGGTGGGTTCGTCGAGGCCGACGCCGCGCTGCACACCGCGGTCGTGGCCGCCGCGCACAACGCCATGCTGGCCGAGCTCTACGCCTCGGTCGGCGTCGCGCTGCGCAGCACCGTCGCGCAGGCGATGGGCGAGACCCTGGAACCCGAGCGGTACGTGGACCACGGCCGGCTGGTCGAGGCCATCCGGGATGGCGACCCGGCGCGGGCGGCGGTCGAGGCCGGTGCTTTCCTCGAGGCCCCCTCGGGGGCATAGGTTGTCCCGGACCGAGATTCGGACAGCACGGGAGTGTGGATGCTCAAGGGCTTCAAAGACTTCATCATGCGCGGAAACGTCGTCGACCTGGCGGTCGGCGTCGTCATCGGCGCCGCCTTCACCGGCGTGGTCACTCAGCTCACCAAGTCGTTCCTGGAACCACTGGTCCGGGTGTTCATCGCGCTGATCACCGGCAGCGAGAACGGCATCACCGGCTCGACGCCGACCTTCCGGAAGATCCCGTTCGACTGGGTGGCCTTCGTCAACGCGGCGATCACCTTCCTGCTCACCGCGGCGGCGCTGTACTTCCTGGTCGTCTACCCGATGAACAGGCTCGCCGAGCGGCGCAAGCGCGGCGAGGAGCCGCCGCCGAAGGCCCCGAGCGAGGAGGTGCGGCTGCTCACCGAGATCCGGGACGCGCTGCTCGCCGGCAACCACGCCACGCCGGGCCAGCGCGGCGCGCTGGACGACGTGCTCGGCCGTCGGCAGGAGCCGCCCGCCGGGCGCTGACGCCATAGCCGATCGGCCCCCGTGGGAATCCCGCGGGGGCCGACGCGTGTCGAACACATGTTCGATAGAGTCCGGGCATGGAGCAGCGCAGGCACTGGTGGAACGGGAAATGGGGGCGGCTGGCCCGGCGGGACGTCTTCCTCCGGGTCGACGGCGACCGCTGGCACGTCGAGCAGCGCGCCGGCGGCGCCGAGGGGGTCTCCCAGTTCTACGAGTACGCCAGCGTCGAGGAGGCCGAGGAGACGGTCCGGGCGCTGCTGGAGGGGACGGACACCTGGCGCGAGCTGTCCCCCCGCCCGCCGAGCGGCTGGGCCCCCTCCGTTTAGCGTCCGCGCGCCTCGGGAACCGCGCCTGTATGAGCCAGCAGCAGGACAGCGTCTCCCGGGTCACCACCGGAATGCGGGTGGTCGACTCCACCGGCGTCGAGGTGGGCACCGTGGATCTCGTCCAGCGCGGCGACCCGGCGGCCGTGACCGTGCAGGCGCCCGCCCCGGTGGACCCGGGCAGCAGCCTGGACGAGCTGATCGGGTCGGCGGCCGCCGAGGAGCCGGACGTCCCGGCCGACCTGGCCGCCCGGCTGCTCCGCGAAGGCTACCTCAAGGTCTCCACCGAGCTGGCCCGCACCGGCGCGGTCTACGTGCTGGCCGACCGGATCGCCGCGGTCACCGACGACGGCGTACGCCTCAGCGTCCCCGCCGCCGAACTGCCTCCGGAGGAGTGACTCCCCGCCTACGGTGGGCGGCATGTGGATGGTGATCGGAGAGCAGGGCGGCACACCGGCCGGAGCGGCGGCCCGGGCCGCCCAGTTCGCGCACATGGCCGAGGTGACCCGGCAGAGCCCGGGCTTCGTCCGGGGCTGGTGGGGCACGGACGAGGACGAGGCCGACCTGAGCCACGCGCTGGTCGTGCTCGACACGCTGGAGGACGCGCGGGAGTTCCGGCGGACGGTCGAGGAGAACGTCGCCGGCGTCCGCCTGCGGATCATGGAGATCGGCGTCGAGGCGGAGGGCGTCGCCTGATCAGCCCGTCCGGGCCGGGACGGCCGGTTCCGGCTCCGGCCCGGGCACCGGCGGCATGGCGGCGCGATGGCGGCGGAACAGCAGCAGCATCAGCCAGCCGGCGACCAGCCCCCAGAACGCGCCGCCCACGCCGAGCAGGCTCAACCCGGAGGCGGTGACCACGAGGGTGACCACCGCCGCCTCCCGGGCGTCCGGCTCGGCGACCGCCGCCGCGACCGCGCCGGCCAGCGCGCCGAGCAGCGCGAGCCCGGCCACCGCCTCGACCAGGACCGGCGGGGAGAGCAGCACCAGGGCGGTCGCCACGCCGGCCCCCAGGCCGAGCAGCGCCAGGCCGATCCCGGCGGTGACCGAGGCGATCCAGCGCCGCTCGGGATCGGGGTGGGCGTCCGGGCCGGCGGCCAGCGCGGCGGTGATCGCGGCCAGGTTCACCGCGTGCCCGCCGGCCGGCGCGCCGAGCGCGGTCGCGAGCCCGGTCACCCGGAGCGCGGAGCCCAGCGGGGCACGGTAGCCGTAGCCGGCCAGCACGGCGGTGCCCGGCACGTTCTGCGCGGCCATGGTGACCAGGAACAGCGGCAGCGCCAACCCGACCACCGCGGGCAGGGTCCAGGCCGGCGCGGTCAGCGCGACGGCCGGGGCGACGTCGATCCGGGCCGGCCCGGACGCGGTCAGCGCGATCGCCACCACCGCCACGGCGAGCGAGCCGGGCACCGCCCAGCGGCGGGCGAACCGGTGCAGCAGGAGCCAGGCGAGCACCACCGGCCCGGCCAGCCGGGGCACCTCGACCAGGGCCCGGACGGGCGCCGTGCAGAGCGGTAGCAGCACCCCGGCGAGCATGGCGCTGGCGATCGGCGCGGGGATCGCGGCGACCGCTCGGCCCAGTGCGGGAACGAGCCCGGCCGCGACGATCAGCAGGCCGGTGAGCAGGAACGCGCCGACCGCCGCCGGCCAGCCGCCGGGCACCGGCCCGGTGGCGACGAGCAGCGCGGCGCCGGGAGTGGACCAGGCGATGGCCAGCGGCAGCCGGTGCCGCAGGCCGAGCCAGACCGCGCAGCAGCCGCTGGCCATGCAGAGGGCGAGCAGCCCGGAGGCGGCCTGCGCCCGGTCCGCGCCGACCGCGCGCAGCCCGGCGAGCACGACCGTGAACGAGCTGGCGAAGCCGACCAGGGCGGTCACCACGCCGGCCAGCACGGGTTGCAGTCGACCGGCCATGGGCTCCCCCTCCTCGCCGTTCCGTTTACGGAACGCGCTGGTGTAGCACCATAGCCCCCATGGCAACTGCCTCACCAACCGGTGACCGGACCGGCGAAGCCGTCGGCCGGCGGATCCGCGCCCTCCGCGAGGAGCGGGAGATGTCGCTGTCCACGCTCGCCCGGCTGGCCGGCGTCGGGAAGGCCACCCTCTCCGGGCTGGAGAACGGCACCCGCAACCCCACCCTGGAGACCCTCTACGCGATCACCGCCCAGCTCGGCGTGCCGCTCACCGCCGTGCTCTCCGGGCCGGCCGGGACGCCGACCGTACGCGGCGCCGCGGTGGGCGCCACCCTGCTGGAGGTGTTCAGCGACACCGACGCGACCTACGAGCTGTACCGGATGCGGGTCAGCCCCGGCCCGGCGCAGCTCTCCCCCGCGCACCAGGCCGGCGTCACCGAACACGTCACCGTCTTCTCCGGCGTGCTCCGCGCCGGCCCGGTTGACGCCCCACTGACCGCGGGCCCGGGCGAATACCTCCGCTGGACCTCCGACGTGCCGCACAGCTACGCCGCCGTCGGCGACGAAATGGTCCGGGCGAGCCTGCTGCTGCGCTATCCCCGAAGGACCACTGTGGATGGTTGATACATACTGCGTGTGCAAGCCCGCGACATTTCTTTCAGCAGACCCAGCAGTGCGTAGAGACGCGGAGCGGGTGTTCTTGGCAAGCTTGTCTCCATGACGCTCATCCTCCGCTCGGCCATCCTGAACGACGTCGGCCTCGTCCGGACCAACAACGAGGACTCCGCCCTCGCCGGTGACCGCCTGGTTGCGGTGGCCGACGGCATGGGTGGCCTCCCCGCCGGCGAGGTGGCCAGCGAGATCGTCATCCGCATCCTGGACGAGCTGACCCCGCCGACCGTGCCGGACGAGGCCGCCGACGCGCTGCGCGCCGTGGTGAGCACCGCCAACCAGCGCATCCGCGCGGCCATCACGGTCGACCCGACGCGCGACGGCATGGGCACCACGCTGACCGCCGGCCTGCTCGCCGACGACACCCTCGTCCTCGCCCAGGTCGGCGACTCCCGCTGCTACCTGCTGCGGGACAACGAGCTGAGCCAGCTCACCCGGGACGACACCTTCGTGCAGGCGCTGGTCGACCAGGGCGCACTATCCCCCGACCAGGCCCGCCATCACCCGCAGCGCTCGCTGGTCACCCGGGCGGTGCAGGGCTCGGACGCGCCGCCGGCCGTCGGGGTGCTCACCGTGTTCGCCGGCGACCGGCTGCTGCTGTGCAGCGACGGCCTCTCCGACTACGTGGAGGACGCCGCCATCGCCTCGGCGCTGGCCACCTACGGCGACCGGCAGCAGTGCGGCGAGCAACTGGTGAAGCTCGCCCACCAGGCCGGCGCGCCCGACAACGTCACCGTGGTGGTCTCCGACGTCACCGAGGCCTGAGCCCGCCGATTCAGGTTGCGCCGCTCCGGGCGTCGGGTTGGGATGAACGGATGCGCATTCGCCGGTTGGCCGCCGAGGAACGCCTCACCACCAGCTTCCCGCTCCAGGCGTACGCCTTCGAGACATCGCCGATGGCGGCGTCGCGGACCGAGGAGTTCCGCGAGTACCTGCCGTACAACGCGGGCAACCGGACGCTGGTGGTGGAGGAGGACGGGGTCACCACGGCCGCCGTCTCCGCGGTCCCGATGCGGCAGAACCTGCGCGGCGCCGTGCTGCCCATGGCCGGCGTCGCCGGGGTGGCCACCCACCCGCTGGCCCGCCGGCGCGGGCACGTGCGGACGCTGCTGCACCGGCTCCTCGACGAGATGCGCGACGAGGGGCATCCGCTCACCGCGCTCTACCCCTTTCGCGCCTCGTTCTACGAGCGCTTCGGCTACGTCGGGCTGCCCCGCCGGCGTACCGCGGTCTTCGCCCCGGCGGACCTGGCCCCGCTGCTCCGCGCCGAACTGCCCGGCGAGGTGGTGTGGGAGCGGATCGGCGCCGGCTACGACCGCTGGCGGGCGTACACCGAGCGTTGCCTGCGCGGGCGGCACGGGTTCGCGATCTTCCCCGACTTCCGGGCGGCCGGGCTGCGCGACCGGGACGACCGCTGGCTGCTCACCGCCGTGCGGGACGGCGAGACGGTCGGCGCGGTCACCTACCGGATCGACGACCACGGCGGCGCGCTGATCGCCGACGACCTGCTGGCCGACGACCCGTACGCTCGGGCGTCGCTGCTCCAGTTCTTCGCCCGCCACGTCGACCAGGTGGAGCGGATCAGCGTCGAGCTTCCCGCCGACGAGCTGCCCGAGCTGTGGCTCACCGACCTCGCCGTGCACGTCGAGGCGCGGGTGGCCCGGCCCGGCTCGCCCGCCCCGATGGCCCGGCTGCTCAGCCTGGACGCGCTCGCCGGCCGGCCCGCCGGGACCGGCCGGACCGCCGTCGAACTGGTCGGCGACCGCTGGCTCGCCGGCACCCACCTGCTCGACGGCGCCACCGGCACGCTGGAGGTGCTCCCCGGCGACACCGCCGCCGCGGGCACCGTGCCGACCGCGCGGCTCACCGCCGCCGGGTTCTCCGCCTTGGCGTACGGGGTGCTCGACCCGGCCGAGGTGGCCGTGCGCGGCCTCGGCGAGGTGCCGGTGGACGCGGCCGCCGAGCTGCGCCGGATCTTCCCGCGGTCACTGCCCTACCTGTTCGCCGACTTCTGAGTCCGTTTTCCGTTCGCCCGCCGGGGGTAGGGTGCTGCGGTGCCAGGGTTGTGGGAAGCGGGATGGTGGGGTCTGCTGGCCGGGTCCGCTCTGCTGATCGGGGCGTTCGCCGGTTTCTCCGCGCAGGTGCCGCGCCGGATCACCGCCTCGGTCATGGCGTTCGGCGCGGGGGTGCTGCTCTCCGCCGTCTCCTTCGAGCTGATCGCCGACGCGCACGAGCGGGGCGGGCTGGCGCCGGTGGTGATCGGGGCGGCGATCGGGGCGCTCGCGTACACCGCGGCGAACGTCCTGCTGGCCCGGCGCGGGGCGCGGCACCGGAAGCGCTCCGGCGACGAGCAGCCCTCAGAGCAGGAGCAGCCCGGGTCGGGTGCGGCCATCGCGGTCGGCGCGGTGCTCGACGGCGTACCGGAGTCGGTGGTGATCGGGGCGAGCCTGCTGGCCGGCGGCCGGGTCAGCCTGGTCACGGTGCTCGCGGTCTTCCTCAGCAACGTGCCGGAGGGGCTGTCCAGCGCGGCCGGTATGCGCCAGGCCGGGCGGACCCGGCGCTACGTCTTCCTGCTCTGGACGGCGATCACCCTGGTCTCCGGCGCGTCGGCCCTGGCCGGGTACGCACTGCTCGGCGGCGCCCCGCCCGAGGTGCTGGCCGCCATCACCGCGCTCGCGGCCGGCGCGATCCTCGCGATGATCACCGACACGATGATCCCGGAGGCGTTCGAGGACGCCCACCTGCTGGTCGGCCTGATCACCGTGCTCGGCTTCCTGATCGGGTTCGCGCTGTCCCAGAGCTGACGCGGGTCGCCGGCAGGTGAGCCGACCACCGGCGCGGCCGGGTGGCTTAGCGGCGGGTTAAGGATCCCCTCCGGAGTCGTGCGGCGGCCCGCGGTCCTCCTAGCATCGGGCGGTGCGCGTGAAGTCCGCTGTCACCCTCCTCGTCCTCGGTCTCGCCACCGCGGCCCTGCCCGCCTGCGGAGGTGACCGACCGGCCGGCCCGCCCGCGCCGGTCGCCGCGACCGGCACCGCCGCCGGCCCGACGGCCGCCCCCGCCGGCAGCCCGAGCGCCCGGGCCGGTCTCGGCACCGCCAAGGCCAGCGCCGCTCCCTCGGCGGACGCGTTCCGCGCCGGCAACCCGGACGGCCACGCGGCCGTGCCCGCCGAGGCGCGGGCGGTGGACACCTCGCGCCCGACCCGTACGGTCGGCACCGGCACCCCGGCGAGCTGCACCTCCGAGGCGGTGGTGAAGGCCGTGGCGGCCGGCGGAATCATCACCTTCGACTGCGGCCCGGCCCCGGTGACCATCCGGATGAAGGCGACCGCGAAGGTGGTCAACTCGCACGGCCCGCGGATCGTGCTGGACGGCGGCGGCAAGGTCACCCTGAGCGGCGGTGGCGAGCGCCGCATCCTCTACCAGAACACCTGCGACCAGGCCCAGGGCTGGACCACCTCGCACTGCCAGAACCAGGATCAGCCGCAGCTCACCGTGCAGAACCTGACCTTCGCCGACGGCAACGCCACCGGCGACCGGACCGAGGGCGGCGGGGGCGGCGCGATCTTCGTACGCGGCGGCCGGTTCAAGGTGGTCAACACGCGCTTCGTGAACAACCGCTGCGACCGGACCGGCCAGGACCTGGGCGGCGCGGCGCTGCGCGTGCTCAGCCAGTACGAGAACCGACCGGTCTACGTGGTGAACAGCAGCTTCACCGGCGGCGTCTGCGCGAACGGCGCGGCGACCAGCAGCATCGGCGTCTCCTGGACGGTGCTGAACAGCGTCTTCCGCGACAACCGGGCGGTCGGCAGCGGCGCGAACCCGGCCCGGGCCGGCACCCCCGGCGGCGGCAGCGGCGGCGCGATCTACTGCGACGGCAACGAGTTCACCGTCCGGATCGCCGGCACGATCATCGAGGGCAACACGGCGAACGAGGGCGGCGGCGCCGTCTTCTTCGTCAGCAACAACCGCACCGGCACCCTGAAGATCGAAAGCTCGACCCTCCGCCGCAACCCCAGCAAGGGCTTCGAGACGAAGGGCTACCCCGGCATCTTCTTCCTCGGCGCCCACCCGCCCACGGTCACCGGCTCCCGCCTGTCGCGTTGATCAAGAAGTTTGCGTCGGAGTTGATCTCCCCCGGGACGCGAACTCCTCGATCGACTCGCCGTCAGTAGGGGTTGGGGTGGCCGGGGAGGCGGGCCTTCAGGAGGGCGGTGGGGCGGCCGGGGAGGGTCGGGTCCGCCGACATCGGCGGGGAACTGGTGCCGGTGCGGTGGGACATGCCCTCGAAGAGCTCCTTCAGGGCCGTGACGGCGTCGACCCGGGGCGTCCAGCCCAGTTCCGTCTCGGCGCGCTCGCTCGACATGAGCGGGGCGTTCAGCGCCAGGTCGACCCAGCCGGTGTCGACCGGTTGCAGCCGCGCCCGCCAGGTCAGCGCGGCCGCCGCGCGCAGTACCGGGGTGGCCACCGGCACCGTCCAGCCGTGGAAGTGCCGGGCCACCAGCTCCGGGGTCAGCACCGGGTCCGCGGCCATGTTGAAGGCGCCGCGCGCGTCACCCAGCACCGCCCTGGCGTACGCGTCGGCCACGTCGTCGGCGTGCACCGCCTGCATGCGCAGCCGCCGGTTCGTCGGGACCAGCGGGATCCGGCCGTAGCGCAGCAGCCGGACCGGCGCCAGCGGGCCCATGAAGTAGCGCCGGATCTCCGTGCCGGCGTCCCGCTGGAAGGTCAGCCCCGGGCGCAGCCGGACCACCCGCAACTCCGGCCGCTCCCGCTGCACGCCGTCCAGCAGCGCCTCCACCTCGGCCTTGTCCCGGCTGTACGACGACGTCTCCACCCCGGTCGCCGGCCAGTTCTCGCTCACCGGGTGGTCCTTCGGGCCGGGCGCGTAGGTGCCGACCGACGAGGCGTACACCAGGGCGGAGACGCCGGCCCGGACGGTGGCCTCGAACACCGCGCGGCTGCCCCCGACGTTGGTCCGGTGCAGGACGCGCTGGTCGTGGCTGGGCTGGATCTGCCAGGCCAGGTGCACCACGGCCGTCGCCCCCGCGAAGGCCGCGGCCAGCTTTTCGGCCCCGTCGGGCGCCCCCACGTCGCAGGAGTGCCACTCCACCCCGTCGTACGGCTCACCGGCGTCCGGCCCGGGCAGCCGGCGGGCCACCCCGACCAACTCCGCCCCGGACTCTCTTCGCAGCCGCCGCAGCAGCGCCGTCCCCACGTTGCCGCTGGCCCCCACGATCACGATGCGCATACCGGTGCGGTACCCGCTGAAGCGGACAGCAACCGCTCACGGACGGGGGTTCGTACGCTCCCAGCCCTTCTCCCCTTCGCGGCGACCCTGGGTGGCGGCCAGGCAGCGCGGGCAGACGTAGCCCTCCGGGTCGGCCTCGGTGAGCACGTCGGTGTCCGAGTAGTCGAAGGGCACGTGGGGGAAACGGCGCAGCCGGGTACGGCTGAGCTGGAGGCCGCAGACGGTCTGGTTCTGGCCCGGCAGCCAGGCGTGCACCTCGCCACCGGGGCGGCGCACGCCGTCGTCCCCGGCCACCTCGCTGGAGGCCGCCACGGCGGCCGTACTGCCCACCCTCATGCGTGTCCGATTCCCCACCGGGGCGTCGTCATGCGCGGCGGGTGCGGCGCCGGCTCGGCGAGGTGGCGGGGTCCGGACGGCTTTGACACCGCCAGGTCGGCGAGCTGGTGGCGAGTCTGAAGATCGACAGGTGGCGGAGGCGGAAGCCCGGCGCGAGCGGGTTCCGGTAGCCTGGGCGGACGGGCCGCTAGCTCAATGGCAGAGCTGTGGACTTTTAATCCATAGGTTCAGGGTTCGAGTCCCTGGCGGCCCACTCCTCCGCAGGCCGGCGGCCCTGATCAGGGTCGCTGCCGCCGTGATCGAGGCCGGTACAGCAGTAGGCGCTTCACCGGTCCAGCGCCTGGCCGAGCCGCTTGAGGGCGTCGCAGGTGGCCGCCGACGAGACCACCGTGTAGATCTCCATGGTGATGGCGAACTGCGCGGTCCGACGGCTGCCAGGCCGCGCCGGCGACGTCCCGGGCGGCGGTCTGCGCGGCGCGGCGGCGGCCGAGGGCCACGGTGCAGATGTCCGGCAGCGGCATGGTGGCGTCCGAAGCGGCCGTCTTCGTCTCCCGGTGCAGCAGCTCGGCATCGACCCGCAACGGCGACAGCAACGGGTAGTACGGGGACGGCCGCCGACCGCCGATCGCGGACAGTCGCCTGAGGTCGCGGATGTGGACGGACCTCGCCGGACGAAGTGCCCAGAACTTTACAAACGAGGGGTTGGGCAACGGCTTCAGGGGGCGGGCCTCATCCCACAAGAATCCAACCTGACCCAGATGCCAGTTGCCGGTCGACTATCGCGTGCGGTCTGGTCCGCGCCGTGGCGCTACTTTGATTCCGCGACGGACCAGCCAGGCGGTGGCGGGCCATGCGGCGACGAAACCACAGGCCAGCCCGATTTGGATGAAGAACCAGAACACCGGGCTAGTTGGATCCATTGATGGCTCCGCGGCAGTGACATTCCGTGAGATCGCCAACCAGATAAACAGAGCTATCTCGAAGGCGGTCACAGCGAGTAGATCAGCCTTGGCGACGGTCACCAATGCGTCCCACATCCTTTGCCGGCCCCTGCGAACCGAGGCGAAGTATCGGAACGTCACACCTACGGTAACCGCCCCTGAATAGTCACTGATGTAGCCGGCCCACAGCGTGTCACCCCCTATTCTGATGCCACTGACAGATACCACCACCTCACCGAGGATGACGCCAAGAGCGCAGTGGGCGCCGCATACACAAAGGCCGGTCAGAATGGCTATCTGCCGTGGCCGTTTCGGCGGCCTGCCGTGTCGCTGCTGCCACCGGGGTGACTGTGGCCTAGCCCAACGCCGGTACGCCGCGATGGCGACTGGGCCGAGATAGAGCCCGGTTACGGGCCAAACAAACTCGGTGATCTTGACCGGCTGGCGGTACCCGAGGACGCGGGTGTCGACGACGATCAAGGCTGAACTAACTAACCCCACACCGAGCGCGATCCACGACAGCAACTCCAGCAACGTAAGTTGCACGGCTGTCCCCTTCTTGTGCACGACGTAACGACGTAGCGCTAGCGCGGGCGTGTGGAACAAGCATGAGATAACGAAGCCACATGGGCTCAGGCTTTCCGGGTTTTACTCGGACCGCTGATGAGAGGCGCCGTTGCGTTGTGGGATCGGCGGATGTGTCGGACCGGTGTGGGGTCATCGCATCAGATCGCTTGGGCGAGTTCCGCGAACGCAGAGGCGGCCCGCAGAGCGGGCGGGGCGTCGATGGCGAGTTCGTAGTGTCCGCGGCGGAGGGCGCCACCGCGAAGCGGGAGCAGCCAGAAGGCAGCGAAAGCGCCAATAACCAATGGCGAGAGACGACACGGAAACGCGGCCGAGTGCTACGACGAGCACCAGCTGACACGAGCTGACATCTATTGATGACCGCGGGCGGCGTTCGCACCGAGGAGGTCACTGGTTCGACCCCATGTTGAAGGGTGTGTCAGGAATGACGGAACCATGCTCGGGCGGAGGCGGGAACCAGCACGAGCAGCGCCACCGATGCGCCGTACGCTATCGGTAGAAATCCGAAATTGCTGGACCCGAGGGAATTCAGCCCCGATAGCAGAACTAGCACGCCGAGCACCACGGCCACGATCCGGGACCCACGCCAACCGCGCCAAAGCCCGTACCCGATTGACGCGCAGACACCCACGCCGACCAAGGCGAGCAGTAGCACTGGCACCAGATTCCGGGCCTCGAACTCTGTCACCACCAGGACGAGCAACCCGAGTGGCACCAGCGCGCCAGCGGCAACGAGCAGTGCGGCGATGAGCACCGGCGCGGGTGGCCGGGACGAGACCCAGGCGCTCCCGTCCGGAGAGCTGCCAGTAGCAGCTCGACGGCGATCATTATCAATGCCCACACCGGACAAGCTATCCGACAAACGCGCGAGCGGCAGGCCCACGCACGGCGGGTGGTTGGAGTCGGTGCCTGAGCTGTCGACAGCAGCGGTCGTCACCCGCCTCGGGCCACCGTCCGGCGGTCCTCGCTGGGTGGCTCTGTCCGCGCCGGTTGCTGTCACTGCCGACGGACCCCGCCGGACAGAGCGCCCGGGACAAGCGGGGGGTCGAGCGGACGGTCCAGCTTCCGCCAGTGCATCAGAGCCACGTCCCGGACGTCGTCAGGCAAAGCCAAGGGCGAGTCGAGTATCCACGCGAGTAGCCAAGACGTGCATCCTGACGGACGCCCGGGCGCAAGCGCACTGAGAGGTGCTGGGCTCCGTTTGGGCGGACTGCCGGAGATCACCGTCAAGCAGGCGAGGATCAAGGTCATGGCGCCGATCCGTCCGATCTGAGTTGATCCACAGACCGCCAGAGGGGTTCAGGGTCCGACTCCCTGGCGGCCCACTCCTCCGCAGGTCAGCGGCCCCCGACCGGGGTCGCTGTTGCCGCGCTGGCCTGGGACTATGGGTGGGTGAAGATCACCCGACTCATTGCCTCGGAGGATGCGCCGGCCTTGGCCGAGTTGCTCCGCGTCAACCGTGAGTTTCTCGCGCCGTGGGACCCGATCCGGAGCGAGGACTACTTCACGGCGGACGGCCAGCACGCCGTCATCGAAGCCGACCTCCAGCAATACGAGCAGGGCTCGAAGCTGCCCCACGTCATCCTCGACGACTCCGGTCGCGTGATCGGCCGCATCACGCTCAGCGGCATAGTGCGTGGCCCATTTCAGTCATGCGCCATGGGCTACTGGGTGAGCGCCAGCCACAACGGCCGAGGGTTCGCGACGAAGGCGGTGCGCGAGATCGTGCGGGTGGCCTTCGATGAGTTGGGGCTGCACCGGGTGCAGGCAGAGACCCTGCTGCACAACGTCAGATCACAGCGGGTGCTGGAACGCAACGGGTTCGTGCGGTTCGGCATGGCACCGGAGTACCTCAACATCGCCGGCCGGTGGCAGGACCACGCCTTGTACCAGGTGGTGAAGCCGTCGTCAGCAACCGGCTGAATGCCATCGCCCACCCCAGTGCCTGAAGCGCACCGCCTCCGACCGGTGTAGCCGCTTGACCTCCGACCGAACCCCACCAGGAAGCCCCAGCCCCGCCCGGGTCCCGCCGGATCCGTGCCCCGGGTATGGACCTGTCGCGGACAGCGGGTCGGCTGCGGCGTGAGGACCGGTTATTGAGCGGACGGCATACGGCAGGTTGCCACCGTACGATGCGCCGGTAATCCAGCAGACGAAGGTCCGCCCGCCGCGCCCGGTGTTGGCTGCGCTGGCGGTCCTGATCGTGGGCTACGTCACGGTCGTCGCTTATGGACCTTGGACCGATGCCGTCAGTGTCACCGGCAGCCTGATCGTCACCGCCATTGGCGCCGCATTGATCTACGGCGTGTGGCGGGGTAACCCGTTGGCGCAGGGCGTCGTCGTCCTGGGGATGGCCGGCAACCTGATAGTCGGCTTTTTCGAGCCGGCCGGGATCGGCTGGCTGCGGGCCGGCAACATGGTGGCAGCCCTGGCCATCGCCGTACTGCTGATGGTGCCCGGGTCGTCACGGACGTGGTTCGCTGGCCCCTCTGACGACTCCGCCCCAGACCCCGTTTCTGCGAGCGACCAGCCGTTTGACCTCGAGGCGCTGTGGGCGGAGACGGACGCTGGCGAGCGTCGGTAGTTCGAGGCGTGGGCCGGCGGGTACGTCGTCGACGCCGGCTCGGCAGGGGAGCAAACCCTCCCCGCTTCGTCACCTGTCGGCCGCGCACCGACCCTGGTTGTCTCTCTGACGACGGGATCTTGAGAGAAAGCAGGGTTTCCCATGTCGATGCTCCGCCGTACCCTCGCCAGCGCGACCGTGGCCCTCGCCGCCAGCGCCGTGGCCGTGGTCGACGCGTCCCCGGCGCTGGCCAGCACCCCGGCCAGCTGCTCCAGCGTCCGCCAGATCGGCACGACCCGGGTGCTGACGGTCGGTGGCATGCAGGCCGCGTCGGTGAAGCAGTACTACGGCTGTGGCTACAACTACGCCTACATCTACGTCTGGGAGCAGTACCGGGCCAGCCACTCGAGCTGGGACCTGTACGTGCACGTCATCGACGAGTCGGACAGCGGCACCGACTACGGGGTGGGCGAGCTGAGCAACACCACCCGGGCGGAGCTGTGGGGCAGGCCAGCGAACACCGCCGCCCACTGCACCCACGTCACCGGCTACCTGAACTCGACGGGCGGGTCGACCAGCACGGTCTGCTGACCTTCGCCCGCCCGACGTCCCGGGTCGCGCCTGGGGGGCGGCTCGGGACACCCCTGGTTCCACAACGACCACCGATCCGCCGAAGGGGGGGCGGGGCCGGCCGACCGACCGGCCCCGGTGGCGACACTCGACGGTCCGTGCCCTGGCCGGGGCACGGCCCGTCGGCGTCGGCGCCGAAGGGTGCACCCGACCGCCGGAGGCCGTCCCGACCCGTCGGTAGCATTCAGTGGCGATGGTCCACAGCGAACAGCCGGTGACGCACCGGCCCGAGGCCGGCTCCGGCCCCGGCATCGACCTGGGGATCGCCGGGTGCAGCGACGCCCTCGAGGTCGGGCGGGGCGGGTTCGGCGTGGTCTACCGGGCCTGGCAGGCCGACTACTCCCGCTGGGTGGCGGTGAAGGTGCTCGCCGCCGACTGGGCCGGACCGTCGCGGGTCCGCTTCGAGCGGGAGCTGCGCACCCTGGGCCGGCTCTCCGACCATCCGCACATCGTCACGCTGCACCAGGCCGGCCGGACCGCCGCCGGCAATCCGTACCTGCTGATGGCGTACGAGGAGGGCGGCTCGCTGGGCGACCGGCTGCGCCGCGCAGGGGCGGGTGACTGGCGGGCGGCCGTCGCCGGCGGGATCGCGGTGGCCGGCGCGCTGGAGACCGCGCACCGGGCCGGCGTCCTGCACCGCGACGTGAAGCCCGAGAACATCCTGGTCTCCGCGTACGGGGAACCGAAGCTGGCTGACTTCGGCCAGGCCCGCCCCGGCACGGAGCGCCCCGGCATCCGCGGGACGGTGACCGCGAGCGTGCTGCACGCCGCTCCGGAGGTGCTGCGCGGCGAGCCGGCCTCGGTGGCCGCCGACGTCTACGCGCTGGCCTCGACCGTGCTGCACTGGATCCGCGGCGCCCCGCCCTTCGCCCCCGCCGACGGGGAATCCACCGACGCCCTGCTGCGCCGGATCGCCGCCGACCCGGTGCCGGACCTGCGCCCGCTCGGCGTACCCGACGGGGTGTGTGCGGCGCTGGAGCGCGCGCTGGCCAAGGATCCGGCGCGGCGGCCGGCGTCGGTCGCGGAGTTCGCCGGGGAGTTGCGGGCGGCGCAGGCGGCGGCCGGGCTGCCGGTGACCCCGTTCGTTCCCGGCGACGTGGCGGCGGACGCCGGGGCACGGCCGACACCGCCGGCCGGCCCGGCGCCGTCGCTGTCCGCCCGCCGCCGCGCGGCCCTCGCCCTCTCCGCCACGGTGGCGCGGCCCTCCGGGGTACGCCGGCGCGCGCTGCGCCGGACGCTCGGCCTGCTCGTGGCGGTGGCGGCGGTGCTGGCCACCGGGTACGCGCAGGCCCCGCCCCCACCCACCCCGGTGACCCTGCCCGAGCGGGTCGAGCTGGGCGAGCTGACCCTGTACGCGGAGTCGGCGGAGCGACCGGTGCGGGTGCGCAACCGCACCGGCCACCCGGTGGTGCTGGGCGGGGTGACGGTGGGTGGCCCGGCCCGGGGCGAGCTGCGGATCGTCGCGGACGGGTGCGGGTCACGCCGGCTCGCCCCGGGGGCCGGCTGCGAGGTACGGCTGGTCGCCGTGCCCCGGGTGGCCGGCCCGGTGCGGGCGGTGCTGGAGCTGACCGTGGCCGGCCGGCGGCTCACCACGCCGCTCGCCGGCACGGCCACGCCCCGCAAGGCCAGCCAGGACGACGCCCCGCCCGGCCGCTGCTACGCCGACGCCTACCAGATCGGCACCTCCGCCTACGGGTACGCGGGCGGGCTGCGTGCCATCTCGGTCAAGCAGTACTGGTCGCCGAGCTGCCGGGCCGCGATGGCCTACGTCTGGGTGTGGAAGCAGTACCGGGACAACGTGTCGGCCGGCGGCGGCACCTGGACCGTCGACCTGGCGGTGCGGGCGGGCGGGCCGCGGGCGCGGCAGCGCGCCACCGGCCAGCCGTACGAGCTGTGGACCGAGCCCTGGCCGTCGGCGGGGCGGTGCGTCACGGCCACGGCGACGGTGACCGCCACCCGCTCGGGCGCGGTGACCACGGCCACCACCGAGCCGTGGTGCGACCGGTGACCGGCGGCTGGTTCGAGGTGCACGGCACCGGGCCGGTGCGCCTCGTCCCGCTCAGCGTGGACACCCTGACCATCGGCCGGGCCCCCGGCAATGAGCTGCCCATCGACAGCCGGCTGGTCTCCCGGCTGCACGCGCTGGTCGAGCGCTTCCCGTCCGGCTGGATCATCCGCGACCTGGGCAGCACCAACGGCACCACGGTCAACGGGATGCCGCTGCGCAAGGCCCGCACCCTGCACGACGGCGACCGGGTGGAGATCGGGCCGGCGCGGCTGGTGTTCCAGGCCCCCGGGCAGCTCACCGGTACGTGCACGGTGGGCGTCGAGCCGCCGCCCGCCCCGCCGGCGCTGACCCGCCGGGAGCGGGAGCTGCTCGACGCGCTGTGCCGCCCGTATCTGGCCGGGGGCGACACCTTCCCGGAGCCGCCGGCGGTGCGGTCGCTGGCCGGCGCGCTGGGCGTCAGCGAGAGCGCGGTGAAGAAGCACCTGACCCGGCTCTACGACAAGTTCGGCTTGCTCAGCAACGACGACCGGCGCCGGTCCCGGCTGGCCGCCGAGGCCGTCCGCCGGGCCGCGGTGGGCTGACCGGGGCAGCGACCTCGCTCTGATCTGTAGCACTCTGGGCGACACACCGCTGACCTGTCGTGTCAATGATCCGGCTGCCGACGCCGTTCACCTGGTACGACGGTGGGACCAGCCGAGCCGAGGAGGTACCGATGACCAGTGGACGGGAGACCGTGGAGGTCGACCCGGTGGTGTTCCGCGCCGTCTACGACTCACCGGCCTCGCTGCCGGGCCGGCACCGCTGGACCACGCCGGAGTCGGACGTGCGCCGGCTGGAGAAGCTGCTGAACATGCCGGCGCGGAGCATCGGCGCCCCGTTGTGGGTCAGCGGCGATGAGCCGGACTGTCCGAAGTGCGGTCGCCGGGTGAACTGGTACGACATCGTCTCCTCGGCCCTGCACGGGGTGCACGACCGGGGAATGATCGCGCGGGTCATCCTCGGCGAGCGCAAGTACGTCAACACCGAGGTGCCGGCCGCCATCCCCGGCGTGCACTGCGCCGACTGTCGCACCCCGATCGAGGGGCTGCGCAGCTTCAAGTGCCACAACTGGGCGTACGCCTTCGAGGCGCTGGAGGAGATCGTCGAGCGGATGTCGGGCGTGCCGAGTCAGGCGGCGCCGCCCACGTCCGCCTGACCGCGCCGGGCCGGCCGGCGACCGGGCGGTGACGGCGGCTCGGGACCGGGGTCCGGCACCGGCGGCATCGGCCGGCTGACCGGCGTCGCCCCGGTCACCCGGAGCCGTTCGCCGTGGTGCCACAGCTCGACGGCGTCGGCCGGGCCGGCGTCCGGCAGCTCGTAACGGGCAGTGTCCGGGGTCAGCGTGACCTGCAGCCGGTGCCCGTGCCAGCGCAGGTGGAAGGCGAGCCGGGTGATCCGGCGGGGCAGCCGCGGGTCGAAGGAGAGCACGCCCCGGTCGTCGCGCAGCCCGCCGAAGCCCTGCGCCACCACCAGCCAGGCGCCGGCCAGCGAGGCCAGGTGCAGCCCGTCGGCGGTCTTGTCGCCGAGGTCCTCAAGGTCCTGCAACGCCGTCTCGGCGAACAGGTCGTACGCCAGGTCGAGGTGGCCGACCTCGGCGGCGAGGATCGCCTGCGCGGAGGCCGACAGCGAGGAGTCGCGGACGGTCCGGGCCTCGTAGTAGGCGAAGTTGGGGGCCTTCTCGTCGGCGGTGAACTCGCCGGGGCAGCGCAGCATCGCGAGCACCAGATCGGCCTGCTTGACCACCTGCCGGCGGTACAGCTCCAGGTAGGGGAAGTGCAGCAGCAGCGGGTAGTCGTCCTCGCCGGTGTTCGCGAAGTCCCACTCGGGCTGCTCGGTGAAACCCGCCGACTGCTGGTGCACCCCGCGCTTGCCGTCGTACGGGACGTGCACCGCGTCGGCGGCGGCCCGCCAGCCGGCGACCTCGGCCGGGTCGACGCCGAGGCGGGCGGCCGCCTCCGGGAGGCGCTCGGCGGCGTCGGCCGCGCCGCGCAGGTTGCGCCGGGCCATCAGGTTGGTGAACAGGTTGTCGTCGACCAGCGCGGAGTACTCGTCGGGTCCGGTGAGCCCGGTCAGGTGGAAGGCGCCGGTGTCGGACCAGTGGCCGTACCGGTGCCACAGCCGGGCGGTCTCCACCAGCAGCTCGACGCCGCACTCGGCCAGGAACCCGTCGTCGCCGGTGGCCGCGACGTAGCGCAGCACCGCGTCGGCGATGTCGGCGTTGACGTGCAGCCCGGCGCTGCCCGCCGGCCAGTAGCCGGAGCACTCCCGGCCGCCGAGGGTTCGCCACGGGAAGGTCGCCCCGGCCAGGCGCAGCTCCGCGGCGCGGTCGCGGGCCTCGGGCAGGTGCGCATGCCGCCAGCGCAGCGCCGAGCGGGCCAGCCCCGGCGCCAGGTACGTCAGCACCGGCAGCACGTAGCTCTCGGTGTCCCAGAGCACGTGCCCGTCGTAGCCGTTGCCGGTCAGCCCCTTGGCCGGGATGGTCCGGTCGCCGTCGGCCCGGCCGGACTGGATCAGGTGGAACACCGCGAACCGGACCGCCTGCTGGAGCTCCGGGTCGCCGTCCAGCTCGACGTCGGCGGTGGCCCAGGCGGCGTCGAGGGCGTTCCGCTGCGCGTCGAGCAGGGCGGCGAACCCCTCGGCCCGGGCCGCGTCCGCCTCCGCGACGACCAGGTCGGCCAGCTCGTCGGCCGGGGTGCCGTCGACGTGCGCGCACTCGTACGCGGCGAACCTGGTGACGTGGATCCGCTCCCCGGGGCGCAGCCAACCGCTGACCGCCAGGCGGAACCGGTCGGGGCTCAGTGCGGTGTCGGTGGCGACCTTCGCCGGCACGTCGAGCTGGTGGGCGACCGCGACGGCGACCCGCTGGGCGCTGCGCTCGGTGCGGTGCACGAGCACGCCGTCGATGCCGTCGTGCCGGCCGGTCTCGGCCGTGAGCGGGTCGTGGATCACCTCGGCGGCGCGCGGGTCGTCGGCGCGTTCCGGCACCCGCTCGTTGGCGAGCAGGTCGGCGCCGACGCGTACCTCGACGGGGCCGTCCAGCGGCTCGACCTCCCAGTCGACCGCGGCGACCGGCCGGCGGGGCAGCGAGACCAGCCGGGTGCTGCGGACCCGGACCCCCCGCCCACCCGGCGAGATCCACTCGGTCTCCCGGCGGACCACGCCGGCACGCAGGTCGAGCTCCCGCTCGTGCCGCCGGACCGTCCCGGTCCGCAGGTCCAACGGCTCACCGCCGACCCAGAGCCGAACCAGCGCCGCGTTGGGGGCGCTGACCACGCTGTCGCTCTGCTCGGGGAAGGCGTATCCGCCCTCGGGGTAGCTCACCTCGCGCTGCTCGTGGAACCCGTTGAGGTAGGTGCCCGGCATCTCGTACGGCTCGCCCTCGTCGAGGGTGCCGCGCCAGCCCACCCAGCCGTTGCCCAGCGCGAAGATCGACTCGGTCTCGCCGAGCCGGTCCAGATCCGTCGCGGTGCGGCGGATCCGCCAGCTCTCGTCGCCCTGAGGGCTGTGCGGCACGGGTCCTCCCGAGGTCGGTACGTCGCGGCTACCGAATCAGACCCGGCTGAGAGGCGCCTGTAACTTCGGTGCCCTGACAGTCATTCCCCCACCACCCTCCGGGTGAACGGAGTATGAACAGTTGGTGAGGTGATTCATGACCGACACCGTGGTGACCGACGTCCCGGATGTCAGTACCGACTGGTACCACGACATCGTCGAGTTCGCCGACCGCACGCCGGAACCGGTCCACTGGTTCGCCCTGCACTTCACCGAGGGGGCGGTCGTCCTGCTCGGGGTCCTGCTGGTGCTGGCCGCGCTGACCCGGCTGGTCGGCGGCGACCTCCGGGGCCGGGCGCTCGCCCTGGCCGCCCCGGTCGCGGTGGTCTGCGCGTACGCCTCCAGCGAGGGGTTGAAGACCCTGATCGCCGAGGACCGGCCCTGCCGCAGCCCGGCCGACCTGGTCATCGTGGCCGGGCACTGCCCGCCGGCCGGCGACTGGTCGTTCCCGAGCAACCACGCCACCATCGCGGGCGCGCTGGCCGCCACCGCGCTGCTGCTGCACCGCAGGATCGGCCTGGTGGCCGTCCCGCTGGCCGTGCTGGCCGCCTTCTCCCGCACCTTCGTCGGCGTGCACTATCCGCACGACGTGGCCGTCGGCCTGCTGCTCGGCGCGCTGGTCGGCACCCTGCTCACGCCGGTGCTGGCCCGCCCGGTGGCCGACGTGCTGCGCCGGCGGATCCGCCGCGCCGCCACCCGCCCGGACGTGCGACCCGCCCGGCGCTGACCCGCTCGCCGCCGGCGCCGCTCACGTCGTCAGGACGAGGGTGAGGGCGGTGCCGAGGATGAGGAACGGGCCGAAGGGCAGGTGGCTGGACCAGCGGACCCGCCGTGCCGCGAGCAGCGCGAGGCCGGCCACCGCGGAGAGGGTGACCGCGAGCACCAGACCCGCCACCAACACCGGCCAGCCGTGCCAGCCGAGCAGCGCCCCGGCACCCAGCGCCAGTTTGGCGTCGCCGAGGCCGAACCCGCGCCGGCCGAGCAGCAGCGTGGTCGCCGCGAAGCCCGCGCCGAGCGCGAGCCCGGCCGCGGTGGCGCGCAGCCAGGGCGCCGGACCGGACCCGGCCAGCCCGGCCGCCCCGAGCAGCGCCCACACCCCGGCGGCCGCGGGCCAGGTCAGCCGGTCGGGGAGCCGGTGCACCGCGGCGTCGACCAGGGCCAGCGGCACCGCCCAGGCGAGCCACCAGGCGGCCGCCGCCCGCGCGCCGGCCGGCCCGCCGGTGAGCGCCACGGCCGCCACCGCCGCGGCCAGCGCCACCTCGACCACCAGCGGCGCCGCGCCGACCCGCGCCCGGCAGGACGGGCAGCGGGCCGCCGGCCCGAGCGCCGGCAGCGGCCGGTCCAGGCCGATCGGCGCGCCGCAGCCGTCACACCCCGCCCGGTCCGGCAACCCCGGGGGTACGGCGTAGCGGGCGACCGCCAGCCGGAGCAGCGGTACGACTGCCAGGCCGGCCAGCCGCCGGACGACCGGACGGCGCGCGGGGACCGTCGGTGCCGTGGGGCGGACCCGTTCGGCGGTCACGCCGGCTCCCCCGGACGGTCGCGCACGGTTCCACTCTGGAGCACGCAGAGTGAAAGCCGCCCGACCGCCGTGTCGCGGATGGCGCGGAAAACGGCGGCCCACCCAGGGCGGGCCGGGCCGGGACCACCGACCACCGGCGACGGAAGGCCGGGCCAGGGGTCGGGGGGACGGATCGGACCAGAGGGGCCGTTGCCGCCCAATCCGCCGCTCGACGATCCGCGCCCGGGACACCCGGGGTCACGCGCGGGTGAGCGCACTCTTGCCGTCGGCCGACCCGCCCGCGGGCCGTTCGTCATCGTCCCGACACCCACCGGCCACCACCGCCTGTCATCACTGAGAGTGTTCGAATGAATTGCCTCTGTTGCATCGGCGGACGTCAGCCTATGCTCGCCCCTTGGGTACGACGCAACCCCCGGATCAATTGGCGTCGGAGGCCGACCGAAGACTTAACAATCCGCATTCTTTGAAGATCAGTACAGGTAAATGCGGCGGTAGCAGTTGTGGCCCGGCCGTACACATCCGGGCGTGCTTCCGCCTGCCCGGAGTGCGTTGACGCGACCACTCCGGGTCGCCACCGAGGAGGGCCCGGCGTTGCGCACACGGCAATCCCGCCGATGGGAAATCGGCCTGCTCAGCCTTGCTTTGCTGGCCGGATCCGTTGGCTGCGGCACCGAGCCGGAGGCGGCGGCCCGCCCGTTGGCCGGGCGCGCCGCGGCGCCCGCCGCGCATTCCACCGCCGAGGAGGAGAAGGCCGGAAAAGCCGCGCTCGCCGCCTATTCCGGCTATCTCGACGCGTCCCGAGCGGCAAGCGCACGCAGCGATCCCGGACATCCCGCACTGGCCCGATTCGTGGCGGATCCGCTGCTGACCCGGGTGCGGATGGCAATTCGTGACGCGAAGGAGCACGGCGCGATGCGTACCGGAAGACTTGTTTCCGATCCCACCGTGGTCTCGGTCGACCTGGCCGCCGATCCGCCCACCGTGGAGATCCAGGACTGCCTGGACGCCACCGGCTACCGCCTCGTCTACGCCAAGGACCGCCGGGTCGTCCCCGGCACCCGCGGCGGGCGCTACCTGGCCACCGCCACGGCGACCCGCTACCCCGACGGGCGGTGGCTGATCAGCGCCGGCGCCGGACACCAGGACCAGCCGTGTTGACCTGGGGAGGAAGGGGTGTCCCGGCCCGCCCGACCCGGGCCGGGACGCCCCGCCGGCTGCTGCTCACCGCCGCTCTGGCGCTCCTGCTGGCGCTGGCCGGCGCCCCCGCGCTGCTGCTGGCCGGCGCGCCGGCCCGGGCCGGCAATCCCGGCGGCGAGTGCCCGCCCGGGCAGAACGACTGCAACGTGTGGGACGACGAGCCGGGCACCCCGGGCGGACCGGGCGGTGGCGGCGACCCCGGCGGCGGAGGTGGGGACGGCGGCGGCGCCGCGAAGTGCCAGTGGAACGGCCGGGTCATCCCCTGCTACGACGACGTGCTCGGCTGGTTCAACAACGGCGACGGCTGCTACTACAAGCTGGCCGAACCCCAGCCCGAGGCGCCCGAAGGCAAGCAGTGGTACGTGCAGACCTGCAACGGCGGTGACCTGGGCGCGCAGACCGTCGTGCTGCGCGACGGGCCGCCGCCTGGCTACGGCGCGCCGCCGGACCCGGAGGAGCTGGCCCGCCGCGCGCTGGCCTCGATCTCACTGCTGCCACCCCGGGTCGCGGTCGCGCCGAGGCGCAGCAAGGGCCCCGGCCTGGTCGGCCTGCCGGTCTGGATGTGGGCCAGCGACGGGGCGTCCTACTTCGGACCGCTGCACGCCTCCGCCTCGGACCGGGGGGTGACCGTCGAGATCACCGCGAGGGTGACCCGGATCGTCTGGACCATGGGCGACGGCACCAAGGTCACCTGCACGGGACCGGGCACGCCGTACAGCGCCGACGGGCCCCGGGCCGGCCTGACCTCCCCCGACTGCGGTTACGACGCCGGCTACGGCAGGGCCGGCACCTATCAGGTCAGCGCCACCACGTTCTGGACCGTCGAGTGGTCCGGCGGGGGCGAGAGCGGCGAGATCGCCCAGAGCCGGGTGAGCGGGACGGTCCCGGTCGAGATCAACGAACTTCAGGTGGTGACGCGGTGAGCGCGAGGAGTGAGCCGGGTTTGCGAGCCCCGCAGTCGCGAACGGAGGTGGCGCAGTGAGTGTGGCGACCCGGAACGGGACTCCGTTGGACGCGCCGGTGGCGCCGCCCAAGGTGGTCCGGCAGCGGCGGATCCGCCCCGGCCTGCTCGGCCTGGCCGTGCTGCTGATCGCCCTCGGCGGGCTGGGCTCGGCCTTCGCGGTCACCTCGGTCCGCTCCACCGGCAGCTACCTCGCGGTGGCCCGGCCGGTTGAGGTCGGCCGGCAGCTCACCGCCGACGACCTGGTCCCGGTGCGGGTCTCCGGCGGGCGGGAACTCCAGCCCGTGCCGGCCAACCGGATCAAGGAGGTGCTAAGCCTGCGGGCCGCGGTCCGGCTCACCCCGGGCACGCTGCTGACCCCGGCCCAGCTCACCGACGCGCCGCTGCTCGGCCCCGGGCAGCAGCAGCTCGCGCTGGGACTGGAGCCGAGCCAGGTGCCCGCCCGCAAGCTGCATCCCGGCGACAAGGTGCTGCTGGTCAGCACCCCGGACACCAGCGCCGGCAGCGCCGACACGAGCCGCGGCGGCGGCACCCGGTTCGAGGCCACGGTGATCGACACCGCCGCGCCGGAGAACGACGACGTGGTGGTCTACCTGGCGCTGGCGGTCCGGGACGTGCCGGCCGTGGTGGCGCTGGCCGCGGACGACCGGATCGCGCTCGTGCTCACCGAGGCGGCCTGATGGCGATCATCGCCCTGGTCTCGGCGAAGGGCTCGCCGGGGGTCACCACGGCCGCGCTGGCCGCCGCGCTGAGCTGGCACCGGCGGCTGGTGCTGGCCGAGTGCGACCCGGCGGGCGGCTCGGTCCTCGCCGGCTACCTGGGCGGGGCGCTCGACGGCCCGCGCGGCCTCGGCGAGCTTGCCGTCGGGGAGCTGCGGGACGGCAACCTGGAGAGCGCCTTCTGGTCGCAGCTCGTCGACCTGGACGCGCCGAAGCGGGAGCGGCTGCTGCTGCCGGGCGTGGTGGACCCGGCCCAGGCGGGCAGCGTCAGCCCGCTCTGGCAGCGCTTCGCCGACTTCTTCACCAGCCTGGAGAACGGCGTCCCCCCGTACGACGTGCTGGTCGACTGCGGCCGGTTGCAGGTCGGCGGTCCACCGTGGCCGGTGCTGCGGGCCGCGGCGGTGGTGCTGCTGGTCACCCGTGCGCACCTGCCCGACCTCTCCGCCACCCGCGCCACGGTCAAGGCCATCGAGCGGGACTTCGCCGAACACCGGATCCCCCCGGGCACCCTGCGCCTGCTGGTGATCGGGGACGGGCACGGCGGCAGCGAGATCAGCAAGGCGCTGCGGCTGCCGGTGATCGCCCGGCTGCCGCACGACCCGCGTACCGCCGCGGTGCTCGGCCACGGCGGCACCGTACGCGCCAACCGGCCGCTGATGCGCGCGGCCGGCGCGCTGGAGGTGCCGGTCCGGGCGCTGCTGGACCGGCGGCGGGCCCGGCTGGCCTGGCCGGGAGCGCCGGCCCCGCGCGCCGTGACCGCGCCCAGCACGCCGGGGGTGTCCGGTGCGGTTTGAACCGGTCTCCCACGACCCGCGCGGGCAGCAGCCCGGCGCCACCTCCACCGTGCCGCCGCTGGTCGCTCCGAACGGTCGGCACCACGTGCCCCCGCCGCCCGCCGTGCCGGTCGCCCCGCCACCCCCGCCGCCCCGTCCCCGGGTCGACTTCGCGGTGGTCCGCGAGCTGCGGCGGGAACTCAGCGAACGACTCACCCTCTGGCAGCGCGGCCGGGAGTTCGACGCCGACGCCGAGGACGTCGAGCGGGCCCGACTGGCCGTCGCGGTGGTCTCCGCGTACGCGGACTCGGTGCGCCGGGCCGGCACGCCGATGGCCGCCGACGAGGAGCGGCTGCTGCTCGACCAGGTGACCGCCGAGCTGGTCGGCCTGGGCCGGCTCCAGACGCTGCTCGTCGACGACACCATCGAGGAGGTGCACATCCTCGGCTGCGACCAGGTGCGCATCACCCGGCACGGCGGCGGCGTCGACTGGGCCGAACCGATCGCCGACAGCGACGACGAACTGGTGGAGATCCTCCAGGCGGCGGCCCGCCGGGCCGGGGCGACCGAGCGCTCGCTCTCCACCTCCAAGCCGACGCTCGACCTGCAACTGCCCGACGGCAGCCGCCTCGCCGCGGTCTTCCTGGTCAGCCACCGCCCGTACGCGGTGATCCGCAAACACAACACGCTCGCGGTGAGCCTGGAGGACATCGCCGGTGGCCGGCCCGACCTGGACGAGATGATCGACCCGCTGCTGCGCGACTTCCTCTGCGCCGCCATGCGGGCCGGGCTGAACATCATGGTGGCCGGGTTGGCCGGGGCCGGGAAGACCACGGTCATCCGGGCGCTGATGGACGAGATCCCGGCCGACGAGCCGTACGTGCTGCTGGAGGAGAGCCGGGAGCTGCTGCCGACCCGCCGCGGGCACAAGCACCGGGCGGTGATGAGCTTCGAGTCCCGCGAGGGGCACGGCGAGCGTGGGCTGGACGGCCGGCCCGCCGGTGAGGTCAGCATCGCCGACCTGATCCCGGTGTCGCTGCGGATGGGCGTGCTGCGGATCATCGTCGGCGAGGTGCGGTCCCGGGAGATCGTGCCGATGCTCCAGGCGATGACCACCAGCCGCGGGTCGATGTGCACCATCCACGCGCGTACCCCGGCCGGGGTGGCCGAGCGGATCATCGAGCTGGCGCTGGCCCACGGCCGGGAGATGACGGTCGACCAGGCCCGCCGGATGGCCGGCAACGCGCTGGACCTGATCGTCTACGTCACGGTCGAGGACGAGACCGCGATCGGCGGCCGCAAGCACCGCTTCGTCTCGCACGTCGAGGAGGTCATCGGCGTCGGTGAGGGCAACCGGATCACCACCACCAGTGTCTTCGGCCCGGGGCCGGACGGCCGGGCGGTGCCCCGCCACCTCCCCGAGCGGATCCGCGATCAACTGCTGCGGGTCGGCTACGACGCCCGGCTGCTGACCCGGTTCATCGAGGCCGGCACGGGCGCGTGGCGGCGGCCGAGGCACACCCGGCTCGGGCGGCGACCGTGAACGCGAGGAGTGAGCCGGGTTTGCGAGCCCCGCAGTCGCGGACGGAGACCAGTTCATGACGACGATCGAGCTGATCGCGCTGGTCTCCGGGGCGGCGTGCGTCGCCGGGCTGGTGCTGGCGGTGGTCGCGCTGGTCGGCACCCGCCGGCCCGCCGGAGCCACGCCGGGCGCCGGGCCGGGGCTGAGCCGGCTCTGGACCGGCTCGGGGGCCAGCCGGCAGGAGCAGCGTCGCTACCAGCTGCTGCTCGGCGCCGCCGTGGTCGTCGGCGCGCTGGCCTTCCTGCTCACCGGGCTGCCGGTGGTCGGCCTGCTGGTGGCGCTGGCGGTGCCCGGGGTGCCGTGGCTCTTCGCGGTGGGCCGGGCCGAGCAGCGGGCCATCGCCCGGATCGAGGCGGTCGGCGAGTGGACCCGGCGGCTCAAGGACATCTCCGGCACCGGGCAGGGCCTCCAGCAGGCCATCATCGGCACCATCGCCACCGCGCCGGAGGAGATCCAGGAGGAGGTACGCACCCTGGCGGCCCGCCTCCAGGCCGGCTGGCTGGCGAGGTCCGCCCTGCTCGCCTTCGCCGACGAGATCGCCGACCCGGTCTGCGACCAGGTGGTGGCGGCGCTGATCCTGCACCTCACCGACCGGGGCGAACGCCTCGGCGACGTGCTCGGCTCGATCGCCACCGCCGCCTCGGCGGAGGTCGCCACCCGGCGGGAGGTCGAGGCGAAGCGGACGCAGCCCCGGTTCGCGGTCCGCTTCCTCACCGGGATGACGCTGGCCACGCTCGCGTACGGGCTGGTCAACAGCGACTACGTCCGGCCCTACGGGACGGTCTTCGGGCAGCTGGTCATGGCGGTGCTCGGAGCGGCCTTCGTCGGGCTGCTGGTCTGGGTGCGCTCGATGAGCCAGCCGCCCCGCCCGGCGCGCTTCCTGCCGGCGCCCGACCCGGAGGAGGCGATCGCGTGAGCGCGAGGAGTGAGCGCGCGAGCTCCGCAGTCGCGAACGGAAGGCGGGCACGATGATGGTCAACTGGCAGTTGGCGATCGCCGTGCTGGGTGGGGCGGCGGTCGGGCTCGGCCTGTTCCTGGTGGTCCGCGAGGCGCTGCCGGCCACCCCGGCGCTCGGCCCGGCGCTGCGCCGGCTGCACCAGCCGCCCGGTCAGGCCCCGGTGGCCGGGCGCGGGCCGGACTGGCTCGGCGGCGTCTCCCGCTGGCTGCGCCCGCCGCACCGGCAGCTCGCCCTGCTCGACCGGACCCCCGAGCAGTACGCCCTGTCGGTGCTGCTCTCGGCGCTGGTCGGGTTCGCCACCCCGGCGCTCGCGTCGGCCGTGCTCTTCCTGGGCGGGGTGGCGCTGCCGCTGGTCGTACCGGTGCTGGGGAGCCTCGGGCTGGCGCTGGTCGCCGGCCTGCTCGCGCACCGGGCGGTGCTGGCCAGGGCGGACGCCGCGCGGGACGAGTTCCGCCAGGCGGTCTGCACCTACCTGGACCTGGTGGCGTTGCAGCTCTCCGCGGCGCACGGCCCGGTGCAGTCGCTGGAGCGCGCGGCGGCGGTCTGTGACGGCTGGGTGCTCGACCGCATCCGGGAGGCGCTGCGGATCGCCCAGCTCCAGATGCACTCGCCCTGGGACGAACTCCAGGAGCTGGCCGACCGGATCGGCATCCCGGAGCTGGGCGACGTGGGGGCCATCATGCGTTCCTCCGGTAGCGAGGGCGCCCAGGTGCACGAGACCCTGCGCAGCCGCGCCGACTCGCTGCGCGACCAGATCCGGACCGACAACCTGGCCCGGGCCGAGGGGGTGACCAGCCGGCTGGACATCCCCGGCTCGCTGCTGGTCTTCGTCCTGCTCGGCTTCGCCGTCTATCCGTTCCTCGCCCGTCTGTGAACCCACCCCGAGAAGGAGAAGACCGTGCACCTCTACACCTACCTGTACGCCGCGGTGACCAGCCGCCTCGCTGAGCTGCGGCGGGACACCGAGCGGGGCGACAGCCCGGTGCCGACCGCGGTGATCATCTTCGGCCTGGTCGCGGTGGCCATGGCGGTCACCGGGCTCGCCCTGGCCAAGGCCAACAACTGGATGAACGCCATCCCGAACAACACGGCGCCCAAGGCCCCGTGATGCCTCGCCCCGCCCGCACCGATCGGAGCCGGCCGGCACCCGCCGGCCGGCCCACCGGCCGTGGCGGCCCGGGGCGGATCACCGCCGTCCTCCGGGACCGGCTCGCCGTGGGCGGGCCCGAGCGGGGGGCCAACCCGGTCGAGCTGGCGGTGGTGATGCCGGCGATCCTGGTGCTGCTCTTCGCCTCGATCCAGCTCGCCGTCTGGTTCGTGGCCCGGTCCACCGCCCTCAACGCGGCGCAGACCGGGGTGAACGCCCAGCGGGCGCTCGAGGCCCCGCCGGACGCGGGCCGGGACCGGGCCAGCACCTTCCTGCGCGCCGCCGGGGACTGGCTGGTCGACTGGCAGACCCCCGGCCCCACCTGCACGGCGACCGCCACCGAGGTCACCTGCACGGTCAGCGGGCACTCCCTGTCGGTGATTCCGGGCGTGCACTTCGCGGTCTCGCAGAGCGCGCACGGCCCGGTCGAACGCTGGACGACGGGGTGAGGCCGATGGCGCGGCCGCGGGACCGGGGTTCCGTCTCCATCGAGGTGGCGGTGCTCGCCCCCGCCTTCATCGGGTTGATGGTGCTGGCCGGGGTGGCCGGACGGACGGCCGTCGCCGACGAGGCGGTGGAGTCGGCCGCGCACGACGCCGCCCGGGCCGCCTCGATCGCCCGGGACGCGGACACCGGCGAGACCGAGGCCACCGACGCGGCCCGGCGCCAGCTCGACTGGTCGGGGCTGCGCTGCGCCGCCCCGCCGGCGCTGGACCTCCACGGCTCGGTGGGCGGCAGGGCGACCAGCTTCGTGGCCGCGTACCGCAGCGCGCCCGGGGTGCCGGCGACGGTCACCGTCACGGTGACCTGCACGGTCTCCTTCGACGATCTGCGGGCACCCGGGCTGCCCGGGGTGCCGGGTGGCAAGACCGTCTCGGCGAGCTTCACCTCCCCGCTGGACATCTACCGGAGCCGCCGGTGACCGGGCGACGCGCGTCGGAGAGCGGCCGGGTGAGTCTCTTCCTGGCCGTGGCCATGACCGGCGTACTCGTGATCATCAGCCTGGCGTACGACGGCGCCGGGCAGCTCCGCTCGTTGCAGCGCGCCGACAACCTGGCCGCCGAGGCGGCCCGCAGCGGCGGCCAGATGATCGACCGGGCCCGCGCCATCGAGGGCGGCCCGAAGCAGATCGACGAGGTGGCCGCCCGCAAGGCCGTCGCCGACTACCTGAGCGCCGCCGGCGGGGTCCGCGACCACGACGTCGACTTCCCGGTGGTCGCCGGCGAGCGGCAGATCCAGGTACGCGTCCGCATCACCTACCGCCGGGACCTGCTCGGCCTTTTCGGCTTCCGGAACACCGCCACCGTCACCGGTGAGGCCACCGCGCGGGCGCTCATCGGAGCCCCGTAGGAAGGGAAGGCAGCCATGGGTGCATCGCAACGCTCGGCCGTCCGGCGGACCGGCCAGGTCCTCACCGGACTCGGCGCCCTCACCGTGCTCTGCGCGGTGCTGTTCGGGGGGCCGATCGCCCTGCTGGCCTTCGCCGGCAACCCCCTCCCCGACCACCTGCCCACCCTGGCCGAGGTGGGTACGGCGTTGACCAGCCGCGACGACGGGCAGCTCTTCCTGCGCGCGCTCGCCGTGGTGGGCTGGTTCGGGTGGGCGACGTTCGCCTTCTCCGTACTGGTGGAACTCCTCGCGGCGACGCTGCGCCGGCCGGCGCCCCGGCTGCCCGGGATGCGCCGCCAGCAGCGGGCCGCCGCCGCGCTGGTCGGCTCGGTGGCGCTGATCCTGGCGGCCAGCCCGGCCGCGGCGAGCGCCGCCACCCTGGCCGCGCCGCAGCCGGTCGCCGCCGCGCCGGCGGTGGTCGCCCCGCAGGCCGGCCCCGCGCTCGCCGCGCCGCCGGTCCGGGCCGCCTCGGTGACCACCGACTCGGCGGTGTACCGGGTGGCGAAGGGCGACTACCTGGGCGGGGTGGCCGAGCGCTACCTGGACGACTTCGACCGCTACCGCGAGGTGGCCCGGCTCAACCGGCTCGCCGACCCGGACCGGATCCGCCCGGGGCAACTGCTCAAGCTGCCCGAGGGGGCGGTGGACGCCGGTGCCCGCCGGCACGCCACCGGCCGGCTCGTGGCCACCCCGGCCAGCCCGTCCCGCCCGGCTCCCGGCTCGGTGGCGAGGCCGGGCGGCGGCGCGTCCTCGACGCCGAAGGGCAGTCCTTCCCCGCACCCGTCCGCACGGGACACCACGCCCACCGTGGAGGCGCCGGCCGGGCAGGCGCCGGCCATGTCGGCGGGGGCCTCCCGGGCCACCGTCGACGACGGGATCAACCGCCCGCTGGCCATCTCTGCGGTGCTGGCGGTGGCGAGCATCGTAGGCGCCCAGATCGGTGCCGTCCTGGGCCTCCGCCGCCGCACCGTGCCCCGCACGACGGTCCGCGACCTGATGGTGGGCCGCCACCGCAAGGACTGACGCCCGCGACGACGATCTTGGACGGAAGTGGCCCCCGGAGGGGCCGATTCCGTCCAAGATCCTGCCGTGGGTCAGGGAAGGCGGGCTTCGAGGCGGCCGTTGACGACGCGGGTGGGCAGGACGACCTGGTCGTTGCCGGAGGGGCCGTGGACGACCTCGCCGCCGTTGAGGCGGAAGGTGCTGCCGTGCCAGGGGCAGACCACGCAGGCGTGGCCGTCGATCTCCTGCACCTCGCCCTCGCCGAGCGGGCCGCTCTGGTGCGGGCAGCGCTCCAGCATCACCGTGACGTCCTCGCCGTGCCGGTAGAGGATCACCGAGACGTCGTCGATCTCCCGGGTGACGAGCTGCCGCTGCGGCAGGGTCGACATGTCGCCGAGCGGGTGCCAGCCCTCGCTGACCAGATGCAGCTCGGAGATGCTCTGGCTGACCTGCGCCCCCTGCTTGTAAGCCAGGTGCCCACCCAGGTACGCCCCGGTGCTCGCCGCCGACAGCCCCAGGTAGGCCAGCGCCCGGCCCAGGTTGTGCCGCCCGTTGAGCCGGGCCGCCAGCGAGCTGGCGTAGAGGGTCACGCCGATGGTGTTCGCGGCGGCGTGCACGAGACCGATCCGGCGCTGGTCGCGGGAGAGGGCGGCCCAGTCGTTGAGCCCGGCCACCGCCGCCGGCAGCGCGCTGGCCGTACCGATGCCGACCAGCGCGGTCGCCGCCCGGCGCTGGCCGGGCATCAGGTCCACGATGGCGGCCGAGATCCAGGCGCCGACCGGCACCTGCACCATCGCCGGGTGCAGCGGGTGCCCCAGCCAGACGCCGTGCAGCAGGTCCCGGACCCGCTGGGCGCGCAGGGTGCCCTGGACGACGCGCTGCAACCGGTCACCGACCCGGTCGAGCCGGGTGTTCTGTTCGATCTTCGTCAATAGTTCGCGCACGTGGTCCGACTTCCCGGCAGGAGAGGTCCCAAACCGGGCGGGGACCACGGATCACCCCATCGGGTGGTTCCCGTCCGCCCGCCAACGGTCGGCGTGCACGGCGGCGGCCAGCGGTCGGGGCGTACGCCAGCCGTGCCGGACCAGGTCGGGGACGGTCTGGAGGTGGCTGACCGGACCCACGCAGAGCCAGGCGACCGGCCGGATGCCGGGCGGGATGCCGAGCAGGCCGGCCAGGAACGGCTCGCGGTAGAAGGAGACCCAGCCGACGCCGAGCCCCTCCGCGGTGGCGGCCAGCCAGAGGTTCTGGATGGCCAGGCAGACCGAGTAGAGGCCGGCGTCGGCGATGGCGTGCCGGCCGAGCACCGCCGGCCCACCCCGCTGCGGGTCGTAGGTGACCACGACCGACAGGGTCGACTCCAGCACCCCGTCGATCTTGATGCGGGCGAACCGCTCGGCCGCCGCGCCGTCCAGCGTGGCGGCAAAGGTGTCCCGCTCGACCTGGACGTGCGCGTGGAACCGGCGCCGGGTCTCCGGGTCGCGGACCAGGACGAAGTCCCAGGGCTGCGAGTTTCCGACGCTCGGTGCGGCGTGTGCGGCGGTGAGTATCCGCTCCAGGGCGTCGTCCGGCACCGGCTCCCCGGTGAACTCGGCGCGTACGTCGCGGCGGCGGTGGATGACGTCGTACAGGTCCACAGGCAGGCTCCCGCTGCACTCGGCCCACACTCCGGTGGGCGACTGAACGCGAGGCCGGTCTTCGGACTCCCGGATCGACGCCTGACCGTCCGCCTTCCCGGCCCTATGGCCAGTGGCTGCGCGTGACGCGCGTGGACGGGGACTCCCCGGTCACCGCGGCGGGCCCGTGCCGGATTTCCACCGGCTTCCCGATTCTCCCCGCGCACGCGGGGCACCTCACATGATCGTTGCCGCCGCCGATGCTAGCGCCGCCGCCGCACCGGCCGGCGGCCGGCACGCGAGCGGGGATCCTGGCGCGGCGGGCGTCGTGGAGGGCATGCTGGGCCGATGGGGGTACGCGTCGAGCACGCCGGGCCGGTGACCACGGTGATCCTAGACCGGCCGGAGGCCCGTAACGCCGTCGACGGCCCGACCGCCCGGGCCCTGGCCGACGCCTTCCGCGCCTTCGAGGCGGATCCGGACGCGGCGGTCGCCGTGCTGTGGGGCGCGGGCGGCACCTTCTGCGCCGGCGCCGACCTCAAGGCCATCGGCACGCCGCGCGGCAACCGCGTCGAACCCGAGGGCGACGGCCCGATGGGCCCGACCCGGATGCGCCTGTCCAAGCCGGTGCTCGCCGCGATCTCCGGGTACGCCGTGGCCGGCGGCCTGGAGCTGGCGCTCTGGTGCGACCTGCGGATCGCCGAGTCGGACGCGGTGCTCGGAGTCTTCTGCCGGCGCTGGGGCGTGCCGCTGATCGACGGCGGGACGGTGCGGCTGCCCCGGCTGATCGGCGAGAGCCGGGCCATGGACCTGATCCTCACCGGCCGCCCGGTCCCCGCCGACGAGGCGTACGCGATGGGTCTGGTGAACCGGCTGGTCGCGCCGGGTGCGGCCCGGGCGGAGGCCGAGCGGCTGGCCGCGGAGATCGCCCGGCACCCGCAGACCTGCCTGCGCAACGACCGGGCCGCGCTGCTGACCAACGCCGGCCTCCCCGAGCCGGAGGCGATGGCCACCGAACTCGCCTTCGGGATGGAGTCCCTGGTCACCGACGCGATGAAGGGCGCGGCCCGGTTCACGGCCGGCGCCGGCCGGCACGGCGCGCCGGCCGGGTGAGGCTCACCTCAGGTTGCGCAGGGCGTCCTCGATGGCGCGGTGGAAGGTCGGGTACGCGTAGATCATGTGCCGGAGCTGGCTGAGCGGGACGGCCGCGTGCACCGCCACGACGAGCGCGGAGAGCACCTCGCCACCGGCCGGGCCGACCGAGGTGGCGCCGATCAGCACGCCCTGGTCGGCGTCGACGACCAGCTTGATGAAGCCGGCGTTGCCGGCCTTGTGGATCCAGCCGCGGGTGGAGGAGGTCAGGTCGGTGTAGCCGATCTGGACGTTGATGCCGCGGTCGCGGGCCTGCCGCTCGGTGAGGCCGACCGCGCCCACCTCGGGATCGGTGAAGGTGACCCGGGGCAGCGCCCGGTAGTCGGCGACCGGCACGCTGCCCGGCGCGACGGTCGATCCCGTGCTCATCGCCCCGCCGACCGCGCTGACCGCGCCGGCCGCGCCGCCCATGACGCTGGCGGTGCCGCTGGGGTCCGGGCCGCCCTTGGTACGCCGCATGTGGTCGAGCAGGTCGGCGACGACGATGCCCGCCTGGTACATGGCGATGTGCGTGAACGCGCCCTCGCCGGTGAGGTCGCCGACCGCCCAGATCCCCTCGGTGACGTGCATCCGCTCGTCCACCGGCAGGTAGCGCTGCTTGGCGTCCACCTGCACGGTCTCCAGGCCCAGCTCCTCCAGGTGCGCCCGGCGGCCGGTCGCCACGAGCAGCTTCTCGCCGCCGAACGTGCGGCCGCCGCCATGGACGGTGAAGCTCGCGCCGTCGTGCTCGACCCGCTCGGCCTTGACCCCGGTGTGGATCTCCACCCCGTCGGCGCGCAGCGCCGTGGCGGCGATCTCGGACGCCTCCGGTTCCTCGAGGGCGAGCACCCGGTCGGCCGCCTCGACCACGGTCACCCGGACACCGAACCGGGCGAACACCTGGGCCAGCTCCAGCCCGATCGCGCCGCCGCCCAGCACCAGCAGCGACTCCGGCAGCTCCTCGACCTCGATGGCCTGGTGGTTGGTCCAGTACGGGTTGTCGGCCAGCCCGTCGATCGGCGGAACCGAGGGGCGGGTGCCGGTGCCCAGGACCACTCCGTACCGGGCCTCGAACACCTGCTCGCCGACGCGTACCCGGTTGCGGCCGTCGAGCCGGCCGGTGCCCCGGACGAACCGGCCGCCCTTGCCGGTGAACCGGTCCACCGCGACCTTGTCGTCCCAGGTGTCGGTGGCCTCCTCGCGGATCCGCCGGGCGACCGGCGCCCAGTCGGGTCGCACCTCGGCGCTGCCCGCGAGTTCGTTGACCCGGTGCGCCTCCGCGAGGGCGTTGGCCGCCCGGATCATCATCTTGCTCGGGATACAGCCCCAGTAGGGGCACTCGCCGCCGACCAGGTCCCGCTCGATCCCGACGACCGTGAGGCCGGCCTCGGCGAGTCGCCCGGCCACCTCCTCGCCGCCGACCCCGAGCCCGACCACGACCACATCCACCAGTTCCGGCTCCGCCATCCCGCCAGCATTCCGCACCGCCGGGACGTTCGGCCACCGGGTCGGGCCGGAGTTCCCGCGCCGGTAATCCTGCCGACCACCTACCGTGGCCGGATGCAGGCACGCTTCGCCCCGGTCCGGGACTGCTTCCACGACCTCTTCGCCGACGGCCGGGAAACCGGCGCGGCGCTGGCCGTCTGGTACGACGGCACAACCGTGGTCGACCTGGTCGGCGGCACCCGCGCCGCCGTCGCGCCCGGCACGGCCGTCCCACCCGTCGGGGTCGGGGATCCGTGGCGGCCGGACACCCTGGTCAACGTCTACTCGGTGGGCAAGCCGGTGGCCGCGCTCTGCCTCCTGCTCCTGGTCGACCGGGGCCGGGTCGACCTCGACGCCCCGGTGTCGGCGTACTGGCCGGAGTTCCGCACCCCGGCGACCGTGCGGCAGGTGCTCGACCACACCGCCGGGCTGCCCGCGTTCCCGGTGCCCCGGCCCGCCGCGGCGGTCGCCGACTGGGGGCTGCTCTGCGCCGACCTGGCCGCCGCCGAGCCCGAATGGGCGCCGGGCACCGTCGCGGGCGAGCACGCCTGGACGTACGGGCACCTGGTCGGCGAACTGGTCCGCCGGGTGGACGGACGGCCGGTGGGGCGGTTCCTGGCCGAGGAGATCGCCGGGCCGTGGCGCCTCGACCTGGCCTTCGGGCTGGACGCGGCGGACCAGCGGCGGTGCGCCGACCTGTCGTACGCCGACCCGGACTGGCCGGTACGGATGCTGGGCGAGCCGGGGTCGCTGCGCGCCCGGGCAATGGGGAACCCGACGGGCGGGCTGGACCTGGCGCTGGTGAACAGCCCGCTCTGGCGCGGCACGGAGTTCCCGGCGGTGAACCTGCACGCCACCGCGTCGGCCCTGGCCCGCCTCTACGCGGGCCTGCTCGCCGGCGGCACCCTCGACGGGGTACGCCGGTTCAGCCCCGAACTCGTCGCCGAGGCGACCCGGGTGCAGTACGAAGGACCGGACCTGGTGCTGGACCGGCCGGCGTGCTGGACGTTGGGCATGCAGTGGGAGCCGGACGGGAGCTGGGGCATGGGCGGGATCGGCGGCAGCAGCGCCTGGGCCGATCCGGAGCGCGGCTACACCTTCGCGTACGCGACCGCCCGGCTGGCCGACCATGCCCGGGTGGACGAGCTGGTGGAGGCGCTGCACTCCTGCCTGTGACGGGGACACCTACGCTGGCCCGGAGGAGGGCGCCGAGGCCCGCTGCGCCACCTACCGGTAGGCCCGGCGGACGAGCGCCCCGCACCACTACGTCGGCAGCGGCCAGCAGTTCTGCTTCACCACCTCCGACGGCCACCCCGGGTGGTTGCAGGTGGTGAACGAGGCGGGCGACGGCGGTGCCGTGATCAAGGTGACCGTCTGGCGGACGTGAGCCGTCAGCGCAGCCAAACGCGGGTCACCTCCACCGAGACGGTGCGGCCGATCACGCAGCCAGGGCGGGCTGGAGGGCCGGACCCGGGATCCGCACCGGCACGCCGGCCGGGGTGAGCAGGGCCCGCCCGGCCACCGCCACCCGCCGCCGCCCAGGTACGCGGGCCCGGCGGGTGAAGACGTCGAAGCCCTGGGCCGCCACCTCGTCGAGGATCCCGCCGTAGAGCGCGTACGCGGTGCGCATGCACGCCTGGGAGGCGGGCGCGAGCAGCGGGATGCCCGGCGCGGCGGCCGCGTAGTGGGCCTGCGCGCGGCTCACCTCGTACTCGATCAGCTCGCGGAGCCGCGGCGCGGTGCGGCCGGCGGCCCGGGCGGCGAGCAGGTCCTCCCGGGTGACGTCGAACCTGGCCAGGTCCTCGTCGGGCAGGTAGGTCCGCCCTCGGTCCAGGTCCTCGGCCACGTCCCGGATGAAGTTGGTGAGCTGGAAGGCGAAGCCGAGCTGGCGGGCGGGCTCCCGGGCGGCCGCCGGGTCGGAGCTGCCCAGGATCGGCAGCATCATGGTGCCGATGACCGCGGCCGAGCCCTCCATGTAGTCGAGCAGGTCGTCGTAGGTCGGGTACGACCGGACGGTCAGGTCCATCGCCATGCTGCGCAGAAACGACGCGAAGTCGTCGCGGTCCAGATCGAAGACCGCGATGGTGTGCAGCACGGCGGGCAGCAGCGGGTCGTCGACGGGCTCGCCGTGCAGGCCGGCGACGAAGCGTGCGGACCACTCCGCCAGCCGGGCCGCGCGCTCGGCCGGCGGGAGTTCCTCGGTGCGGTCGACGATCTCGTCGGCGTAGCGCGTGAAGCCGTAGAGGGCGTGAACGTGCCGTCGTTTCCACGCGGGCAGCAGCCGGGTGGCGAGATAGTAGGTACGGCCGTGACGCCGGTGCAGCTCGCGGCAACGCTCATAGGCAGCGGTGAGATCGGTGTCCACCGGCCCTCCTCGGTTCGACGCAGCAATCGACGCAACTCGTAACCCTAGGGTACGCTCACCCGCATGGCCAACGACGCAGTTGCCGGTAGCGCGCTCCGCCTCGTCGCGCCGGCTCAGCCCGGGGCGACGGACGATCCGGTCCGCGGCGTGCTGGCCGCCTTCACGAAAGACCTGGTGCAGGGCGTCGACGAGACCCTGGCGGGGTTCCTGGCCGCCGAGGTCGACGCGCTCGCCGGGATCGACGCGGCGATGGGCGGGTTCGCCGCCACGGCCCGCGACTGCGTGCTGGCCACCGGCAAGCGGGTCCGGCCGACCTTCGCGTACTGGGGCTGGCGAGGGCTGGCCGGTGGCGACGCACCGCTGCCCTCGGTGCTGCCGGCGCTCGCCGCGCTGGAGCTGCTGCACACCTTCGCGCTGGTGCACGACGACGTGATGGACGGCTCCGACACCCGGCGCGGCCGGCCGACCGCCCACCGGGCCGCCGCCGCGCGGCATCGGGCGGCCGGTCACACCGGCGACCCGGAGCGGTACGGCGAGGCGGTCGCCGTGCTCATCGGCGACCTCTGCCTGGTCTGGGCCGACCGGCTGATGGCGCGCGCCACCGTGCCACCGGCCCGGCTGCTCGACGTGCGCCGCTGCTACGACCAGATGCGGGTGGAGACCGTCGCCGGGCAGTTCCTCGACGTGCTCGGCGAGCACGACGCGGCGAACTGGTCGGTGGAGCGGGCGCTGCGGGTGGCCCGCTACAAGACGGCCGGCTACACCGTCCAGCGACCGCTGCTCTTCGGCGCCGCCCTGGCCGGGGCCGAGGCGGACGCCCCGCTGATCGCCGCGTACACCCGCTACGGGCTGGCCGTCGGCGAGGCGTTCCAGCTCCGCGACGACCTGCTCGGCGTCTACGGCGACCCGGCCACCACCGGCAAACCGGCCGGTGACGACCTGCGGACCGGCAAGCCGACCGTGCTGCTCATGCTGGCCCGGCAGCTCGGCGACCCAGCCCAGCGCCGCGCCTTGGAGCAGGCCGGCACGGTCACCGGGGCGCGCGAGGTGGCCCGGCTCGCCGACGTGGTCCGGGACACCGGGGCGGTGGCCCGGGTCGAGCGGATGATCGCCGACCGGGTGGCCGAGGCGCGGGCGGCGCTCGACGCCGCGCCGATCGACGGCACCGCGCGCAGCGCGCTGACCGGCCTGGCCACCGCTGCCACGCGGCGGCAGGCATGATGACCAACTTCGCGAGTAAGGAGGCCGGGATGCGCACCGTGAGCGGGCGTACCGACCGGGTGGTGGTCGTCGGCGCCGGGCTGGGCGGGCTGGCCTGCGCGCTGCACCTGGCCGGCAGCGGCCGGCAGGTGACCGTGCTGGAACGCGAGCCGGTGCCGGGCGGGCGCGCCGGCCGGCTCGGCGTTGACGGGTACGAGTTCGACACCGGACCGACCGTGCTGACCATGCCCGACCTGATCGCCGAGGCGCTCGGCGCGGTCGGCGAGGAGCTGACCGACTGGCTCGACCTGACCCCGCTCGACCCGGCCTACCGGGCGTACTACCCGGACGGGTCGACGCTCGACGTCATCACCGACACCACCCGGATGGCCGCCGAGATCGCCCGGGTCTGCGGGCCCCGCGAGGCCGACGGCTACCTGCGCTTCGTCGACTACGCGCGCGACCTGTGGCGCTGGGAGCGGGCCGACTTCATCGAGCGCAACCTCAACGCGCCGACCGACCTGCTCACCGGCAACCTGCTCAAGCTGCTCGCCAACGGCGCGTTCCGGCGTCTTCAGACGAAGATCAACCAGTTCTTCCGGGACCCGCGTACCCAGCGGATCTTCTCCTTCCAGGCCATGTACGCCGGCCTCGCGCCGCACGACGCGCTGGCCATCTACGCGGTCATCGCGTACCTCGACTCGGTGGCCGGGGTGTGCTTCCCGCGCGGCGGCATCCACGCGGTCTCCCGCGGGATGGCCGGCGCCGCGGAGAAGCACGGCGTGCAGATCCGGTACGGCACCACGGTGACCCGGGTGGAGACCGCGCACGGCCGGGCCACCGGCGTGGTCACCGCCGACGGCGAGTTCGTCCCGGCGGACGTCGTGGTGCTCAACCCCGACCTGCCGGTCGCCTACCGGGACCTGCTGCCAGCGAGCCGGCAGCGCAAGCTCACCTACTCGCCCTCCTGCGTGGTGCTGCACGTCGGTTCGACGCAGGGCTACGGCCGGATCGCCCACCACAACATCCACTTCGGGCGGTCCTGGAAGGGCACCTTCGACGAGGTGATCCGGCGGGGCGAGCTGATGACCGACCCGTCGCTGCTGGTGACGAACCCGAGCCGGACCGACCCGTCGGTGGCCCCGGCCGGGCGACACACCTACTACGTGCTCGCCCCCGTGCCCAACCTCGACCGGGCGCCCTTCGACTGGCCGGGCGACCTGACCCGCCGCTACACCGACCAGCTCGTGGCGACCCTGGAGGAGCGGGGCTACGTCGGCTTCGGCGACGGCATCGAGGTGCTGCACACGGTGACCCCGGCCGACTGGGCGGCGCAGGGCATGGCCGCCGGCACCCCGTTCGCCGCCGCGCACAGCCTCTTCCAGACCGGCCCGTTCCGCCCCCCGAACCTGCACCGCACGCTGGGCAACGTGGTCTTCGTCGGCTCCGGCACCCAACCCGGGGTGGGCGTGCCGATGGTCCTGATCAGCGGCAAGCTCGCCGCCTCGCGGATCACCGGTGGTCCGGTGAGCGCGAGGAGTGCAGCGAAGCGGAGCCCCGCAGTCGCGAACGAAAGGCTGGCACGATGACGGCCCGGGAGAAGCACCTCGTCGAGCTGGTCGACGACGGCGGGCACGTGGTCGGCGAGACCACGGTCGCCGCCGCCCACCAGCCACCCGGCCGGCTGCACCGGGCGTTCTCCGTGCAGCTGGTGGACCCGGAGGGGCGGATCCTGCTCCAGCAGCGGGCCGCCGTCAAGACCCGCTTCCCGCTGCGCTGGGCCAACGCATGCTGTGGCCACCCGCTGCCCGGCCAGTCGCTGGTCGAGGCCGCCAACCGCCGGCTCGCCGAGGAGCTCGGCGTCGAGCCGGTCGACCTCACCGAGGTCGGGGTGTACGTCTACTACGCCGAGGACCCGGCCACCGGTCGGGTCGAGTTCGAGTACGACCACGTGCTGCGCGCCGACGTACCGGCCGACCTGCCCATCCGGCCCGACCCGGACGAGGTGGCCACCCTGCGCTGGGTCGACCCGCGCGAGCTGGAGGACGACCTGGACGCCGATCCCCGCGCGTACGCGCCCTGGCTCGGCGGGGTGGTGAACCGGCTGCTGCGGCCGGCCCGTCCCGCCGCCGACGCGGCCCGGGCGGGCGCGCCGGCCGACGAGGCACCGGAGCGGTCGGGTGGCGGATGAGGCGCTGAGCGCGGGGGCCGTCGCGCGCCGGCTGGGGGTCGCGGTCACCACGCTGCGCACCTGGCACCAGCGCTACGGCCTCGGCCCCAGTGAGCACGTGCCGGGGCACCACCGGCGCTACACGCCGGCCGACCTCGCGCGCCTGGAGATCATGCGGCGGCTCACCGCGGAGGGGGTCACCCCCGCCGAGGCGGCCCGCTGGGCCCGGCAGGCACCGGCCGTTCTCCCGCCCGAGCAGCTCAGGACGAAGGGACGGGCCACCGCGGTCCGGGACGGCGGCGGGACGACCATCCCGGTCGGCCGGGCCGGACCGGTGGCCCGCGGCGTGGCCCGCGCCGCCATGCGAATGGACTCGGTGGCGATCGGCGAGACCATCGCGCACGCTCTCGCCACCGACGGCGTGGTGCCGACCTGGGACGCGCTGCTCCGGCCGGTGCTCGCCGGCATCGGCGAACGGCACGCCGCCACCGCCGGGTTGATCGAGGTGGAGCACCTGATGTCCCGGTGCGTCTCCGAGGCGTTCGCCACGGTGGCCCGGGCGCACCCCGTCGCCGGGCCGGCACGGATCCTGCTCTCCTGCGCCGACGAGGAACAGCACACGCTGCCGCTGGAGGCGCTGGGCGCCGCCCTGGCCGAGGCCGGGGTGGGCTATCGGATGCTGGGTGCCCGGATGCCGGTGGCCGCCCTGGTCGAGGCGGTCAACCGGACCGGCCCGGCGGCCGTGGTGCTCTGGTCGCACACCCCGGTCACGGCCGATCCGGACCAGCTCACCGCGGTGCTCGCCGCCCCGCGCCGGCCGCTGCTGGTGCTCGCCGCCGGGCCGGGCTGGCGGGCCGACACGCTGCCGGCCGGGGTGGTCCGGCCGGTGAACCTGGCCGAGGCACTCTCGCTGGCCGTGGCGGTGCGGGACTCCCTGGACCAGTCGACGACGGGGTGAGGGGCCCTCCCTATTCGGCGCGACGTCCACTACGGTCGGAAAGTCCGCCCGACCCGACCCCCTCTCGGGAGCGACGATGCGTCCACGCGCCGTGCTGGCGTTCGCCCTCGGCCTGGTGCTCCTCCTGACCGGCTGCGGCGAGCCCGGCAAGACCCCGGCCCAGGCCGCCGCCCCGCCGGCCGCCTCGGCCGTCCCCACGCCGACGCCGAAGCCCACCCCACGGCCCAGCCCGAGCCGCACCACCCCGCCGAAGCCGAAGCTGCGGCCGCTGCCGAAGACCCTGCCCGCCGGGCTGCACCGGGCCAGCGGCGACCGGGGCGTCGCGCTCACCTTCGACGACGGGCCGGACCCCCGGTTCACCCCGCAGATCCTCGACCAGCTCCGGGCGGCCCACGTCACGGCGACCTTCTGCCTGGTCGGCAAGCAGGCACAGCGCTATCCGCAGCTGGTGGCCCGGATCGCCCGCGAGGGGCATCAGCTCTGCAACCACAGCTGGCGGCACGACATCAACCTCGGCCGGCGGCCGATCGCCGAGATCCGGGCCGACCTGGTCCGGACCAACCAGGCCATCCGGGCGGCCGCGCCGCGCGCGCCGATCACCTGGTTCCGTCAGCCCGGCGGCCGGTGGACGGCGGAGGAGCTGACGGTGGCCCGCCAGCTCGGCCTGCGCCCCCTGCACTGGAGCGTCGACCCGCAGGACTGGGACCACCCGACGGCGAAGACGATCATCAAGCGGGTGGCCTCGGCGACCCACCACGGCTCGATCGTGCTGATGCACGACGCGGGCGGCGACCGGACCCAGACGGTGGCCGCCTGCCGGCACCTGATTCCCGAGCTCAAGCGGCGGTACGGGATCTCCCGGCTCCGGTGACACCGCCCCTGACCTGCGGTTTCACCCGGTTCCTCGCCCGAAGCCATACCGGTTTGGCCGACCGCGGAGGCATGGCATATGCTTCTCATGCCTCCGGCGGGGCCGGATGGGAGCAAGTCCGCTTGAAGTTGCGAGTATGCAATGATGGCGGGGCCGCCCTCATCGTCTAGCGGCCCAGGACGCCGCCCTTTCAAGGCGGTAGCACGGGTTCGAATCCCGTTGGGGGCACGGTCCGGTTCCGGCCGGATGCAACACCAGCTAGGTCCTGTGGAGCAGTTGGAGTGCTCGCCGCCCTGTCAAGGCGGAGGTCGCGGGTTCAAGTCCCGTCAGGACCGCAAGCGCTGACGCCGCGCCCTTCACGCGCGGCGTTCTGCGTATCGGCCTGTGCGGTAGCATGAGCCGAGCGGCACGGCCAGGTAGCTCAGTTGGTACGAGCGTCCGACTGAAAATCGGAAGGTCGGCGGTTCGACCCCGCCCCTGGCCACATAGCCTTTCGCCGGGCTACAGGAGCGCCGACCAGCGGAAACGCCGGTCGGCGCTCTGCTTTTCGCCCTGGAAACCCGTCTGTCCGGTCTGACCCTCGTTGACCCCGGAATCCCGCTGCTGACCGCCCCTTGTCGCACGTAGATCGCACGACCTCCTCGTCATGCGGGCGTGCTCCGGTCGGCCCGGGAGAGGGTCGCCGACCCCTGCCTTGCAAAGATCAAGACGCTTGTCGGGCGACGTCGGCCACGGCGGCTGAGCTGCTCGTCCCGTCGGCTCGCGTCCACGTATGACCGGCTCGATCTGCTGGCTTGGCTGTACGGATGGCTGTACAGCCACACGGCTGGGTCTGACATGATCACGACGTGCCCGACCCCGAGCCCGCCGACGGCAGTCCGCCGCCGGAGTCTGCGCCGACGGCGCGCAACGAACCACTCACGCTACTCGTGCTGCTGGTCGCTTCGGCCGTTCTGCTGGCGCTCTGCTTCGGCTGTGCCGCCCTCTGGCTGTACAACTAACTGACCGTCCGCGAGCTGGACCGGAACGTCAGTTTGGAAGAGCGCGTTCAGGCGGTCGCGATGTCCGAAACGCCTGCGGGCGGCACCGGTCCGGTTGCGTCTCGTGCCCGCTGCGCGCCACGGTTACTGGCCCACGGATGGCCCATGCTGGCCTTCGGAGGAGTCCTCGCCTCGCAGTACTTGGACAGCGGCCACGACGTCCGTGACGGTGCGGTCAGGCGGGGTGAGCTCCGCCGGCCAGTCCTTCCCTCGGCTGACCCAAAGGGTGGCAAGCCCTGCCGCGCGGCCACCCTCGACATCAAGCACAGGGCTGTCACCGATCGCCCAGCCCCCGCCCAGCAGATCGAGGCCGCACCCACGGGCCGCCGCCTCGAAGATCTCGCGTGCCGGCTTCCGGATGCCCAACTCCCCGGACACTGCCCAGGCATCGACGCATCGGTCCAGCCCAGTGCGCCTGATCTTGCCCAGCTGGTTGTCGGCCTGACCGTTGGTCACGATCGCGACCGTCCAGCCGTCGTCGCGCAGTAGTGTCAGCGACGCCAGCACCTCTTCGGGGCAGCTCACCAGTTCCGGCATCCGGCGTCGGTACTGCCTCCACGTTTCATCCACCGAGGCTGCCAGTCCGAAACGCTCCGTCACCTCGCCGAAGAACCAGTCTCGGGGCACGGACCCGTCCTGGTCCGTAGCGATCAGCCAGGCCAACGCGTCGTCCGGCAGTTGGCGATCGGCGCAGAACTCGACCGCCCAGCGCCGGAATGCCTCCGAACGGTCCACGAGCGTGTTGTCGAGATCGAAGAGCGCCAACCGCTGCATGGTCAACAACCGTACCGGGCGGGTAAAGCGGATCTCCTCGTCGGGCAGTCGTCAGACCGGCCTGCGCCAAGCGCGCCCGCAGGTTGCGGCAGCAGCAGATCCGCGAGGGCTGGCACCGCGACGACGAACCCGACCCCGGCCCCCGGCCCGCGACCGACGCCCAATCAACGGGCCCTGATCGTCGCCCGCGCTCATCTGGAATTCGCCCGCGACGAAGCCGCCCGCGCCTCCGAGTGGGATCAGGTCGCGGACCTGGACGACGCGATCGCGGAACTCGAAAGCCAGATCACCATCGACGGTATGCGCGGCCGGCCCGCCCCTCCCCACGCCACCCAGGACCAGGAGGACGACGACGGCAAGCGGCGGGTCCGGTCGACCAAGCGGCGGCAGGATGCCCCGGACCTGCCCCGCCTCCCGCTCGAGAATCGCACCGTTGGGCGGACCTTCGAGGGTCACGCCGGGCAGGTGTTCCGGCCGTCGATGTTCCTCACCCTTGGCTCCCACGGGCGCGTCCACTCCGACGGGACTCCGGTCGACCCGGACGCCTACGCCTACCGCCGGGCCGCCTGGGACGCCGTGCACTTCCCCCGGCTGCTGGATCGGTTCTGGCAGAACCTGCGCCGGGCGGTCGGCTGGAACGTCCAATACGCGGGCGCGGTCGAGCCGCAACGCCGCCTTGCGCCGCACGCGCACTTCGCCATGCGTGGCACCATCCCCCGCGCCCTCGTCCGTGAGGTCGCCGCCGCCACCTACCACCAGGTGTGGTGGCCTCGGGTCGACGAGCTGCTCTACGGACCGGGAAGGGCGCCGCAATGGGACTCCGCCGGCGGCTACATCGACCCGGAGTCGGGTGAGCTGCTGCCGTCGTGGGATGACGCCCTGGACCTGGTCGATGCCGACCCCGACGCCGAACCCGTGCACGTCGTCCGCTTCGGCAGTCAGGTCGACGCCAAGGGCGTCCTCGCCGGCACCAAGGACGCTGATCGGTGTGTCGGCTACATCACCAAGTACCTCACCAAGCAGGCCGCCGACTGCCACGACGTCACCACCGGCCGGCAACGGGCGCACCTCGAACGGCTCTGGCAAGAGCTGCGGCACGCCGTGCTCGGAGCGGTGCGCCAACTGGCTGCTCTACGGTGTCCAGCCGAAGAAGGCCCGGCCCGGGTTTGAAGCCGGGGAACTGCAAGAACAAGGTCCACAAGCGGGAAATTCCCGGCATCGGCGGCCAGCGCGTCCTCATCTCCCGCCAATGGTCCGGCAAACCCCTCGCCGACCACCGCGCCGACCGGCGCGACTGGGTCAAGGCTCTGCTCGGCGTCACCACCGACGCTGACACCGCCCCCGCCGGCTCCGACACGATCCGGCACGCGTGGGAACTCGCCAAACCCACCGACCCCGACGTCCCACCCCTCGGCCACCGCGTCCTACGCGCCATCTCCGAACGCATCCAATGGCGCGCCCAGCTCGACGCCGCGAGACAGGCCGCCAACTCGCCGTCCGATGTTTCGGCAACCGCAGACACGAACCCGACCGGGAAGGAGGCCACCGAGTGGAGAAGCTGCTGACGGTCAAAGAAGCCGCGGCTCGCCTCGGCACCACCGAGCGATTCCCCCGCCGGCTCATCGCCGAACGGCGCATCCGCTACGTCAAGCTCGGCGGCCACCGTCCGCATCCCCGAAACCGCCCTCGCTGAGTTCATCGCCGCCGGCACCGTCGAGCCGGTGACCGTCGCGTGGTCCGGCGGAAGGGCGGTGGAGTGATGGGCAAGCGTCGTCAGTTCGGGTACGTCCGCAAGCTCCCGTCGGGTCGCTTCCACGCCTCGTTCGTGCCGCCCGGTGGTGGTGCTCGACAGAACGCACCGCACACCTTCAAGACGAAGACGGACGCCAACCGCTGGTTGACGCTCGTGACGGCGGACATCTCACGTGGTGTCTGGTTGGACGATCGCGCGGCGGCGGAAACGTTCGGCAACTACGCGCGGGCCATCCTGCGGGACAGTCCGAAGATCGGCGTTCGGTGGCGGGAGACGTGCGAACGGAACCTCCGTCTACACCTGGGACCGCGTGCCGCTTCGTGAGCTCACGGCGAGCCGGGTCCGGGAGTGGCATGCTGCCGCCCTGCGGGGCACCGGTGGGCGTACCTCTATCTCCCAGTCCTACCGCTTCCTGCGCATGGTCATGAACACCGCCGTCCGAGAGGGCGTCATCGCCCGGAACCCGTGCCAGATCCCCGGTACGGGCACGGTCCCCGTCGCCGAACGGCCGGTCGCCACGCCCGCTCAGGTCGTCGCCCTGGTCGACGCCATCAACCCGCGTTACCGCACCGCCGTTCTCATCGCTGCCTGGTGCGGCCTGCGCCGTGGTGAGATCGCCGGCCTGCGCGTCTCGGACGTGGACCTGACCGAGCACACGATCACGGTTCGGAAGGCACGCGTCGAACCGCTGCACGCTCCTGACCGGGCCTTCGACAAGGATCCCAAGTCGGAGGCAGGGAAACGGACGATCGCCATTCCGCCCCACGTGGTGCCGCTGGTCCGGCTGCACTTCGAGCAGTACGCGGGTACGGATCGGCTGTTCGTGAGCCGCGACGGAACCCCACTACGGGGCAACACGTTGTATCAGGCGTTCGTCCGGGCGCGGAAGAAGGTAGGCCTGGATGATCTGGCCTTCCACGATTTGCGGCACACCGGGCAGACCCTCGCCGCGCAAACCGGCGCGACCCTGGCGGACCTGATGAAGCGACTCGGGCACTCGTCCATGGCGGCGGCACGCCGGTATCTGCACGCCGTCGACGGGCGTGACCGTGAGATCGCCAAGGCTCTGTCGGAACTCGCCGCGCATGGTGATGTCGCACGGCTACCCCGGCACATCACGATGCGGAGCTAATCGCATGACAGATCGCACGGTGACCTCTGGCGGTCCTCTGGCCTGCGGAAGTGCGGGCGCTTCAAAATTGGGAGGCTTCCGGCTCGACGCCGGAGGGAGGCACTCTGCTTCACCTCCCCTCGCGCCAGCTCTGGGCAGCTCCTTCGGGGCTGCTGAGGGGCCGGACAGTACCGCCGGCATGACCGGATTGGCTGACGTCACCTGTCGCCCCGGCTCCGCTGGGTTCGGTGCGCCCGGCGCCTTTGCGGCGCCGTACCGCCGCGGCTCCGGCCGCTCCCGCCGCAAGCAGCGCCGCCATCATTGGCCATCGGCGGCGACGACGAGTCGCGACTGGTTGCCGCTTCGGAGTACGACGACGAGCCGCGTCTTGCCTCATCTGCAGGAACCTCTGCGCTGTCATTTCCCCATTGTCGGCACCCACGCCGGCCCAGGTGGCGAAATCGATGACTGCAAAGGTCCGGCTGACAACCAAGAGCCGCCACGGAAGCTCTCGGCCGTTACTCGTGCGCCTGGCGCGTGATCACCGTCCAGCGCGTCACGTGCTGCCGCCTGGGTGGGGTCACCTGGTCAGGTTCGCGGGGAGCGGCGTCGGCCGCCGGTCGTGAGCCCATCGGGTGACCGCTCCCACAGTTGTGGACTGATCAGTTCCTTACCTTTATGGTTGTCGTATGGGTAGGCCAAGGACGTTCGACATCGACGCGGCGGTGGACCGTGCGATGGAGTTGTTCTGGCGTCAGGGGTTCGAGGCGACCTCGACGGAGGATCTCGTGGAGGGCCTCGGAATCGCCCGAGGCAGCCTGTACAAGGCGTTCGGATCCAAGGAGCAGCTCTATGCGCTGGCGCTTCGCCGTTACTGCCAGCGCCACGCGGTAGGGCTAATCGAGGTGTTGGACCGGGCGGAGCAGGTGCGTCCGGCGATCCGGGCGGTGCTCCTCGAGTTGGTGGAGGCCGACCTGGCCGATCCGGAGCGGGGCTGCCTGCTGGTCAACGCGGCCACGGAGCGCTCGGCGCACCCGGACACGGTGCAGCAGGTCTCGCGCACCATGGGTCAGATCGAGTCGGCCCTGGCCGGGGCGTTGGAGCGGGCACGGGTCCGCGGGGAGATCGCGTCGGACAAGAAACCGCAGGAGCTGGCCCAGTTCCTGACCACGTTCCTGCAGGGTCTGCGGGTGATGGGCAAGGCCCGCGCGGATCGACCATTCCTCGACAATGCCGTGGAGGTCGCCCTGGGCGCCCTCGACTGACTTTTTGCTGGCCGAATTAGGAACCGATCAGTCAACAACTGGGAGTGATAGTGGATCTCGAATTGCAGGGCAAGGTCGCCGTCGTCACCGGCGCGAGCAGGGGCATCGGTCTGACCACCGTGGCGGCGTTGCTCGACGAGGGTGCGCACGTGGTGGCGAGCAGCCGTACGAGCACGCCAGAGCTCGACACCCAGGCCGCGCGCGGCGCCACCGTGGTGCTGGCCGACATCACCGACGCGGATACCCCGCAGCGGCTCGTCGACGCCGCGCTGTCGACGTACGGGCGCCTGGATGTGCTGGTCAACAACGTTGGCACCGGCAGCGGCCGGTCAGGATTCCTCGACGTCAACGACGCCGAGTGGGCCCGCATGTTCGACGTGACGTTCTTCAGCGCCGTACGCACCAGCAGGGCGGCCCTGCCCGCCCTGTTGGACAACGGCGGGACGATCGTCAACATCAGCAGCATCAATGCCCGGCTGCCGTTCCCGATGGTGGTCGACTACTCCGCGGCCAAGGCGGCGATGTCCAACCTGACCAAGACCCTGTCGGAGGAGTTCGCGCCGCGCGGTGTGCGGGTCAATGCCGTCTCGCCCGGTCCGGTGCGGACCCCGTTCTGGACCGGGCCTGACGGTTTCGCGCACGCTGTTGCCGCTGGCGCGGGTGTCACCGTCCAGCAGGCGCTCGACGAGGTCGTGCCGCAAAGCATGGCGATCAGCACCGGCCGGATCACCGAGGCCAGCGAGGTCGCCGACCTGGTGCTGTTCCTTGCCTCCGCCCGCTCCGCCAACACCACCGGCGCCGAGTTCATCCTCGATGGCGGCCAGGTCAAGACGCTCTGACCACAGTTGCCCCTCAGGACTTGGACATGCCGCCAGGCGGACGACAGGAGAAGCAGCCGCCCATCACACCGATGGGCGGCTGTTCGTGCGCTGGCGACGCGGCTCACTCGCCCGCCCCTTCAGTCGATCAAGAAGTTTGCGTCGGTGGGAGGCCGTTTCCCGACGCGAACCTCTTGGTCAACAGGGCCGAAGGGTCAGGGTTCCGGGATCGGTGGCGGGTCGGGGTTGGTCCCGATGGTGCGGGGGCGGGGGACGGCCAAGACTGAGCCGTATGACGAGAGAGCAGCCGAAGATCCTCGCACCCTGGCGGTTCACCTACGGTGCCGAGAGCCGACGACGGCTCGCCTGGTCGGTGGTAGCCGTGCCGCAGGCGTTGGGCGCGCTGGGCCGGGCACCGAGTCGGTCCGGTCGGCTGCGGGCGCTGGGCGGGGCGCTGTTGGCCCTGCCGGTCGCGGTCGCCTCGTCCGCGCTCACCGCGGTGCTCGCCTTCCTGGTGCTGATCAACGTGCTGGCGTACCCGTTCCGCCCATTGCTCGGGCTCGGCGAGCAGACCGGCACCGCCTGGTACGCGAACGCCTGGGGCGGCCCGACCCTGGCCGGCGCCTGGGCCACCCACGCGGCCCTGATCCTGCTGCTGGTCGTGCCGCCGATGGTCTGGGCCGTCCGCGGGCTCACCGCCCTGCAGTGGCGGCTCACCGGCCACCGGGCGGGCACGCCCGGACCGGTCGCCGCGCCGTCCCACACGGTGCGTGACCGGCGGGCCAGTGCCGCCGAGCCCGTGGTCAGTCGGCCGACCGGCGCCGTCGAGCCGGTGACCGTCCGGCGGGCCAGCGCCGTCGAGCCGTCGACCGTTGGAACTGCCGCCGTCGAGCCGGTGGTTGGTCGGCCGGCACCGCCGGTGTCCGTCGCGGCGGTCGCCCGGCCCGTCCGGCCGGACGCCAGGGCGGCTCGTGGTTGGCGTCGTCGTCGGGTCGGGGCGGTGCTCGCGGCCGTGGGGCTGCTGGTGGCCTGCTCGCTCACCGCGCACGCCAACGGAATCGGTGACAACCTGCTCTGGGCGCCGCGCGACCTGACCAGCGCCGTCGCCCTCGCCCTGACGCTCGCGCCGGTCGCGGGGTTGCTGCTGCTCCGGCGTACGGCCTGGTGGCGGTCGCCGGCCCAGCCCTGCTGATCCTCCGGGCTACCGCTTCGGGCGGTGCTGGCCCATGCCGCTCTGGATCGCCTCCCAGACGCTCCGGCCGGCCTGCAACAGCGTCTCCCCGGCCTGGCCGGCGAGCTGGGCCGGCCCGGGCGGGCCACCCGGCACCTTCTCCTCCCCCTCCGGCTTCCCGGCGGGCGGTTTCCCCGGCTCCGCCCCCTCCCCGGCCCCCGGGGCCTTTCCCGCACCAGGTGGCTTTCCGGGGCCTGTGGCCGGCCGGCCGACACCCTCGCCGGACCGGCCACCCTCGCCCCCGGACTCCGCACCCTCGCGAGGCGCGCCACCCGCGCGGCCGGGCTGCCAACCCTCGCGAGACGGGCCACCCTCGCGAGACGGGCCACCCTCGCGAGACGGGCCACCCTCGCGAGACGGGCCACCCTCGCGAGACGGGCCACCCTCGCGAGACGGGCCACGCTCGCGAGACGGGCCACCCTCGCGAGACGGGCCGCCACCCTGGCCCGACGGGCCGGCACCCTGGCCGGACGGGCCACCCTGCCCGGACGGGCCACCACCCTGACCGGCAGATGGGCCACCCTCGCGGGGCGCACCAGGCCTCCCGCCGCCGCCCGCAGGACCGGACGGCGGCCGGCCACCACCACCGGCGGGCGGAGCGCCCGCCACGCCAGACGGCCGCCCCCCGGCGCCTGCCGGTGGCTTCGGCTGCCCCTGCTCGCCGGTCGGCGGTTCGGGAGCGCGCGCTCCGGCCGGGGTCGTCGGGGACGGCGGGGACGGCGGGGACGGCGATCCGGGTTGGCCGACGCCCTCCCGCAGTGCCCGGTCGGCCACCGCGCCCACCGTCCCGATCCGCTGCCCGCTCTCGTCGAGGACGGGCGCGCTGGCGAGCTGCTGGGCTGCCCGGTTCACGTCGTCGATGCCGCCCCCGACCGAGCGGGCCAGCGTTTCGATCAGGTGCGGGTTCCGGTCGATTGTGGTCAGTGCCCGGTCCAGGATCTGCACCAGCTTCTCCAGGCGTACCTTGAGCAGCGCCTCGGCGCTGACGCCGGTGACGTCCAGCTCCACGCCCTCCAGGTGCACCCGGACCCCGGCGTCGAGCTGGAGCAGGTTGGCGAGCCGGGCACGCAGCGACAGATCCGCGTCGAGCCCCTGGACGGACAGCCGGATCTGGTCGACCGTCACCTCCGGGATGTCGAGCAGGACGTCCGGCTCCGACTGCCCGGCGCCGCGATGAGCGCCCCGCTCGCTCGTCGGGTCCGGCTCCCGCCCGGTCGCTCCGCTCTGGCTCATGGTCCCCGCTCCCCGCTGGCCCCGTCCGCCGGGCCGGATCAGCCGCGGTTACCCGGTTTCCGGCCCGGCATCCCTGATGCTCCGGTACGCCGGCGGCGACGGCGGGCAACGCGCTTCGCCGCCCGCCGTTCCCCGGTCCGAGGCTGTCCGGGAGATCGCTCTCCCGCTGTCGGAAAGCGGGCGAACATGAAAGCTGCACAGCGGGGCATCAGCCGGTATGGTCCGGGCCTATGGGACAGGGGATGGCCGATCCGGATGAGGTCAGCCAGGAATTCGACCGTTTCTCCCTCCGCAGCACGCTCTTCGCCCCCGCCTCCGCCGACCGGGCGTACGCCGTGTTCACCGGGTCGCTGACCGACTGGTGGGTGCGCGAATACACCTGGTCGGGGCCGGAGGCGCTGGCCGAACTGGGCATCGAGCCCCGGGCCGGCGGCATGCTCTACGAGATCGGCCCGTACGGCTTCCGCGGCGACTGGGGCCGGGTGCTCACCTGGGACCCGCCCCGGCGTTTGGTCTTCACCTGGCAGTTGGGTCCGGACCGGGTGCCGGTGCCGGATCCGGCGCGGGCCAGCGAGGTCGAGGTCCTTTTCCAGCCCGAGGGGCCGGTGCTGACCCGGGTCGACGTGGAGCACCGCTACTTCGACCGGCACGGCGAGGCCGCCGAGGGCTACCGCAAGGCGCTCACCGCCGGTTGGCACGAGCTCCTCTGCCGCTACCTGGCCACGGTCGCCCGCACCACCGACTGAGCGCGGCGGGTCAGCCGCCGATGCCCCGGGCCGGGGTCCCGGCGCCGGAGACCCCGGTGCCGCCGAGGTCGGCCCGGCGACCCGCGGCGGAGCCCGGACCGAAGCCGCTGCCGGCGAGCCGGCGGCGCGGGGCGGTACGCAGCCGCGGATACACCTCGGCGAGCCGGCGCTGGACCCGGTCGGAACGGTCGGCGAGCACCAGCGCCATCGAGGGCGCTCCCGATTCGGCGACCGCGCCTGCCTCGGCCGTGCGCAGCCGCTCGGCGACCACGTGCGCGAAGCCGGCCAGCCAGGTGCGCCGGAACGCGGCCGGATGCTCCCCGGCCGGTACGGCGGCCCCGGCCAGCCCGTGCGCGGCCTGCACGAGCAGCGAGGTGAAGAGCAGGTCGACCCGTTCCAGGTCGCTGGCGAAGCCGAAGAGGTGCATATCGAAGCCGCTGCCCTGCCGGCGGCGTACGCAGCGGCAGCGCAGCGGGTCGGCGACCGCCGCGAGCAGGCCGGCCTTGTCGCGGGCGTACGGGGCGACCACCTCGACCACCCGGTCGCCCACCGGGTCGGTGGCCGGCTCGCGGGCGGCGAGCAGCGCCCGGTCGACGCCGTAGCGGGCGATCAGCTCGGTGGCCTTGGCCATGAAGGCGGCCGACTCGGCGGGCGTGCAGGCCGGGTCCTCGGCCTGGGCGAGCAGCTTGCGGACCTTGCTCAGCATCGCCTCGGACATGCACCAGAGCTACCACAGCGGTGGGACCGGGACGGGACGAGGCGGCGCCGGACGGTCAGTCCGCCCGGCTGCGCAGCGTGGCGACGGTCGAGCCGGCGAGGGTGAGCAGGCAGTCGGGGAGCAGCCCGTCGGCCGCCGCGGCCCCGAACAGCGCCTCGCCGGTGTCGGCGTCGTCGTTGGCGTACGCGCTGACGAAGCGGGCCACCCACCGGGTGTCGTAGTCGGCCTGGTCGATCCCGGGGAAGTCGAGCGCGGCGCCGCCACCGGGGGCGTCGCCGCCGACCATGGTGGCGGCCAGGCACCAGGCGACCCCGTAGGCGCCGGACAGCCCGGAGCGGTCGACCACGGCGTCGAAGGTGCCCACCACGCCGTCGCCGTCCCCGGCCAGCGCCGAGCGGAGCACGGCTGTCGCATCGTCCAGCGTCTGCTGTGCTTCGTCGGTCACCTGCCGAACAGTAGTTCCGGGGGTCAAGCGGTGACCCCGGAACGGCCCGGCCGTCACGCAGAGTGATACCGGCAGTCGGGGTGCCGACGGACCGACCTCCACGGTCCCGCGCGCCGCGCCGGCACGCTAGTGTGCGCAGCGGACCCTCGCCGGAGGAAGGACGACAATGCTCAGATCTCGCGCGTCGCGTGCGGCCCTGTCCACGGCCTGCGCGGCGCTCCTGCTCGCCACCAGCGCCTGCGGGAGCGACAAGCCCGAGGAGGCGGCCGCCACCCAGGTGCGCCTCTACGGCACCGACGGCAACATGCAGAACTCGTACGTCGACGCTCTGAAGGACCGCGCGGACCTTCTCAACGGCATGAAGGGCACCACCCCGCTCACGCCGCTGCCCGAGAGCTTCAAGGATCGGCTACGCACCGTAGACCCGAAGCTCAAGGACTACCTCTACTCGGCGGAGACCTACGACGCGATCGTGATAAGCGTGCTGGCCGCCCAGCTCGCCGGCACGACCGAGCCGGCCGCGATCGCCAAGCAGATCGTCGGGGTGACCACCGGCGGCCAGCGCTGCGAGGAGGTCACGACCTGCCTCCAGCTGGCCCGCGCGGGCCAGGACCTCGAATACCGCGGGGTGTCGCTGAACCGGGGCGGGTTCACCGACGTCGGCGAGCCGGCCGCCGCCAGCTACGCCACCCTGCACTTCGACGACCAGCAGCTCGACGACGGCAAGACCGAGTTCGTCGGCGCCGGGAACGAGTCGGGGGCGAGCACCAAGACGCCGCCGCGGGGCAAGAAGTCGCGTCCGGCCAAGTCCTACAAGGAGGACGGCTCCCCGCTGGTGCTCGGCGGCCTGCTGCCGAAGACCGGTGACCTGGCCCTGGCGTACCCGCCGATCGCGGCCGGCGCGGCGCTGGCGATCCGCGAAATCAACGCGGCGGGCGGCGTGCTCGGCGACCCGGTGGTCTGGATCGACGGCGACGACGGCACCGACCCGAAGGTGGCGAAGGCGATGGTGGCCTCGCACGTCCAGCACGGCGTGGACGTCATCATCGGTGCCGCGGCCTCGGGGATCTCCCGGGCCGTGCTGCCCGACGTGGTGGCCGCCGGCCTGATCCTCTTCTCCCCGTCGAACACCGACGCCGGGCTGAGCACGGTGGACGACAAGGGCCTCTACTTCCGCACGGCCCCGTCGGACATCCTCCAGGGTCGGGCGCTGGCCGACGTGATAATGCGCGACGGACCGCACAAGATCGCGATCGTCGCCCGTAAGGACTCCTATGGCGAGGGCCTCCAGGAGAACGTCCGCGCCGAGCTGGAGCGGGCCGGCATGGGCGCCGACAGGGTCAAGCTGCTCTCGTACGTGCCGCCGGACGGCGCGACGGCGCCGCCGGTGGACTTCTCCGCCGGGGCCAAGGAGATCAAGGACTACGGGGCGGACGCCGTCCTGGTGATCGGCTTCGGTGAGTCGGCACGGGTGATCACCGCGCTGGCCGACGCCGGGGTGCAGATCCGGCACTGAGACGACGACGAGGGCCGCACCGGGCGAACCGGTGCGGCCCTCGTCGTTTCCGCCGCTCAGTGGGAGCGGCGTCGCTCCAGGAACTCGGTCATCCGCCGGTGCTTCTCCTCGTCCTCGAAGAGCACCGCCTGGCTGAGCAGGTCGAGCTGCGGGTGGGCGGCCGCCGGCGCGTCCACCGCGAGCTTGGTCAGCCGCAGCGCCAGCGCCGAGCCCTTGGCCATCTCGTCGAGCAGCCCGTGCGCGGTGGGCAGCAGCTCCGCCGGCTCGGCCACCACCCGGTTCACCAGCCCGATCCGCAGCGCCTCCTCGGCGTCGACCCGCCGGCCGGTGAAGAGCAGCTCCTTGGCCCGGGCCTCCCCGATCAGCGCGGGCAACCGGTAGGTCGCGCCGGCGCCGGCCAGGATGCCCAACCGCACCTCGGGCTGGCCGAACACCGCACGCGCCGTGCACACCCGCAGGTCACAGGCGTACGCCAGCTCGGCGCCGCCGCCCAGCGCCGGGCCGTCCACGGCGGCCACGGTGGGCATCGGCAGGGCCCGGATCCGGGCGAAGGCCGCCTGGTTGATGGCGGCCAGCGCGTCCAGCCGGCCGCGCTCGCGGAGCTGGGCGATGTCCGCGCCGCCGGCGAAGATGCCCTCCGTCCCGCCGGTGAGCAGCAGCAGCCGGGGCCGCGCCTCCAGCTCGGCGCAGACGGCGTGCAGCTCGGCGATCAGGTCCGCGTCGATGGCGTTGCGCTTCTCCGGCCGGTCCAGGGTGACCACCAGCCGGTCCGGCAGCTCCTCGATCCGCAGCCCGCTCACCGTGCCCGCCTTCCGTTCGCGCCTTCGGGGCTCGCAAGCTCGCTCTTCGCGCTCACTGCTTCACCCGCCTTCCCAGGTGTAGAAGCCCTGGCCGGACTTCTTGCCCAGCCGGCCGGCGGCCACCATCTCCACCAGCAGCGGGGGCGGCGCGAACCGGTCCCCGTACGCGGCCTGGAGGGTGCGGGCGATGTCGAGCCGGACGTCCAGCCCGACCATGTCGGTCAGCTCCAGCGGGCCCACCGGGTGCCGGTAGCCGAGCACCATCGCCTTGTCGATGTCGGCCGGGCTGGCCACCCCGTCGGCGACCATCCGGATGGCCTCCAGGCCGAGGGTCACGCCGAGCCGCGAGGTGGCGAAGCCGGGCAGGTCGCGTACCACGACGGGGTCCTTGCCCAGCCGGCCGGCGAGCGCGACGGCCGCCTCGGTGGTCTCCGGCGCGGTGGCCGGGCCGACCACGACCTCGAGCAGCGCCATCGCCCAGACCGGGTTGAAGAAGTGCAGCCCGAGGAATCCGGCCGGCCGCTCCAGCCCCTCGGCCAGCTCGGCGATCGGGATGCTGGACGTGTTGCTGCCGAGCAGGGCGGGCCGCCGGCCCTCGGCGTCGGAGAGCACGGCCCGCTTGAGGTCGAGCCGCTCGGGGACCGCCTCCACGATCACGTCGGGGCCCTCGGCCACCTCGGCGAGCCCGGCCCGCAGGGTGACCCGCTCGCGGTTCGCCGTCGCCGCCTCGGCGGTCAGCTTGCCGCGCTGGACGCCGCGCTCCCACAGCTCGCCCAGCCGCCGCACGGCGTCGGCGCCGCGCGCCGGGTCCACCTCGACCAGCTCGACCGCGTACCCGGCGCCGGCCGCCACGTACGCGATGCCGAGGCCCATGGTGCCGGCCCCGACGACCACAAAACGTCCACTCATCGATGTCCCTTCGCCGCGGCCGGTGACGGGCGGGGTCTCCGCCGCGCCGGTGCGTCCGCTCGCTCGTTCCTGGGTGCGACCCTATGCAGGGCCGGCCCGCGGGGCATGCGTGGGGGCGCGCCGGATCGGGTACAGACGGCCGTCAACGCCGAGGGAAGGACCGAGATGAGCCAGGCACCGGAGAGCGCGGAGCGCAGCGAGACCGTGGAGACCCGCGGCGACGAGCGGGTGGACCTGCTCCGCGCGGACACCAACAACGACGGGAAGACCGACGTCTGGGTGGTGGACACCGACGGCGACGGGAAGGCCGACCTGTTCCAGTTCGACACCGACGGCGACGGCAAGGTGGACATCACCATGGTCGACATCGACGAGGACGGCACCCCGGACGAGGTGGTCGACGGCGACGGCGGCCTTCCGCCGGAGCAGACCACCCCCACCGTGCAGGTCTGACGGCTACGTCGGCGGGCTTCCAGGCAGTCCCGGGGGCCCGCCGGCTCAGGCCAGCTTCAGCGTGGCCAGGTAGTAGGGGTGGTCCCGGTCGTCCACGTCGACCAGTCGCCACGGCGAGCCGTCGACCAGGTCGGCGAACTCCTCGACCGAGCACACCAGATAGTCGAACCACTCGGTGCCGAGCATCCGGTAGCGCAGCCGCAGCCGGAGTTGCCCGCCGAGCCGCCCCCGCCGCCGGTTCAGCTCGTGGTAGCCGGTGTGCACCGGGTCGGTGGTGCCGTACGGGTCGGTGCCGTGCGCGATCACCTGGGCACCGGGGCGGGCCAGCGCGGCGAGCGCGGCCAGCAGGGCGGGTGCCCGCTCCCGCCCCTCGAACAGCCCCAGGTTGTTGCCGAGCAGCAAAAAGGTGTCGTAGCGCCGGCCGTCGGCGACGTGCTCGTCGACGGTGCCGAGCACCAGGTCGCGTACGCCCCGGTGCCGGCTGACCCGCAGCGCCCCGATCGAGGTGTCCAGTCCGGTGACCGGCACGCCGCGCTCCTGGAGGTGCAGCGCGATCCGGCCGGCCCCGACCCCGATGTCCAGCACCTGCCCGTGCACCCGTTCCACGGCCCGGTGGTCGTACGGCTGCCACCGCTCCGGCGGGTCGAGGTAGTGCGCGGCGGGGGCGCCATTGATCAGCCCGTCGTCGCGTTCGATGATCTCGATGACCGGCCGGGGCAGCCGCCCGCCGACCAGCGGCCGGGGCCCGATCCCGGTGGCGACCGCGTACGCGTCGCGGATCATCTCGCCGAACACGTCGCCGATCGTGGGTTCCCCGGTCACGGACCGGTCTCTGTTCGCGACTGCGGGGCTCGCAGACCCGGCTCACTCCTCGCGCTCACGGCGATCACGCTATCCGGGCTCGGCCGGCGCGTCACGGCCGTATCCTGAGCGGCGTGACCGACCTCGACCGCCTGGCGGCGGAGAAGTACGTGCTGCTCACCACGTTCCGCAAGGACGGGCGAGCGGTGCCGACTCCGGTGTGGGCGGTGCGCGACGGCGAGGCGCTGGCGGTGTGGACGGTGTCGGACTCCGGCAAGGTGAAGCGGATCCGGCGCGACGGCCGGGTCACGGTGGCCCCGTGCGACGTGCGCGGCCGGCCGCACGGCGAGGCGGTGCCGGGACACGCGACGATCAGCGGCCCGGAGAGCACCCGGCGGATCCGCAGCCTGCTCAAGCAGAAGTACCGGCTGATCGGCCGGCTGAGCCTGCTGGGCAGCCGGCTGCGCCGGGGGGAGGGCGGCACGGTGGGCCTGCGCATCGTGCTCGACTGAGCGAACCGACCCCGGAAACGATTGAGGGCGGCGGATCGTCGCATGTCGCGACGTCCCACCGCCCGCGATCGGAACGCCTGAGAAACGTCCGGGTCGTCAGTCCCCCTGGCGCTGCTGGGGAATCTGCCCCTGCAGCAGGGCCCGAACCTCCGACTCGCGGTAACGGCGGTGGCCGCCCAGGGTCCGGATGGCGCTGAGCTTGCCAGCCTTGGCCCACCGGGTCACCGTCTTCGGGTCGACACGGAACATCGACGCCACCTCGGCCGGTGTGAGTAGCGGCTCTGGTTCGTGCGTTCGCGATGCCATCGGGGTCACTCCTCCACATGTATAGACATCGGCCGGGGTCCCGCCGGCCGACGCGTCTCCCATGGTCCGGCTAGTCCCCGATGTCCGACATGGGCCGAACGGCTGAAGGTCCCTAGACGGACGGATGAACCATGCCCGATTTTTACGACTTTTATGCCGCAGAAACTACCTTATTCGGACTCATGATCACGGTTCGTGATGCGTCAACTACGAGACACTCTCGCATCGAGGGGTCTCAACCTGGGCAAACCCGGCCTTAGTTGCAACGCTCCAGCAGCTGCACGGCACGCCACCGGGCGACCAGCTTGTCGTACGCGGCCGAGGCCTCCTCCGCCTCGCCGCGGGAGAGCCCGGCCAGCCCGGCAGCGACCAGCTCGGTCGAGTCGTCGGCGGAGAGCGTCCCGTCCGGCAGCAGTTGCACGAGGCCGCCGTAGTCGAGTTCCACCACCGAGCGCGGGTGGAACTCCTCCAGCCAGCGGGCGGCCTCCTCGACCGCCTCAGTGATCGGGGCCTCGCCGACCGACTTGCGCAGCACCGACAGCGCCCGGGAGGACCGGCGGCGCGCCTTGGAGATCTCCGTCCGGTAGCGCAGCGCCCGCCGCTCCGGCTCGGTGACCAGGTGCCGCTCCTGCGCGTCGAAGAGCACGAACCAGCGCAGCGGCACACCCCAGGTGGCGATCTGCTCGTGCACCCGGGGCACCCCGTGCTCCAGCACCCGCGCCCCGCTGCGCCAGTCCTCCACGACCGCCTTGGCCTGGCCGGCCAGGACCGGCGGCACGAACGCGTCGGCCAGCACCGAGGGCACCCCGTCGCGGGCGCTCAGCGCCGCCTCGGCGACGCGGATCCGCAGGTTCCACGGGCAGACCAGCAGGGTGTCGTCGGTCTCCAGGACGTACGCCTCGTCGGGCAGGTCGGGCAGCCGGGTCCAGCCGGCGCCCAGCGCCTCGATCACCGCGGTCCGCTGCCGGACCGGCCCGTCCAGCGGGGCGACCGCCCGGCCCTCCTTCACGTAGCGGCGCCAGAACGACTGGCGGTCGCGATCGAAGGCGGTCAGCGGCTCGTACACGCGCAGGTATGAAGCGAAGAGCGACGGCACGGCGCGATCCTCCCACGAGACGGGACTTGTCCGCCGCCGCCGTCACGAGCCGCCGTGACGTGCGCGACAGTACGGCTGGGCCCCGATATTAGGCTCAGCAGCACCGGCACCATCCCGCCGGCGTGTCATCAGGTTTCCGCGCCCCACAAGGACGCACACCGAAACAGGAGTCAGCCATGGGCGTATTCGCCAGCACCGACGACCCGGGATCCACCGGTCACGAACAGGTCGTGTTCTGCCAGGACAAGCAGTCCGGCCTGAAGGCGATCATCGGGATCTACTCCACCGCGCTGGGCCCGGCCCTCGGCGGCACCCGGTTCTACCCGTACGCCAGCGAGGAGGAGGCCCTCGCCGACGTCCTCGACCTGTCCCGGGGCATGGCGTACAAGAACGCCCTGGCCGGCCTCGACCTCGGTGGCGGCAAGGCGGTCATCTGGGGCGACCCGGAGCAGATCAAGAGCGAGGCGCTGCTGCGCGCCTACGGCCGCTTCGTGGAGTCCCTGGCCGGTCGCTACTACACCGCCTGCGACGTCGGCACCTACGTGGCCGACATGGACGTGATCGCCCGGGAGACGAGCTACGTCACCGGCCGCAGCGTCGAGCACGGTGGCGCCGGCGACTCCTCGGTCCTCACCGCCTGGGGCGTCTTCCAGGGCATGCGGGCCGCCGCCGAGCACGTCTGGGGCGCTCCGACGCTGGCCGGCAAGCGGGTCGGCGTGGCCGGCCTGGGCAAGGTGGGCAAGTACCTCACCGGCCACCTCTTGGAGGACGGGGCCGAGGTCGTGGCGACCGACGTCAACCCGCGGGCCCTGGAGTGGGTGCGCACCACCCACCCGCAGGTCACCCTGGTCGACGACACCGCCGCGCTGGTCGCCTCCGACATCGACGTGTACGCCCCGTGCGCGCTGGGCGGCGCGCTGAACGACGACACGGTGCCGGTGCTGCGCGCGAAGGTGGTCGCCGGTGCGGCCAACAACCAGCTCGCCCACCCGGGCATCGAGAAGGTCCTCGCCGACCGGGGCATCCTCTACGCCCCGGACTACGTGGTGAACGCCGGTGGCGTGATCCAGGTCGCCGACGAGATCGAGGGCTTCAACTTCGAGCGCGCCAAGCTGCGGGCCACCCGGATCTACGACACCACGCGGGAGATCCTGCGGCTCGCCGATGACGAGGGCGTCCCGCCGGCGGTGGCCGCGGACCGGCTCGCCGAGCGCCGGATGGCCGAGGTCGGCCGGCTGCGCACGATCCACCTGCGCTGAGCGTCACCCGGGGGCGGGCCGCCCGGTCCGCCCCCGGGCCGCAGCGCCTCGGGCGCCGGCGCTAAGCTGGGCTTTGGGATGCTTTCTGCCGGTTTGACCGCTGTCACGGCCGTCCCGGTCTCCGCTCCTTACCGGGTACAATTTGTGACGGCCGGATCACTGCGACGCGCAGGGCCGGTTGACGGTAACCCGAGGTGCCGAACGGTGGCATCCCCATGTACCGTAAGAGCCACGAGAGATGCCTGACGTCATCGGGGCCCGCCTTCGGGCTGCCCCGCATTCTGTGCGAGGGGGTCGAGCCATGGGGCGCGGCCGTGCTAAGGCCAAGCAGACGAAGGTGGCCCGGGAGTTGAAGTACCACTCCCCGAACACCGACCTCACCGCCTTGCAGCGCGAGTTGGCGGGTGCTGGTGGGAAGTCTGAGCAGCACTTCGACGACGACTACAAAGAGTATGTCGACGACGATGATGAGGATCACGCGGACGACGACCCGGACACCTGGGTCCGTCCGACCCGCTGACCTCCGGTCGCATCTGAGCACGCGGTGACTCCCCGCGTGCTCACGCATGTGCCATCCGACGCGGCGCACCGACGATCAGGGGACCCACCGTCCCGGAGCCACTCCGGCAGACCGGCAGGCCCCTGATCGCGGCCGTGCACCTTCAGCGGGGTCGGTTGTTCCAGTTGTAGAACGTCGGGATGTTCTCGAAGTGGTTCCAGGCGCACACCGCGCTGGCCCCGTCACCGCCCGACACCTCCGCCCGCAGGATGCGCGCGGCCTCGGCCTCCTGGAGAAGTGCGGTCAACCCGACGGCGGCTTCCCGCACCCGGTCCGCGATCGGATCGGGGTCGGCTCCTCCGACGCGCTCAGGCTGCCGGTGACTCGTGGTCTCGGGCATGCTCCAACACTCCCTCCAGTAGGCGGATCTTGCTGTTGCGGCAGTGCTCGGTCTCCGTACCGTCGAAACGCCCCAGCTCGAAGTAGCGGTTGGCCGCGTGGCCCCCGCCGCAGAAGCCGAAGTAGGGGCAGGACGACCGGCACGCCTCCACGCCGGTGAGGAACTCGCCCACCCAGGGGGTGCGCCCCGCGCCGGCCAGAATCTCGGCCAGCGGGGTGGTCAGCACGTTACCGCTGCTGAAGTCGCCGTAGTGGGGGTCGGTGAAGCCGGCCAGCTCCGGGGAGAGCACCACCACCGAGCCGTCGTGGGCGACCGTGGGGATCGGGTCGAGCCGGCGCGGCAGCAGGTCCTCCGCCGAGCCGGCCAGCACGGCGCCGGCGTAGCGCAGCGACCACTCCACCTCGCGGAGGTGGATCCGGGGATCCCGGCGCCAGGCGCCGACCAGTTCCGCCCAGAACCCGGTCACCGCGGCCGCGTCCCGGGCGTTGGTGCGGGTGTTGACGCCCTCGGTCTCCTCGATGTTGATCCCCAGCACGTCGCAGCCGAGGTCGAGGAAGTAGTCGTAGAGCTCGGTGGCCAGCCCCGGCTCCGGCCGGGAGACCACGGCCAGCGCCGAGAACGGCAGCCCGTGCTGGCGCAGCGCCGCCACCCCGGCCACGATCCGGTCGTACGCCGGCCGGCCGCCCCGGGTGACCCGCTCGCCGTTGCGGCCCCGGGGGCCGTCCACGCTGACGCTGACCCGGATCCCGTGCTCGGCGAAGAACGCACACCAGGCGTCGTCGATCAGCGTGGCGTTGGTCTGGACGTGGTGCTCGACCGCCGGCCCGAACGGGGCCAGCAGGGCGGCCAGATGCTCACGGCCGGCCGCGAGCGGCTCCCCGCCGTGCCAGACCACCGAGAAGCGCCCGGAGGCCGCCCAGGGGTTCACCGAGGCCGCCACCGCCTCGGCGACCGGCACCGGCATCCGCCGGTCGGCCGCCCGCAGCGGCAGGTAGCAGTAGACGCAGTCGAGGTTGCAGAGCGTGGTGGGCTGCATCACCACGTACGAGGGGACAGCGGCGATGCCCCGCATTCCGGTGTGCGTACGCGCAGCCATCAACCCTCCCCCGCCTAGCCTGAACCGACCTTCAGGCTAGGCGGCGGTGGCTACTCGGGTGAACCCCCGATCAGGTGCCCGGATGATCACCGGAGAGTGATCACCCGCGGGTGTGCTGACCGATCATCTGCACGTTGCCGGAGCCCTCGATGATCTCGCCGGCCTGCCAGGCGTCGACGCCGCGGCCGGTCAGAGTGGCCAGCGCGCGGTCCGCGTCCTCGGCGGAGACGACGGCGAACATGCCGACGCCCATGTTGAACGTGGCCTCCATCTCCGGGTCCTCGATCCGGCCCTTGGACTGGATCAGGTCGAAGATCGGCTGCGGCTTCCAGGTGGAGCGGTTGACCACCGCGTCGACGTGCTCCGGCAGGACCCGGACCAGGTTGCCCGGGATGCCGCCGCCGGTGACGTGGGCCAGCGTCCGCACCTCGGCCTCGGCGATCAGCTTGAGGCAGTCCTGCGCGTAGATCTTGGTCGGGGTGAGCAGCTCCTCGCCGAGGGTCCGCTGCCGGCCGAAGTCGTCGATCACCACGTCGAGCCGCATCCGGCCGGCGCCCAGCAGCACGTGGCGGACCAGCGAGTAGCCGTTGGAGTGCAGGCCGGAGGAGCGCATGGCGATCACGACGTCGCCCACCTCGACCCGCTCCGGGCTGAGGATGTCGCTCTCCTCCACCACGCCCACGCCGGTGGCGGAGATGTCGTACTCGTCGGGGCGCAGCACGCCCGGGTGCTCGGCGGTCTCGCCGCCGAGCAGGGCGCAGCCGGCGTAACGGCAGCCGTCGGCGATCCCGGCGCCGATCTCGGCGACCTTGTCCGGGACGACCTCTCCGGTGGCGATGTAGTCGAGCAGGAAGAGCGGCTCGGCGCCGCAGGCCACCAGGTCGTCGACCACCATGGCGACCAGGTCGATGCCGACCGTGTCGTGGATGTCGAGCTGCTGGGCGATCACCAGCTTGGTGCCCACGCCGTCCGTGGAGGAGGCCAGGATCGGGTTCTTGTATTTCTTGGTGTCCAGCCGGAACAGGCCGGCGAAGCCGCCCAGGTCACCCATGACCTCCGGGCGCCGGGTCTGCCGGACCTTGGACTTCAGCAGCTCGACCGCGCGGTCGCCCGCCTCGATCGACACCCCGGCGTCAGCGTACGAGACCGAGCGTTTGCGCTGCGTACGGCCGGACCCCGCCGACCAGGGCTGGCGGTCGCCGCCGGCGTCCGTCGGGCTGGATCCTGCGCCGCTGCGCTCGGACACGTGCGTCACGGTTCTCCCCTTTGTGGTTCCCGCGGGACCGGTTTGCGGCCGGCTCCGCGTCGGTGGTGCTACGGGTGGTTGCTCGGCGTGGCGACGAGCGCGGCGGTGGTTACGGCGGTGGGCTCGGACGCCTCGGCGGCGACCCGGCGGCCCACTCCTTCGAGCACGTGCTTGCCGATCAGGTTCCCGGCCGGCAGCTCGATCGGGTATTCCCCGTCGAAGCAGGCCCGGCAGAGGCGGGTCTTCGGCTGCTCGGTGGCGGCGATAAGACCGGGGAGTGACACGTAGCCGAGCGTGTCGGCCCCGATCGAGCGCCGGATGCCCTCGTTGTCCAGCCCGTTGGCCAGCAGCTCGGCCCGGGTGGCGAAGTCGATCCCGTAGAAGCAGGGCCACCTGACCGGCGGCGAGGAGATCCGGACGTGGACCTCCAGCGCCCCCGCCTCGCGCAGCATCCGCACGATGGCCCGCTGGGTGTTGCCCCGGACGATCGAGTCGTCCACCACCACCAGGCGCTTGCCGCGGACGTTCTCCCGCAGCGGGTTGAGCTTGAGCCGGATGCCGAGCTGGCGCAGGGTCTGCGAGGGCTGGATGAAGGTGCGCCCGACGTACGGGTTCTTCATCAGGCCCTGGCCGTAGGTGATGCCGGACTCCTCGGCGTAGCCGATCGCGGCCGGGGTGCCGGACTCCGGCACCGGGATGACCAGGTCGGCCTCGACCGGGTGCTCCCTGGCGAGCTGGCGGCCGATCTGCACCCGGGCGGAGTGCACGTTCCGGCCGGCGATGGTGGCGTCCGGGCGGGCGATGTACACGTATTCGAAGAGGCAGCCCTTGGGCTCCGGGGCGGCGAACCGGCTGGACCGCAGCCCGTCCTCGTCGATGGCGATCAGCTCGCCCGGCTCCACCTCGCGGACCACGCTCGCGCCGACGATGTCCAGCGCGGCGGTCTCGCTCGCCACCACCCACCCGCGCTCCAGCCGGCCGAGCACCAGCGGGCGGACCCCGTGCGGGTCGCGGGCCGCGTAGAGGGTCGACTCGTCCATGAAGACGAAGCTGAACGCGCCGCGCAGCTGGGGCAGCACCTCCAGGGCGGCCGCCTCGACGGAGAGGTCGGGGCGGCTGGCCAGCAGCATGGTGACCAGCGAGGTGTCGTTGGTCGAGCCGTCGGAGTCCACGCCCCGCTCGGCCACCTCGCGCTGGAGCTCGGCGGTGTTGACCAGGTTGCCGTTGTGGGCCAGCGCGATCGTCGTGCCGGCGCTGGTGGCCCGGATGGTCGGCTGGGCGTTCTCCCAGGTCGACCCGCCCGTGGTCGAGTAGCGGGCGTGCCCGATGGCCACGTGCCCGCGCAGGCTGGCCAGGGTCGGCTCGTCGAAGACCTGGGCGACCAGGCCGAGGTCCTTGTAGACCACCACGCCCGAACCGTCGCTCACCGCGATGCCCGCGGCCTCCTGGCCGCGGTGCTGAAGGGCGTAGAGCCCGAAGTAGGTCAGGTTTGCGACCTCTTCCCCCGGCGCCCAGACGCCGAAGACGCCGCAGGCGTCCTGGGGGCCGGGTCGCTGGGGGTCAAGGTCGTGGCTCAGCCGGCCATCGCCTCGGGGCACCTGCCGCTCCCTCTTGCTGGGGTCTGGACTGGCCTGGCGGAGGTCGGGGGCAAGCTCCGCACGGTGGGCCGGGGACCGTCGTCGCCTCACAGTGTACGCGAACAGCAGTCGATACCGACAGTCACGATTCGCCCGCAGAGCGTGATCGTACGGGGCCGTCGCCGCAGCTAGAGCGGAAGGTGGTCGGACAGGTCCGCCCGGATGCCGGACACGCGTACGCGACCCTGGGTGACGGCCTCCGCCCAGCCGAGGCGGCCGGTGGCCAGCGCCAACCAGGTCGGCGGGTCCATTTCCACCACATTCGGAGGCGTTCCGCGGGTGTGTCGCGGCCCCGCCACGCACTGCACCGCGCCGTAGGGTGGAACCCGCACCTCCACCGATCGGCCGGGGGCGCGCTCCGCGAGGACGGCCAAGAGGGTACGGACCGCCTCCCGGAACACCGGCCGATCGGGCGTACGCCCCTCATCCAGCGCCGTCAACGTTGCCGCCACGGCGGCCGAATAAGTGTGCGGAGAGGACACGACGGGACGATACGACCCCGCTGCATCGCGCTCGACGCTGGCCCTGGGTAGAGATGATCCGGTCAGACAAGGCATAGTTGCCGACGGCGTATTCGTACCGTGAGTGATCACCCGGCCGGACCGGCCGGCGGGAGATCAGACCCGGAAGGCGGTGGACGTGTCAACACACCGACGTGCCTGGAAGCAGCGGGCCGGTGTGGTCGTAGCGCTGGTCTTCGGCGCGCTGCTCGCCGTCCCCGCCACACCCGCCCTGGCGGCTCCCAGCATCAGCAACGTGTCCGCCTCGCCGAACTCGGTGGAGGCCGGCGGCTCCGTCAAGGTGACCTACAACCTCAACTTCACCGACCCGCTGGCCAGTGCGGACGTGTCGGTCACCTCCAGCAACCCGAAGCTCAACTGCGTCGACGGCTGTTCGCGTGGCCGGGTCAACCAGAACGGCACCTTCGACGCCACCTTCCGGGCTGCCTCCGACGCGCCGAACAGCTCCGCCACGATCACGATCAAGGCGACGGATTCCAACGGGCCGAACAAGCAGGACGAGTCGGCCACGGTGATGGTGACCCTGGTCGCCAAGGCTCCTCCTACCCCGCAGACGGTCAAGTCGGTCTCCGGCAAGGTGGTCATCTCCGACAACGGCGAGCCCATCGCGGGTGCCCTCGTCATGCTTCGGGACAGCCAGAACAAGCAGCGCCAGACCAACACGGACGGCAGCGGCAACTTCAAGTTCACGGGCTCCGCCTCGGATCCCATCGCGCCGGGCCGGATCGACCTGGGCGCCTCCAAGGACGGCAGCACCCCCGGCACCAAGTCGATCAATGCCAGCGCCGGCCAGGCCCTGACCGGGCTCCGGATCAGCGTGCCGATCAAGGTCGAGGCCAGCCCGAGCCCCAGCCCGTCGGCCAGTGAGGAGCCCCTGCCCAGCGACGAGGCAACCGACGAGGCGACGGACGAGCCGGCCACCGAGGCGCCCGCCGCCCAGCAGCCGGCCGCCAACGAGGACTCGGGTGGCTTCGGTTCCTGGCTGCTGATCCTCCTCGGCGGCCTCTTCGTCGCCGTCGGTGTGGGCACCATCGTGCTGCTCTACATGCGCCGCAAGAACGAGGACGGCGACGGGGACGACCCGAACGGGCCGGTCGGCCCCGGTGGCCCAGGTGGCCCGGTCGGGGCGGCCGGCGCGGTGCCGGGTGCCCGGGGCGCCTACCGGGGCGCCGACGACCAGACCCGGGTGGTGAACGGCATGGGCGCCGGAGCGGCGCCGACCATGATCGGCGGCACCTCGCTCAGCGACGCGCCGACGATGATGCACCGCCCGGTCGTGGACGACGTCCCGCCGGACCCGTACGGCGCGCCCCCCGGACCCGGGTACGGCGCCGCGGCCGGCCAGGCCGGCTGGGCCGGCAACGGCTACGGCGACGAGGCTCCCGGTCAGGGCGGCTACGGCGGCAACAACGGCTACGGCAATGCCCCCTCGTCGGGTGGCGGCTACGGCACGGCGCCGTCCTCGGGTGGCGGCTACGGCAGCCGGGACTACGGCGCCGGCGCCGCCGGCTACCCGCCCGCCCAGCCCGGCGGCTACGGCAACGAGCGCTACGACGAGCCCACCGGCCGCTACACCGGTGACAGCACCCAGTACGCGCCGCCCGCCGACCCGTACCCGACCAGCACCTACCAGCCGGACCAGGGACGGGGCTACGACCAGCCCGGCCAGGCCCAGTACGGCCGCGGCCCGGAGCCGGCCGGCAACGGCTACGGCCCCGGTGGCGGCTACGGCGCTCCGGCCGGTGGCTACGACAACGCTCCCGCGGGCGGCTACGACGGCGGACCGAGCGGCGGCTACGACGGCGGACCGAGCGGCGGCTACGACAGCGGACCGGCCGCTGGCTACGACAGCGGCCAGACCGGTGGCTATGACAGCCGCCCGGGCGGCTACGACGCCGGCCAGCAGGGTGGCTACGACGGCGGCCAGCGGGGCGGCTACGACGGTTACGACCAGCGCGGCGGCTACGGCGGCGGCGACGGTTACGGCCAGCCCCAGCAGGGCGGCTACGGCCAGCAGGGCGGCTACGGCCAGGAGCAGCAGCCGCCCCAGCAGCGCGGCGGTGGCTATGACAAGCAGGGCCACGACCAGGGCGGCTACTACGCCGACCCGGCCGAGGCCGGCCGGGCCCGACCGGACGCCCCGCAGGAGCGCGGCGGTCGCCGCCTGGACTGGCTGGACGACTGACCGCCGGGGCGCGAGCGCCCCAGAGCACGACCGAGTGGCCGCCCGCTGAGCCGGGCGGCCACTTCGCGTAGGAGCGGGCATGGGGCTGCCCGGCGACATCGCGCGAGGGTTGTCAGCGGTTTCAGGCTGCGGCGAAGTAGCCGTGGCGCAGCACCGGCACCACGTCGGAGACGCCGACCTCGACGGCGACCTCCACGTCCTCGGCGAAGCCGCCCTCGACGAGTTCCCGGCCGGAGACGCACCCCCGGACCGCCGCCGGTACGTCGGGCGTGCTGGCCAGGGCGGCCAGGGCCATGGCCGCCTCCACGGAGAGCCCGCCCGGAACCCCGGAGAGGGCGTCCAGCACGCTGGCCGCCCCGAGCTGGTCCTCCACACCGGGGCGCAGCGACCCGTCCGGCCAGCGCTCACCGGCGGCCACCACACCCACGGGGGCGTCGTTCGAGCCGTACCCCTGGGCCCGGAGCCAGCGCCCGACGGCGGGCGCGTTCCGAAGGCACGCCGCGATCACCGGCACGCCGGTGGCGCTCGCGGCGGCGCTGATGGCCGAGCCGTTCGGCGACGGCAGCACCAGGTCGGCGACGACCGGCGCGGTCCGCAGCGCCGCCGGGGAGAGCGACCACGGGTGTTCCGGGGTCGTCTTCCGGCGGCCGACCGCGGCGACGGCGCCGACCCGGCGGGCGTAGTCGGCTGCCTGCTCGCCCCACGGGAACGGGTGCACGCGCATGCCGCGGCTGACCGCCACCTCCACGGCGGTGGTGAACGAGAGCACGTCCACCACCACCAGGGCGGCGCAGACCCGGCCGAGTTCCGCGGCCCCGCTCAGCCCCCAGTCGAACCGGGCACCGGCGCCGGGCTGGGCGAAGACCGCCAAGGCCAGGGCCTCAGCGCTGATCCGGGGCCGGGCGCTGGTCCGGGTCACCGGTGGCCGTCGCGGAGCCGTCCGGGCCGGACCCGTCCTCGGAACCGTCGGTCGTGGTGGCTGCGGCCTCCGGAGCCTCGTCCGCCGGGTCGTCGGTCACCGGAGCGTCCGTCACCTCCGCGGGCACGGTCGCCTCGGTCCCGGTCTCCGCTGCGGCGGAGCCGGCCCGCGCGATCGGCTCGGCGTCGACCTCGGCCGGGTCGACGTCGACCGGCTGCTCGGCGGTGGCCGGCAGGACGGTGGTGGTCCCGGTGCGGGTGGCCTCCACCTCCACCCGGGCCGCCTCCGCGCCGCCGAAGAGGCGCGGCAGGGTGGCGGTGTGCGCCTCGCGCAGCTCGTCGAGGCCGATCCGGAACTGGCCGTGCACCTCCAGGGCGCCGCCGGCCGGGTCGGTGACCCCGATGAACTCCCACGGCACCCCGCGCTCGGCGCAGAGGGCGGTGAACGCCTTCTCGCGCCCGCGCGGCACCGACACCAGCACGCGGCCGGCGGACTCGCTGAACAGGAAGACGAAAGGCATCGAGCCGTCGGCGAAGTGCTCCGGCAGCACGACCCGGGCGCCGACCCCGCGCCGCAGGCTCGACTCGACCAGGCTCTGGGCGAGACCACCGTCGGAGAGGTCGTGCGCGGAGCTGAGGTGCCCGACCCGGGCCGCGTCGGCGAGCAGCTCGGCGAGCTGCCGCTCGCGGGCGAGGTCGACCTGCGGCGGGATGCCGCCGAGGTGCTCGTGGGTCACCCAGGCCCACTCGGAGCCGGAGAGCTCGACGTGCGTCTCGCCCAGCAGGAAGAGCTGGTCGTGGTCGCCGGCCGGCCGCGGCACGAAGCCCATCGGCACCCGGTCCGCGACGTTGTCCAGCACGCCCAGCACGCCGACCACCGGGGTCGGGTGGATGGGCGCCGCGCCCGTCTGGTTGTAGAAGCTGACGTTGCCGCCGGTCACCGGGATGCCCAGCTCCAGGCAGCCGTCCGCCAGGCCGCGGACGGCCTCGGCGAACTGCCACATCACGCCCGGGTCCTCCGGCGAGCCGAAGTTGAGGCAGTTGGTCACGGCGATCGGCTTGGCGCCGGTCACCGCCACGTTCCGGTACGCCTCGGCCAGTGCCAGCTTCGTCCCGTGGTACGGGTCGAGGCGCGCGTACCGGCCGTTGCCGTCGACGGAGAGGGCGACGCCGAGGCCGGTCCGCTCGTCGATCCGGATCACGCCGGAGTCCTCCGGCTGGGCCAGCACGGTGTTGCCCAGGACGTACCGGTCGTACTGCTCGGTGACCCAGGTCTTGTCGGCCAGGTTCGGCGACGCGATCATGCGGAGCAGGGTCTCCCGGAGCGCCTCCGGGGTGCTCGGCCGGGGCAGCGTCTCGGCCCGGTCGGCCTGGAGCAGGATCAGGTCGGCCGGCTCGCGCATCGGGCGGGCGTAGACCGGGCCGTCGTCGACCAGCGAGCCCGGCGGCACGTCCACCACCAGCTGGTCGCGCCAGGTGATCAGCAGGCGGCCCGGCTGGCCGTCCGGCGACGGCGCGGTGACCTCACCGATCGCGGTGGCGAGCACGCCCCACTTCTCGGCGGTCTTGAGCACCGCCTCCAGCTTGTCCGGCGTGACCACCAGCAGCATCCGCTCCTGGGACTCGCTGGCCAGGATCTCGTGCGGCTCCATCGAGGGCTCGCGCAGCGGCACCCGCTCAAGCCAGACCCGCATGCCGGTGCCGGCCGCGGCGGCCGTCTCGGTCAGCGCGCAGGTCAGGCCGGCGCCGCCGAGGTCCTGGATGCCGACGACCAGCTCGGCGTCGTACAGCTCGAGGCACGCCTCGATGAGCAGCTTCTCGGTGAACGGGTCACCCACCTGAACGGCCGGGCGGCGCTGCTCGCTGCCCTCGTCGAAGGTGGCGCTGGCGAGCACCGACACGCCGCCGATGCCGTCCCGGCCGGTCTTGGCGCCCATCAGCACCACGACGTTGCCCGGCCCGGCTGCGGCCTTGTTCTGCAGCCGGGACACTGGCAGCACGCCGAGGCAGAGCGCGTTGAGCAGCGGGTTGCCCTGGTAGCTGGGATCGAAGACGAGCTCGCCGCCGATGTTGGGCAGGCCGAGGCAGTTGCCGTAGCCGCCGACGCCGGCCACCACGCCGGGCAGCACCCGGGCGGTGTCCGGGTGGTCGGCCGCGCCGAAGCGCAGCGGGTCCATCACGGCCACCGGGCGGGCGCCCATGGCGAGGATGTCCCGGACGATGCCGCCCACGCCGGTCGCCGCGCCCTGGTACGGCTCGACGAAGCTCGGGTGGTTGTGCGACTCGACCTTGAAGGTCACCGCCAGCTCGTCGGAGACCTGGACCACGCCGGCGTTCTCGCCGATGCCGGCCAGCAGCCGGTCGCTCGGCGGGGCCTTCTCGCCGAACTGGCGCAGGTGCACCTTGCTCGACTTGTAGGAGCAGTGCTCGCTCCACATGATCGAGTACATGGCCAGCTCGGCCTGGGTCGGCCGGCGGCCGAGGATGTGCCGGATCCGGTCGTACTCGTCGTCGCGGAGGCCCAGCTCGGCGTAGGGCTGGAGCTCCTCGGACGTGCCGGCGGCCCGGGGCACGGTGTCCACACCGAGGGCCCACTCGTCGGCGGGGCCGGCCTGCGGCACCACGCCCGGCGTCTCCCGCAGGGCCGGGTCCGGATGGGTGGTCATGACCTCTCCTCGCTGCGCTCGCCGCCGTGGCGGCGGGTGAGCCGACCGATGATGCCGCCGCGTACGGTCACGCCGGGGCTCCCACCAGGTGCTTGAGCACCGAGGTGAAGAAGCCGAGACCGTCCAGGGAGGGGCCGGTGAGCTCCTCCACCGCGTGCTCGGGATGCGGCATGATGCCGACCACGTTGCCGGCGTCGTTGGTGATCGCGGCGATGTCGCGCTGCGATCCGTTGGGGTTGCCGCCGACGTAACGGGCGACGACGCGGCCCTCGGCCTCCAGCCGGTCCAGGGTCGCCGGGTCGGCGACGTAGCAGCCCTCGCCGTTCTTGACCGGGACGAGCACCTCCTGGCCCGGCTGGAACGTGTTCGTCCAGGCGGTGCCGACGGCCTCGATCCGGAGGACCTGGTCCCGGTTGCGGAAGTGCAGGTGCTGGTTGCGGGTGAGCGCGCCGGGCAGCAGGTGGGCCTCGCAGAGGATCTGGAAGCCGTTGCAGATGCCGAGCACCGGCAGGCCGCCGCGGGCGGCGTCGACGATCGTCTCCATCACCGGGGCGAACCGGGCGATCGCGCCGCAGCGCAGGTAGTCACCGTAGGAGAAGCCGCCGGGCAGGACGACCGCGTCCACCCCGTGCAGGTCCGGGTCGCCGTGCCAGAGCCGGACCGGTTCGGCGCCGGCGATCCGGACGGCCCGGGCCGCGTCCCCGTCGTCGAGCGAGCCGGGGAACGTCACCACACCGACCCGGGCGGTCACGAGCGGGCGTCCGCGGTCTCGTCGGCCTCGACCAGGCGGACGGTGAAGTCCTCGATGACCGGGTTGGCGAGCAGCTTGTCGGCGATCTCCCGGGCCCGGTCCAGGTCCGGTTCACCGGTGAACTCGATCTCGATCCGCCTGCCGATCCGGACCGAGGCGACGTCGCTGACGCCGAGCCGGGGCAGCGCGTTTGCGACGGCCTGGCCCTGAGGATCGAGGATCTCGGGCTTGAGCATGACGTCGACGACGACGCGAGGCACGGGGCACTCCTGACTGTGTACGCAGTTGGGTGCCGGCCCACAACGGGCGAGCGGAGCCAGCCTACCTGGCAGATACCGTCCCGCCCGAACCGGCCGGGGCCGGGTCAGGCAGTGATCGGCGTGACCGCCTGCGGGGACGGAGGGCCGATGCGCGTTCGTTGCGGCGTCGATACGAATTCGTTGCCCGGCGTGGCGGCCAGGTCGGGGCGGAAGGGCTCTCACCTGGCATTTCGCCGCACCGCGCCGGCGGTCGGACCGGTTTCCGACAGGCGGGGCGGCGGACCGGCCCCGACCGGTGCGTAACATCGCTTGATTTCGATTTAACTCTTGTGACGAACATCCGCCCACCCTTAGCATGCATCGTCCGACGTCGATGAACTCATCGGCTCCCGCCGCTGGGTCCACCCCGCCCGGCGGCACCACGATCTGCCCGGCGATCCCGGGCCCCCCCCGCAGAAGGAGTCCCCGACATGCGTCTCCGTCCCCTGCTCGCCGTGCTGACCACCGCCCTCGCCGGCGTGCTGGCCACCGCCTCCGGCGCCGCCGCCGCACCGGCCGGCCCGCAGCCGATCATCGGCGGCAGCACCGTCTCGTCCGCCCCGTGGGCAGCCGCCGTGTTCAGCAACGGCTCCTTCACGTGTTCCGGCAGCGTGATCGCGTCCCAGTGGGTGCTCACCGCCCGGCACTGTGTCAGCGGCTCGATGTCGGTCCGGGTCGGCAGCGTCTACTACGCCTCGGGCGGGGTCACCCGCACCGTCTCCGCCTCCTACACCCGCTACGACCTGGCCCTGCTCCGGCTCTCCAGCGCGGTCAGCACCTCCGCCGTGACGCTGGCCAGCAGCAACCCGCCGGTCGGCTCCACCAACTCGATCTACGGCTGGGGCATGACCTGCTACAGCGGCTGCGGCGCATCTCCCCAGCTCAAGACCGCCACCGTGCAGGTGACCAGCACCAACGCCACCGACGCCTACGGTGGCCAGGCGATCCGCAGCACCCGGATCAACGGCAACGCCTGGCGGGGCGACTCGGGCGGCCCGCAGTTCTACAACGGCCGGCAGGTCGGCGTGGCCTCCACCGCCGACGGCTCCAGCATTCAGAACTACGGCAGTGTCGCGTACAACCGGGCCTGGATCACCTCGGTGGCCGGTGTCTGACGGTTAGCGCCGGTGCGGCGCGGATGGGTCGGTGGCATCCCGACCGTCCGCGCCGCGCCGTTTTGCAGCATCCGATCAGGTGAACACGGCTCACGAACCGGCCGCCCGGTGGCTGACAGCATCGGAAGCGTGCTGGTCGTGACGACGGATCAACTGCCCGGCTACGAGATCCGCCAGATCCTCGGGGAAGTGGTCTCCTCGATGGCGAGGACCCGCAACCCGTACCGCGAGGGGGTCAAGAACCTGCGCGGTGGCGCCTACGACCCGATGGCGCCGGACAACCTGACCCGCTGGCGTACGGACTCGGTGGCCCGGCTCGGCGAGGAGGCGCAGCGGCTCGGCGCGAACGCGGTGATCGGCATGCGCTTCGACAGCCGGGACTGCGGTGAGATGTGGATGGAGATCTGCGCATACGGGACGGCGGTGATCGTCGTACCCAAGATGCCCGACGTCATGCCGCCCGACCAGCCGATGGTCGCGGCCGAGACCGCCCACGACCCGGAGATCGCCTCCGCCCCCGGCGGCATCGCCGAACCGGCCAGCGCCCCCAACCTCCGAACCGCGGCCGAAACCCCGACCCCCGGCTCCTGACGGCCTGCCGTCAGAGGATGGGCGGCGGAGAGTAGGCGGCGGCCTCCGGGTGGGCCTGGACGATCTCGGAGATGCGGGCGGTCACCCGGTCGACCTGGGCGCCGGCGGCGCCCACGAAGGCGTTGCGATCGGCGACCAGGGCGTCGATCTCGGCCCGGGTCAGGCCCAGCCGACCGTCGGCGGCGAGGCGGTCGAAGAGGTCGTTCTCGGGGGCGCCCTTCTCCCGCATGGCCAGCGCCACGGCGACCGCGTGCTCCTTGATCACCTCGTGCGCGACCTCCCGGCCGACGCCCCGGCGCACCGCCGCCACGAGGATCTTGGTGGTGGCCAGGAAGGGCAGGAAGCGCTCCAGCTCGCGGTTGATCACCGCCGGGTACGGGCCGAACTCGTCGAGCACGGTGAGGAACGTCTGGAACAGCCCGTCGGCGGCGAAGAAGGCGTCCGGCAGGGCCACCCGGCGGACGACCGAGCAGGAGACGTCCCCCTCGTTCCACTGGTCACCGGCCAGCTCGCCGACCATCGACAGGTAGCCCCGGATGATCACCGCGAAGCCGTTCACCCGCTCCGACGAGCGGGTGTTCATCTTGTGCGGCATGGCGCTGGAGCCCACCTGGCCCGGCTTGAAGCCCTCGGTGACCAGCTCCTGGCCGACCATCAACCGGATCGTGGTGGCCAGCGACGACGGCGCGGCGGCGACCTGGGCCAGCGCCGAGAGCACGTCGAAGTCCAGCGAGCGCGGGTAGACCTGGCCGACGCTGTCCAGCACCCGGGCGAAGCCCAGGTGCTCGGCGACCCGGCGCTCCAGCTCGGCCACCCGGTCGGCGTCGCCGTCGAAGAGGTCCAGCTGGTCGGCGGCGGTGCCCACCGGCCCCTTGGTGCCGCGCAGCGGGTAGCGGTCGATCAGGTCGGTCAGCCGCTCGTACGCGATAAGCAGCTCCTCCGCGGCGGAGGCGAAGCGCTTGCCCAGCGTGGTGGCCTGCGCGGCGACGTTGTGCGACCGGCCCGTCATCACCAGGCCGGAGTATTCGTGGGCGTGCCAGGCCAGCCGGGCCAGGGTGGCGACGATCCGGTCCCGGATCAGCTCCAACGAGGCCCGGATCTGGAGCTGCTCGACGTTCTCGGTGAGGTCCCGGGAGGTCATCCCCTTGTGCACGTGCTCGTGCCCGGCGAGCGCGCTGAACTCCTCGATCCGGGCCTTCACGTCGTGCCGGGTGACCCGCTCACGCTCCGCGATCGAGGCCAGGTCCACGTCGTCGACCACCCGCTCGTACGCCTCGACCACCCCGTCCGGCACCGGCACGCCGAGGTCCCGCTGGGCCTTCAACACGGCGAGCCAGAGCCGCCGCTCCATACGCACCTTCTCCTCCGGCGACCAGAGGGCGACCAGCTCGGGCGAGGCGTAGCGGTTGGCGAGCACGTTCGGGATCGTCACGGCCCCATTCTCCCGTACGCGCCGACCAGCACTCCGGTCACCCCGAGCCGGCCGACCCGTCAGGGCAGGGAGAGCGCCGGGTCCAGGGCGATGGCGGTCATCTCCGCAGCGGTGAGCAGGAACTCCTCCGAACGGCTCATAGCGTCCACGCGCACCCGCGTCCCGTCCGGCCGGAAGACGTCGACCGTCCGGTCGCCGGGGCGGATGACCGGCTGGCCGGGAGCCTCGTACCGGGCCTCCAGCTCCATGACCCTGATTCGCTCACCGTTCGGCCCGAGTGACGTCCCGCAGGCCCGCTCGGGTCCCCGGCAGCCCACGGGCTCCGCCGGCTGGCCGGCCTTCGGCCTGCTGATCTCGATGGAGAGGCGGGCCCGGACGTCACCCCGGACCGCCACCCCGGCGCCGATCCACCCGGACGCGGACAGGTGCGAGAACCGGTTGACCGGCCAACTCGGCTCGGCCACGGCGGGTCCCGACCACTCCGCCATGTTGTTCTCCCGCCCGCCCCCGGGCAGCCACCGCAGCCCTGGCGCGGCGCGGTCGAGCGCGGCCAGCATCGCGGTCCTGACCCGCGCCTCGGGCGTCTGCTCGGCGACGCTCGTCCCAGGGGACCCGGCGATCACCGGGCCGGTGGCGGTCGGGCCGCCGGTGACGACCAGGCCGCCGCCCACCGTGACCGCGAGCACGGCTGCGGCGGACATCGCGTACGCCCCGGTGCGGCGGCGCCGGGCCCGCCGCGTCTCCCGCCCGATGATCTGATCGAGATCGATCGCCGGGGGCGGCGGTGCGCCGATCGCTTCATCGAGGATCTGCTGGTAGGTCATGCTCGCCTCCCGTACTCCATGGCCATCTCGTTCCCGGCGAGCAGGCGCAGGTGCTCCAGCGCCCGGGCGGCCTGGCTCTTCACCGTCCCGGTGCTGACGCCGAGGATCTCCGCGGTCTGCTCGACCGACAGGTCGCAGTAGAAGCGCAGCACCACCACCGCCCGACGCCGTGGCGCGAGCCGGCCGAGCAGGTCCCAGAGCAGCTCGCGGTCGGCCAGCGTCGGCTCCCCGCTTCCGGGGTCCGGCTGGTCGGGCAGGTCGTCGCTGCTGCGTTCCCGACGCCACGGCCGCCGGCGCTCGTCCAACCAGGCGTGGGTCAGCACCCCGCGGACGTACGCGTCGACGTTGTCCGCCGCCCGCACCCGCCGCCAGTGCCGGTAGAGCCGGCCGGCGGTGATCGACACCAGGTCGTCCGCCGTGTGCCAGTCCCGGCAGAGCAGGTACGCCGTCCGGCGCAGCGGATCCAGCCGGGCGGCCACGAACTCGCGGAACTCGTCCTCGTCGCGCCGGTTCACGCCGCGGAACCCGTTGCTCGCTTCATGGCCAAGGGACGTAAGCCGGCCCCCCTCGGGTTGCTCAGGGGGCGGGGCGGCCGGTGAGTGCGTGGTAGAGCCCCGCGCAGGCTTCCTCCTCGGTGTCGAAGTGCTCGCGAACGTCGCGCACCCCACGCTCGTAGAGGCCGATCTCCCAGCCACCGCCCGCGGTGTGGCGGAGGAACCAGAAGTCGGCCGGGACCGGCACGTGCTCGTGCACGTCCTCCAGCTCGAAGGCGTCCGGTGACAGTCCCGCCGCCAACAGGGCTCCGCGTACCTGGTGCCGGTCCACTCTCGACCTCCCTGATCCGGTCGCCGCCCAGGTCCTCCTCGACGAGTCTGTCCGATATGTCGCAGGGGTGGGCCGGTGACCGTCAGGTTGGGGCAGGATCTGATCCAACTGTCGCCGACTCCGTCGGCTCATTCTTCCCTCACTCGAGGACACGCATGCGCAAATCCTCCCTCGCCGGTCTCACCGCCCTAGCGATGACCGGCGGCACCCTGCTGGCCACCTCGGCGCCGGCGCACGCGGCAGAGGGGGAGACCCTCTACGTCAGGCAGCTCTCCAGCGCCTGTTCGGATCAGGGCCCCGGCACGCAGGCGCAGCCGTTCTGCACGATCGGGGCGGCCGCCGCCGCGGTCACCGACGGGCAGTGGGTCGACGTCGGCGCCGGCAACTACCGCGAGCGGGTCACCATCACCAGTTCCGGCACCGAGTCCATGCCGATCGTCTTCTTCGCCAGCGCCAGCGCGGTCCTCATCGGTCCGGACGCCGGCTTCGTCATCGACGGCCAGCACGACGTCACGCTCCAGAACCTTCGCGCCAACGGGGGCGGTGACCTGCCCGCCCTCGACATCCGCAACTCCTCGGGCATCCAGGTCCAGGGCGGGGGCTACGCGATGGCGGACGGCGCGACGGCACCCGCCGTACGGCTGGCCGGCGTCACCTCGTCGGCTCTGAAGCAGTTCACCGTCACCGTGCGGGGGCGCGCCAACGGGCTCGCCATGGACGCTGCCAGCACCGACGTGTACGTCTGGGACACCGACGTGACGAGCAGCGCCAGCAGCACCGAGGACCAGAGCGTGGGCATCCAGGTCGCCGGCTCCCGCAACACCGTCCTCGGCAACCGCGTCAGCGGCTTCACCGGCACCGCCGTCGCGGTCGAGCCCGGCGCGTCCGGCGCGCTGGTGGTCAACAACCAGATCGACGGAGGGCCCGGTCACGGCATCCACAACCGCGGCGCGACCGGCACGGCGATCACCAACAACACCGTTCGGGAGCGCTGCCTCGACGGTATCCGGGTCGACGGGGCCTCCACCGGGGTCTCCGTACAGAACAACGTCCTGACCACGAACGGCGCCGTCGGCCCGGGAAGCTGCTCCAGCGGCACCGGCGTGGAGCTGGGCGTGTACGGCGACGCGGTCCGGGACGTCGTGGTCGACTACAACAACGCCGATCACTACGAGTCCGCTTCGCCGAGGATCTACGCCTGGAACGGCACGCGGATGAGCCTGCCCGCGTTCCGCACCGCCTCGGGTCAGGCCGCGCACGACCGGGAGACGGCGAACGTCCGGGACGCCTTCGACTCGGCGAACTCGACGGCCCCCGGCTACCAGCCGCTCGACCGGATCGGCAGGGAGCGGATCGACGACCCGGCGGTACCGAACACCGGCGCCGGCCCCGTGACGTACGCCGACCGGGGCGCCGTCGAGACGATCCGCAGCCCGGTCGCCCGCACCGACGTCCGGCTGGACCTCACCGCGAGCTCCGTGACGGTGGACGCGTCCGCGTCCGAGCCCGGCACCTACCCCCCGATCACGTCGTACCAGTTCAGCTTCGGCGACGGCACGACCGTCACCCAGACCTCGCCGGTCGTCTCGCACCGCTACGCCAATCCGGGCGAGTACACGATCTCTACCAAGGTCATCGGCACCGACGGCAGGTCGGGAACCCGGACGGATTTCGTCAGCGTCCTCCGCCGGACCGCCACGGTCGGCCTGCTCGCGGTCAGCAACCTCCGGTACGTCGCCCCGTCCTCCACCGGGCCGAGCCTCCAGGCGAACCAGTTGGGCCTGACCGCGGCCGGGCAGTTCGACCTGGCGGACGCCGGCTCCGGCGCCGTCGCCATCGTGTCCCGGGCCACCGGGCGGTACGTCGCCGCTGCAACCATCGGTGCGGGCGTGACCACGGCGAGCCTCAAGGTCGGCGATCCCGAGAAGTTCACCGTGGTCCGGAACACCGACGGCAGCGTCAGCATCAAGTCGCTGGCGACCTACCGCTACCTGGGCGCCGCTTCCACCTACTCGTTCCATCTGATGCCGCAGGCGACCACGATCGGCACCGCGGAGAAGTTCTACCGGGTGATCGCCACGGATGCCGGCCGGTCGCTCAAGGCCGGCGCGAACAGCCGCTTCGTCACCGCGGACAGCGCCGGCGCCACGCCGCTGATCGCGAACAGCACCAGCGTCGGGACGGGGCAGCGGTTCGACCTGGTCGACCTCGGCAACGGTCAGATCGGCATCTTCGCCCGGGCGAACAACCTCTTCGTCTGCGCGGACGGCACCGGCACCAAGCCGCTGATCGCCAACCGCACCTCGGTCGGCGCCTGGGAGAAGTTCACCCTGATCCGCAACACCGACGGCACGGTCAGCCTCAAGGCAGCGGTCAACAGCCGCTACGTCACTGCTGAGAGCGGCGGCGCGAAGCCGCTCATCGCCAACCGCACCGCGATCGGCCCGTGGGAGAAGTTCACCCTCGGCAGCTGACCCACCGCACGACCAGCGACGCCCGCCCGGCACGAACCGGGCGGGCGTCGGTTGTTCGGGGTCAGCGCTCCAGGATTGCCGTCACGCCCTGCCCGCCCGCCGCGCAGATGGAGATGAGCCCTCGCCCGCTCCCCTTCTGGTCGAGGAGCTTGGCCAGGGTCGCCACGATCCGGCCGCCGGTGGCCGCGAACGGGTGCCCGGCGGCCAGCGAGGAGCCGTTGACGTTGAGCCGCTCGCGGTCGATCGAACCGAGCGGCGCGTCCAGGCCGAGCCGCTCCTTGCAGAACTCCGGCGACTCCCAGGCGGCCAGGGTGGCCAGCACCTGCGAGGCGAACGCCTCGTGGATCTCGTAGTAGTCGAAGTCCTGGAGGGTAAGCCCGGCGCGGGCCAGCATCCGGGGCACCGCGTACGCGGGGGCCATCAGCAGTCCCTCGTCGCCGTGCACGAAGTCGACCGCCGCCGTCTCGGACCAGGAGAACCAGGCCAGCACCGGCAGGTGGTGCTCGCGCGCCCACTCCTCCGACGCCAGCAGCACGGTCGACGCGCCGTCGGTGAGCGGCGAGGAGTTGCCGGCGGTCATGGTGGCCTGCCCGGCGTCCGGGCCCTTGGCGCCGAAGACCGGCTTGAGCGAGCCGAGCTTCTCCAGGGTGGTGTCCGGGCGGAGATTCTGGTCGCGGGTGAGCCCCAGGTAGGGGGTCATCAGGTCGTCGAAGAACCCCTTCTCGTACGCGGCGGCGAGCCGCTGGTGCGAGCGGAGCGCCAACTCGTCCTGGGCCTGCCCCTCGACGTTCCAGCGCAGCGCGGTCTTCGCGGCGTGCTCGCCCATCGACAGCCCGGTCCGGGGTTCGGCGTTGCGCGGGATCTCCGGCTTGAACGGCTGGAGCGGGCGGAGCTTGGCGGCGAGCTTCAGCCGCTCGCCGAGGGTCCGGGCGGAGTTGAGCTGGATCAGGGTCCGGCGCAGGTCCTCGTTGACCGCCAACGGCGCGTCGGAGGTGGTGTCGACGCCGCCGGCGATGCCGACCTCGATCTGCCCGAGGGCGATCTTGTTGGCGACCAGGATGGCGGCCTCCAGCCCGGTGCCGCAGGCCTGCTGGATGTCGTACGCCGGGGTGTGCGGGTCGAGCCGGGAGCCGAGCACCACCTCGCGGGTGAGGTTGAAGTCCCGGGAGTGCTTCAGCACGGCGCCGGCCACGACCTCGCCGACCCGCTGCCCGGCCAGCCCGAACCGGGCGACCAGCCCGTCCAGCGCCGCACCGAGCATGTCCGCGTTGGACGCGTGCGCGTAGCGGGAGTTGGACCGGGCGAAGGGGATGCGGTTGCCGCCGATCACCGCGACCCGCCGGACACTCTGCACGATCGGCCTCCTCAAGCTGTTGCCCGAACCCTACTGGCCAGTAGGCTACGCCTATGACCGACAGGTACGCGAGCTTCGTCCAGACGGGGGCCGGCCGGGCGCTGGTCAAGCGCCTCGGGCTGCCCGACCCGCCTCGCCTCCGCCGGCACACGCCGGGCGACCCGCTCGTTCCCGGGCCGGTCCTGCTCGGCTCGTCGACCGGCGGCCGGCTCGCCGAGCCGGTGGGCAAGACGCTGACCGCCGCCGGGGTCGAGCTGGCCGACCCGGCCGCCACCACCGACGCCACCACCCGCTTCGCCGCCCTGGTGTACGACGCCAGCGGCATCACCGACTCCACCGGGCTGCGCCAGCTCTACGACTTCTTCCACCCGCAGGCCCGGGCGGTGCTGCCCAGCGGCCGGGTGATCGTGCTGGCCACCCCGCCGGCCGAGTGCGGCTCGCCCCGGGAGGCGACCGCCCAGCGCGCGCTGGAGGGGCTGACCCGCAGCATCGGCAAGGAGTTCGGCCGGGGCGTGACGGCCCAGCTCGTGTACGTCACGAGGGACGGCGACGCCGGCACCCCGGTCAGCCTCGAGTCCACCCTGCGCTTCCTGCTCAGCGGCCGGTCCGCCTACGTCTCCGGCCAGGTGATCCGGGTCGGCGGCGGGACCGCCGCCGCGCCGGCCGACTGGGACCGGCCGTTGGACGGTCAGGTCGTCCTGGTCACCGGGGCCGCCCGGGGCATCGGCGCGGCCCTGGCCCGGGTGCTCGCCCGGGACGGCGCCACGATCGTCGCGCTGGACATCCCGGCCGCCGGGGACGAACTGGCCACCGTCGCCAACGAGGTCGGCGGCAGCGCCCTGCAGCTCGACCTGACCGCGCCGGACGCCCCGACCCGGCTGGCCGAGCACCTGGCGAGCCGGCACGGCCGGGTCGACGTGGTGGTGCACAACGCGGGCATCACCCGGGACAAGACGCTCGGCCGGATGGACGCCGACCGCTGGGACTCGGTGATCGACGTGAACCTCTCCAGTCAGGAGCGGATCAACGACGTGCTGCTGGAGCGCGACCTCATCCCGGCCGGCGGCCGGATCGTCTCGGTCTCCTCGATCGCCGGCATCGCCGGCAACCGGGGCCAGACCAACTACGCGACCAGCAAGGCGGGGGTGATCGGCCTGGTCGACTCCCTCGCCCCGGTGCTGCGCGAGCGGGGCATCAGCCTCAACGCGGTCGCGCCCGGGTTCATCGAGACCCGGCTGACCGCCCGGATCCCGCTGATGATCCGCGAGGCGGGCCGGCGGATGAACAGCCTCGCCCAGGGCGGCCTGCCGGTGGACGTGGCCGAGACGATCGGCTGGCTGTCCTGGCCGGCGAGCGGCGCGGTCAGCGGCAACGTGGTCCGGGTCTGCGGCCAGAGCCTGCTGGGGGCGTGATGGCGCGGCGGAAGCAGCGGCCGGAGGAGCCGGCCGAGGAGCTGTCGGTGCACGAGCTGATCGACGGTCCGACCCAGGACCTCACCTCGGCCCGCGCGGCGCTCGCCGCGCGCGGCGCCCCGGAGCCGTCGGTCGAGGCGACCCAGGACCTGTCCGCGCTGGCGGACGACCACACCCAGGACCTGTCCGCGTTGGCCGGCGACCGCACCCGGGATCTGTCCGCGCTGGCGGACGACCGCACCCAGGACCTGTCCGCGTTGGCCGACGACCGGACCCGCGACCCGTCCCGCGCGGCCGCGGCGGCCACGTCGGGCGGCGCGGCCACCCTGACCGCTCCGGAGCCGACCGAACCGGCCGGGCGCGTCCGCCTCGACCTGCCGCGGCTGCCGGCGGCGGGGGCGCTCTACCGGCGGGCCCTGCTGGGGGCGCTGCCCGGCATGGGCGGCCGGCGCCAGCAGGACGTGCCCGCGGTGGAGCTGGGCGTCACCGGGGTGACGGTCGACCCGGCCCACCTGGCCGACTACGACCGGGTCTGCGGGTTCCGGCTGGCCGACCGGCTGCCGGCGACGTACCTGCACGTGCTGGGCTTTCCGCTGTCGCTGCGGCTGATGACCGCGCCGGAGTTCCCCATCCCGCTGACCGGCGTGGTGCACGTGGCGAACCGGATCACCGTGCACCGGCCGGTCGAGGCCGGCGAGACGGTGGACTTCCACACGTACGCCGAGAACCTGCGCCCGCATGAGCGGGGCCGGCAGGTCGACGTGGTGCTGATCGGCTCGGTCGGCGGCGCGGAGGTGTGGCGGGGCGTCTCGACGTACCTCGGGCGGGAGCGCACGGCGGGCGGCGGCCCGCGGCGCGACCCGGGTGACCGCCCGACCCCGCCGGCCGCTTCGGCGCACTGGCGGGTGACCCCACGGGTGGGGACCGACTACGCCCGGGTCTCCGGCGACCACAACCCGATCCACACCTCGAGGCTGGGCGCGCGGCTGTTCGGCTTCCGGCGCCCGATCGCCCACGGCATGTGGAGCAAGGCCCGCTGCCTGGCCGCGCTGGAGAGCCGGCTGCCGGAGTCGTACACGGTGGAGGTGGCGTTCAAACTGCCGGTGCCGCTGCCGTCCACGGTGGCCTCCAGCGCCACCGCCTCCGGTGCGGCCTGGGATTTCGCGCTGCACGACGCGCGGCAGGGCCGACCGCACCTGGTGGGCACCGTCCGCTGAGAAAAGAGGGGCTTGGCGTCCCCTCTTTCATGCGCTAAGTTGTTCTCAGATTGAGTTATTCTCAGAAGGAGAGAGACGGAACGCCGTGAACGAGCAGGACTTCCTCGCCGCGTACGACCCCCGGGACTACCCGGCGGTCGCCGTCACCGTCGACGTGGTCGCGCTGACCATCCGCGACGGCGCGCTGCACCTGCTGCTGATCCGCCGGGCCGCCCCGCCCTACGCGGGGCACTGGGCGCTCCCCGGCGGTTTCGTCCGTCCCGACGAGGACCTGGCCGCCGGCGCCCGCCGCGAGCTGGCCGAGGAGACCGGCCTCGGCGGCGAGCGGCTGCGCCGGGTCCACCTGGAGCAGCTCGCCACCTACGGCGGGCCCGACCGCGACCCCCGGCTGCGGGTCGTCTCGGTCGCCCACCTGGCCTTCGCCCCCGACCTGCCCGACCCGGTGGCCGACACCGACGCCGACGACGCGATCTGGCTGCCGGTGACCGCGCTGACCAGCCGGCAGCTCGCCTTCGACCACGGCCGGATCATCGATGACGGGCTGGAGCGGGCCCGCTCCAAGCTGGAGTACACCCCGCTGGCCACCCGCTTCCTGGAACCCGAGTTCACCATCACCGAGCTGCGCGCCGTCTTCGAGACGGTCTGGGGGCACCCGCTGCACGCCGGCAACTTCCACCGGAAGGTGCTCTCCGTGCCCGGCTTCGTGGAGAGCACCGGCGCCAGCACCGAACGCGGCGGGGCGCGCGGCGGGCCCCGGGCCAAGCTCTACCGCGCCGGCGACGCCCGGCTGCTCCACCCGGCGCTGCTGCGCCCCGCCCGGGAGGAGACGGTGCGGTGAGGACCGAGGAGGCCATCCGGCTGGTCAGCGCCGCGCGCGGCGACGCCGACCTGTTCGGCACCGACGCGCCGGCCCGCCGCTACCGCGAGCTGGTCACGGCCCTGCACCCCGACCGGCTCGGCGCGGTCGACCCGGGGGTATGCGCCGCCGCGAGCGACGCGCTCAGCGAGGTCACCGCCCGCTGGCGGGCCGGCCGTGGTGGCCGCCTCGGCAACCTGCGGGGCTACCCGCTCGGCCGACTCGCCTACCGCGGGGACGTGGCCGACCTCCACGACGCCGGAGCGGACCGGTTGCTCAAGCTCCCCCGCGACCCGGCCGACAACGACCTGATGGCCCGCGAGGCACGCGCCCTGCGGCTGATCGCCGAGCGGGGCGATCCGCGCCACCTGCCCTACGTGCCCCGGCTCATCGACCACCTGCCGGCCCGGGACCCGGCGACCGGCGCCGAACGGCTGGTCAACGTGGTGGCCACGGCACCGGGGCTGCACAGCCTGGACGAGGTGCGGCGGGCGTACCCGGACGGGCTGGACCCGCGCGACGCGGCCTGGATGTGGCGGCGGCTGCTGGTCGCCCTCGGCCTGGCCCACCGGGCCGGGGTGGTGCACGGCGCGGTGCTTCCCCGGCACGTGCTGATCGAGCCGGACGCGCACGGCGTGGTCCTGGTCGACTGGTGCTTCGCGGTGGTCGGCGAGGGCGCCGTCCCGGCGCTGGTGCCCGGCCACGAGGCCTGGTACCCGGCCGAGGTGACCGCCCGGCGCTCCGCCGGCCCGGGCACCGACCTGGCCATGGCCGCGGGCTGCATGACCTGGCTGATGGCCGACCGGGCCCCGCGCGAGCTGCGCGCCTTCGCGGCCGGCTGCCGGCGCCCGAAGCTGGCCGCGCGTCCCGACGACGCCTGGCGGCTGCTCGGCGAACTGGACGAGGTGCTGGACCGCCTCTTCGGACCCCGCACCTTCCGACCCTTCACCCTCAATCCCTAGGGAGGCTGCCATGGGCAGCGGAATCTGGTCCACCGACGTGTACGACGCCGCCGACCGCTACCGGCGGGCCACCGGCGCAAGCGCATTCTCCTACAGCGACAGCGGGGCGCGGACCGTGCACCCCGCGCTCGATCCCCGCGGCGCGGCCCGGGAGAGCCGTGACTCCGACGAGCACCCGCAATCGACGCCCATCGCGGTGCTCTTCGACGTGACGGGCTCGATGGGGCACGTCCCCCGGGTGCTCCAGAGCAAGCTGCCGCAGCTGCTCGGCCTGCTGCTCCGCCAGGGTTACGCCCGCGACCCGCAGGTCATGTTCGGCGCGATCGGCGACGCCACCTGCGACCGGGTGCCGTTGCAGATCGGCCAGTTCGAGTCCGACAACCGGATGGACGACGACCTCGGCCGGATCGTGCTGGAGGGCGGCGGCGGTGGCCAGATGACCGAGTCGTACGAGCTGGCCATGTACTTCATGGCCCGGCACACGGTCACCGACAGCTGGTCGAAGCGGGGCCGGCGCGGCTACCTGTTCCTGATCGGCGACGAGCTGGCCTACCCCCGGGTGGATCGGCGGCAGGTGGCCCGGCTGATCGGCGACGACCTGCGCGAGGACGTGCCGCTGCGGCAGATCGTCGACGAGGTGACCCGCCGCTGGGACACCTACTACCTGCTCCCGGCCGGCAGCGCGTACGCGGGCAACCGCACGGTGCTCGACTTCTGGCGCGACCTGCTCGGGCAGCACGCGGTCGAGCTGGACGACCTGGACGCGGTCTGCGAGACCATCGCGCTCACCGTCGGCCTCGGCGAGCAGGCCATCGACCTGGACGCCGGGCTGCGCGACCTGGACCGGGCCGGCTCCACGGCCGGCCGGACCGTCTCCAGGGCGCTCGCCCCGCTGGGCGGCGGCCGGCGCGCGGTGGACACGCTGCCGTTCGCCCCGACCGACGGCAGCGGGGTCACCCGGCTGTGAGGCACGTGATGGTGATCGACCTCGGCTACGGCGACGCCGGCAAGGGCACCGTCGTCGACTGGCTCTGCGCGAGCCGGCCGGTGCACACGGTGGTCCGGTTCAACGGGGGCGCGCAGGCGGCGCACAACGTCGTGCTGCGCGACGGACGACACCACACGTTCGCGCAGTTCGGCGCCGGGACGTTCCGCCCCGGGGTCCGGACGCACCTGTCGCGGCACGTGGTGGTGGACCCGCTGGCGCTGGCCGCCGAGGCCGACCACCTCACGGCGGTCGGGGTGCCCGACGCGCTCGACCGGCTGACCGTGGACGGGGAGGCGCTGCTGGCCACCCCGTACCACCGGGCCGCCAACCGGGCGCGGGAGATCGCCCGGGGAGCCGACCGGCACGGCTCCTGCGGGCTGGGGGTGGGCGAGGCCGTCGCGTACGGCCTCGCCCACCCCGACGAGGCGCCCCGGGTGGCGGACTGCCACCACCCGGCGGTGCTGCGCCGCCGCCTCACCGCGCTGCGGGACCGGCTCACCGCCGAACTGGGCCCGCTGGACGCCCCGCCGGTCGAGGACTGCCTGCCCGCGTACGCCGGCTTCGCCGACCGGGTGGCGATCGTCGACCGGGCCTGGCTGTCCGGGGCGCTGCGGGCCGGGACCTGCGTCTTCGAGGGTGCGCAGGGGGTGCTGCTGGACGAGTGGCACGGCTTCCACCCGTACACCACGTGGAGCACCACCACCTTCGCCAACGCCGAGACGCTGCTCGCCGAGGCCGGGCTGGCCGGCACCGCGCAGCGGCTCGGCGTGCTGCGGGTGACCACCACCCGGCACGGCCCCGGGCCGCTGGTCACCGAGGACCCGGCGCTGCCGTTCGACGATCCACGCAACCCGACCAACCCCTGGCAGGGCCGGTTCCGGTTCGGCCACTTCGACGCGGTCGCCCACCGCTACGCGCTGGCCGTGGCGGGCGGGGTGGACGGGCTGGTCCTCACCCACCTCGACCTGGCCGGTCCGGGCCTGCGGATCTGCCGCCGCTACGACACCGTCGACCGGCTCACCCCCGGCCCGGCCGGCGACCTGGACCGCCAGGCCGCGCTCACCGCGCGGCTGCTCCGGGCCCGCCCGGTCCTCGACGAGGCGCCCACCGACTGGCCGGCCGCCGTGGCGGCCGAGCTGGGCGCGCCGGTGCTGCTCACCTCGCACGGCCCGACCGCCGAGGACAAGGCCCCCGCCCTCGCGGGCGCCGTTTCCGCTCCCCGCTGACACCGCAGCACCGAGCATGGGGGCATGGAGGACCTGCTCGACCTGCTGCGCCAGACGGCGACCTCGCCGTGGGTGTACCTGGTGATCATCGCGGTCACCGCGGTCGACGCGTTCTTCCCGGCGGTGCCGGGCGAGACCGTGGCGATCACCGCCGGGGTCTTCGCGGCCGGCGGGGAGCCGCACCTGGTCGGGGTGATCGTGGCCGCCGCGTTCGGCGCGCTTCTCGGCGACCACGTCTCGTACGCCATCGGGCGCGGCGGCGGCGCGCAGCGGCTGGCCCGGCTGCCCGCCGGCAGCCGGCGCCGGGCGGGTTCCGAGTGGGCCCACCGCGCGCTCGACCGGCGGGGCGGGATCATCCTGACCACCGCCCGGTACGTGCCCGGCGGCCGGACCGCCGTCACCCTGACCATGGGCGCGGTCCGCTACCCGGCCCGTTCCTTCCTCATGTACGACGCGCTGGCCTGCGGCAGCTGGGGAATCTACTGCGGGCTGCTCGGCTACTTCGGCGGGCTGGCATTCGCGCACAATCCGACCCAGGGCCTGCTCGCCGGCGTGGGCATCTCCGTGGCGGTCACCGGCCTCTTCGAGGCCGCGCGCTGGGCCCGCCGCCGCGCTCGCGCCCGGGCCACCGCGCGCCGCTGACCCGGGTTCTCACTCCTCCAGCAGGTCGGCGTCGTGGACCAGGATGGCGAGCTGGACCCGGTTGGCCACGCCGAGCTTGGCCAGCGCCCGGCTGACGTACGTCTTCACGGTCGCCTCGCTCGCGCCGAGCCGGCGGGCCACCTCGGCGTTCGCGTCGCCCCGGGCCACCTCCCGGACGATCGCCGCCTCCCGGTCGGTGAGCCGGGCCAGCCGCTGCCGGGCGGCTTCCCGCCGGGCCGGGCCGCGGTCGGCGAACGAGCTGATCAGCCGCCGGGTCACCGTCGGGGCGAGCATGGCGTTGCCGGCCGCGACGGTCCGCACGGCGGCCGCGAGTTCCCGGGGCGGGGTGTCCTTGAGCAGGAAGCCGACCGCGCCGGCGCGCAGCGCGGCGTGCACGTACTCGTCCCGGTCGAACGTGGTGAGCATGACGACCTTCGGCCCCTCGGCGACGATCCGGGGCGCGGCGGTCAGCCCGTCGGCGCCGGGCATGCGGACGTCCAGCAGCACCACGTCAGGCCGCAGCCGGACGGCGGCGACCAGCGCCTCGGCCCCGTCGGCCGCCTCGCCGACCACCACGATGTCCGGCGCGGCCTCCAGGATCAGCCGCAGGCCGGCGCGGACCAGTTGCTCGTCGTCGGCGATCAGGGTACGGATCATGGCCGGTCCGCCACCGGTACCAGCGCCCGCAGCAGGAACCCGCCGTCGGAGGTCGGGCCGGCCGACAGCCGCCCGCCGACCAGCTCGACCCGCTCGCGCAGCCCGACCAGGCCGAGCCCGGCACCGGGCAGGGCGGGGCCGGGCCGGGTGGGCGGGCCGTTGCGGACGGCGACCTCGATCCCGTCGGGCAGGTGCCGCAGGTGGACGGTGACCTCCGCGTCCGAGGCGTGCTTGCGCACGTTGGTCAGCCCTTCCTGGACCACGCGGTGCACGGTGCGGGCCACCGCGCCGGGCACCGGCCCGGGCGGCCCCTCGTCCCGCCGGTTCACCCGCAGGCCGGCCGCCCGGGACTCCCGGACCAGTTCGTCGACCGCGTCCAGCCCCGTGGGCGGAAGCGGGCTGCCGTCGCCGGCCCGCTGGCGCAGCACGCCGAGCACCGCACGCAGGTCGGTCAGGGCCGCCCGGCCGGTGGAGCGGATCAGGGTGGCCGCCTCGACGGTGGCCGGGTCGGCGGCGGTCACCTCCAGCGCCCCGGCATGCACCACCATGAGCGAGACCCGGTGCGCCACCACGTCGTGCATCTCCCGGGCGATCCGGGCCCGCTCCTCGGCCCGCACCCGGTCGGCGTGCGCCTCCTGCTCGCGTTCCAGCCGCTCGGCGCGGTCCCGCAGGGCGGCCAGGGTGTCCCGCCGGGCGCCGATCCACAGGCCGGCGACCAGCGGGAAGACCACCACCCAGGCGAAGAGCACCGCGGCGTTGGCGCCGGTGGCGGTGGTCAGCCGGCGCTCACCGCCGACCGCGACGCCGACGGCCACCCCGAGCAGGGCGACGACTCCCGCACCGAGCAGGTACGCGGCGAGGCGCCGGCCGCGCAGCGCGACCCCCGCCCGCCAGGAGGCCAGGACGGCGGCCGGGGAGGCGGCCAGGACGAGCCAGCCGACCGCCGCCGCGGCGACCAGCGGCCAGCGGCGGGCCGCGACGGCGGCGGCGCCCGAGACCAGCGCCACGAGCAGAACCAGCAGGCGGGGCAGCGGCGAGCGGACGCCCAGGGCGCCGGTGGCCGACGCCCAGGTGCTGGCGGCCACCAGCGCGGCGAGCAGGAGCGGCGTGTGCCGCTCGGCCCGCCGCAGCAGGGCGGCGCGGGTGGTCACCCGGCGAGCCTAGGCCGCGCGGGCGCGCGCCGGGACGTACCTCCGGGAGGGTTGGGGGCCGACCCTGACGGCCGTCGGGGTACGACGCGACGAAAGTGACCGCCGCCGGTCGACCGACGGCAGATGGCGGGGACGGGCGGCACGACCAGCATCGGGCCATGGATTCCGTGCTCGACCTGCTCCACCAGACCATGTCCTCGCCCTGGGTCTACCTGGCGCTGTTCGCCGTCGCGGTGGTCGACGGCTTCTTCCCGGTGGTGCCGAGCGAGACCGCCGTGATCACCGCCGGGGTGTTCGCCGCCACCGGCCAGCCCGACCTGCCGCTGGTGGTCGCGGTGGCCGCGCTGGGCGCGTTCGCCGGCGACCACGTCTCGTACGCGATCGGCCGGCACGGCGGCGGCCGGCTGCTGGCCCGGCTCCCGGCGGCCGTTGCGGATCGCGGCCCGGCGTCGGACGTGCCCTGCCGGAGCGGTCGTGGCAGCCGGCGGCGGGCCGCGGTGGAGTGGGCCGGGCGGGGCATCGCGGCGCGCGGCGGCCTGATCCTGATCGTGGCCCGCTACGTTCCCGGTGGACGGACGGCCGTCACCCTGACCATGGGTGCGACCCGTTTTCCCCGGCGGCGGTTCCTCGCCTTCGACGCGCTGGCCGCGATCTCCTGGGGGGTCTACTCGGCGCTGGTCGGCTACCTGGGCGGGCTCGCCTTCGAGCGGGACCCGGTCCGCGGGCTGCTGGTGGGGCTCGGGCTGGCGCTGACCCTGACCGTGGTCGTGGAGGCGGTGCGCTGGGCCCGGGGCCGGGTCAGCCGGCCGTTGGGCGCCAGGTGATCCCGCGCAGCAGCTGGTCGGCGCCGAGCCAGGCCACGTTCATCATCCGGGTGGCGGTCTTCTCCGGGTCCGCCTCCGGGTGGTCGGCCAGCCAGTCGGCCAGCGACTCGGTCGCGCCGACCAGGGCGTACGCGACGACCTCCAGGTCCGTGGCGCCGACCTCGCGTCCCTTGGCGCGCAGCGCGTGGTCGAGCATCCCGGCGACCACCTCGACCAGCCGGCCGCGCATGGTGGCCAGCTCGGCGGCGAACGGCTGGGAGCCGCGGGCCTGCCGGTAGAGCACCGCCCAGCCGTCCCGGTGCGCGCCGACGAAACCGAAGAAGGCGCGCAGCCCGCGCCACAGCCGCTCGTCGGCGGGCAGGTCGGGAGCGGCCGCCCCGGCGATGGCCTCCATCATCCGGGTGCCCTCCCGGTGCAGGCAGGCGACGAAGAGCTCTTCCTTCGTGCCGAGGTAGGCGTAGACCATCGGCTTGGAGATGCCCGCGTCCTCGGCGATCTCGTCCATGCTGGCGGCGTGGAAGCCCCGGCGGGAGAAGACCTTGACCGCCGCGTCGAGCATCTGCTGCTCGCGCACGGCGCGAGGAAGGCGCTTGAAGGTCGGTGTGCTGGACACCCTTGCGAGCATACCTACTCGTGCGTAGGGTTACGCCAGAGTAACCAAAGTCGGCTCGCCCGAGAGGTGCATCCCCCATGAGTGACTTCGACCCGGCCAACTTCGCGAACGTCGGCCCGAAGGAGTTCGCGCAGCTGGTCAAGTCCACCCCCGACGACAAGATCGCCGAGGTGATGTCCGGCGACCTGCGCGGCAAGATCTTGAGCGAGGTCTTCAACCGGATGCCGACGCTGTTCCGGGCCGACCGGGCCGGCTCCACCAACGCGGTCATCCACTGGAACATCACCGGTCGCCCCGACGGTGGCACCGACACCTACGAGATCGTCATCGAGAACGGCACCTGCACCGCCTCGGAGACCCCGGCTCGGGACCCGAAGCTCAGCCTCACCATGGGCCCGGTCGAGTTCCTGAAGATCGTCTCCGGTGGCGGCAACCCGGTCATGATGTTCATGACCGGCAAGCTGAAGGCCAAGGGCGACCTGGGCCTCGCCGCCAACATCGCCAACCTGTTCGACATCCCCAAGGCTTGAGATGGCCGAGTTCTCGCTCGACCTGAACGAGGAACAGCGGGACCTTCGCGACTGGGTGCACGGCTTCGCCGCTGAGGTCGTGCGCCCGGCCGCGGCCGAGTGGGACGCCCGGGAGGAGACTCCCTGGCCGGTCATCCAGGAGGCCGCGAAGGTCGGCCTGTACGGCTTCGAGTTCCTCGCCACCTGCTGGGCCGACCCCACCGGACTCTCCCTCCCCATCGCCAGCGAGGAGCTGTTCTGGGGTGACGCCGGGATCGGCCTGAGCATCTTCGGCACCTCGCTGGCGGTCGCCGCCATCTACGGCGCCGGCACCCCCGACCAGCTCGTCGAATGGGTGCCGCAGTGCTTCGGCGACGTCGACCAGCCCGCCGTCGCCGCGTTCTGCACCACCGAGCCGGAGGCCGGCTCCGACGTCGGGTCGATGCGGACCCGCGCGGTCTACGACGAGGCCACCGACGAGTGGGTGCTCAACGGGCAGAAGGCGTACGCCACCAACGGCGGCATCGCCGGGGTGCACGTGGTGACGGCCTCGATCGAGCCGGAACTGGGCTCGCGGGGGCAGGCCGCGTTCGTCGTGCCGCCGGGCACGCCCGGGCTCACCGCCACCCGCAAGCTGCGCAAGCTCGGGCTGCGCGCCTCGCACACCGCCGACGTCTTCCTCGACGACGTACGGGTGCCGGGGCGCTGCCTGCTCGGCGGCAAGGAGGCGCTCGACGAGCGGCTCGCCCGGGCCCGCACCGGCCAGCGCGCCTCCAGCCAGGCGGCGATGCGCACGTTCGAACTGTCCCGCCCGACCGTCGGCGCGCAGGCGCTCGGCGTGGCCCGCGCCGCGTACGAGTACGCCCTCGACTACGCCAAGGAGCGGGTCCAGTTCGGACGCCCGATCATCGAGAACCAGGCGGTCGCGTTCGCGCTCGCCGACATGAAGATGGAGATCGACGCGGCCCGGCTGCTGGTCTGGCGGGCCTCCTGGATGGGTCGCAACAACCGGCCGTTCAGCGCGGGCGAGGGCTCGATGTCGAAGCTCAAGGCCGGTGAGGTGGCCGTCTCGGTCACCGACAAGGCCGTCCAGCTCCTCGGCGGCGCCGGCTTCCTCCGCGACCATCCGGTCGAGCGGTGGTACCGGGACGCCAAGATCTACACCATCTTCGAAGGCACCTCCGAGATCCAGCGGTTGGTCATCTCCCGAGCCATCTCCGGTATGCAGATCCGCTGATCGCCGGCGGACCCCGACCCGACCCGCGACGGCACCGCCGTGCCGGGCGGTACCCCGTCGCGGGTCGGGCCGCCGGTCCACGTTCCGGGTGTCCGCGGACTGGGCGACTGATCACGTCGGCTGGGCCCCGCGCCGCCGCCGGTGCATGATCGGGAGACCACGAACGCGAAGGAGGGTTGCGACTTGGACCTGCCGTTCATCGTCGCCACGCTGACGCGACACGGACTGCTCAACCCGGGCCGCCCGATCCGGGTGGCCTCCCAACTCAACGCGCTGCGCCGGTGGGGCTGGAGCCTCGCCGGGGAGCTGCGCCAGGCCGCCGCCCGCGACCCCGGGCGCACCGCCGTCGTCGACGAGCACGGCGCCGCGCTGACGTACCAGGAACTGCTGGACCGGTCGGAACGGCTGGCCCGGTCGATGCGGGCCGGCCTCGGCGTGCAGGGCGGCGACCGGGTGGGTGTGCTCTGCCGCAACCACCACGGCCTGATCGAGGCGATTGTCGCCGCGATGCTGCTCGGCGCGGACGCCGTACTGGTCAACACCGGTCTGTCCGCGGCACAGCTGGCCACCGTGACCGAGGAGCAGGGCCTGCGCGTGCTCGTGCACGACGCCGAGTTCGCCGAGCGGGTCCTCGGCCTCCCCGCCGAGCTGCACCGGGTCGACGAGCGCCGCCAGGAGGAGCTGATCGCCGGCGCGCTGCCCGGGGACCAGCTCCAGCCGCCGGAGCGGGACGGCCGGACCATCGTGCTCACCTCCGGCACCACCGGCGCACCCAAGGGCGCCCGCCGACCCACGCCGCACGGCTTCGGCCCGCTCGTGTCCATCATCGACCGCATCCCGCTGCACGTGCACGACACCGTGCTGATCGCCGCGCCGATCTTCCACACCTGGGGGTACGCCGCCCTGCAGGTGTGCTTCGCGCTGCGCGCCACGATCGTGCTGCACCGGCGGTTCGACCCGGCCGCCACGCTGGCCGCCCTGGCCGGGTGGTCCTGCGACGCGCTCTTCGCCGTACCGGTGATGCTGCAACGGCTGATGGAGGTGCCGCCGCCCGAGCCCCGGCCACCGCTCAAGGTGGTCGCGGTCAGCGGCTCCGCCCTCCCCGGCGGCCTGGCCACCGCCTTCATGGACCGCTACGGCGACGTCGTCTACAACCTCTACGGCTCGACCGAGGTCTCCTGGGCCTCCATCGCCGGCCCGGCCGACCTGCGCGCCGCCCCCACCACGGCGGGCCGCCCGCCGCACGGCACCCGGCTCGAAATCGTGGACGACGCCGGCGAACCGATCCGGGACGGACGGGTCGGCCGGATCTTCGTGGGCAACGAGATGCTCTTCGAGGGCTACACCTCGGGGGCCGGCCGGGAGAGCCGCGACGGCCTGCTGGACACCGGCGACCTGGGCCGGTTGAACGCCGACGGCCTGCTCTTCGTCGACGGGCGGGCCGACGACATGATCGTCTCCGGCGGGGAGAACGTCTTCCCGTCCGAGGTGGAGGACCTCATCGCCCGGCTGCCGCAGGTCCGCGAGGTCGCGGTGATCGGGGTGCCGGACGCCGACTACGGCCAGCGGCTGGCCGCGTTCCTGGCCCTGCACCCCGGCGAGACACTCGACCCGGAGGCGGTCCGCGAGTACGTCCGGCACTACCTGGCCCGCTTCTCCGTGCCCCGGGACGTGGTGTTCGTGAAGTACCTGCCGCGCAACGCCACCGGCAAGGTGCTCAGCCGCGAACTGCGCCGCTACTACGGCTGATCCACAGGGGACGGACGGGCGAACGCCGCCGGTGGTACCTTCCCCCTGCGCCGGCGCTACCGGCGGAGTCTCTCACCCCACCGGGAGCCGCTCGTATGGTCCGGATCCGTCGGCGCTGGGCCCTCGGCCTTCTGCTGGGCGGCGTCTCCGCCACGGCGCTCGGCACCAGCGAGCCCGTGCTCAGCCGCCGCCGCGGCGACCCGCCCGTCCGCCGCCAGTCCCCGCCGGTCGAGGTGGAGAACCGCGCGGCCGGCGAGCCCTGGTGGCCGGACGACACCCGGGCCGCCGACGACCGGCGGCGGCAGATCCAGGGGTACGCCTCGACGACCAGCCTCGCCCCCGGCGAGTCCGTCGACTTCCACGTCGCGGTCAACCCGGCCGGCCGGTTCCGGATCACCGTGCACCGGCTCGGCTGGTACGACGGCGCCGGCGCCCGGACCATGCTGACCAGCCCGGAAATGGACGGCACGCCGCAGCCGGTGCCGGCCGCCGACCGGGCCACCGGGGCGATCGCCTGTCGCTGGCCGGTGTCCTGGACCCTCCGCATCCCCGAGGACTGGACCTCCGGCCTCTACCAGGCGGTCTTCACCTCCGCCGACGGCTGGCGCGCGTGCACCCCGTTCGTAGTGCGGGACGACCGGCGGGCCGCCGCGCTCTGCGTGGTGCTGCCGGTGACCACCTGGCAGGCGTACAACCAGTGGCCGCGGGACCGGCGGGCCGGCAAAAGCCTCTACAACGGCTACGCGGCCAGCGGGCGGCGCGATCCGGCGCTGCGGGCGCGCGAGGTCTCCTTCGACCGGCCGTACGCCGGCGCCGGCTTGCCGGCGCAGTTCAGCCGGGACCACGACGCCGTCCAGTGGCTGGAGCGCAACCGCTACGACGTCAGCTACGCGACCAGCTTCGACCTGCACTCCGGCCGGCTCGACCCGGCCCGGCACCGCGGGCTGGTGTTCTGCGGGCACGACGAGTACTGGTCGGCGGAGATGCGCCGGGCCGCCGAGGCCGGGCTGGCCGGCGGCACCAGCCTCGCCTTCCTCGGCGCCAACAGCGTCTACTGGCACATCCGGGTGCGTCCCGCCGCCGACGGCCGCGCCGAACGGGTCGTCGCCTGCGCCAAGGCCACCCCCGACCCGGACGAGGACGCCACCGGGCCGACGGTGACCTGGCGCAACCTCGACCTCCCCGAGCAGGCGCTGCTCGGCGTCCAGTACAACGGCATCGTCGTCACCCCGCAGCCGCTGGTGGTCCGGTCTGCGGACCACTGGGTGTGGGCCGGGACCGGGGTGGCCGACGGCGACCGCATCCCCGGGATCGTCGGCGGCGAGGCGGACGGCGTCCACCCGACCACCGCCCGGCCCGTCGGGGTCGACGACACCCTGCTCAGCGCCTCGCCCTACCCCGCCCAGCAGGGTGGGCGGCGGATACAGAACACCCACGTGTACGAGACGCCCGGGGGCGCGGTGGTCTTCGCCACCGGCACCCTCTCCTGGACCATGGCGCTGAACCGGCGCGGGAACCGCGACGAGCGGATCGAGCGGGCCACCGCCAACGTGCTCGACCGGATGATCGGCAGCGCGCCGGCCGACCGCCCGGAGCAGCCGGGCGGAACCGGCTCAAGCCTGGTGGATCGGCCCGGGGGCCCGACCGAGCACGACTAGCTGCGCCAAACCCTGCGCGGTCACCGCCGGCCGCTGGTTGTCGGTGACCAGCGACGCGGCCATCGTCTCGCCAACCACTCGGCCTGAGGCGAGGCCAGCCGGGGTCGCCCCGTCAGGCGGGAAGACCGATCCGGCCGTCCACGGCGGCTGCGGCAATGTCGGAGCGGTGGTGCGAGCCGGCCAGCTCGATGCCGCGTACCACCTCGTAGGCGGCATCCCGCGCGGCGGCCAGGTCGGGGCCGGTGGCCGTACCGCAGAGGACCCGGCCCCCGGCGGAGCGCAGCGTGCCGTCGGCGTCCCGGCGGGTGCCGGCGTGGATGACCCCGGCGCGGTCCACGCCGGTGATCACATCACCGGTACGCGGCGCCGCCGGATAGCCCTCGGCCGCCACCACGACGGTGACCGCCGCGCCGTCGCGCCAGCGCAGCGGCGGGTGCGCGGCCAGCGTGCCGGTGGCGGCGGCGTGCAGCAGCCCGCCCAGCGGCGTCTCCAGCAGGGCGAGCACCACCTGGGTCTCCGGGTCGCCGAAGCGGGCGTTGAACTCGATCACGCGCGGGCCGGCGGCGGTCATCGCCAGGCCCACGTAGAGCAGGCCGGCGAACGGGGTGCTCCGCCGGCACAACTCCGCCAGCGTCGGGTGCACCACGTCGCGCATCACCTCGTCGACCAGGCCGGGCGGGGCCCAGGGCAGCGGCGCGTACGCCCCCATGCCACCGGTGTTCGGCCCGGTGTCGCCGTCGCCGACCCGCTTGAAGTCCTGGGCGGGCAGCAGCGGCACGGCGGCCTCGCCGTCGGTGACCACGAAGAGGGAGACCTCGGGACCGGCCAGGTACTCCTCGATCACCACCCGGCCGCACTCCTCGGCGTGCCGCTCGGCGGTGGCGCGATCGTCGGTCACCACGACGCCCTTGCCGGCGGCCAGCCCGTCGTTCTTCACCACGTACGGCGCGCCGAACTCGTCCAGCGCCTTCCCGACGCTCGCCGCGTCGGTGCAGGTGTACGCCCGGGCGGTCGGCACGCCGGCGGCGGTCATCACGTCCTTGGCGAACGTCTTCGAGCCCTCCAGCCGGGCCGCCTCGGCCGACGGACCGAACGCCGCGATGCCCTTGGCGCGGACCGCGTCGGCAACCCCCGCCACCAGCGGCGCCTCCGGCCCGATCACCACCAGGTCGGCCGCCACCTCGACGGCGAGCGCCGCGACCGCGGCCGGATCGGTGGCGTTCACCTCCCGCAGCTCAGCCACCGCCGCGATCCCGGGATTTCCCGGAGCCGCCACCAGCGCCGAAACAGAGGGATCGCCGGCCAGCCCGAGCGCGAGCGCATGCTCCCGCCCCCCACCACCCACAAGAAGAACCCGCACGAGCGCATCCTACTGACCACCCCACCCCGCCCCGTCGATCATGAGGCGCCCCGCCCGGATGGTGGTCTCCGCGCGTTGACCGCCTGTCGGACCACCCAGGGGATGTAGTCGGGGCGGAGGGTGTCGGCCCAGGTGAAGCGCAGCACCGTCCAGCCGGCGTTGACCAGGCGATTCTGCCGGTGCCGATCGGCGTAGAGCGCGCTCGGCCCGCCATGCGCCCGCCGGCGGTCCGCCTCGGCGATGACCCGGGCGGCGCGCCAGCCCAGGTCACCGACGCCCAGCAGGTAGCCGTCGCCGTCGCGCACCTCCACCTGAAGGGCGTCCGGCGGGATCCGGCCGTCAACGCAGCGAAGCCGGGTACGCGTCTCCAGCGGCGACTGGGCCAGGCCGTTCGCCTCGGCGAGGTAGCCACGCGCGGCGACTGCGCCGCGTCGCCCGCGGAGCAGCGACGGGATCCGTTCGAGATCGCCCGGATCGAGCAGGCGTCGGTTCAGCGCGGAATCCAACAGCGAGACCGCCTGGTACCGGTCCTCCCGCAGCACGAGATCGGCCACCGTGCGCAGCGGACTGGTCGCCATGACCCCGGCCACACGCAGGACCTGCCCGGGCCCGATGACGAACTGGTGCACCGCCACCTCGGGATGGGACGCACGGACCGGTCGCGCCGCAGGGCCAGGCACCGACAGGTGGATCACGTCGCTGCGCGCCAGTCCCTCGATGCGGTGCAACTCGGCGGCGGTGCCGAGCACTGCCGTGGCGCCCGGACCGAACGAGGCGATTGCCGCTCTGATCCGCGCACGTCGGGGGATGTCGTCGTAGGCGTCCGCGTCAACCAGATAGCCGCCACGGGCCAGGGGACGCCACCGACCCGCCCGGCACATGCGCTGTACCTCGTGCACGCTGAAGCCGGCGGCACGCGCCTGAGCCAGCGTCACCACACCGTCTCGAGCCGCGGCAACCCGCCGCACGATCGCCAGAGCATCCACAACCCGGCACGATCCACCGCCCCGCCCGAACTTACGACCCCTGTGGACAACCCTGTGGACACAGACGACAACCGGCAGGGTTGATCATGAAGTTATTGCGACCGAACTCGGCGTGTCCGAGCAATAACTTCATGATCACCGGGGCCGGCCGACGCGGGCCGACGCGAGAGGGCCCGGGAGGGCGGGGCTGGTTAGGGGAGGAGGGGGTGGCGGATTACGTTTTCTTCGCGGCCGGGGCCTACGCCTACGATGCTGACCTTGGTGCCGCAGAGTTCCTCGATGCGGGCGATGTAGCGTCGGGCGTTCTCCGGGAGGTCTTCCTCGGTTCTGGCCTTGGTGATGTCTTCCCACCAGCCGTCGAGCTCTTCGTAGACCGGGGTGGCGTGGTGGAAGTCGGTCTGCGTCATCGGCATGTCGTCGAAGCGCACGCCGTTGATCTCGTAGCCGACGCAGAGCGGCACCTTGGGCATGCCGGTCAGCACGTCCAGCTTGGTGATGACCAGGTCGGTGACGCCGTTGAGGCGGCAGGCGTACCGGGCCACGACGGCGTCGAACCAGCCGGTGCGGCGCTCGCGGCCGGTGGTGGTGCCGTACTCGTGGCCGATCTTGCGCAGGTGCTGGCCGTTGTCGTCGAACAGCTCGGTCGGGAACGGGCCGGAACCCACCCGGGTGGTGTACGCCTTGCTCACCGCGATGACCTTGGTGATCGCGGTCGGCGGGATGCCGGCGCCGACGCACGCCCCGCCCGCCGTCGGGTTCGACGAGGTGACGAAGGGGTAGGTGCCGTGGTCCATGTCGAGCATGGTGGCCTGGGCGCCCTCCAGCAGGACGGTGTCGCCGCGGTCCAGCGCGTCCCAGAGCATGACCCGGGTCTCCGCGATGTACGGCGTGAGCCGCTCCGCGTAGCCCAGGTACTCCTCGATCGTCGCGTCGAGGTCGATCGCCTTGCGGTTGTAGACCTTGAACAGCAGCTGGTTCTTCTCGCGGAGCGCCAGCTCCAGCTTCTTGCGCAGGATGCCGGGGTCCAGCAGGTCCTGGAGCCGGATGCCCATCCGGGCGACCTTGTCGCCGTACGCGGGGCCGATGCCTCGGCCGGTGGTGCCGATCCGCGAGCTGCCCAGGTAGCGCTCGACCACCCGGTCCAGCGCCCGGTGGTGCGGCATGATGAGGTGCGCGTCACCCGAGATCCGCAGCCGCGAGACGTCCACGCCCCGCTCGGCGAGGCCGTCGATCTCCTCCAGCAGCACCTTCGGGTCGACCACCACGCCGTTGCCGATGACGATCATCGCGTTCGGCGACAGCGCGCCGGACGGCATCAGGTGCAGCGCGTACTTCTGGCCGTCCGGGGTGATCACCGTGTGGCCGGCGTTGTTGCCGCCGGAGTAGCGCACGACGTAGTCGACCCGCTCACCCAGCAGGTCGGTAACCTTGCCCTTGCCCTCGTCGCCCCACTGAGCGCCGATGAGCACGATCGCTGGCATCTTCTCCGCCTCCAGAAGGCTCGGGTGCCAGGTGGCGACCGGTCGGCGAGCCCGGGGTGTCAGGCTAACAAGTAGTGACGGCGGGACCGGCAGGGGTTCGTCGAGAAGCAGGAGGCTCCTTCGTGTACGACGTGGTGCTGCTCACCCTCGGCTCGGAGCGGGACGCTCCCGGCGGTGGCTGCGGCAGCGGTGGAGCCTGCTGCGGTGGTGCGTCCGAGGCGGCCGGCGAGCGGCCCGAGGAGCGCTGCGAGACGCCGCGCGTACCGGTGCTGGCCTGCGCGGACGCGCTGACCGCCCGGGGTGCGCGGGTGGAGACGGTGACCGCCCGCTCGGACGCGGAGATCGACGAGGTGCTGGCCCGCCTCGACGGCCCGCCCCGCGCCGACGGTCTCACCTGGCCCGACCCCGACTCCAAGACCCGGCTGGTCGTCGCCACGGCGAGTGATGGACAGTTGCGCGCCGTGCTACGCCGGCTGGTCCGGCGGTACGCTCCGCCGCCCAGCCGCCGCCCAGCCGACCTGGCCGACAACCGGACGGTGCCCGACCTGCCCCCGGTCGCCGTACTCCCGCTCGACCCGGCCCGGTCCGGGACGGCGCGTGATCTGGCCGCGCAGCTCGGCCTGCCCCGCGACCCGGCGGCGGTGGCCGCCGCGGTGCTGGACGGCACCGCCCGCCGGCTCGACCTGCTGCGCAACGACGGCGGCTCGGTGACGCTCGACGGCGCGCTGCTGGGCGCGGCCGACGACGCGGGCCGGCCGCTGCACTGGCGGGCCCGGGTCGAGGTCGACGGCACCCTGCTGAGCAACGGCGAGGAGCCGATCATGGCCTGCGCGATCGGCAACGCCGGCGGGTACGCGCGCCTGGACGACGTGACGCTGCTGGCGGACCCGGACCCGTCCGACGGCCGGGTCGAGGTGGCCGTGGCCGTGCCCGTGGTCACCCGGTCCGCGTTGGGCAGGAAGAGGGTACGGCTGGAGGTGCGCCGGGCCCGCGGCCGCGCGGCGGCGGTCGTACCCCGCGACGGGAAGGTGCCCTTCCTCGACGACGGCGTCGAGGGGGAGCTGGGCCGGAAGCGGTCCTGGTGGACCGAGCCGGGCGCCTGGGCGGTCTGGACGGTCTGACCTCCATCGATCCCGCTCGGGCCATCCGGCCGACCGGACGGCCTATCCTCGGGCGGGAGGAATGGGGAGGAACCGTGGTGCACGAGAATGCCGACCGGGCCCACGTGCCGGGTCAACCGCAGGTGCCGGAGCGGGACATCGAACCGCTCTGGCCGCCCGAGCAGACCGACCCGGTCGTCACCGCCCCGCCGTGGGCGGCCCCGGCCCAGCCGAACGCGCCGGCCTGGCCCGTTCCGCCCGCCGACGCCCCGCCGTCGACCCCGTGGCCGCGTCCGCCCGCTCCCGACGGGATGCGGACCGATGACGACGTGCCCGCGCCCCGCGCGGCGCAGCCCTCGGTCGACCTGAACCTGCCGTTCACCCTCGACCAACCGGACGGCATGCAGGGCACAGCCGGCCTGCACGGCGCGGCCGAGCCCGACGGCGCGGCCGGCGGCCCGGCGACGACCAACCAAGGACCGGCGGACGTGGTCCGGGCGGATGCCTCGACCGACGCCGGAACGCCCGGTGGAGCGGCGGAGAGCCCCGGCGACCGCGGGGCCGGCCCGCCGAACGGCCGGCCGGAGTCCCCCTGGGCGCAGCCTCCGCAGCGCGCGGCTGCCGACTCCGCCACGCCGGCACCGCAGACCGGACCAGTTCCGCCATCGGACCAGGTCGGCACCCCGGTCCACTCGCCCACCACCGGACCAGCGACCCCACCCGGCACCGCCGGCCCGACGCAGCCCACCACCGGCCCCACCGTTCCCGGGCCGGTGGCGGCCGAGGCCGGTGCCGCCCCACCGGCGCCGGACGATTCCCACGGCGGCCCCGAGAGCACCGGCGGGTCGCCCGAGGCCGCGGCGCCGCGGCTCGGCCCGTTCCCGCCCTCGCCAGGTGTGCCGCTCCAGCAGCCCTACGGCGACGGGACGGCGTACCCGCCGGGACCGGTCGGCTACGGGCAACCGGCGCCGCCGCAGGCCGGGACGGCCGGCTGGTATCCGCCCGCCTGGCCGCAGCAGGCCGGCCCGCCCCCGCAGCCGGGCACACCGCAGCAGCCGCCGGCGCCACAGCAGCAGCCCGGGCCGTCCCCGCAGCCGGGGCAGCGGCAGCCGGTGCCGGGCGCGTACCCGGAGCAGGGTTGGACGGCGGCGAGCGGTGCCCCGCCGACGGCGGAGGACTTCGCCCGGCGGCGGCAGGTCCGGCCGGCCGACCCGGTCGCCACCATGGGCGTCCGGGCGGTGGTCAACAAGATCGGGCTGGTCCGGCTCCCGCCGGGGCGGCAGGAGCAGGAGATGCGGCGCGACATCGAGATGGTGCGCCGCAACTTCGGCGGGCTGCGCCAGGTGACCGTGGTCAACCCGAAGGGCGGCGCCGGCAAGACGGTCGCCATCCTGCTGCTCGCCATGACCTTCGGCCAGAAGCGCGGCGGCTACGTGCTGGCCTGGGACAACAACGAGACCCAGGGCACCCTCGGGATGCGGGCCCAGCAGGACTTCCATTCCCGCACGGTCCGGGACATGCTGCGCGACCTGGCCCAGTTCCAGGGGCCGCACGGCCGGGTCGGCGACCTGTCGCAGTACGTCCGCTCGCAGGGCGAGGGGATGTTCGACGTGCTCGCCTCGGACGAGTCGGCGACCGGCGGCGAGATGTTGACGGCCGCGGCGTTCGCCGAGATCCGCGAGGTGGTCAGCCGCTTCTACAAGCTGATCTTCGTGGACACCGGGAACAACGTCCGCGCGCAGAACTGGCAGGCCGCCATGGACGCCACCGACCAGCTGGTGGTCACCATGTCGGCGCGGAACGACTCGGCCGAGACCGCCGCCCGGATGCTCGACCACCTGGAGCAGAGCGGCCGGCAGCGGCTGGTCCGGCAGGCGGTGACGGTGGTGTCGATGCCGCCGTCCCGCAAGGAGATCGACCTGCCGGCCATCCAGGAGCACTTCGCCGCGCGGACCCGGGCGGTGCTGCTGGCGCCGTACGAGCGGCTCATCGACACCGGCGAGCCGATCCGGTACGGCCAGCTCTCCTCGGCCACCCGGGACGCCTGGCTGAAGATCGCCGCATCGGTGGCGGAGGGGCTGTAGGACGGGCGCGACGGCCGGCTCCTCGCGGGGAACCGGCCGCCGGCCGGGTCAGTGGCTGGCCAGGGCGTCCCCGGCGGCCGGGTCGCAGTCGCGGAGGAACTGCGCGCAGCGCGCCGCCTCGTCCGCCTCGCCGATCTCGCCGGCCGCCCGGGAGAGGACGTAGAGGCAGCGGAGGAAGCCCCGGTTGGGCCGGTGCGACCAGGGCACCGGGCCGTGGCCCTTCCAGCCGCTGCGGCGGAGCTGGTCGAGACCCCGGTGGTAGCCGGTGCGGGCGTACGCGTACGCCGGGATGACCTGGCCCGCGGCGAGCGCCCGGGTGGCCAGCGCCGCCCAGCCCGCGCTGTAGGTGGGGAAGCGGGCCGCGACCTCGGCGAACGCCTCGTCGGTGTCCTGCTCGGCGGCGGCCGCCAGCGCGGCGTCGGCCTCCTGGTGCACGGGCAGGAGGGTGGCCGGTGGCTCAGGCAACAGGTTCTGCATCGCCCCATTCAACCCGCTTCGCCCTGGGCCACGCGAGGGGGTCCGGACAGTCGGTCGGCTGAACGGCTGAGGGTTTCGTCACGCCTGCGGCGTCCCGCCCACGTACCCGCGGCCCATGCCGCGGCGGAGCTTTTTCCACTACAACTACAGATCCGGAGCCTCCCCAGGACCGGGTAGTGCAGGAGCCCGGCGGCCTGGCCACCGGGCTCCTGTCCGTGCCGCCCGGGTTTGCCGGCTTGCCGCCCCGGGGCAGGATGACCTGGTGCCCACCCCACCGCCCGCGGACGTCATCGAGCCGCACGACACCAGCATCGACGAGATCGAGACCCGGACCGAGTTCGACCGGCGGCTGGCCGAGGGGAGCCTCGCCGGCCTGACCGTGCAGGGTCTCCGCCTCGACCTGGACCCGGTCCCCGACCTGCGCGGCGTCGAGGTCACCGGCACCCTCTTCGTGGGATGCCGGTTCGCCGACCGCGAGGTCGGCGCCGACCTGGTCCGGCGTGGCGCGAACGTCGTGCCGCCCTTCTCCGGGCTGCCCTACCCGACCCAGCCGGCCCACCTCTACACCGCCGACGACCTGGCCGCCGGCTTCGCCGAGGGCGGCTTCGCCGGGATGTACGACACCCGGGTGTACGCGCACTTCCGGGCGCACGGCGGCGCCCTGCCCGACGTGCGGGAGGCCCTCGGCCAGCGGCTGCACGACCACGGCGTGGACAACGCCCTGGCCGACGCCACCCGGGCCTGGCTGGCCGTGCACGGGCCGCAGTCCGTGGTGGGCGTGATGGGCGGGCACGCGGTGCCGCGCGGCAGCGCCGCGTACCGGATGGCGGCGGTGCTGGGCTGGGAGCTGGCGCGGGCCGACCGGCTGGTGGTGACCGGCGGCGGCCCCGGCGTGATGGAGGCGGCCAACCTGGGCGCGTTCCTCGCGGCCTGGCCGGCGGAGGAGCTGACCGCGGCGATCGACCTGCTGGCCGGCGCGCCCGACTTCACCGACCACGACCGCTACACGGACGCGGCGCTGCAGGTCCGGGCGCGGTACGCGGCCGGGCCGACCCTGCCCACGCCCCGCCCGGCGGCGGCCGGCACCGAATGGGCCCGCTCGGGCGGCCTGGCCATCCCCACCTGGCTGTACGGCCACGAGCCGGCGAACCTGTTCGCCGGGCGGATCGCCAAGTACTTCTCCAACGCCATCCGGGAGGACACCATCCTCCGGCTGGCCCGGGGCGGGATCGTCTTCGCGCCCGGCCGGGCCGGCACGGTGCAGGAGGTGTTCCAGGCGGCCACCAAGACCTACTACGGCACCGACGGGGCGAGCGGCGCGTACGTCTTCCTGGACCGGACCTACTGGACCACCGAGCTGCCGGTGGAGTCGCTGCTGCGGCCGCTCTTCGCGGCCTCCCCGTTCGGCGACCTGTCGGCCACGGTCCACCTGACCGACGACGTCCGCGAGGCGGTCCGGGTGCTCACCGCGAGCTGAGACGCGCGGAGGCCGGCACCCGATCGGGTGCCGGCCTCCGGCTCACGCGGTGGTCACTTCATCGTGGTGCCGGTGGAGCGCAGGTGCTCGCAGGCCTCCACGACGCGGGCGGCCATGCCGGCCTCGGCGGCCTTGCCCCAGACGCGCGGGTCGTACATCTTCTTGTTGCCGACCTCGCCGTCGACCTTGAGCACGCCGTCGTAGTTGCGGAACATGTGGTCCGCGACCGGCCGGGTGAAGGTGTACTGGGTGTCGGTGTCGATGTTCATCTTCACCACGCCGTAGTCCAGCGCCTCGCGGATCTCCGACAGCAGCGAGCCGGAACCGCCGTGGAACACCAGGCTGAGCGGCTTCTCCTTGCCGTACTTGGCGCCGACCGCCACCTGGATGTGGTGCAGCACCTCCGGGCGGAGCTTGACGTTGCCCGGCTTGTAGACGCCGTGCACGTTGCCGAAGGTCAGCGCCGCCATGTAGCGGCCCTTCTCGCCGAGGCCGAGCGCGTCGACCATGGCCAGACCGTCCTCGACGGTGGTGTAGAGCTTCTCGTTGATGGCGTTCTCGACGCCGTCCTCCTCGCCGCCGACGACGCCGACCTCGATCTCAAGGACGATCTTGCCCTTGGCGGCCTCGGTGAGCAGCTGCTCGGCGATCTCCAGGTTCTCCGCCACCGGCACGGCCGAGCCGTCCCACATGTGCGACTGGAAGAGCGGCTCCTGGCCGTTCTTCACGCGCTCCTGCGAGATGGCCATCAGCGGCCGGACGAACTTGTCCAGCTTGTCCTTCGGGCAGTGGTCGGTGTGCAGCGCGATGTTCACCGGGTACTTCTTGGCCACCTCGTGCGCGTACGCCGCGAAGGCCACCGCGCCGGTCACCATGTCCTTCACGGACGGGCCGGACAGGTACTCCGCCCCGCCGGTGGAGACCTGGATGATGCCGTCGCTCTCCGCGTCGGCGAAGCCCTTGAGCGCCGCGTTCAGCGTCTGGGAGGAGGTCACGTTGATCGCGGGGTACGCGTACCGGCCGGCCTTGGCCCGGTCCAGCATCTCCGCGTAGGCCTCGGGGGAAGCGATGGGCATGTCGAACGCTCCTTACTTACCGCTCTCGGCCGTGCAGGCCGCTCTCTTCCTTGGGTGCGCCGGACCGCGCTGTCCACCGCGGGAAGTATCCCGTAGGAGCGCGCGGCGGACACAACCGACCCGGGAACCGCTCACCGCTTCCCCAGCCTGTCCGGCACCACGACGCTGATCAGCCAGCTCACCACCGCCATCACGATGGCGCCCCAGAAGGCCGCCCAGAAGCCGTCCACGTGGAACGGCAGATCCAGCCCGCGGGCGATCCAGTCGGTGAGCAGGAACAGCAGGGCGTTGACCACGAGCGCGAACAGACCGAGTGTGAGCAGGTAGAACACGCAGCCGAACACCTTGATGACCGGCTTCAGCACGGCGTTGACCACGCCGAAGATGAGCGCCACCACGACCAGGGTGAACGCCGTGTTCGCCCCGTTGCGACCGGTCACCTCCACGCCGGGCACGATGAGTGTGGTGATCCACAGTGCGATCGCGGTGATCGCCAGCCGGATCAGGAACCCCACGCCATCATCCTGGCACCGGGTGCTCGCCCCGGAGGGGACAATCGCCGACTCCACCGTTCCACCCCGCTCCCGAGCGGGGACCCGGGTCAGCCCGTACGGTGTGGTGGGAACTGTCCGCACCGAGATCCAGGGAGGGAAGATGGGTCAGCCCGACGAGGACTTCGCCCCGAGCGACCACCTCGCTCCGGAGGAGCGGGACCTGGAGGCGGAGCCGGCCGACGCGGTCGAGCAGGCTGCGGCGGTCACCCCCGACGACGCCGACGGCGAGCCGCACCGGGGGCTGGAGGTCGGCGACTGGGACGCCATGGAGCAGGCCCGGGTGGTCACCGCAGACGAGGACGACTACCGCTGAGCCGCGCGGGCGGGGCCGGCTGGCCCCGCCCGCATCAGCGCAGGCTGGTGATCTGGTCCGGGTGGGCAGCGGTCCACGCACCGAGCCGGTCGCCGCGCAGCGCGTCGAGCAGGCCGGGGGCCAGCGCGGGGTCGAGCCGGAACCCGTACGGCTGCTTCTCCTGATACCGGACCGGCAGGCCCACGGCAACGGGCTCGGCGGTGGCCGCCTTCCCCGCCGCCGAGATCACGGCCGGCAGGGACAGCTCCCCGGTGTCGGTCACCAGGCCCGAACCGACCTTCGTGATCAGCCGGTTGAGCAGCACCGGGTTGGTCAGCACGCCCTGCTCCTCGACCCGGCGGAGCAGTCCGGCCGCGTACCGGCCGGCGTTCCGGTCCCGGTCCAGACCGCCGTCAGGCATGCCGTACCGCTGGCGGAGCACGTCCACCGCGGCGGCGCCGTCGAGCCGCTGGCAGCCGGCGGGATAGGCCCGCCGGGTGTGGTACGAGCGGATCGCCGTCGGCAGGCACACCGACACGCCGCCGACCGCGTCGGTGAGCTCGCGGGCCGCCCGGTAGGTGAGCACCGCGCCGGCGTCGATCCGTACGCCGGTGACCTGGGCGACCACCTCCCGGGTCGCCTGGTATCCGGCGGCCAGATCCTTCCCGGCCGGCCCGGCGCCGAAGGCGAAGGACGCGTTGAGCTTGTCGGTCCCCCGGCCTGGGATCGGCACCAGCAGGTCGCGCGGCAGGGAGACCAGGTAGAGCCGGCTGCGGTCCGCCGGGACGTGCACCAGCAGCACGGAGTCGGCGCGCCGGCCCCCGCCGGCCTGGTCCAGGCCGAGGAGCAGCACGTTCAGCGCGCCGGTGGGCGTCGGCGAGGGCCCGGCCACCAGGTCCGCGGTCTCCGGCTGACCCGGCGCGATGGCGGTGAAGCCGGCCAGCGCGGCGGCCACCACCGCCAACGCCGTGCCCGCCAGCCGGAGCCGGAGCCGGCGGCGCCGGCGGCGGACCACGACCCGGTCGATGGCGGCCCGGACCGGGCCGGTGGGCGGGGTGAGCGCTTCGCGCCGGGCGAACGCGGCCCGCAGGTCGTCCTCGATCATCAGCAGACCTCCACGTACTCGGCTCGGAGGGTGGCCAGGGCCCGGGAGATGCAGGAGCGGACGGTGCCGACGGCGCAGCCGAGAATCTCGGCGATCTCCGCGTCGGGCAGGTCCTCGTAGTAGCGCAGCACCAGCGTGGCCCGCTGGCGCCGGGGCAGCCGGGACAACCAGGACCAGACCTGGTCCCGGTCCACCGCGGACTGCGCGTGGTCACTCGGCGCCGGCACCGCCTCGTCCGGCTCGCCGCGCAGCAGCACCCGGCGCGCCCACGAGCCGCGCCGCCAGTCGACGAACTGGTTGGTGAGCATCCGGCGCACGTACCGCTCCGGCGCGTCGCTGCGGGCGACCCGGCGCCAGTTGAGCTGGACCCGGACCATCGTCTCCTGCACCAGATCCTGGGCCTGGTGCGGATCCCCGGTCAGCATGACCGCGTACCGCAGCAGGGCGCCCAGCCGCGCGTCGGCGAACTCCTCGTACGTCACTGCACCTCCCGGTGTCCCGCCCTGTTGACGGGTACGGGCCGGCGGAACATTGCACCGACTCTGATCAGCCGTTCGGTCAATATCTGCCGGTGAGAGCTCCCCGGGGCAGCGGGGCGACTTAACGGTTCTTTAAGCTCCACGGGCTCCACCTGATCAACCCCCCACGGAGGAACCCCCACCATGTTCACGAACTCCACTCGGCGCTGGCTCGCCGGGTTGGGCGTCGCAGGCGCGTTCGTCGCCGCCTCCGCCACTCCCGCCGTCGCCGGCGGATCCCAGATCAAGCTGGGCCTCTACTTCAGCGACACCACGATCGCCACGAACTCCGACGGCAAGATCGGGGACACTAGGATTTTCAGCTCCGCCCCGACCGTGCTGCACGACGTCGCCATTCGCTACGACTTCTCCGACCTGGCCGGCAAGGTGACCGTCGGCGAGGAATCTGGCAGCGACTGCAGCACGCCGTCGGAGTACGTGCTGCTCTGCACCAACCCGTTCGACGTCGAGGTCTACGAGTGGGGCTCGACCGGCTTCTTCGACGTGCAGCTCAAGACCACCAGCAAGGCGAAGGACGGTGACGCCGGCACGCTGAAGGTCACCATGACCGCGGCCGGCCAGGACCCGATCTCGCACGACGCGAAGATCCGGGTCGGCGAGGGTGTCGACCTGGCCGCCGGTCCGGAGATCACGACGTCGGCCGCCCCCGGTAAGAGCTTCACCGCTCCGGCGACGGTCAGCAACGCGGGCGAGACCGCCGCCAAGGGTGCCGTCGCGATCTTCTTCAACGACTACGGCATGAACGCGGCCAAGCACTTCAGCAACTGCACGTACGTGGGCGACGAGCTGCGCACCTGCCAGTTCGGCGAGGAGCTGCCCGTGGGCAGCACCTTCAGTGCGTCGCTGCCGTACGTCCTCGGCGCGGACACCTACGCCCCGAGCGCCAAGTACGGCGAGATCATCTGGATGACCCCGGCCGAGTTCGAGGACTTCCAGAACGATGTGGACTTCAACGAGGAGACGATCGGTCAGCCGGGCGCCGACGGCGAGCTGGCCCTCACTCAGGTCCCCGGCAAGGCGACCGCTCAGGGTTTCCAGGCCGACCGGCAGCCGGACAACAACGGCACGATCGTCACGGTGAAGGCGACCGGCGAGAACGGCACCGATCTCGAGGCGCTCGGCACCTCGGTGACCGGCACGGCCGGCGCCACCGTGAAGGCAACCTTCGGGCTGCGCAACAACGGCCCGGCGACTCTCGACCACAACCGGGCGGGCAGCTCCGTCACCTACCTGACCTTCGACGTGCCGCAGGGCACGACGGCGGTCGCGGTTCCGGAGAACTGCATCACCAGGAACGGCGACGAGTGGGGCGAGCCGGGTCAGCCGGGCCAGCGCAACTACTTCTGCTACTTCGGGACGGTGCTGAAGGCCGGCGACTCGGAGATGGTGGACTTCTCGCTCCGGATCGACAAGGTGATCGCCAACGCGACCGGACCGGTGAAGATCAATGCCACCTGCCAGTGCGATGGCGGCTTCACCCGTGACCTGAAGCCGGCCAACGACACCGCCAAGGTCGTGGTGAACGCCGCGCCGGGTGGCGACGGCGGCCAGGGTGGCGACGGCGGCCAGGGTGGCGACGGCGGCCAGGGTGGCGGTGACGGCGGCACGCTGCCGATCACCGGCTCCTCCACCGCCCTGATCGCCGGCGTCGGCGCGCTCCTGCTCGCCGCCGGTGCGGCCGGCTACGTGGTCTCCCGCCGCCGCAAGACCCGCTTCGTCGCCTGACCGAAGCCCCACCAGAACCACGAGGTGCCCCGCCGACCACTCCGGTCGGCGGGGCACCGCCGTGTCCGCCGGAAAACCGGACGACGCAAGATCGCCGGAGCTGACACCATCGACGGGTGCTGCTGACCCTGACCACGACCCACCGCCCCGCCACCGACCTCGGCCACCTCCTCGTCAAGCACCCGGACCGCGTGCAGAGTTTCGACCTGCCCGCCGGCGCCGCGCACGTGCTCTACCCCGAGGCGGACGAGGCGCGGTGCACGGCGGCGCTGCTGGTCGAGGTCGACCCGCTCAAGCTGGGCGGCGGCCGGGGCCGCCGGCAGGCGGCCACCCCGGACAGCTTCACCCTCGGGCAGTACGTCAACGATCGCCCGTACGCGGCGTCCAGCCTGCTCTCCTCGGCGCTGGCCAAGGTGTTCCGCTCGGCCCTGCGCGGCGAGTCCCGGGACCGCCCGGAGCTGGCCGCCACCGCCATCCCGCTGGAGGTGCGGGTGCCCGTGCTGCGCTGCCGGGGCGGCGCCGACCTGGCCGCGCGGGTGTTCGGCCCGCTCGGCTGGACCGTGACGGCCACCCCGATCCCGCTGGACGAGGCGTACCCGGAGTGGGGTGACAGCCGCTACGTCGACCTGACGCTCACCGGGACGCTGCGGCTCGCCGACGCGCTCAACCACCTCTACGTGCTGCTGCCGGTGCTGGACGACGCCAAGCACTACTGGGTGGCCCCGGACGAGGTGGACAAGCTGCTCCGGGCCGGCGCCGGCTGGCTGGCCGCCCACCCGGAACGGGGTCTGATCACCCGCCGCTACCTGGCGCACCGGCGCGCCCTCGCCGGGGCGGCGCTGGCCCGCCTGGCCGAGCTGCGCCTCGCCGACGAGCCGGCCGCCGACGACAGCGTCGAGATCGAGCAGCCCGCCGAGGCGCCCCGGGCCTCGCTGGCGGTACGCCGGCGCGAGGCGGTGCTGGCCGCGCTGCGCGACAGCGGGGCGTCCCGGGTGCTGGACCTGGGCTGCGGGGGCGGCGCACTGCTGACCGCGCTGGTCGCCGACCGGCGGTTCACCGAGGTCGTCGGCACCGACGTGTCCAGCCAGGCGCTCACCCTGGCCGCCCGGCGGCTGCGGCTGGACCGGCTGCCGGAGCGGCAGCGGGACCGGATCCGGCTCTGGCAGTCGGCGCTGACCTACCGGGACGACCGGCTACGCGGCTACGACGCGGCGGTGCTCATGGAGGTGGTCGAGCACCTCGACCCGCCGCGGCTGCCGGCCCTGGAGGACGCGGTGTTCGGTCACGCCCGGCCCGGCACGGTCGTGGTGACCACGCCGAACGTCGAGTACAACGTCCGCTACGAGGGGCTGGGGGCGGGCCGGTTCCGGCACGCCGACCACCGCTTCGAGTGGACCCGGGCCGAGTTCGCCGGCTGGGTCGACCGGGTGGCGACGGCGTACGGCTACACCGCCAGGATCGGTGGGATCGGCGACGAGGACCCGGAGGTGGGCGCCCCGACCCAGCTCGCCGTCCTGACCAGCACGGACACCAACACCCGGAAGGAGGAGACGACCCGATGACCGTCCTGGACATTCCCGAACTCGCTCTGGTGGCGCTGGTCGGCGTCTCCGGCTCCGGCAAGTCGACGTTCGCCCGCCGGCACTTCCGGCCCAGCCAGGTGCTCTCCTCGGACACCTTCCGCGGGATGGTGGCCGACGACGAGAACGACCAGTCCGCCTCCGGTGACGCGTTCGACGCGCTGCACCACGTGGCCGGGATCCGCCTGCGCCGGGGCCGGCTCACCGTGGTCGACGCGACCAACCTCCAGCCGCACGCCCGGGCCGCGCTGGTCAAGGTGGCCCGGGAGCACGACGTGCTGCCGGTGGCGGTCGTGCTGGACGTGCCGGAGGCGGTGGCCTGGGAGCGTACGCAGGCCCGGGTCGACCGGACGCACGGCCGGCAGGTGCTCACCCGGATGCAGCGCGACCTGCGGCAGTCGTACGGGCGGCTGGCCCGGGAGGGCTTCCGCAAGGTGCACGTGCTGCGCGGTGTCGAGGAGATCGAGGCCGCCGAGGTCCGTTACGAGCGGCTGTTCAACGACCGGCGCGAGCTGACCGGTCCGTTCGACGTCGTCGGCGACGTGCACGGCTGCCGCGAGGAACTGGAGGCGCTGCTGCTCCGGCTGGGCTGGTCACTGCACCGCGACGACGCGGGCCGCCCAGTGGACGCGGTGCACCCGTCGGGGCGTACCGCGGTCTTCGTCGGTGACCTGGTCGACCGCGGCCCGGACTCTCCCGGGGTGCTGCGCCTGGTCATGGGCATGGTGGCGGCCGGCCACGCGATCTGCGTGCCGGGCAACCACGAGCAGAAGCTGCTGCGCAAGCTGCGCGGCCGGGACGTGCGGCTCACCCACGGCCTGGCCGAGACGATGGCGCAGCTGGAGGCGGAGCCGGCGGAGTTCGTGGCCGAGACGGCGGCCTTCATCGACGGCCTGGTCAGCCACTACGTGCTGGACGGCGGCCGGCTGGTGGTGGCGCACGCCGGCCTCAAGGAGGCCTACCACGGAAGGGCGTCCGGCCGGGTGCGGTCGTTCGCGCTCTACGGGGAGACCACCGGCGAGACCGACGAGTACGGCCTTCCGGTGCGCTACCCGTGGGCGCGCGACTACCGGGGCTCGGCCATGGTCGTCTACGGCCACACCCCGACCCCGACCCCGGAGCCGGAGTGGGTGAACAACACCATCTGCCTGGACACCGGGTGCGTCTTCGGCGGGAAGCTCACCGCGCTGCGCTACCCGGAGAAGGAGCTGGTCGCCGTCCCGGCGGTCAAGGAGTGGTACGCACCGGCCCGCCCGCTGGTCGCACCCGCGCCGGCGCGGCCGGACACCGTGCTCGACCTGGCCGATGTGACCGGTCGGCGGCATCTCGCGCACGCGTACGGGACGCTGACCGTGCCGGCCGAGAACGCGGCCGCCGCGCTGGAGGTGATGAGCCGCTACGCGCTCGACCCGGGCCGGCTGGTCTGGCTGCCGCCGACCATGGCGCCCTGCTCTACCTCGACGGTCGAGGCTTTCCTGGAGCACCCGGCTCAGGCGTTCGCCGACTACCGGGCGGCCGGCGTCGACCGGGTGGTCTGCGAGGAGAAGCACATGGGCTCGCGGGCCGTGGTGCTGGTGGAGCGGGAGCCGGGGCGGTTCGCCGGCGGGGCGGTGCACACCCGCACCGGCCGGCCGTTCTTCGGGCCGCCGCTGGACGGGGAGCTGCTGGCCCGGGTCCGCGCGGCGGTCACCGCGGCCGGCCTCTGGGCCGAGCTGGACACCGACTGGCTGCTCCTCGACTGCGAGCTGTTGCCCTGGTCGGCGAAGGCGGGCGGGCTGATCCGCGAGCAGTACGCCGGGGTCGGCGCGGCCGGCCGGGCGGCCCTGCCGGCGGTGCTCGGCATGCTGGACGCCGCCGCCGGGCGTGGCCTGCCGGTGGGTGAGCTGCGCGGCCGGATGGCCGACCGGGCGGACGAGGTCGAGGCATACTCGGCGGCCTACCGGGCGTACGTGGGGCCGACCGACGGGCTGCGCGGAGTGACGCTGGCGCCGTTCGCCGTGCTGGCCGGGGCCGGGGCGAGCTATGCCGACCGCGACCACGGCTGGCACCTGGCGCTGGCCGACCGGCTCTGCGCCGCCGACCCGGAGTTCTTCACGCCGACTCGCCGGCAGGTGGTCGACCTGGCCGACGAGGCGGCGGTGGCCGCGGCGACCGACTGGTGGCTGTCGCTGACCGCGGCCGGCGGGGAGGGCATGGTGGTCAAGCCGTACGCCGGGCTGGCCGCCCGCTCGCCGAAGGGTTCGCTGCTCCAGCCGGGGATCAAGTGCCGGGGCCGGGAGTACCTGCGGATCATCTACGGTCCCGGGTACACCGGGCCGGGGCAGCTCACCGCGCTGCGTAAGCGGTCGCTGGGGCGCAAGCGCGGGCTGGCCCTGCACGAGCACGCGCTGGGCCTGGCCGCCCTGGACGCGCTGGCCGACGACGCCCCGCTCTGGCGGCGCCACGAGCTGGTGTTCGCCATCCTCGCCTGCGAGTCCGAGCCGGTCGACCCACGGCTGTGACCCGTCCGCCCGGTCCGGCGCGGTGCCGGACCGGGCCCGGGTACCCTTTGTGGCCGTGGACACAGCAGAGAAGACGCGGGTGCTCTCCGAGAGCGTGGCCCTGAACCCGCTCGATCCGAAGGACCTCATCCACACCTTCGGGATGATCGGCGTCTGGGCGATCCTCTTCGCCGAGACCGGCCTGCTGGTCGGGTTCTTCTTCCCGGGCGACTCGCTGCTTTTCCTTGCCGGGGTGGCCGCCTCGCCGGTGGCCGACGCGATCTTCGGCAGCGGCACCCGGCTGTCGCTGGCCGGGCTGCTGATCGGCGGCCCGCTCTGCGCGATCGCCGGCGCCCAGCTCGGGCACTGGCTCGGCGCGCGCTACGGCAAGCGGATGTTCGACCGCCCCAACTCCCGGCTGTTCAAGCGGGAGTACGTGGAGAAGGCCGAGTACTACTTCCAGAAGTTCGGCCCGGCGAAGGCCGTGGTGCTGGCCCGGTTCATCCCGATCGTGCGGACCTTCCTCAACCCGGTGGCCGGGGTGCTCGGCATGCCGGCCCGGCAGTTCCTCCTGTGGAACGTGGTCGGGGCGGTCCTCTGGGTGGACGGCATCCTGCTGATCGGCTACCTGCTGGCCGACCAGATCTACAACGCCATCGGCGACAAGATCGACCGGTACATCCTGCCGGTGGTCGCGCTGATCGTCCTGATCTCGGTGCTGCCGATCTTCTTCGAGTTCCTCCGCGACCGGCGGGCGCGCAAGCGTGGCGAGGCGGTCGCGGTGGTCGCCGCGGCCACCGCCGCCGGCGCCGCGGAGGCGGTCCGGGACGCGGTCGACGGTGACGACGACCAGCACCGGCGCGGCGGCCAGCACCGCCGCTGACCCCGGACACACCGAAGGCCGGCCCCCTCTCGGGGACCGGCCTTCGACTACGACCTGTCGACCTGCGGGTGGTACGGATGACGGACAGCCGTCACCGTCCGATGGTGACGCCACCCCTGGCACGCCACCCGTCGCCGCACCCCGAGGAGGCGGCCACCCAACGCTCGGACACGTCCGGATTCAGCGGGCCTTCTTGGTGGCCCGCTTCCGCGGCGGGGTGAGCAGATCCGCGATCGTCGCGATCGCGGTCGGCACCAGCCGGTAGTACGCCCAGACACCGCGCTTCTCCCGCTCCAGCAAGCCGGCCTCGGTGAGGATGCGCAGGTGGTGGCTGACCGTCGGCTGCGAGAGGCCGAGCGGCGCGGTGAGGTCACACACGCACGCCTCCCCCTCGGGAGCCGACTGGATCAGGCTGAGCAGCCGCAGCCGGGCGGGGTCGGCGAGGGCCTTGAGGACCCCCGCGAGCCGCTCGGCATCGGCACGTTCGATCGGCTCGCCGGCAAGCGGCGAGATCTGAGGCATGGTCATTTCAGCCAACGCAGTTCCCACGTATTCCATCCTTCCACCAGCAGCATCGATCCGCCTGCATATCAGCAGATCCGAATCGGCAAACTTTTACGCCACAAGGCCGAGGTCAGCCAACGTATAGGCCGCCCGATAAGGCAGTCCGGCGGCTCGCACCGCGTCGCCGGCGCCTCGATCAACAATAACCGCCACACCGACCACCTCGGCCCCGGCCTCGCGCAATGCCTCGACAGCGGTCAACACGCTGCCGCCCGTGGTCGAGGTGTCCTCGACCGCCAGCACCCGGCGCCCGGCGACGTCCGGGCCCTCGATCCGTCGCTGCAGGCCGTGCGCCTTGCCCGCCTTGCGGACCACGAAGGCGTCCAGCGGGCGATCGGTTCCGGCCGAGGCGTGCAGCATCGCGGTGGCCACCGGGTCGGCCCCGAGGGTCAGGCCGCCCACCGCGTCGTACGCCCAGTCGGCGGTGAGGTCCCGCATCACCCGGCCGATCAACGGTGCCGCCCGGTGATGGAGCGTGACGCGACGCAGATCCACGTACCAGTCCGCCTCCCGACCTGACGAGAGCACCACCCGGCCATGGACCACGGCCAGGTCAGTGATGAATTTACGCAGGTCGTCGTGGTCCCCCATGGCGATAGAGGGTACTTCGCAAGTCTGGGAGGCGGGCGTGGGGCCCACCCGGGTCAGCCCTGCGGGCGACCGACGGGTGGCGATGTCCGACTACGCTGTGCGACCGTCCAACCCGGTCAGCGCGCGGGCGTGCCGGCGGCGGGACGCCCGCCGGGCCGGCCCGCGGTCAGTGGCCGGCCCGGCCGACCCGGCCGCGGGTGTCCCGGGAGACGCCGCGCAGCAGCCGCCGGGGCGCGTGCCGCAGCCCCGCCACGGCCAGCTTGTACTTCCAGCTCGGCACGCTGACCAGCTTGCCTTTCCGCAGGTCACGCAGGCCTTCGTCGACCACGTCCTCGGTCCGCAGCCACATCCACGCCGGTGTACGCGACATGTCGATGCCGGCCCGCTCGTGGTAGCCGGTGCGGGTGTAGCCGGGGCAGAGCGCCATCACGCGGACGCCGAGCGGGGCCACGGACTGACCGATCGATTCACTGAAATTCGTCACCCAGGCTTTGCTGGCCGAGTAGGTCGATCCCGGCATGGGGACACCGAAACCCGCGACGGAAGAGACATTTATCACTGCCCCGTGGCCACGCTCGATCATCGGACCGAGGGCCGCGTGGGTCAGCCGGAGCACGGCCAGCACGTTGAGCCGGACCAGCCGTGCCTCGTCCGCGACGGCCGACCGGACGAACGGGGTGTTGAGGCTGATCCCCGCGTTGTTCACCAACAGCTCCACCGGCGGCTCGGCGGTCAGCCGGCCTTCGACCGCGGCGCAGCCGTCGTCCGTGGACAGATCCGCGGCGACGGTCTCGACGCGGTGGCCGTGCCGGTCGGTCAGCTCGGCCGCCAGGGCGTCGAGCCGGGCCGCGTCCCGGGCCACCAGGACGAGGTCCCAGCCGTCGGCGGCGAGCCGACGGGCGAACGCCTCGCCGATGCCCAGGCTGGCGCCGGTGATCAGGGCCCGGCGCGGGGAGGGGGATGCTGCGTCGGTCACGGGCGTTCCTCGGGGGGTGGGGTCGGCCCGGGCGGAGCCGACGGCGGGGTGGGGGGTGTGCCGGCCGGCGGCGGAGCCGACATCGGGCCGGCTGGCGGCGCCCAGGGCGAGGGGTGCCCGTAGGCCGGCGCGGCCGACGCGTAACCCGGACCGGCCGGGACCGGCCCGGCCGGCGGCCTCGGCCCGGCCGGCGGGCGCGGCGGGCGGCGGTGGAAGAAGGCGCCGGCCGCGGGCAGGGTGAGTAGGGCGGCCACCACCAGGTAGCCGAGGATCTGCGCCACCGACAGCGCCGCGTTCACCGGGATCCACCAGCCCGGGTAGGCGTCTCCGACCCGGGCCAGCAGGTCGGCGGTGACCCGGTCATCGGCGCCGAGCCGGAGCGGGGCGGCCCGCTGCCCGACCAGCACCGCCAGGCCGCAGCAGCCGCAGAACAGGCCCAGCCCGGCGACCACCCAGGTGGCAACCCGCGCGCCGGCGCGGCCGGAGAGCAGGCCGAGGCCGAGCCCGACCAGCAGCAGCGCGACCAGCACGCCGAGCACGGCGGAGAGCACCGTGGAGCCGCGCAGCAGCGCCGCCACCCCGTCGATCTCGCCGCCGCCCGCGCCGGTCGGCCGCGCCGCCGCCCGGAACCGGTCCACCGTGCCCGCCGTGACCAGCAGGTTGGCGACCGCGTACGCCACGGCGCCGACCGCCATCAGCAGCAGCAGCGCCGCCGCCGAGACCACCGCGCCGGGCCGGCGGGGCGGGGCCTGATGGGGGTACGACACGACAGATCCCTCCGGTAGGCGTCGGGTTGCAACCTACTCGGAGGGATCGTCGGCGTCGCTCTTATCCGGACGTCAACTTCCCGATGGCGGCTCGCCCTCCCGGCGCTCGCCGGACTCCGGCGGCCGGCCGGCCGGCCCCGGCTGCCCCGGCTGCCCCGGCTGTCCGGGGGCCGGCTGTCCCGGCTGCCCCGGAGCGGGCTGGCCCGGGTAGCCGGGCGTGGTCGGGTAGGCCGGGTTCTGCGGGTAGCCCGGCTCCGCCGGGTAGGCGGCACCCGGGACCGGCGGCTCCCAGGCCTGCTTCGGCTTGCGGAAGAACTCGTTGGCCTTCGGCAACGCCAGCAGGATCAGGGCGGCCAGCAGCGAGACCAGCCCGACCACACCGAGCACCGTGTTCACCGGCCCGAACCAGGACGGCAGGGCCTCGTCGAGGCTGCGCCGGATCTCCTCACCGGAGGGGCCGTCGCGCCCGGCGTTGCCACCGACGGCTCCGGTGGCGCCGCTGATCAGGCTGCCCCCGAGGCAGCAGATGAGAATGCCGCCCAGCACCCAGGTGGTGATCCGGGTGCCGTTGTTGCCGCGGTTGTTGAACAGGGACAGGACGACCAGGCACAGGGCGAGGACGAACAGCAGGGCGGCGGTGCCGATGGTGAACGCGACCACGATCGTGCCGACGTCCTGAGCACCCGTCGTCGTGCCCTCGTACGCCCGCTCGAAGCCCTCTCGCAGCCGGCTGCTGACGGCGATGGTCGCGATCAGAGCGATCAACTGGGTGAGCGCGAAGAGCAGCAACAGATAGGAGGACGCCGCCACCACGCCCGGACGCGCGCGGCCCGGCGCCGGGGAGGAATCGGTCATGACTCTCTCCTTCTCTAGATCGGGCCCACACAGTATCGGCCCCGACCCATCGATGCCGCCCGTTGAAGTCGTCGTCGGCGGCGCGCCGCAGCCGGACGCGCACCGGCCGGATCAGCGGGGGAAACCCGACGACGGAGCCGCTCGGCGCAACCGGCGGTGCTCGGCGGTCACCACGCCGAGCAGAGCGAGGTCGAGCGCGACCGCGAAGACCGCGCCGAACTGGTTGACCGTGAAGTTGAAGATCTGACCGAAGAGCAGGTCGACCAGCAGGGCCAGCTTGAACAGGCCGAAGGCGCCGGTCCGGTTCCGGTGCAGCAGCCACGCCGCCCGGACGCTGAGCACGGCGGTGATCAACGCGGCGACCGAGGTGCCGAGCACCGCGCCCCACTCCCGCTGCTGGTCCAGCTCGCCGGTGACCCCGTCGACGGCCACCGCGATCACGGTCCCCACCGGCTCGACCACCAGGTAGACGACCACCGGCCAGACCAGCCAGCGCCGGGCGGCCGCCCACGCGGCGAGGCGGCGGGCCCGGTCCGCCGCGCGTTGCCAGAACCGGACGGGGGGCGGCTCGCGCCGGGGCACGGCGTCGAGCAGTTGGACCATGGCCGCCTCGGTGGTCGGCCCGGTGCCCTGCACCAGGCGCAGCGCGGCGATCCGCCGTCGGTCGGTGAGCCCGCCGGGCAGCCCGCTGAGCACCAGGTCGAGGGCGTTCGCGGTGCGCTCCGCCGGGGTCAGCCGGGTCCGGCCGGTCCGGCCGCGGACCGCCTGGGTGAGCACCACGAGCAGGGCGAACGCGCCGTAGATGATGCCGGCGGCCGGGGCGTAGAAGTAGTCGGTGCGGGCGGTGACGAACTTGCCCACCTCGTCGATGAACAGCCCGAAGCCGATCCCGCCGATGATCGCCCCGGCGGTGCGCGGACCACCGCCGAGGAAGACCATCGCGACCCCCAGCCCGACCGCCAGCAGCAGGCCGCCCCAGAGCACGTGGGCGACGTGCAGCCCACCGCCGCCGAGCTGCGGGAACCCGGTGGCCTGGAGATACGCCCGCAGGGCCAGCACGGTGACCACGCCGGAGAGCACGAACGCCTGGAGGTACGCCGCCGCGTCGAGCGCCCTGGTCGGCACCCGGCGGCGCAACCAGTCGAGCCCCGGTCTCCATCGGCGGCGGGGCGATCCGGGCGGCATGTCCCGAAACTAGTAGCCGCGCCACTCCGCGCGGGCGTACTCCAGCACCCTGGGCTGCAACAGCGTGGAGGCGGGCACGTCCAGCCGGGCCCGGTCGGCAGGGAAGGTGGCCGCCGCCGCGAGCACTGACGGGGTGAGGAAGCGCAGCGGCGGCGCGTCGGCGGGCAGCCCCAGCGCGGGTGGCGTTCCGCCCGGCGCGGCGAGCACGAACCCCCAGTCGCCGAAGCTCGGCACGTCCACGTGGTACGGCACGGTGGCGAAGCCCGCCTCCCGGATCGACCGCTCGATCGACCAGTAGGACCGGGGCGCGAAGTACGGCGAGCCGGACTGCACCACGAGCCGCCCGCCGGGGGCGAGCACCGGCCGGATCAGCGCGTAGAACTCGACCGTGTAGAGCTTGGCGGTGGCCGTCTCGTCCGGGTCCGGCAGGTCGGCGACGACCACGTCGAAGCGTTCCGTGGCGGTCCGCAGCCAGCCGAACGCGTCGACGTTGAGCACCCGCACCCGGGGGTCGGCGAGCGAGTGGTGGTTGAGCTCCCGCAACTGCGGCTCGGATCGGGCCAGCCGCACCACGGCCGGGTCGAGGTCGACGAGGGTCACCCCGCGCACGTCCGGGTACTTGAGGATCTCCCGCAGCGCCAGCCCGTCCCCCGCGCCGAGGACCAACACGTTGCCGTGCGGCCCGCGCATCGCCGGATGGACCAGCGACTCGTGGTAGCGGTACTCGTCGATCGAGCTGAACTGGAGGTCGCCGTTGAGGAACAGCCGCAGGTCGGTGTCGGCGTGGCCGACCTCGCGCACCGACCGGGTCAGCACGATCTCCTGGTAGCGGCTGCGCTCGGCGTGCACCACCGGGTCGCGGTAGAGCTGCTGCCGCGCGGTCACCTCGAAGTCGTGCGCGGTGACCCAGGCGTACCCCAGGCAGAGGGCGACCACGACGGAGCCGGCGGCGAGCCCGACCCGGGCCCGGCAGCCGAGGTCGGCGCGGAAGACCGTGCAGACCAGGGCCAGGCCGGCGACGGCGTTCACCGCGCCCACCACGAGGGCGCCCTTGAGCTGGCCGAAGACCGGCAGCAGCAGGAACGGAAAGGCCAGCCCGCCGAGCAGCGCGCCGACGTAGTCGGCCGCGAAGAGGTCGGCCACGGCGCTGCCCGCGGACTGCTTGCGGATCCGTTGCAGCAGCACCATGAGCAGCGGGATCTCGGCGCCGATCAGCAGGCCGAGCACGAACGCGGTGCCGACCAGCGCCGGCCCGTAGAGGTCCAGCCAGGCGAACGCGGCGTAGAGGCCGAGCACCGAGAGGCCGCCGAGCAGGGCCAGGCTCAGCTCGATCGCGGCGAACGCGGCCGCCGCCCGGGACTGCAACGGCTTCGCGACCAGCGCGCCTACGCCCATCGCGAAGACCATCACACCGAGCACGATCGACGCCTGACCGACCGTGTCGCCGATCAGGTAGCTGCCGAGCGCGACCAGGGCCAGCTCGTACACCAGGCCGCAGGCCGCGCAGACGAAGACCGCGAGCAGGACCGCCGCGCGGGCCGGGCGCCACCGCGGCCGTGCGGGTGCGTCGACGCTCATGACTTCTCCCGGGTACGCCGGGCCTCGCCCGCCCCGGCGGGCTGCGCGGGCGCGGCCGCCCGGCGCTCACCACCACTCCGGCTCGGCGCGTCCGGCGCCGCGCCGCGACCCGGCGCGGTCGTCCGGCGGCGCTGCACCACGCCCACGGTGACGAAGAGCGCGGCGAGCAGGAGCAGCCCGAGGGTGGCGAGGAGCCAGCCCCACCGGTCCCGCAGGTAGTCGCTGCCGGCGTCGGGCAGCGGGGACGGGTTGGCCGCCACCGGGACCGGGGCGTCGGCCGGCTCGGCCAGACCGGCCTCGACGGCGAGCAGCGGCAGCATGACCGCGGCCCGGGTGACCGCCCAGCCAGGGTCGTCGACGAAGACGTCCTCGGTGAGCCCGAGCCGCTCCAGCCCGCGCTCGACCTGGCGGAGGTCCGCGGCGTCGATGTCCGGGGAGCCGGTCACCTGGATCCGGGCGAAGTCGTTGCTCTCGCTGCTCTCCGAGACGTAGCCGATGTTGGCCGTCACCTGCACCCAGCGCGGACAGCTCGAGTTCTCCTCGACCGCCACCCCGTCGCCCAGGTTCGAACCGACGTTCAGCGGGGCGCCGTAGTCGTAGTAGTCCACCAGCTCCCAGCCGTAGCAGAGGCCCTGTTCGGCGCTGGTGCGCTGGAGGATCGCCACGCTGTCGGCCCGCTCGTCGGCGGCCGGGGCCGGCACCGCAGTGTCCCCGTCGTTGCTGAGCACCCCGGCCGCGACGCAGCCGGCGACGACCAGGCCGATGGTCAGCCAGACGGCCCAGGCGGCGGTCTTCTTCCTGGCCGCCGGCTTGCCGGGCGCCATCAGCTGATCGCGGCGGCGATGATCGCCCCCGTCGCGAGGTGCACGACGGCGGAGACCCACACCGCGGGGTGCGGCTCCGGGTCGACCAGGAGCTCTCCGAGCTTGCCCGGGGTGGCCATGTCCAGCAGCAGGAACGACGCGGCCATGATGACCAGCCCGAGGATGCCGTAGGCGGCCGCGCCGACCAGACCGAGCGCGAAGTCGTCCGCGCTGGCGGCGATCGCCGCGACCACGATGATGCCGACGCCGGCCAGGTTCGAGGCGAGCAGCAGCGCGGCGTTGCGGTTGCGCTCCGACCAGATCAGCTCGTGCAGCTTGCCGGGGGTGGTGACTTCGACCAGCACGTAGCCGACGGCCATCAGGGCCACGCCGACCACACCGTAGGCGAGCGTGACGAGCAGATCGGTGACCAGGGTCTGCACAGGGGACTCCAGAATTCGTCGGGAGGGGTCAGGTCACTTGCCGGAGCCGGGGCCGCCGCCACGGACCGTGCTGCCCCGCCCCCAGCCCCAGTGGCTGCCCACCCGGGAGTGGTAGCGGGGGTAGGCGGTGGTCATCCGCTCCAGCAGGATCACCGAACCGGCGGCGAGCGGCAGGATCACCACCGAGTCGTCGTCATAGCGCAGGTAGACCCCGCTGCCGTCGACGTACTGGTCGGCCGGCTGCCAGGCGTCGGTGATCTCCTTCGACACCTGGCTCGGCGTCCGGTTCGACGTGTACGCGATCGCGTCGGAGCCGAGGTCCCGGCTGGTGGCCCGGGTGTAGCGGTCCTCCACGTAGCCGCGGGGCGAGAAGTTGCCGTAGAAGATCGCGAAGGCGGCGACCACGGCGCCGATGACGGCGAACGCCACCCCCACCACGAACCAACGTCGGTACGTCACAGCAGCACCACCGTCTCGGTCAGGACCAGTTCGTTCGTCTGGGGATACGCGTGCCAGGTACGCCAGGCCACCGAGCCGTCCGGCGGGTCGGGGCGGAAGGCGAGCGCGGTGACCGCGTCCTCGTCGCCGGGAAAGACACCGACCAGCGCGTACGGGTCGTCGGCCAGGTCGGCGCGGAGCGCGGCGACCCGGGTGCGCAGGCCGTCGCCCGCCGGGCGGAGCACCGTGGCGGTGAACCGGTAGCCGGCGGTCTCGTCGTGCAGGGCGTCCGGCAGGTGCGGGGGACGGCCGGGCAGGCAGGCGACCGTCTCGGTGAGGTCGCCGCAGACCACCTGATGCGAGGCGCCGAGCAGGCGCAGCCCCAGCCGCAGCCCGCCGGGCAGGGTCAGCTCGCGCACGTGCAGGGCGGGACGCTCGGGGCCGCCGAGGGCCAGGCTCAGGTCGGCGGCGCGGGTGTCGACGTACGGGGCCTCCAGGGCGACGAGCACGTCAGCCGCCCTGCGGGTAGATCATCACCTCGGCGCGGTGCACCTGCTCGCCGAGGTTCACCTCCCAGCCGGCCTCTCCGTACGCCTCGAAGGAGAGCCGGGCCCCGCCGGGCGCCTGGTAGTCGTGGTAGCGCATGGTGCCGCGCGGGTCGAGGCCGGTGCCCTCGGTGGCGGTGTACTTCGCCTGCCCGGACTCGTCCCAGTTGTAGCGGCGCCCGGCGATCTCCAGGGTCGGCGCGCCCGGGGTGACGGTGGCCGACGGCTCGCTGGTCCAGAGCACCAGCTCCAGGTCGGGCTCCGACTCGACGGAGAGCCAGCGCTTCACCCCGCCGGCGTCGTCGAGCAGGTGCTCCGCCCAGCTCCAGCCGCCCTCGACCAGGTGCACCGAGCCGCGCACGGTGTAGGGCACTCCGCGGATCTCCACGATGTCGCCGGGCTTGAGCGCGCGCGGGTCGCCGCGCAGCGCGTCGGCGTCCCGGTCCCGGAACGGGTCGCCGGGGGCGGCCTTCGGACGTGGCGCGGACCGGGCCCTGCGCAGCGCGATCACGGCGATCACCACGCCGGCCACCCCGACCAGGCATCCCAGCGTGGTCACCACGTACGCCAGCGAACCGTTCACGGCCGTCTCCCCCCAAGGTGCATCGGCGGTGACGGTAACAACCCGGCGCACGCGCGCCGAAGTGGCGTTCGTTGAGTGACCGGTCAGCTACCGTCAGGGCCGGCGAGGCGTTCGGCGGCGTACTCGCGCAGGGTGGCGCGGCCCATGATGCAGCCGCTGAACGTGGTGAACTCGCCGTCGTCGGCGCGCAGCCGCTCCCAGGCGGCCCGCCCCGCCGCCGGGTCGGCCGTCTCCAGCAGCGTGGCCGCGTACGCCTTCCCGGCCGGCGACCCGTGCTTCAGCAGCCGGTCGACCTTCTTCCGGGCCGCCTCGGGTTGCTCCCGCAGGGCCCGCTCCACGTGCCGGTACGCGTCGGTGGCCGGCAGGATCTGCCCGGCGATCCCCACCCCGCCGAAGGCGAGCGTGTCCGCCCGGGCGAGTTCCTCGGCGGCCGCATCCAACTCCCGGTCCTTCTTCCCGATCCCCAACATGTCCTCACTATTGCCCTGGCCGGCCGCCGTCGACCCTTCCGATCAAGAAGAGGATCGGCCCGGCCGGGCCCCGCGGAGGGCCGGCCGGGCCGGGGAGGTGGTCAGGCGGCGGTGACGGACAGGGCGTCCTTGGTGTCGGCCAGGTCGACCCGCACCGTGTCGCCGTCGCGGATCCGGCCGGCCAGCAGCGCCTTGGCGAGCTGGTCGCCGATCGCCGACTGCACCAGCCGGCGCAGCGGGCGGGCGCCGTAGATCGGGTCGTACCCGTGCTCGGCGAGCCAGGTGCGGGCCGCGTCGGTGATGTCCAGGCCGAGCCGGCGGTCGGCGAGCCGCTTCCGCATCCGGTCGAGCTGGATGTCGACGATGGCCCGCAGGTCCTCGCCCTGGAGGGCGGCGAACACCACGATGTCGTCGAGGCGGTTGAGGAACTCCGGCTTGAAGTGCGACCGGACCACCGCCAGGACGCCCTCCCGGCGCTGCTCCTCGGCCAGCGTCAGGTCGCTGATCACCGACGACCCCAGGTTCGAGGTGAGGATCAGGATCGCGTTGCGGAAGTCCACGGTGCGACCCTGTCCGTCGGTGAGCCGGCCGTCGTCGAGCACCTGGAGCAGCACGTCGAAGACGTCGGGGTGGGCCTTCTCCACCTCGTCCAGCAGGATCACGGAGTACGGCCGGCGGCGCACCGCCTCGGTGAGCTGGCCGCCCTCCTCGTAGCCGATGTAGCCGGGCGGGGCGCCGACCAGGCGGGCCACGGAGTGCTTCTCGCCGTACTCGCTCATGTCGATGCGGACCATGGCCCGCTCGTCGTCGAAGAGGAACTCGGCGAGCGCCTTGGCCAGCTCGGTCTTGCCGACACCGGTCGGACCGAGGAAGAGGAAGCTGCCGGTCGGGCGGTCCGGGTCGGCGACGCCGGCCCGGGCGCGGCGGACCGCGTCGGACACCGCGGTGACCGCCTCGGGCTGGCCGACGACCCGGGAGCCCAGCGACTCCTCCATCCGGAGCAGCTTGGCGGTCTCGCCCTCCAGCAACCGGCCGGCCGGGATGCCGGTCCAGGACGCGACGACGGCGGCGATGTCGTCCGCGCCGACCTCCTCCTTGAGCATCGCGCCGTCGGCCTGCAGCCGGGCCAGCTCCTCCTCGGCCTGCTTCAGCTCGGCCTGGAGCGCGGGGATCCGGCCGTAGCGCAGCTCGGCGGCGCGCTCCAGCTCGCCGTCGCGCTCGGCCCGCTCGGCCTCGCCACCGAGCCGCTCCAGCTCCTCCTTGGCGGTGGAGAGCTTGGTGATGTGGCTCTTCTCCAGCTGCCAGCGCTCGGAGAGCGCGGTGAGCTGCTCGCGCTTGTCGGCCAGCTCCTTGCGCAGCCGGGCCAGCCGCTCGGCGGAGGCGGCGTCGGGCTCCTTGGCCAGCGCCATCTCCTCGATCTCCAGCCGGCGTACCGCCCGCTCGATCTCGTCCACCTCGACCGGACGGGAGTCGATCTCCATCCGGAGCCGGGAGGCGGACTCGTCGACCAGGTCGATCGCCTTGTCCGGCAGGAACCGGTCGGTGATGTAGCGGTCGGAGAGGGCGGCGGCGGCGACCAGCGCGGCGTCGGTGATCCGGACGCCGTGGTGCACCTCGTAGCGCTCCTTGAGGCCGCGCAGGATGCCGATGGTGTCCTCGATGGTCGGCTCGCCGACCAGCACCGGCTGGAAGCGGCGCTCCAGCGCCGGGTCCTTCTCGATGTGCTCGCGGTACTCGTCCAGCGTGGTGGCGCCGACCATCCGCAGCTCGCCGCGGGCCAGCATCGGCTTGAGCATGTTGCCCGCGTCCATCGAGCCCTCGCCCTTGCCCGCGCCGACCACGGTGTGCAGCTCGTCGAGGAAGGTGATGACCTGGCCGTCGGAGTTCTTGATCTCCTCCAGCACCGACTTCAGCCGCTCCTCGAACTGGCCGCGGTACTGGGCGCCGGCCACCATCGCGCCGAGGTCGAGCGAGACGAGCTTCTTGTCCCGCAGCGACTCCGGCACGTCACCGGCGACGATGCGCTGGGCCAGGCCCTCGACGATGGCGGTCTTGCCGACGCCCGGCTCGCCGATCAGCACCGGGTTGTTCTTGGTCCGCCGCGACAGCACCTGGATCACCCGGCGGATCTCCGAGTCGCGGCCGATGACCGGGTCGATCTTCCCCTCGCGGGCGCTCGCGGTCAGGTCGACGCCGTACTTGGCCAGCGCCTGGTAGGTCTGCTCCGGGTCGGCCGTGGTGACCCGCCGGTCCCCGCCGCGCACGGTCGGGAAGGCCGCCACCAGGTTCTCCTCGGTGGCGCCCGCGTTGCGCAGCGCCACGGAGACCGCGCCACCCACCCGGGCCAGCCCGGCCAGCAGGTGCTCGGTGGAGGTGTAGTCGTCGCCCAGCGGCCGGGCGATCTGCTCGGCGGCGCCGATGGCGTTGACGAACTCCCGGGCCAGGGTGGGCTCGGCGATGCTGGAGCCACGCGCCGCGGGCAGGGCGTCGACCGAACGCTCGGCGACCCGGCGCAGCTCGCCGGGGTCGGCCCCGGCGGCGCGCAGCAGGCCGGCGGCGGTCGAGCCCTCGGTGTCGAGCAGCGACAGCAGCAGGTGCCAGGGCTCCACGGTGGCGTGGCCGCGCTGGTTGGCGAGCGCGACGGCACCGGTGATGGTCTCGCGGCTCTTGGTGGTGAGTCGTTCCGTGTTCATGGGCTCCCCCGGATCGGCGTGTCCACTGGAAAGGACACAACCAGAGTTGAGTCTATTCCGCTCAACTCCAACGGTGTGACGCCAGTCACCTCGATCGTCCGGCGCCGGTCACCCGCCGTCCAGCACCACCCTGACCCAGCGCCGGTTGGCGGTCCAGCCCGTGCCGAGCACCACGTCGTCCGGCGCCCGGGCGGCGATCGTGCCGTCGCCGAGCACCGTGAGGTCGTGCTCCCCGCGCAGCGGCCAGTCGACCCGGTAGTAGCGGCCTCCGGCCACCACGCCCACCCCGTCCGGGCTGGTCACCGCCACCAACTCGGCCCCGAGCGGCGCCACCGAGCGGGCCTGGGCGGGATGCCCGACGGCGCGGACCAGGGACCACTCCCGGCCACCCACCAGCCGCCAGAGCGCCGGGAAGCCCGTCCGGTCCGGGCGCTCCCCGACCAGCCACGCGCCACCGTCCGGTGCGATCACCACCCGCAGCACCCCGACCTCGTCGCCCCGCCAGGACAGCGGCGTCGACGTCCAGTGCCGGCCCGCGTCCCGGGACAGGGCGGCGTAGGGCCGGCCGTCACGCGCGCCGGCGGCCACCACCAGGTCGCCGGAGTGCCCCACGGTGTTCAGCCCGGGTACGGCCGGCTGGGCGGGCAATGGGCGCAGGGCGTGGCCGTCCCACTCGGCCACCGCACCGAGCGCCTCGGCCACCTGGAAACGACCCCGGGCCGCCACCAGCGCGGCCGGCTCCGCGCCGGTGGTGTGGACGAAGGTGGCCCCGCCGTCGGTCGAGGTGTACCAGCCGTACGGCTCGGCGAGCAGCACCAGCGCCCCCGGCACCGCGTAGAGCTGCTGGTCCACCGCCACCGGACGGGGATGCCGCAGGGCCTGCCAGGTACGGCCACCGTCCACCGTGCCGTGCAGCAGGGCGGTGCAGCCGCGGCCGGGCGGCCCGCCGTCGCAGGCGGCGAAGAGCGCGTACCCGTGCTCGGCGTCGACGAACTCGACGAACGGGCGGTCGTACCGTCGGTCGACGGTGATCCGGACGTGGCGTACCTCGTCGAAGCCGACCGCCCGCGACGGCGCCGGCGCGGTCGGCGCCGGCCGCGGGGGCGCGGACGACCGGTCGGGTGGGGGCCGGCGGACGTTCCCGATCGAGCAGGCGGCGAGGGCCGGCACCAGCAGCAGACCGATGGCCGGGAGTGATTTCCGACCGATCATGGGCCCTCCTCCGCACGGTAGCCTTGCGCGGGTGCGAGTACGTGTCGAACAGACTGCCCTACCGGGGATCGGCGTCCGTCACGATCTGATGACGGAATCCGGCCGCCGCCTCGGCGTGGTCTCCCACCGCAATGGCCGCCGCGACCTGGTCCTCTACGACCCGGAGGATCCCGACTCCTGCCAGCACGACATACCGCTGACCGACGACGAGGCGGAGGCGCTGGCGGACATCCTCGGCGCGTCGCTGATGCTCGGCCAGCTCGCCGGGCTGCGTGAGCAGGCCGCCGGGCTGCTCACCGAGCAGATCGTCATCCCGGCCGGCTCCGGGTACGTCAACAAGCGGCTCGGTGACACCAAGGCACGCACGCGCACCAGCGCCTCCATCGTGGCGGTGCTGCGCCACGGCGAGGTGATCGCCTCGCCCGATCCCACCTTCCGGTTCGCGGCCGGTGACGTGGTGGTCGTGGTCGGCACCCGGCAAGGCCTCGACGGGGTGACCGCGATCCTCGCCGAAGCCGACCCGGACGGCTGAGCCGCGGATGCACGAAACCACCACGCTGCTCGTCGAGGTCGGCGCGCTGCTGCTCCTGCTCGGCCTGCTCGGCCGGCTCAGCCGCCGCTTCGGTGTCTCACCCATCCCCCTCTACCTGCTCGCCGGACTCGCCTTCGGCCACGGCGGCCTGCTGCCGCTGAACGCCAGCGAGGAGTTCTTCGCCGTCGGCGCGGAGATCGGCGTCATCCTGCTGCTCGTCATGCTCGGCCTGGAATACAGCGCCAACGAACTGGTGGGCAACCTCCGCTCGGCCGCGCGGGCCGGCCTGATCGACGCGGTGCTCAACGCGCTGCCCGGCTTCGCCTTCGCCCTGCTGCTCGGCTGGGGCTGGGTGGCCGCCGTGGTGCTCGCGGGCGTCACCTGGGTCTCGTCGTCCGGCGTGATCGCGAAGGTGCTCGGCGACCTGGGCCGGATCGGTAACCGGGAGACCCCCGTGATCCTTTCCGTCCTGGTGATCGAGGACCTGGCGATGGCCCTCTACCTGCCGCTGGTCACCGCGCTGCTCGCCGGGGTCGGCCTGGTCAAGGGCGGCATCGCGCTCGCCGTCGCGGTGCTCACCGTGGTCCTCGTGCTGGCCGTCGCGATCCGGTACGGCCACATGATCTCCGCCGCGCTCTCCGCGAAGGACCCCGAGGCGCTCCTGCTCGGCGTCCTCGGCCTGACCCTGCTGGTCGCCGGGATCGCGGCCAAGCTCCAGGTCTCCGCCGCGGTCGGTGCGTTCCTGGTCGGCATCGCGCTGTCCGGGCCGGTGGCGCACCACGCCACCCAGCTGCTCTCGCCGCTGCGGGACCTCTTCGCCGCGGTCTTCTTCGTCTTCTTCGGCCTGGTCACCGACCCGCTGGACATGCCGCCGGTGCTGCTGCCGGCACTGCTGCTGGCCGTGGTCACCATGGGGACGAAGCTCGCCACCGGCTGGCTGGCCGCCCGCCGGGCCGGGATCGCCGAGCCCGGTCGCTGGCGGGCCGGCTTCGCGCTCACCCCGCGCGGCGAGTTCTCCATCGTCATCGCCGGCCTGGCCGTCGCCGCCGCGTACCCGGTCGAGCCCCGGCTGGCGGCGCTCGCCACCGCGTACGTGCTGATCACCGTGGTGACCGGCCCGATGTTGGCCCGCCTGCCCGACCTGCCCTGGTTCAAGCGGTGGCTGCGCCGGCGCAGCGCCCCCCCGCCACCGGCGCCGGTGGGCGTGGCCGACTGACCTCGGCCGGGCCGGGTCGACCGTACGGTGGACCCGGCCCGGCCAACGGTTGCCGAATTGATCCCGGGAAGGTCTACCGCCACCCCGCGAAACCGCGTTAACGTGTCGCCCCAGCAGCCAGGGTCCGCGGGTGGTCCGTGCCCCCGCCAGCGCAAGCGGAAGGTCGGCCGGTGAGCGTGCAGGAAGAGACGTTTCACGGCTTCGCCAACCCCGTTGACCCCTCGCCCGCCGAGCTGCGGTCGTGGGCCTACCAGCCCGACTCGGTCCCGCTGACCTCGATGCCCCCGGACTGGGACCTGCTGGTCGCCGGGGACCACCTGGTGCAGACGCTCTTCGACCTGGCCATGGACCCGGCCTGCCCGGCCCGCCGGTTCGCCCTGCACTGCCTCTACATCTACGCCGCCGACGGCATCCGGACGAACTTCCGGGCCCACCCGAAGCGCCGCTTCCGCAAGCTCGTCGAGCAGGCCGAGCGGGCCGGCGACGAACTGATGCGCAACTGGGCGCACAACAGCCGGGTGCTGCTCGCGCGGCCGGACCTCTTCGTCTACCGGGACTGGTGCGAGGGGGGCCTGGTGCGGGAGAACCGGCGGCTCTAGCTCTTGGGAGGCGAACGGGCCGGGACCCCCCGTGGGTCCCGGCCCGCACGTCGCGGATCGTTCAGCCGGTCGATCCGCCCTGCTTCCTGCGCCGCTCGTCGTCCCTGGCCCGGTCGACGCCGTGGTCCACCTGATCGCCGAAGCGACCTTCCTTGACCGTGTCGGCGAAGCCGCCCTTGGTGATCCGGTCGAATCGCTCCCGGACATTCTGGGCCACTTCCTCCAGCCGTTCCTCCGCCCGCTCCGCCACACTCTTCGCCGATTCCGCCATGGCTCCCCCTGCCAGTTCGGAGTCCGAATCGAGTCGATCGGCCGCATTCACAGGCTAGCGAACCCGACCCCTCTCGGGCTTCGCTTCTCCCGAACCGCCGCGGTGGGAGAGCCCCTGGGACGTGCGAAGGCCGGCGCGGCCCGGGGTGGGGCGCGCCGGCCTTCGGGTCGGCGGGGAGGGGTCAGCGGTCGGGGGTGCGGCGGGGGCGCCAGACGACGAGCGCGGTGGAGGTGCGGTTGGTGGGAACGAGGTCGCCGCGGGAGAAGCCGCCCAGCGACTCCAGCTCGGCGATCCGGCGGTACGCGGCGTCCAGCTCCGCCTCCAGCCGGGCCACCCGCTGCTGGGCCTCCTCGAGCAACCGTTCCAGATGGATGATCCGCTTGACCCCGGCCAGGTTGATCCCGTCGTCCTGGCTGAGCCGCTGCACCTCACGGAGCAGCACCACGTCCCGGACGCTGTACCGGCGACCGCCGCCGGCCGCCCGGCCGGCCTGCACCAGGCCCAGCCGGTCGTACTGGCGCAGGGTCTGCGGGTGCATCCCCGCCATCCGCGCCGCCACCGAGATCATCAGGACCTTGGCCTCGTAGGCAGGGTCACCCGAGCCGACGAACTCCTGCGACATCCCCGCTCACCTCCGCTGCCTCGTCACCCGGTCAACTGAATCGACGCACCCGCGCGTCGAGATGTTCCCGCGCGGCCGGCGGGGTCTGCTCCGCGAACGTCTCCAGCGCCGCCCGTGCCTCGTCCGACAATGTCGCGGGGACCACCACGTCGAGGGTGACCAGCAGGTCACCGGCGCGGCCGTCCCGGCGTACGACGCCCTTGCCCCGGGCGCGCAGCACCCGACCGCTGGGCGTACCCGGCGGCACCCGCAGGGTCACCGTGCCGTCCAGCGTCGGCACCCGCAGGTCGGTGCCGAGCACCGCCTCCGCGAACGTGACCGGCACGGTCAGGGTCAGGTCGTCCCCGGTGCGCCCGAACAGCTCGTCCGGGCGGACCTTCACGTGCACGAACAGGTCGCCCGCCGGGCCGCCCCGCTCGCCGGGCTCGCCCCGGCCGGCCAGCCGGATGCGCTGGCCGTCGGCCACTCCCGCCGGGAAGCGCACGTTCAGCGTGCGGGTCTTGGTGACCCCGCCGGTGCCCTGGCACTCCGGGCACTTCTCCTCGACGACGGTGCCCACGCCCTGGCAGTTGCGGCACGGCTCGGAGAAGCTGAACGACCCCTGGTTGCGGGTCGTCACGCCGGCGCCGTGGCAGACCGGGCAGGTCACCGGCTGGGTGCCGGGCTTCGCCCCGTTGCCGTGGCACGTCTCGCACACCCCGGGGGCGCGCAGCGTCAACGGCACGGTGACGCCGCGGACGGCGTCGGAGAAGTCGAGCGCCACCTCGGTCTCGACGTTCCGGCCCCGGGCCGGGCCACGCGCCCGGGTCGCCCCACCGGCACCCCCGCCGGTGAAGATCGAGCTGAACAGGTCGCCCAGGCCACCGCCGCCGAACCGGGCCTCGCCGCCGGCCGCCCCGCCGAACAGGTCGGAGACGTCGAACGGCATCCCGCCCGGCTGGCCCGCGCCGCGGGCGTTGCGCCGGAAGGCACCGGAGCCGAAGAGGGACCGCATCTCGTCGTACTCGCGGCGCTTCTTCTCGTCGCCGAGCACGGCGTACGCCTCGGAGACGGCCTTGAACCGCTCCTCCGCCTTCGGGTCACCGGGGTTGTGGTCCGGGTGCGATTCCCGAGCCAGCTTCCGGTACGACTTCTTGATCTCGTCCGAGGAGGCGGACTTCTCCACGCCCAGCGCGGCGTAGTAGTCCTTCTCGATCCAGTCCTTGGAACTCACCGGTCCACCCCCTTCCACGGGACGTACCCCGGTCGTCCCGCCCGCCCGGTGTGGGCGGGCGGGACGTCACGGGTCGGCACTACTCCGGTTCGGCGACCGCGACCAGGGCGGGCCGCAGCAGCCGTTCGCCGAGCTGGTAACCCCGGCGCATGACCTGCACGCAGGTCGGCTCGGTCACGTCGGCGGAGGTCTGGTGCGCCACCGCCTCGTGCCGGGTCGGGTCGAACGGGTCACCCTGCTCGCCGAACGCGGTCAGGCCGAACTTGCCCAGCGCGGCGGTGAGCTGTTCGGCCACGCTGCCGAACGGGCCCACCAGGTCGCCGTGCTCACGGGCCCGGTCCAGGTCGTCCAGGATCGGCAGCAGCGCGGTCAGCACCGTGCCGGTCGCCTGCTCCTGGACCAGGCTGCGGTCCCGGTCGACCCGCTTGCGGTAGTTGGCGTACTCCGCCGACACCCGCTTGAGGTCGCGGGTCCGCTCGTCCAGCTCGGCCCGGAGCGACTCCGCCTCGGCGCCGAGCGGCGCGGTCGCGGCGGCCTCCTCGCTCGGCTCGGCCGGGGCGTCCACCACCGGCGGGCCGGAGACCGCGGCCTCGGCCTCGATCTCGTCGACCACGACCTCGGCCTCCTCGACCAGCCCCTCGGCGGGCGCGTCGGCCGCGGCGTCGGCGGCCGACGTGTCGGTCGCCGCCTGCTCGGTGGTCTTGCTGATCTTGCGCTTGTCACGGATGACGACCCGCGGCTCCTCGCCGCCGCCCTGACCGGCGGTCGCGGAGCCACCCGACGCCGACCCGGTGGAGCCCGGGTCGGCGGCTCGTGGCTTCTCCGTCATGCGGCTACCTCATCCCTCTGCGGTGCGAAACGTGTCCGGAACCGAAGGTCACTTCTTGTCCTCGTCCACGATCTCCGCGTCGACCACGTCGTCGCCGCCGCCGGCCTGGGCACCACCGGTCGCACCCGCGCCCGGCCCGGCCGCGCCCGGAGCACCCTGCTCGCCCTGCTCGCCCTGCTGCTGCTGCGAGTAGAGCAGCGAACCGGCCTGCTGGGAGACCTGCGCCAGCTTCTCGTGCGCGGCCTTGATCTTGTCGATGTCCTGGCCGCCGAGCGCACTGCGCAGCTCGCCGAGGGCCTCGTTGAGCTGGTCGCGGTTCTCAGCGGGCAGCTTGTCGCCGCTCTCGGCGAGGAACTTCTCGGTCTGCCACTGGAGCGCCTCGGCGAGGTTGCGGGTCTCCGCCTCGTCACGCCGGCGCTTGTCCTCCTCGGCGTGCTCCTCGGCGTCCCGGCGCATCCGCTCGATGTCGTCCTTCGGCAGCGAGGAGCCGCCGGTGATCGTCATCTTCTGTTCCTTGCCGGTGCCCAGGTCCTTGGCGTGCACGTTGACGATGCCGTTGGCGTCGATGTCGAAGGTGACCTCGATCTGCGGCACGCCGCGCGGCGCCGGCGGGAGGCCGGTCAGCTCGAAGGTGCCGAGCTTCTTGTTGTAGGCCGCGATCTCCCGCTCGCCCTGGAACACCTGGATCAGCACCGACGGCTGGTTGTCGTCCGCCGTGGTGAAGACCTCGGAGCGCTTGGTCGGGATGGTGGTGTTGCGCTCGATCAGCTTGGTGAAGATGCCGCCCTTGGTCTCGATGCCCAGGCTCAGCGGGGTCACGTCGAGCAGCAGGACGTCCTTGACCTCACCCTTGAGCACACCGGCCTGGAGGGCGGCGCCGACGGCGACGACCTCGTCCGGGTTGACGCCCTTGTTGGGCTCCTTGCCGGTGAGCTGCTTGACCAGGTCGGTCACGGCCGGCATCCGGGTCGAGCCGCCGACCAGGATGACGTGGTCGACGTCCGACACCTTGATCCCGGCGTCCTTGACGGCCTGCTCGAACGGGCCCTTGCAGCGGTCCAGCAGGTCCTGCGTCATCCGCTGGAACTCGGCGCGGCTCAGGGTCACGTCGAGGTGCAGCGGGCCGGCCGAACCGGCGGTGATGTACGGCAGGTTGATGTTGGTGGTGGTGGCGGCGGACAGCTCGATCTTGGCCTTCTCGGCCGCCTCCTTGAGCCGCTGCATGGCCATCTTGTCCTGGGACAGGTCGATGCCGTGCTCGCCGCGGAAGGTCTTCACCAGGTGGTCGATGATCCGCTGGTCCCAGTCGTCACCACCGAGGTGGTTGTCACCGCTGGTCGACTTCACCTCGATGACGCCCTCGGCCAGCTCCAGCAGCGAGACGTCGAAGGTGCCGCCACCCAGGTCGAAGACCAGGACGGTCTGCTCCTTGGAGCCCTTGTCGAGGCCGTACGCCAGCGCGGCCGCGGTCGGCTCGTTCACGATCCGCAGCACGTTGAAGCCGGCGATCTCACCGGCCTCCTTGGTGGCCTGCCGCTGGCCGTCGTTGAAGTAGGCCGGCACGGTGATCACCGCGTCGGTGATCTGCTCACCCAGGTACGCCTCGGCGTCCCGCTTGAGCTTCATCAGCGTGCGGGCCGAGATCTCCTGCGGGGTGTACTTCTTGCCGTCGATGTCGACGGTCCAGTTGGTGCCGATCTCCCGCTTGACCGAGCGGATGGTCCGGTCCGGGTTGGTCACCGCCTGGCGCTTCGCGACCTCACCGACGAGCACCTCGCCGTTGCGGGCGAACGCGACGATCGAGGGCGTCGTCCGGGAGCCCTCCGCGTTGGCGATGACGGTGGGCTCACCGCCCTCGAGAACGCTGACGCAGGAGTTCGTCGTGCCGAGGTCGATGCCGACCGCACGTGCCATGTTCGCTTCCTCGCTTCGTAACGGTGAGCAGGTCAACGGGCCTGCCCGGCGGGTCGCCCGCAGCGACCGCACCACAAGTTGAGTGAACTTGACTCAATAGTGCCACGCGACCGGCAATCCGCAAGTCGAGGTTGAGCCGACCCGACGCAACCCGACCGTTATTACCGTCCGGTTGTCTTACCTTGCGTCGGTCGGGCACGCTTTAGCGGTGACGACGCACGGCGATCCCGCCACCCATGCCGGCGCGCCCGCCGTCGCAGCCCGCACCGGACCCGACGCCGGTCAGGATCCGCCCGCCGAGGCCGCGGCGGGTCTGCCCGCCGCGCTCACCGGCCTGCGGGCCGCGATCGGGGCGGCCGGGTTCCCGCTGGCCCTGCCCTCGGCCGAGCCGGCCCGGCGCACCGCCGCCGGCCTCACCGACCAGCTCGACGACTACCTGCTGCCCCGGCTCGCCCGCCTCGACGCCCCGCTCCTGGTGGTGGTCGGCGGCTCGACCGGGGCCGGCAAGTCGACGCTGGTCAACAGCCTGGTCCAGGCGCGGGTCAGCGCCGCCGGGGTGCTCCGCCCGACCACCCGCTCGCCCGTGCTGGTCTGCAACCCGGCCGACGCCGCCTGGTTCCGCCAGGGCGAGCTGCTGCCCGGCCTGACCCGGACCACCGAGCCGAGCGAGAACCCGGGCACCCTCCAGCTGGTCACCGCCCCGGCGCTCCCGGCCGGGCTGGCCTTCCTCGACGCGCCCGACATCGACTCGGTGGTCGACGCCAACCGGGCCCTGGCCGGGCAGCTGCTGGCCGCCGCCGACCTCTGGCTCTTCGTCACCACGGCTGCCCGCTACGCCGACGCCGTCCCGTGGGAGCTGCTACGCAGCGCCCGGGCCCGGGGCACGGCCGTCGCCATGGTCCTCGACCGGGTGCCCCCGGAGGCGGCGGACGAGATCGCCGCCCACCTGTCGGAGATGCTCGCCGCGCAGGACCTGGGCGCCGCGCCGCTGTTCGTCCTGCCGGAGACCTGGGTGGACGGGCAGGGGCTGCTCCCCGACAAGGTCACCGCCCCGCTGGCCGCCTGGTTCGCCCGGCTCGCCGGCGACGCCGAGGCCCGCTCCGCCGTGGTCCGGCAGACCCTCGACGGCGCGCTGGCCGCGCTGCACCCCACCGTGGACGCGCTGGCCGACGCCGCCGACGAGCAGGTGGCCGCCGCCGACGCGCTGGACGAGCGGGTCCGGGCGGCCTACCGGGGCGCGGAACGGACCGTCGACCAGGGCCTCAAGGACGGCCGGCTGCTCCGCGGCGAGGTGCTCGCCCGCTGGCAGGAGTTCGTCGGCACCGGCGAGTTCTTCCGCACCCTGGAGGCGCGGATCGGCCGGATGCGCGACCGGGTGGTCGCCGCGGTCACCGGCCGTCCGGCCCCGGCCGCCGAGCTGCGCAACGCCATCGAGTCCCAACTGGTGACGCTCCTGCGCGGGGTGGCCGCGGAGGCAGCGGAGAACGCGTACACCGGGTGGAAGGCGCACCCGGCCGGGGCGGCGCTGCTCGAACCGGAGCTGGCGCACGCCTCGGCCGACCTGCCCGAGCGCGCCGAGCGGCTGGTCCGCGACTGGCAGCGGGGCGTGCTGGAGCTGGTCCGGGAAGAGGGTGGCGACCGCCGCTTCGTGGCCCGCACCGCCGCGTACGCGGTCAACGCCACCGGCCTGGCCGTCATGATCGCGGTCTTCGCGGCCACCGCGTTCATCCCGACCGGGCTGGAGGTCGCCACCGGCGCCGGCACCACGGTCGCCGCGCAGGCGGTGCTCCAGGCCATCTTCGGCGACCAGGCGGTCCGCAACCTGGCCAGCAAGGCCCGGGTGGACCTGCTGAACCGGATCGGCGCGCTGCTGACGGAGGAGGCCGACCGGTTCCTCGCCCGCACCGCCGAGGCGCGCCCGGCCGCCGAGGCCGGCGCCGCGCTGCGCCGGGCGGCCGGCGAGGTGGAGAAGGCCCGGCACCGCGCCGGCCTCTCCGGTACGCCGGGCCCGGCGTTGCCCGCCGCCGACCAGGGCGGGCGCGCGTGAGCAACATCGTCGGCCGGATGCGGGAGGCGTTCCGCGGCGGGCAGCGGGTCGATCCCGACGTCCTGATCGCCCGCCTCCAGGCGGTCCAGCGCTTCCTCGGCGCGGTCGACGGCCAGGTGCCCGACGCCCAACTGGTCGCCGCGCACACCGTGGTCGAGCGGGCCGGCACCCGGCTCGCCCTCTCCGGCCACCACACCGTGGTCGCGCTGGCCGGGGCGACCGGCAGCGGCAAGTCGAGCCTGTTCAACGCCCTCGCCCGGCTGGACCTCTCCCCGGTCGGCGTCCGCCGGCCGACCACCGGGGTGGCGCACGCCTGCGTCTGGGGGCAGCTGGACGGCGCGTCCCGGCTGCTCGACTGGATCGGCGTGCTGCCCCGGCACCGGTTCGTCCGGGAGAGCCCGCTGGACGGCGACGACGAGTCCGCCCTGCACGGCCTGGTCCTGCTGGACCTGCCCGACTTCGACTCGGTGCAGCGGGGCCACCGGCTGGAGGTGGACCGGCTGCTCGGCCTGGTCGACCTGGTGGTCTGGGTGGTCGACCCGCAGAAGTACGCCGACCGGGTGATCCACACCAGCTACCTGCGCGAGTTCCACCGGCACAAGGACGTGACCGTGGTGGTGCTCAACCAGGCCGACCGGCTGCCCCCGGCCGAGCTGCCCCGGGTCCTCGGCGACCTGCGCCGGCTGCTCGACGCCGACGGGCTCGAGGGGGTGCCGCTGCTGCCCACGGTGGCGGTGGACCCGGCCGGGCTGGACGGGCTCCGCGCCGAGCTGGAGCGTACGGTCGCCGAGCGGCAGGCCGCCCTGCGCCGGCTGTCCGGCGACGTCGACGCCGTGGTGGCCGGGCTCGAACCGCTGGTCGGGCCGGAGCCGCCGCGTACCGGGCCGGGTGACGCCTCGGCACGGGAGCTCACCACGGCGCTGGCCGGCGCGGCCGGGGTGCCGACGGTGGCCGAGGCGGTCGAGGGCGCGTACCGGCACCGGGCCGTCGGCAGCACCGGCTGGCCGCTGGTCCGGGGCTGGCGGAAGCTGCGGCCGGACCCGCTGCGCCGGCTGCACCTGCCCGGCGGGGGTGCCGACGCGCCGGCCGAGAGCCTGGTCGCGGCCACCTCCGTACCCGATCCCACCGCCGCGCAGCGCTCGGCGCTCAACCTGGCCATCCGCGCGGTGGCCGATCGCTCCGCCGCCGAGCTGCCGGCGCCCTGGCCGGCCGCGGTGACCGCCGCGGCCCGGTCCCGGCTGGCCGACCTGCCCGACGCGCTGGACCACGCGGTGGCCGCCACCGACCTGGGCATGGACCGGCGGCCGACCTGGTGGCGGGTGGTCGGCGCGCTCCAGTGGCTGGTCACCCTCGCGGCGCTGGCGGGGCTGGCCTGGCTGGTGCTGGGCTACGCGCTGCGCATCCTCGGTCTGCCCGCCCTCGATTACCCGGAGCTCGGCGAGGTGCCCTGGCCCACCGTGCTGCTGCTCGGCGGTCTGCTGGCCGGGCTGCTGATCGCGGCGCTGACCCGGCCGGTGATCCGGTGGGCGGCGCGGCGCGCCCGGCGCCGGGCCGAGCAGCGGCTGCTCACCTCGGTGGGCAGCGTCGGCGAGAAGCACGTGCTGAACCCGGTCTGGGCGGTGCTGGCCCGCTACGCCGAGGCCCGTGAGGCGCTGCGGGAGGCGGCCCGGGGCTGAGTCCCGGCGCGGAATGCCCGGCGTGCTGACCGGTGTCGGGGCGGGCCGGGCGGCGTAGGGTCGGTGCATGGCCACGCCACAGACCCCCTACGAGGCGGTGCTGCACGCCGCTCGCGACGTGACGAGGCTCGACTCCGCCCTGGACGCGGAGATGCTCGGCGCCGCGCTGCTGGGCAGCGTCTACGCCGTTGCCGAGACCGACCGCGAGAACGCCGTCCGCGAGTTCGTGGCCGGCTTCCTCACCGCCACCTCGCGCCGCCGCAGCGCGGCCGCCACCACCATCCGCGCCGTCTTCGCCGCCCTGGTGCCGGACGCGGCGGGCGCCACCCGGGTCCGCCCCGGCGCGTACGCCCCGGCCTGGGCCGGCCAGCTCGGCCGGGTGCACCTCACCGGCGCCTGGTCGTACGGCGACGTGTTTGGCGACCAGACCTCCTACCTGGCCACCTTCGCCTACGACGACGACGAGGGCGGGGCGGAGCACGCCCTGGTGGCCCTCGTCGACCACAACATCGGGATCACCAAGGACGTGTTCGTGGGCGGCCCGGCCGCCCGGATCGTCGAGCAGGCCCGGGAGATCTGCACCGAGGACGAGTTCACCTGGTTCCGCACCGAGGACCCGGCCCGGATGCGTGCCGAGGTGAGCCGCCACCTGGCGGTCACCGACGACCTGGGCGAGCTGCCCGCGCAGGGGTCACTGGCCACCGACCGGGCGCTGGTGGGCGCCCGGCTGGGCGTGCTGCCCGCGCCGGCCCCGGCGGCGACGGCTGACGTCCCGCAGCTCACCGACGAGGCGCGGACCCGGCTGATCCGGGCCTTCCTCGCCTCGCCCGAGGCGGTCCGGTTCGGCCTGGACCGGGTGGCCGACGGGGAGCTGGCCTCGCTGCACTTCTGCCTGGGGCTGCTGCTGGACCACGCGGCGAGCTTCCCGGACGCCGACCCGATGCGGTGGAGCCCGACCGTCGCCGAGCTGTTCCTGCTCGACTGGGTGCACCGCCGGGCCGTGCTGGACATGGACGACGCGGCCATGCTGCCCCGGGTGCTGCGCGGCTGGGCGGCGTACGCGGCCCGCCAGCGGGGTCTGCCGGCGGCGGCCGCTGCCCGCACGGACGGGGCGATCGAGGAGATGATCCCCGAGTTCGCCCGGCTCTACAGCACCGGCGAGCGGCGCAGCCCGGCCACGGCCGCGGTCGCCCAGCTCATGGCGGACGGCGTCGACCCCGACGATCCGGCCGCCCTGGACGCCTGGATCGAGGCGAACCGGCACCGTCTGAGCGACGAGCAGGCCTGACCCGCCCGCCGGTGAGGTCCTACCGGCGGGCGGTGGCCGACGCCGTGGCGCTCGGGTGCGGGTCGTGGCTCGGGCGCGGACGCGGGCTGAGCGTCGGCGTGGGCGGCTCCGACGGCATCCCGGTGGGTGCCGGCGTGCCGCCCGGCGGCGCGGTCGTCGGGTCCGGTTCGTCGGTCGGTGACGGCTCGGTGGTCGGCCTCGGCTCCGTGGTCGGCTCGGACCAGGTGCCGGTGGGCTCTGCGGTCGGGCTCGGGGTCGGCTCCGGGGTGGCCGGGTCGGACGGGGACGGTGACGGCGAGGGCGGCGACGGGCGCGGCGGACCGACCGGTCTGGTCCGGGTGGGCGCCGGTGCGGGCACCGGCCTGGGGGCGGGCGGGCGGGACCGGTGCCGGGAGCCGAGGTCGCTGTCGTCGGGCAGGGCCGGCGCCGCGGGCGGCGCGGTGGTGGCCCCCGGGCCGGGAACGGGCGTCCGGGTGGGCGGCACCGGGGACTGGGTCCCCTCGGGCAGCGGGATCACGACCGGACCGACCGAGGGGGTCGGGATGAACGGGGTGCTGCTGTCCGGCAGGGCGCTGTTGCCCACGGTGGCCGACCCGGTGCTGATCGCGGCGAGGATCGGCATGGAGGCGGTGCCGGCCAGCAGCGCGACGGTGAACAGGTAGCCCCGGCTCGGGCCGCCGAGGCCGTGCGCGCGGTGCGCGCCGACCACCCGTCGGTAGGCCGATCGCGGCACCGCCCGGTGCCGGCCGAGGAACGGGGAACCCGGGGGACCCTCTGACGGCTCGGACACCGGCACACTCCTCGTACGCGTGGACAGGGCGGGATCCCGGCGCAAACTAAACGGACAAATGCCGCAGAGGAATCCTGCATCAGCTTGGACCAGTGACAGTCAGTTCACCAGCCGCCACAGCGTGTCGACACACACATTGTCCGTCCTCCGAGGACGACTCACCAGACAAATGCGTCTATCCGTCGTGAACGAGACGGAACGTCACCGGTGGAGGAGGCCATACTGTGGGCCCGCTCACCTCCTCTGCAATCATTCAGGCACGACGGCAACGCAGCCGCCACCTCCGCGCACCCCGCGGCTGGTGCGGTACGGCGCCGGCGCTCCCGGGTCGGGCTCCTCACGGGACCCGGCTCACGCCGCGCGGCAACCCTCACCGGGGCTAGGCGCGGCCGCCAGGGACCGACCCGGCACCAGCCGGATCGGGCGCACGATGTGCGCGGCACGGGTCACCCCCCGGCGCCGGCGCAGACCAGACAGGGAGAGACGGATGGCAAAGGGCGACCCCGGGGCCGCCACCCGCAGCAGGCGGGCGGCACCCCGTACCAAGCGCGCCGCCGCCACGGGCGAACCGGAGCTCGTGCAACTGCTCACGCCCGACGGCGAGCGGATCGAGAGCGCGCTCGGCCCCGACGGGACCGAGTACCGCGTCGACTTCACCGACGAGGAGTACCGCGGGCTCTACCGCGACCTCGTGCTGGTCCGGAAGCTCGACGCCGAGGCCACGGCGCTCCAGCGCCAGGGCGAGCTGGGCCTCTGGGCCAGCCTGCTGGGCCAGGAGGCGGCGCAGGTCGGCTCCGGCCGGGCGCTGCGCACGCAGGACATGGCCTTCCCGACCTACCGGGAGCACGGCGTCCTCTACTGCCGGGGCATCGACCCGATCATGCCGCTCGGCCTGTTCCGCGGCGTCGACCAGGGCGGCTGGGACCCGAACGAGTTCAAGTTCAACATGTACACGATCGTCATCGGGGCGCAGACCCTGCACGCGACCGGGTACGCCATGGGTGTCGCCATGGACGGCAAGACCGGCGGCGACGACGGCGAAGCGGTGATCGCCTACTTCGGTGACGGCGCCACCAGCCAGGGCGACGTCAACGAGGCCTTCGTCTGGGCCAGCGTCTTCAACGCCCCACTGGTGTTCTTCTGCCAGAACAACCAGTACGCCATCTCGGAGCCGCTGGAGCGCCAGACCCGCGTCCCGCTCTATCAGCGGGCCGGCGGCTTCGGCTTCCCCGGCGTGCGGGTGGACGGCAACGACGTGCTGGCGTCGTACGCGGTGACCCGGCACGCGCTGGACAACGCGCGGCACGGCCAGGGCCCGAGCCTGATTGAGGCGTACACCTACCGGATGGGCGCCCACACCACCTCGGACGACCCGACCCGCTACCGGATCGCCAGCGAGGTCGAGGCCTGGCAGGCCAAGGACCCGATCGCCCGGATGAAGGCGTTCCTGACCAAGCAGCAGATCGTCGACGAGTCGTTCTTCGCCGAGGTCGACGAGCAGGCCCGCGCCGAGTCGGTGCACCTGCGGGAGCGCGTGCTCGCCATGCCCGACCCGGAGCCGGTGACCATGTTCGACCACGTCTACCCCAACGGGTCCCCGGAGCTCGACGAGCAGCGGGCCCAGTTCACGAAGTACATGGAGTCGTTCGAGGGGAGCGCCCACTGATGGCCACGGAGACGCTCACCCTCGGCAAGGCCCTCAACGCCGGCCTGCGCAAGGCCCTGGAGAACGACCCGAAGGTCGTCATCATGGGCGAGGACGTCGGCAAGCTCGGCGGCGTCTTCCGGATCACCGACGGCCTGCAGAAGGACTTCGGCGACCAGCGGGTGATCGACACCCCGCTCGCCGAGTCCGGCATCATCGGCACCGCGGTCGGCCTGGCCATCCGCGGCTTCCGGCCGGTCTGCGAGATCCAGTTCGACGGCTTCGTCTACCCGGCGTACGACCAGATCGTGTCGCAGGTGGCGAAGATGCACTACCGCTCGCAGGGCAAGGTACGGATCCCGATAGTGATCCGCATCCCGTACGGCGGTGGCATCGGCGCGGTCGAGCACCACTCGGAGTCGCCCGAGGCGTACTTCGCGCACACCGCCGGCCTGAAGGTCGTCAGCTGCGCGAACCCGCAGGACGGCTACTCGATGATCCAGCAGGCCATCGCCTCCGACGACCCGATCGTCTTCCTGGAGCCGAAGCGGCGCTACTGGGAGAAGGGCCCGGTCGAGCTGGACGCCCCGCTCGCCGAGGCGTACCCGCTGCACGCCGCCCGGGTCGCCCGGCCGGGCACCGACGCCACCGTGCTGGCGTACGGCCCGATGGTGCGCACCGCCCTGGACGCGGCCACCGCCGCCGCCGAGGACGGCCGGGAGCTGGAGGTCATCGACCTGCGCACGCTCTCCCCGCTCGACCTGACCGCCGCGTACGAGTCGGTGAAGCGCACCGGCCGCTGCGTGGTCGTCCACGAGGCCCCGGGCAACCTGGGCCTCGGGTCGGAGATCGCCGCCCGGGTCACCGAGGAGTGCTTCTACTCCCTGGAGTCCCCGGTGCTGCGGGTCACCGGCTTCGACACCCCCTACCCGGCCGCCCGGGTGGAGGAGGAGTACCTGCCCGACCTCGACCGGGTGCTCGACGCCGTCGACCGCACCTTCGGCTGGTGAGCGGCATGTCACGGATCAAGGAGTTCAACCTCCCCGACCTGGGCGAGGGCCTGACCGAGGGCGAGATCCTCGCCTGGCTGGTCAAGGTGGGCGACGACATCGAGCTGAACCAGCCGATCGTCGAGGTGGAGACCGCCAAGGCGGCGGTCGAGATCCCGGCGAAGTGGGCCGGCCGGGTGCAGGCGATCTTCCACCCGGAGGGCGCCACGGTCGAGGTCGGCAGCCCGATCATCGCGATCGACACCGACCCGAACGCCGGGCCGATCGAGCAGTCGACGACCGGTGCGCCGGCCGCCGACCTGCCCACCCCGTCGGCGGCCTCGCTGGCCGCCGTCGAGGTCGCGCCGGAGGAGGGCATGGTCGAGCCGGGCCTGATCGGCGGCGTGGCGCCGGGCGGGCGTACCGCCGTGCTGGTCGGCTACGGCCCGCGGAACGCGCCGGCCAAGCGCCGCCCGCGCAAGGGCGGCGTCCCGGTCCAGGCCGCGGCGGCCCCGGCCGCTCCGGTCCAGCCCGCCCCGGCGCCGCCCGCGCCGTCGGTGAACGGCAACGGCCGGGCGACCGGCCCGGTGCTGGCCAAGCCGCCGGTCCGCAAGCTCGCCAAGGACCTCGGCGTCGACCTCGCCGCGCTGACCGGCTCGGGCCCGCTGGGCTCGATCACCCGGGAGGACGTACAGCGGGCGGCGGCGGCCCCGGCGGCGGCCGAGCCGCTGACGGTCGCGGCGCAGGCCCCGGCCGCCGCGAGCTTCGGCGCCGACCGCGAGCAGCGCATCCCGGTCAAGGGGGTACGCAAGCTCACCGCGGAGAACATGTCCCGCTCGGCGTTCACCGCCCCGCACGTCACGGAGTTCCTGACCGTCGACGTGACCCGGGCGATGAAGGCGCTGGACCGGCTCCGCGAGCGGCGCGAGTGGCGGGACGTGCGGGTCTCGCCGCTGCTGCTGGTCGCCAAGGCGGTGCTGCTGGCGGTCAGGCGCCACCCGATGGTCAACTCGACCTGGGCCGGCGAGGAGATCGTGGTCAAGGACTACGTGAACCTGGGCATCGCGGCGGCCACCGAGCGTGGCCTCATCGTGCCGAACATCAAGGACGCCGGCCGGCTCTCGCTGCGCGAGCTGGCGGACGCGATGACCGACCTCGTCCAGACGGCCAAGGCGGGGAAGACCTCGCCGGCCGACATGACCGGCGGCACGCTGACCATCACCAACGTCGGCGTCTTCGGCGTCGACACGGGCACCCCGATCCTGCCCCCGGGCGAGTCCGCGATCCTCGCCTTCGGCGCGGTCCGGGAGCAGCCGTGGGTGCACAAGGGCAAGGTCAAGCCGCGCCTGGTCACCACCCTGGGTCTCTCCTTCGACCACCGGATCATCGACGGTGAGCTCGGGTCGAAGTTCCTCCGCGACATCGGGGACTTCCTGGCCGATCCGGAGGCGGCGCTGCTCGCCTGGACCTGACGGGTCCATCGCACCAGGCCACGGCCGGTGTGCCACGGGTGAACGCCCGGCACACCGGCCGTTGCCGTTGGCGGACGAAACCTCGGCTCGCGACAGCCGTTGACCTACGATCCTTAGGTACGTGGTTCAGCTCACCTAATAATCGATGGAAGTTGGGGGCGTTCTGCGGTTGAATAGAGGCATCAAGGGGCTGACAACCGAATAGCCAGGAGGAGAGACCCAGATGAGCATGATCGAGCGAATCCGCAACCGCCGCGACGCCAACCGCCGCGCCCGTGCCATCGAGCACGCGCTGCGTTCCGCCAACTCGCCCGCGGTCCGCGAGGAGCTTCTCGCCATCGCCCAGCGTCACATGAGCTGACGCTCCCCTACTTTCCTCACCTCCTCCAGTTCGAAGACCCGCCCGGGGCGCACCGGGCGGGTCTTCGGCGTTTCAGGTCGATTGACACCGGGATTCCACCTCGCCGCACCGCCCGGTACGGTGGGTCTCGGTCGCCAACCGGCCGCCCCCGGACCGATCGCCTCGAAAGCAACCGATCGATATCGTCCGGTGACGGCCAGTGACGGCCGGTGCTCCCCCGGGCGCCTCCGGGCGGCCACCGGATACGGTGCGGGGAGCCCGCACGGCCGGTACCCGCCGGCGACGCCGGCAGCCATGCCGACGGTCCCGATCGGCATCGGCGGCCGACATGTGATGGAGGAGGCGCACCCATGACGTCCGAGGCCCCGCACCGCCCTGGCCAGGAGCCGGGCGAGGTGCCGCCGGGCGCCGGCGGACCGGTGCCGTACGGCGACCGCCCGGCGCAGCAGGACAACGGGTACGGCGCGCCCGATCTCGGCTGGGCCCCGCCCCCGCCGGCCGGTCGGCCCGCCCAGCCGGCCCCCGCCTGGGCCGCGCCGGACGACCAGCCCCCTGCCTGGACACCGCCGGGCGGCCAGCCCGCCGCCGGCCGGGCCACCGCCCAGGTGCCCCCGCCGGCCGAGCCGGGCGGCTGGGGCGCCGCCCCGCAGCCGACCTGGGCCGCTCCCGAGCAGCCCGGTCCGGCCTGGGGCGCACCCGACCAGGGAGCACCCGCCTGGGGCGGGCCCGAGCAGGCCGGCACCCACCGCACCGCCGAGTCGGGGCCGCCCGCCTGGGCCGCCGCCGCGCCGGGCAACCCCACCGAGCCGAACCCGCCGGCCTGGCCGAACGAGCAGGGCGCACCCGCCTGGGGCGCCGCCCCGGCCCCGTCCGGCGAGCAGCCGGCCTGGGCGCAGGGCGGCGAGCCGGGCCCCCGGGGCGCCGCGCACGTGCCCGCGCCCGCCACCGTGCCGAACGAGTCGTGGGCCACCCCGGCCGGGCAGGACGACCCGAACCGGTCCGGCGGGTGGAACCCGGCGACCGGGCAGCAGGACGACGATCCGGGCCGCTCCGGCGGCTGGCGCGCGGCGCAGGAGGACAACTCCGGCGGCTGGGCCGTCGGCGCCGCCGCCCAGCAGCAGGACGGCCAGCCCGCCTGGGGCCAGCAGGGCGAGCAGGCCGGCCCCGGCTGGTCGCCGGCCGAGCCGACCGCCCGCGCCGCCGCGAAGGTCTCCGTCCCGGGCGCCGTTCGGCCCGAGAGCACCTGGCCTGCCCAGGAGGATCAGGGCCGCGCGGGCAACTGGGAGAACGGCCCGGCCACCGGCCGGGACGACGACCCGGACCGCTCCGGCGGCTGGGCCGCGGGGCGCTCCGCCGGCGCCGCCGAGGCGCCGCAGCCGTCCGCCTGGGGCGCCCCGGAAGAGCAGCGTCCGGCCGGCGCGTGGAACGGCGCCGCGGCGGTGCCGCAGCAGCGCGAGCCGGAGCGGCCGGCGGACGAGCCGGGGCAGCCCGGCTGGGGTTCCGCCGCCGCACCCGCGCCGGCCGAAGCGCCCGCGCGGGCCAGCGCATCCGTCCCGTCCCCCGACTCGCCGCCCGCCTGGGCCGGCAACCAGGACAGCCCGGGCCAGTGGACCCGCGAGCGTCCGGGCATCCCGGAGGCCGAGCCGTGGGCGCCGGGCCAGGCGTGGGGCCGGGCCGCGGAGGCCCAGCCCGAGCAGTCCGCCTCGCCGGGCTGGGAGCCGGCCCGCGCCGAGGACGGGCCGAGCTACCAGCCGGCGCCGGGGCCGGGGATCTCCCCGGCCAACGCGGTGCCGCTGCCGCCGCAGGAGCAGCGGGTACCGGGCGCCGCCCTGGCCGCCGCGCCGCCCGTCGACTACGGGTCGTTCGAGCCGGGCGACCGGAACCCGCAGGCGTACGAGCCGGAGCAGGCCGCCGACGCCGGCTGGGGCACGCCCGCTCCGGCGCACGAGGAACCGCAGTCGCCGGCCGGGCCGGTGGTCCCCGGGCCGCGCACCTCGCCGGAGGCCGGTGCCGTCTCGGCCAGCGCCTCGGTGCCGATGGCCAGCCGGGTCGCGCCCCCCGACGACCAGCCGCTGCCCACGGCCGGCGTACCGGCCCCGCAGCCGCGGGTCTACGGCCGGCCCGCCCGTCCGGAGCCGGAGGAGGCGCCCGGGCAGGACGGCCCGAACGGCTTCCCCGAGCCGGGCCCGCAGTTCCGGGCGAACGAGGCGGACCGACCGCACGGGTACGCCGACGCGCCCCCGGTGCACTCGGCCCCGCCGTCCTCGCCCGCCGGTCCGCCGCCGTTCCCGCCCGGCGTGCCGTCCTTCGTGGACCCACCCGCCAACAACCGGCCGGCCAACGGGGTGCACCCGCACAACGGCGAGCGCCCGGGCGGGCCGCGCGACCCCTTCGGGGCCCCCGGCGGGCCGCACGACCCGTTCGGCGCTCCCGGCGGGCACCAGGACCAGTTCGGCGCTCCCGGCGGGCACCAGGACCAGTTCGGCGCTCCCGGGGGGCACCAGCACCAGTTCGGTCCGCCGAACGGTCACCACGACCCGTTCGGCGGCCCGGGGGGCGTGCCCGGCGACCCGTTCGGGGGGCCGGGCGGCGGCCGCGCCTCGGTCGGCGTACCCGGGCAGGGGCCGATGGGCGAGCCGGGCGGCTTCCCGCCCGCCTTCCCGCCGCCGCCCCAGCAGGCCCCGCCGGGCTGGCCGCAGGCGAGCCCGGGCGGCGACCCGGACCAGGGCCGCTTCGAGGCGTTCAAGCCGGACGCCGAGCCGAAGACCGAGGCGCCCACGCCGAAGGTGCGCAACGGCCGCGTGCTGGCCATGGTGCTGATCGCCGCGGTGCTCATCCTCGCCGTGCCGCTCGGCCTGCTCACCCTGCTCGGCAAGATCGGTGGGGACGACAAGCCGGCGGGCTTCGACCCGGCAGTGGGCTCCTGCGTCAAGCAGTCCGACGCGACCGCGGTGGCGGCCGACTGCGGCGAGCAGGGTGCGTTCACCGTGGTGTCGAGGGTCGACAGCAGAGACAAGTGCGCCGACCCGGCACAGCCCCAGGTGGTCCTGCCCGGCGACGGGACCAACCGGGTGCTCTGCCTCAAGCCGGCCGGCCAGTAGCAACTGCCACGACGGCGGGGCCACGGTGATCCGTGGCCCCGCCGTCGTCGTCACTTCTGCCAGTTCGGGTCGCGGCCGAGGTAGGCCAGGAGGGCGGCGACCGGGTCGCCGGGCTCGGCGGGCAGCGCGGCGGCGTACGCGAATCCGCGCAGCGGCTCGGCGGTCGCCCGCGCCGCCGGCATGAGCTGCTCGGCCAGTTCGGCGGTGAGCGGCGCCGGCTGCCCGGTGGCGACCGCGACGTCCCAGGCGTGGACCGCGGCGTCCAGCGCGCAGGTGGCGGCGGCGAGCTGCGGGTCCATGGTCGGCACGGGCGGCAGCGGCGTGCCGACCGGCTCGCCCGCCGCGTCGACCCGTGCCCACGTCGCGGCGGCCGCCTCGACCGCGCTCCGCACGACGCTCTGGACGCCCTCGTCGTGGCCCCGCGGCGGGTCGAACGGGTTGTACGCCGGGGGCGCGCCGGCTCCGACCGACGCCGCCCACGCGTGCTGGTCGCCGGCGGCGTGCATCAGCACCTGGCCGACGGTCCACCGGTCGCACGGAGTCGGGTCGTCGAGCCGGTCGGCCGGAACCCCCTCGGCGGCGCGGCGCAGGAGGTCGAGGGCGGTGGTGAGGACGGGGAAGCTCACGAGGCCGGTCTTTTCGGGGAACGGAATGTTTCGTTCCGTTCCAGATTAGCAGAACGGAACGATCCGTTCCACTGCTATGGTCGGCTCATGTCCGAACCCGACAGCGGCCCGCTCAGCGGCCGCCGGGCCGAGGCGGCCCGCAACGACGCCCGCATCCTCGACGCCGCCCGCGAGGTCTTCCTGGCCGACCCCGACGCGCCCGTCTCGGCCGTGGCCGGCCGCGCCGGCGTGGGCATCAGCGCCCTCTACCGGCGCTATCCCAGCAAGCAGGAGCTGCTACGCGCCCTCGCGGCCGACGGCCTGGCCCGCTACATCGCCGACCTGGAGACCGCGCTCTCCGCCGAGGCGCCGCCCTGGGACGCCTACGTCGCCTGCCTGCACCGGGTCGTCGAGGGCGGCGGCCAGGCACTCGCGCAGCGGCTGGCCGGCACGTTCGCCCCCACCCCGGAGCTGAGCCGGATGGCCGAGCGGGCGACGCGGCTCGCCGACACGCTCCTCGACCGGGTACGCCGGTCGGGTGACCTGCGCGGCGACGTCAGCGCGGCCGACATCGTGCTGCTGCTGGAGACCGTCATGCTGGTCGACCTGCCCGGCGCCGACCGGGGCGCCGCGCTGCGGCACCGCTACCTGACCCTGCTGCTCCAGGCGCTGCACAACCCCGTCGAGGCCCCGCTCCCCGGCGCCCCGGCTCAGCAGGCCGACCTGGTGGAACGCTGGCGGGGCCGGTCCGCCGGGTAGCCCGCGGAAGCGTGTCCGTCTTCACCGCCCCATCCGCCCGGCCGCCGACGGCGGTGCGGCACGATGGGGGCATGAGCGCACGAGTACGGGCACCCGAGCTGCGCGGCCGGGGCTGGCTGAACACCGGCGGCAAGGACCTCACCCTGGCCGACCTGCGCGGCAAGATCGTCCTGTTGGACTTCTGGACCTTCTGCTGCATCAACTGCCTGCACGTGCTCGACGAGCTTCGCCCGCTCGAGGAGAAGTACGGCGACGTCCTGGTCGTGATCGGGGTGCACTCGCCGAAGTTCGAGCACGAGAAGGATCCGGTGGCCCTCGCCGCCGCCGTCGAGCGGTACGGCGTGCACCACCCGGTGCTCGACGACCACGAGATGGACATGTGGCAGCAGTACGCGGCGAAGGCCTGGCCGACCCTGTCGGTGGTCGACCCCGAGGGCTACGTGGTCGCCACCATGGCCGGCGAGGGGCACGCCGAGGGGCTGGCCCGGCTGGTCGACGACCTGATCGCCACCCACGAGGCGAAGGGCACCCTGCACCGGGGCGAGGGCCCGTACGTGCCGCCGGCCGAGCCGGAGACCCCGCTGCGCTTTCCCGGCAAGGCCGTCGTGCTCGACGGCGGCAACCTGCTGGTCTCCGACTCGGCCCGGCACTCCCTGGTCGAGCTGGCCCCGGACGGGGAGACCCTGGTCCGCCGGATCGGCACCGGCAGCCGCGGTCACGCCGACGGCCCGGCCGACGGCGCCACCTTCTCCGAGCCGCAGGGGCTCTGCCTGCTGCCCCCGCACGTGGCCGAGGTGGCCGGCTACGACCTGGTCGTCGCGGACACCGTCAACCACCTGCTGCGCGGCGTGCAGCTGGAGAGCGGCGAGGTGGTCACCATCGCCGGCACCGGGCGGCAGTGGCGCTCGACGGTCGACGACCACGCGCACGACGCCCGCTCGGTCGACCTCTCCTCCCCTTGGGACGTCGCCTGGTACGACGACAAGGTCGTGATCGCCATGGCCGGCATCCACCAGCTCTGGTGGTTCGACCCGACGAAGCGGACCGCCGGCATGTACGCCGGGACCACGGTCGAGGCGCTGCGCGACGGCCCGCTGCCGGACGTCTGGATGGCTCAGCCCTCCGGCCTCTCCGTGTCCGCCGACGGGGCCCGGCTCTGGGTCGCCGACAGCGAGACCAGCGCGATCCGCTACGTGGAGAACGGCGTGATGGGCACCGCCGTCGGGCAGGGCCTGTTCGACTTCGGCCACGTCGACGGCCCGGCCGACCGGGCGCTGCTCCAGCACCCGCTCGGGGTGTGCGCGCTGCCGGACGGCTCGGTGCTGATCGCGGACACCTACAACGGCGCGGTGCGCCGCTTCGACCCGGAGACCGACCAGGTCGGCACGGTGGCCGACGGGCTGGCCGAGCCGAGCGACCTGGTGCTCACCGCCGAGGGCGAGGTGCTGGTGGTCGAATCGGCCGCGCACCGGCTCACCCGGCTGGCCCCCGGCGCGCTGACCGCGGCGGGCGCGAACACCGTCGACGGCCCGCGGCACAAGCTGGAGCGCAAGCCCACCGACGTGGCGGCCGGCGAGCTGACCCTCGACGTGATCTTCACGCCCGCGCCCGGGCAGAAGCTGGACGAGACGTACGGGCCGTCGACCCGCGTGGTGGTCTCGGCGTCCCCGCCGGAGCTGCTGGTCGAGGGGGCCGGGACGAGCACGGACCTGTCCCGCCGGCTGGTGCTCAGCGGAGACGTGGCGCAGGGCGTGCTCCAGGTGACCGCCCAGGCGGCCACCTGCGACGCCGACGTCGAGCACGCCGCCTGCCACCTGACCCGGCAGGACTGGGGCGTGCCGGTCCGGGTGGTGGCCGGCGGCACGACGCGCCTGCCGCTGGTGCTGCGCGGCCTGGACGCCTGACGGACCGGGCCGCCGGTCAGGTGAACGGGGTGACGACGACCCCGGCGTCGATGAGGGCGGCCCGGACCAGCTCGGCGCAGTGCACCGCGCCCGGGGTATCGCCGTGCAGGCAGATCGACTCGACCGGGCAGGGCACCACGCTGCCGTCGACCGCGACCACGGTCCGCTCGGTGGCCATCCGGACCGCCCGGGTGGCCACCTGGTCGGGGTCCTCGACCAGCGCGTTCGCGGCGCTCCGGGGCACCAGCTGCCCGTTGGGCAGGTAGTTGCGGTCGGCGAAGCCCTCGGCGACCACCCGCAGGCCGGCACCGACGGCGAGCTGGGCGAGCACCGAGCCGGGCGGGCAGAGCACCGGCAGCTCGTGGTCGTAGCCGCTGACCGCGGCGACCAGCGCGGCGGCCTGGGCCTCCTCGCCGGCGGCCGCGTGGTAGAGCGCGCCGTGCGGCTTGAGGTAGCGCACCCGGGTGCCGGTCAGCCGGCAGAAGGCGTCCAGCGCCCCGAGCTGGTAGATCGTCTCGTCCCGCAGCGTGGCGAAGTCGTAGGCGATGTGCCGCCGACCGAAGCCGGCGAGGTCCCGGTAGCCGACCTGGGCGCCGACGGCGACCCCGCGCCGCGCGGCGGCCGCGCAGACCCGGTGCATCGTGGACGCGTCACCGCCGTGGAAGCCGCAGGCCACGTTGGCGGAGGTGACCAGCCCCAGCAGCGCCTCGTCGTCACCGAGCCGCCAGATGCCGAATCCCTCACCGAGGTCAGCGTTGAGGTCCATGAAACGTCACCGTAGTGCCTGGGCGGGCCTGCGCGAGCGGGGTCACGTCCTCCACCACCCCGATGACCGGGTATCCACCGGTGGTGGGGTGGTCGGCCAGGAAGATCAGCGGTTGGCCGTCCGGTGGCACCTGCACCGCGCCCAGGACGAGGCCCTCGCTGGGCAGCTCGCCGGCCACCGCGCGGGGCAGGGCCGCGCCGACCAGTCGCGCGCCGACCCGGTTGCTGGCCGGACTGATCGCGTACGCGGTGCGGAACAGCAGGTCGAGCGCGGCGGGGGTGAACCAGTCCTGCCGGGGGCCGGGGCGCAGGGTCAGCCGCAGCCCGGCCGGCACGGCCGGAACGACGGTGAGGTCCACCGGGGCCGGCGGGCCGGTCGGGGCGCCCAGGGGCAGCCGGTCGCCGTCGCGCAGCGGGGGCGGGCCGAGGCCGGAGAGCGTGTCGGTGGCCCGGCTGCCGAGCACCGGCTCGACCGCGATCCCGCCGGAGACGGCGAGCCAGCTGCGCACCCCGGCGCGGGCCGGCCCGATCCGCAGGGTCGCCCCGGCGGGCAGCGACAGCGGCCGGCCCATGTCCCCGGGCCGGCGCTCGGCGGGCCGACCCGGGCCGGGCGGGTGCTTGGCTGGTCGGCCCGGGCCTGGCGGCGTGTCCGGGGCGGGCGGGTGCTCGATCCGCACGTCCGCCTCCGCGCCGGTGAGCGCCACGGTGACCGCCCGGGTGACGCGCAGGGTGCAGCCGGTCAGGGTGATCTCCAGGCCGGCGGCGTGCTCGGGGTTGCCGACGAGCCGGTTGGCCAGCCGCAGGGCGGCCGGGTCGAGGGCGCCGGAGCGGGGCACGCCGAGGTGGGCCCAGCCGGGGCGGCCCTGGTCCTGCACGGTGGTGAGGGCACCGGCCCGGAGCACCTCGATCACGGGCTCACCAGCCGGACCCGGGTGCCGGGAGTGAGCCGGGCCGGTGGGTCGGCGTACACGTCGAAGAGGACCAGGTCGGTCCGCCCGACCAGCAGCCAGCCGCCGGGCGAGGCGGTCGGGTAGATCCCCGCGTACGGGCCGGCCAGCGCCACCGAGCCGGCCGGCACCCGGGTACGCGGGGTGGCGAGCCGGGGCACGGCCAGCTCGGCCGGCAACCCGGTGAGGTACGCGAACCCCGGCGCGAAGCCGCAGAACGCCACCCGGAACTCGGTCCGCCGCAGCCGGTCCACCACGGCGGGCACGTCGACGCCCCAGTGCTCGGCGACGGCGGGCAGGTCCGCGCCGTCGTACACCGTGGGGACCCGCACCTCGGCGGCGCCGGTGGTGGCCGTGGCGCCGGCCGGGGTCCACCCGGCGATCCGCTCGGCGGCCGTCACCGGGTCCGGCACCCCGTCGACCAGGACGGTGGCGGCGGCCGGGACGATCTCGACGGCGCTCAGCTCGGCGGCTGCCCGGCGCCGCCACAGCTCGCCCCGCCACGCCTCGACCTGCTCGGGACCGTCGCAGTCGAGCAGCAGGGCGTGCGCGCCGACGGTCCGGATCCGCATCCCGTCATCCTCGCGTCGGCGACCGTGACGGTCCACACTACTTGCAAGTAACCTACGGTGTCGTAACCTGTTGAGCGTGACCACCTCCGCACCGCTCCGGCTCAAGCCGGTCGACATCGGGAAACCCCGGATGCGCGGCTGGCTGCACACCTATGCGTTCTTCGCCGCGCTGGTCTGCGGCATCGTGCTCTGCTCCATCGCCGCCGCCCGCCCCGGCTGGGCCCCGCTGGTGAGCTGCCTGATCTACAGCCTGACCGTGTGCGGTCTCTTCGGCACCAGCGCGCTCTACCACCGCCGGGTCTGGTCCGAGCGGGGCTACCAGATCATGCGCCGGATGGACCACTCGATGATCTTCGTGTTCATCGCCGGCACCTACACGCCGTTCTGCGCCCTGCTGCTGGACACCCGGCACGCCACGATCATGCTCGGCCTGGTCTGGGGCGGGGCGCTGGCCGGGGTGGCGGTCAAGCTGATCTGGCCGCACGCGCCGCGCTGGGTCTCCGCCCCGCTCTACCTGGCGCTCGGCTGGGTCGCGGTCGCGATGCTGCCGGAGATCCTGCATTCCGGCGGGGTCACCGCTCTGGTGCTGCTGGCCGTGGGCGGAGCGATCTACAGCGTCGGCGCCGTCTTCTACGCGCTGCGCCGGCCGAACCCGTGGCCCACCGTCTTCGGCCACCACGAGTTCTTCCACGCCTGCACCCTGGTCGCGGCGATCTGCCACCACGTGGCGATCTACTTCGCGCTGTTCGCCTGAGCGCCGGTCGGCCGCAGAGAAAGGCGAGGGCCCCGCGCCGTCGCGGGGCCCCCGACGTTCGCGGTGCCGGTCAGACCGGGTAGCCCGAGCCCGGGCGGCGCACCTCGCGGTACTCCTCGCGCACGACCCGGTCGTCCTGCACCGGCACGACCGGCTCGGCCACGACGCGCTCGCGCACCGGGGCGGCCACCACCCGGCGGCGGCTGTTCCAGAAGTAGAGCGTGGTGATCAGGCCCGCCACTCCGGCGAGCATGAGCACCCAGCCCACCACGTTCAGGTTCAGCCACCCCAGGTTGGCGTCGATGGCGAACGCGAAGATCGCGCCGAGCGCGATGAGGAAGATGCTGGCACCGATGCCCATGACGTCGCCTCCTTGGCGTCCTGCTGGCGTTTCCTGCCCGCCGCGGCCATGGATGAGGTAGCGGCACACGTCGACATACCCAGGCGCTGAGATCGCCAATCAGGCAAGCTGGGCGCATGACGGACGGCAGGAACCAGCAGCGGACGTTGGTGCTGCTGCGACACGCCAAGGCGGAGCAGTCCCAGGAGACCCCCGACGAGGAGCGGCCGCTGACCGCACGGGGCCACGCCGACGCGGCGGCGGCCGGCGCGTGGCTGGCCCGGCACACGCTCCTCCCCGACGTGGTGCTCTGCTCGCCGGCCCGGCGGACCCGGCAGACCTGGCACGGGGTGGCGCTGGGCGCGACCGGATCCCCGCCGGAGGGGGGCCCGGCCGGGTCGGCACCCGCCGTGCGCTACGAGCCGGCGGCGTACGAGGCGCACCCGGACGGGCTGCTGGAGCTGGTCCGGGCGGTCGACCCGGACGCCCGGTACGTGCTGCTGATCACCCATAATCCGGGCATCTCGCTGCTCTCCGCGCTGCTCGATCCGGAGCGGGCGGATCCGGACGGGCTGCGGACCACCGACCTGGTCGTGCATGGGCCGACCACCCGCTGGGCCGAGCTCGCACCGGGCGGCGCGCCCATCACCGCCCGGCACACCGCACGCGGCTGAGCCCACCGCACGGTGGGCTCAGCCGGTCAGGACGGTGGAGCGGTCGGCGGCGGCGGGTCCGGCGGCGGGGGCATCATCGCGGTCGGGTGGGAGAGCCGGTTCTCCTCCACGATGAGCGTGCGTGCCCGCTTGCGGCGGTCCTGCCAGAACCAGAGCGTGGTGAGCAACACGCCCAGCCCGGCCAGGATGAACACCCAGCCGACCGCACGCAGGTCGATCCACCAGACGTTGGCCCGGATGGCGAAGGTCATGATCGCGCCGAGCGCGATGAGAAAGATGGCGCTGCCAATGCCCATGTGCGCTGCACTCCCCTGTGCGGTGGCCCTTGGGCGTGCCCTGTCGTGGTCTGCGACGGTTACCCGCCAGGGGGCCCGCCTACCGGCCGGGGCGTGAAAACACGACCGCGGCCGGCGAGCTGTCCGCTCGCCGGCCGCCGGTCGGTCGTCAGGGTGGAATCACCCCGGCGGGGATCAGAACGCCTCCTCCGGGAGGTCCATGATCTCCAGGTCGGCGCCCTCGATGATCCGCCGGTCGGCGCCGATGCGCGGCAGCACCTCGCGGGCGAAGAACCGGGCGGCGGCCACCTTGCCGGTGTAGAACGCCTTGTCGGTGGCGGAGACGTCGCCGCCCAGCGCCTTCAGCGCCACGTCCGCCTGCTTCTGGAGCAGCCAGCCGACCACCAGGTCGCCGACCGCCAGCAGGAACCGGCGGCTGCTCAGGCCGACCTTGTAGAGGCCGCGGGCCTCGCCGCCCTGGGCCTCGGTCAGCCAGCCCATCATCACGCCGAGGATGTTCTGGATCTCACCGAGCGCCTTGCCGAGCGCCTGCCGCTCCTCCTTGAGCTGGCCGTTGCCGGCCTCGGAGGCGATGAACTCCTGGATCTCGCCGGCGACCGCCATGAGGGCCTTGCCGTTGTCCCGGACGATCTTCCGGAAGATCAGGTCCAGGCTCTGGATGGCCGTGGTGCCCTCGTACAGGGTGTCGATCTTGGCGTCCCGGACGTACTGCTCCAGCGGGTAGTCCTGGAGGAAGCCGGAGCCGCCGAAGGTCTGCAGCGACTCGTGGCCGAGCAGCTCGTAGGCCCGCTCGGAGCCGACGCCCTTGACCAGCGGGAGGAGCAGGTCGTTGACCCGCTTGGCCAGCTTGGTGGCCTTCTCGTCGCCGGCCGCCTCGGCAACCGCGACCCTGTCCTGCCAGGTGGCCGTGTAGCAGACCAGCGCGCGCAGGCCCTCGGCGTACGACTTCTGCATGAGCAGCGAGCGGCGCACGTCCGGGTGGTGGGTGATGGTCACCCGCGGGGCGGACTTGTCGGTCTGCTGGACCAGGTCGGCGCCCTGCACCCGGTTCTTGGCGTACTCCAGGGCGTTCAGGTAGCCGGTGGAGAGGGTGGCGATCGCCTTGGTGCCGACCATCATCCGGGCGTACTCGATGATCATGAACATCTGCCGGATGCCGTCGTGCTTCTCACCGAGCAGCCAGCCCTTGGCCGGCACGCCGTGCTCGCCGAAGGTCACCTCGCAGGTGTTGGAGACCTTCAGGCCCATCTTGTGCTCGACGTTGGTGGCGAAGACGCCGTTGCGCTCGCCCAGCTCGCCGGTCTCCTCGTCGAAGTGGAACTTCGGCACGACGAAGAGGGACAGGCCCTTGGTGCCCGGGCCGCCGACGCCCTCGACGCCGACCGGGCGGGCCAGCACGTAGTGGACGATGTTGTCGGTCAGGTCGTGCTCGCCCGAGGTGATGAAGCGCTTGACGCCCTCGATGTGCCAGGAGCCGTCGGGCTGCGGGACGGCCCGGGTGCGGCCGGCGCCGACGTCCGAGCCGGCGTCGGGCTCGGTCAGCACCATGGTCGAGCCCCACTGCTTCTCGATGAAGAGCCGGGCCCACTTCTTCTGCTGCTCGGTGCCCTCGACGTGCAGCACGTGCGCGAAGGACGGGCCGGAGGCGTACATCCAGATCGGGGCGTTCGCGCCGAGCACCAGCTCGGCGAGCGACCACCAGAGGGCGCGCGGAGCGTTGGTGCCGCCGAGGGCCTCCGGCAGGTCCAACCGCCAGAACTCCGAGTCCATGAACGCCTGGTACGACTTCTTGAACGACTCCGGCAGCGGCGCGGTGTGCGTCGCGGGGTCGAAGACCGGCGGGTTGCGGTCGCTGTCCGAGTAGCTGGCGGCCAGGTCCTCACGGGCCAGGCGGTCGACCTCGGAGAGGAAGCTACGGGCGGTGTCGACGTCCAGGTCCGTGTACGGCTCCTGGCCGAACGTCCGGTCCGCCCCGAAGACCTCGAAGAGGTTGAACTCGAGGTCCCGAAGGTTGCTCTTGTAGTGGGTCATGCTCGCTGGCCCCGCTTCCGGACAGGTGTTACCGATCAGTAACTCCAGACTGTATTACTCGCCGGTAGCCAACGACAAGCCGATCTCCAAAGTGACAGCGATTACACACTTCCGGTTCACCTGACGGAGTGACCGCCGGCTCAGCTCTCGGCCGCGCCGACCTCCCAGCTCGGCACGGGCGCGGCGGCGGCGCTGCGCGGCCCGGTGTACTCCATCAGGACCAGCGCGATGTCGTCGTCGAGCCGGCCGTGCACCCACTCGACCAGGGCGGTCTCCAGCGAGGCGAGGCCGTCGGCGACGGTGCCGTGGCCGAGCAGCCGCCAGGCCCGGTCGGCGGTCGGGAAGAACTCGCCGTCCCGGCGCGCCTCGCCCAGCCCGTCGGTGAAGAGCAGCAGCCGGTCGCCCGGCTCCAACCGCTCCACCCGGGGCCGGACCACCGGCATGAAGCCGAGCGGCGGCGCGGGCGCCGGCGGCTCCAGCGGGATCACCGCGCCCCGGCGCAGCAGCAGCGGCGGCGGGTGGCCGCAGTTGACGATGGTGAGGGTGCCGCCCCGCTCCTCGACCAGCGCGGCGGTGACGAAGTCCTCGTCGCCGACGTTGCGGGCCACCGCCCGGTCCAGGTCGGTCACCACCGCGCGCAGGTCCGCCCGCTCGTACGCCACGTGCCGGTAGGAGCCGAGCACGATGCTGGCCAGCCGGACCGCGTCCAGCCCCTTGCCGCGCACGTCGCCGATGATCATGCGGACGCCGTACGGGGTGTCCATCGCCTCGTACAGGTCGCCGCCGATCTCCGCCGTGGCCGTGGAGGAGATGTAGCGGGCGGCCACCGCCAGGGTGCCGACCTGCGGGCCGAGCGACCGGAGCACCGCCTGCTGGGCGACCGAGGCGAGCCGGGACAGCTCCGCGATCCGCTCGGACTGGCGCTGGCGTACCGCCGCCACGGCGCCGGCGATCGCGGTGGCCAGCGCGATGCCGGCCACGTTGACCGCGGTGACCAGCGACATGGTCTGCTCGGCGAGGGCGAACGCCGCCCCGATCCCGGTGGCGAGCACGCCCACCCCGAGCACCACCCGCCAGGACGCGAGCGCGGCGGCGAGGAACGGGGCGGCCACCATCAGCGCGATGTAGTGCGCGGGGCGCCCGTCGGCCAGTTCCACGGCGGACACGATCGCGAGCAGCGCGAGGGCCGCGCCGAGGCCGGCGCGGGATCCGGGGCTCAGCGGGCCGGGGCCCGACTGGAAAGGTTGCGTGCGTACATCGGACAGCATGCCTGATGGACGTGAACGGGTGAATGAACCTGGCCCGTCGTCCGAGTAGGTTCTGCCCGGCCGGATCCCGTCGCCGACCCGATCGCCGCCGGTCACCCGGTCAGCCGAGGACCTCGTACCTGACGGTCAGCTCGCCGAGGTCGGTCGAGGCGATCGCGGCGAAGGCGGCCCGGGACAGGTCGATGCACCGGCCGTCGATGTACGGGCCGCGGTCGTTGATCCGGACCACGACCGACTTGCCGTTGGCCGGGTTGGTCACCCGGACCTTCGTGTTGAACGGCAGGGTCTTGTGCGCGGCGGTCAGGGCGTCCGGGTTGAAGGTCTCGCCGTTCGCGGTCATCTGACCCTCGTCGTAGAAGGACGCGCCGCAGGAGCCGCTGTCCACGACCTTGGCGGCGGCGGTGATCTTCTTCGCGGTCGGCTTCGGGCTGGCGGTGCGGGTCTTGCTCCGGGACGCCGCCTGGGTCCGGGTCGCCGTCGGGCTCGGGGTGGCCTTCGGCGAAGGGCTGAGGCTCGGCGCCGCGCTCGGCGAGGCGGAGGGGGAGGCCGAGCTGGGGGCGAGGGTGCTGGGCAGCGCCTCGACCGCGGCCGGTGCGGCGGCGGGCTCGGCCGAGGTGAGCTGGACCGCGCCGACGGTGCCGCCGATGGCGAGCACCACGCCGACGGCCGCGGTGGCCGCGATGCCGGCGGGCGAGGAGAACTTGCGGGTACGAAGGTGCCTACCAGCCACCGCCCGGTCCTTTCGTCTGCTGAACAAATCGGCTCGGACCGTAACGAGAGAAGCACTTCGGAAGTCAACGTGATCATGGTGCTATGCCCGCATTTACCCTGGTACGTGTAGCCGATCAAGCCAGTGCCACTCCACCGAACGGAGGAATGAGCGCTGGCCGGGGCCGGTGCGGCCTCGCCTGGTGTCGGTGGCCCAGGATGGAGGGCGTGCTGAGCCGACGCCTGGTCGAGTTGTTCCGCTGGGTCGACCCCGGCCCGCGGAGCAGCCATCTGGTCAGTGACCTCTCCGGCTGGTGGGGGGATCCCGAGGTGCTGGCCGGGGTCGGGCCGGCCCTGGCCGGCCTCTTTCCCGCCGCCCGGCCGACCGTGGTGATCGCCCCCGAGGTGACCGGGCTGCTGCTCGGCCCGCTGGTCGCGGTGGCCGCCGGCGCCGGCTTCCTGCCGGCCTACAAGGACGGCGGGGAGCGGCGCCGGGTCGGGCCCATGCGCTGGGCCGAGACGCCCCCGGACTACCGGGACCGGCAGCTCCGGATCGGCGTGGACGCGCGCCGGCTCGGCCCCGGCGACCGGGTGCTGCTGGCCGACGACTGGGTGGCCACCGGGGCGCAGCTCGACGCGCTGCACCGCCTGGTCCGGGAGAGCGGGGCCGAGTTCGTCGGGACGGCCGCGCTCGTCGCCACCTGTCCGGCGCCGGTCGCCGAGCGGCTCCGGCTGCGCGCCCTGCTCACCGGGGAGCACCTTCCCTGAGGCTTGACTTGAAGGAAGCTTCAACTCCGATGATCGACGCATGGACGACGGCATCCTGGACGAGGCGTACCAACGGCTGCACCGGACCGGCCCGGAGTTCGAGGGCTGGCTCTCCAACCACGGGCCCATGGCGGTTGAGGCGCTGGTCCGCCACGGCCACGGCAGCCGGGTGCACCGCTGGCTCGACGACTACCTGCGCCGGCTGGACGAACTGCCCCGCGGGCTGCGGCCGATCGACGACTGGCGGGCCGCGCTGGGCGACCCGAAACGGGCCGGCGACTGGCTCGCCCACTTCGACCGCGAGCTGCGCGACCGCCCCTGGCGCGAGGTGCTCGGCGACTGGTGGCCGCGGCTGCTGCCGGGCATCGCGGCCGGGGCCACCCACGGGGTCATCCGGGTCGGCCACGCGGTGCGGGTGCTGCGGACCGACGGGGAGAACCCCCAGCGGCTGGCCGAGCTGGGCCAGGCGCTCGCCTACTGGGCCGCGCGCTGGCAGCCGGTGCCCGGCGCCGGCCCGCTGACCGGGCGGTCCGACGTGCCGGCCGCGCTCGCCGCGGTGCCCCGGATCCCGGCGCAGACCGGCGGGATCAGGGACCGGCTGGGCCGGCTGCCCGACCTGCCCGGATGGTCCGGCGCGGCGACGGGGCTGCGCCCGCCCGCCGACCCGGGTGAGGCCGAGCAGATTCTCACCGAACTGGTGCACCGGGCCGGCCTGGACTACCTGCGGTTCGGGCACGGCAACCCGGTGATGCTGGTGCACGCGGTGACCGCGCCGACCGCGGTGCTGCGTACCCTGCCGGCCCTGGACTCGGCGCTCTGGGCCCCGAGCGTCGCCGCGGCCTGGTCGGCCACGGCCGCCGTGACCTCGGTGTACGCCCCACCCACGCCGGCCGCCCCGCCGGCGGTCGCGGACGGCGGGCCGGCGGAGGTGTTCGCCCGGGCCGCCCGGCACGGCGACGAGCACGTGGTGAAGCTGGCCGACGCGGTGCTGGAGGCCCACGCGGCGACCGGGGACGCGCGGGTGCTGGCCGCCGCCGGCTACGCCGGCCAACTCATCTGACGAAGTCCTCGGCGGCGATGCAGACCCGGCCCAGCACCTCGGTGGAACGCACCGCCCGCCGATCCGTCATGCGGCCCACGCCGGTCCCGCCGGACGGTTCCGTGCAGCGGACGAAATCCCGCGACGGGCCGGCGGCCGGCGGTTAGCCTCGGCAGAATGTGGCCCCGCATCGGTGGACTCCGCACCCTCGCCCTCGGCACGCCCGGCGAGCTGCGCACCACCCTCAACACCCTCGTGCTCTCCGGCGTGAAGACCGCCACCGCCGGCCTGCTGACCGACGAGTACGCCACCGAGAACGAGGAGCTGGAACACGTCGGCGAGCGGCTCGTCCTGGTGGACGACGACGACAAGCTGATCGGCGTGGTCGAGGTGACCGGCGTGGAGGTGGTCCGCTTCGCCGACGTGTCCTGGGACTTCGCCCGCGCCGAGGGGGAGGGGGACCGGTCCATCGAGGAGTGGCGCGAGGGCCACAGCCGCTACTGGGCCCGGGTCGGCTTCCCTGTCGACGACGACAGCCAGGTGGTCTGCATCCGGTTCCGGCTGGTCTCCGCCGGCGACGGCGGGATCAGCACCGGCGACCTGGGCACCTGACCGGTCACGCCCGGCGCAGCTCCGGCAGCAGCTCCGCCGCCCGGACCAGCACCGCCTCGTCGCCCGCGTACCAGCTGCTGGCCCGGGGCCAGTGGGTCACCACGTCGGTGAAGCCCAGCCGGGCGGCCCGATCGACCTGCTCGGTGAAGAAGTCCGCGTTGCTGAGCGAGAAGACCGGCGCCGAGTCCAGCGACAGGTAGCGGTCGAGGGTGGCCGGGTCGCGCCCGGCCTCCGCCAGCGTCCGGTCGAGCCGGGCGGACAGCTCCGCCACGCTCGACCACCAGCTCTCCAGGTCGTCGCCGTCCAGCCCGGTGGTCACCCAGCCCTGCCCGAAGCGGGCGACCAGCCGCATCGAGCGGGGCCCGTTGGCGGCGACCACGAACGGCACCCGGGGCTGCTGGACGCAGCCGGGATTGTTCCGCGCGTCGACCGCCGCGAACCACTCGCCGCGCCAGGTCGTGCGGTCCTCCCGCAGGATCAGGTCGAGCAGCTCGGTGAACTCGGCGAACCGGTCGACCCGCTGCCGGGGCGGCAGGGTCTCTCCGCCGAGCACCGCCGAGTCGAAGCCGATGCCGCCGGCCCCGAGGCCGAGCAGCACCCGTCCCGCGGAGACGTCGTCCAGCGCGGTCACCTGCCGGGCGAACGCCGCCGGGTGCCGGAAGTTCGGCGAGGCGACCAGGGTGCCGAGCCGGATCCGGGAGGTCACCGTCGCGGCGGCGGTGAGCGTGGTCATCGAGTCGAACCAGGGGCCGTCGACCAGGTCGCGCCACCCGAGGTGGTCGTAGGTCCAGGCGTGGTCGAAGCCCCACTCGTCCGCCTGCTGCCAGCGTCGCCGGGAGTCCGACCAGCGCTGGTCGGGCAGGATCACGATGCCAATCCGCATGAGCGCCAGGGTACGACCCGGGTCGGACAGGCCGACCCGGGCCGTGAGGCTACGCCGCCACCAGGTCGGCGACCACGCAGGCGATGTTGTCGGGCGCGTCCGCCGCGTACGCGAGGTCGACGAGGCGCCCGACGGCGGTCTCCGGGTCGTCGGCTCCGGCGAGCGCCGCGTGCAGCGCCTCGGGGTCGACCACCGCGGCGAGCCCGTCGGAGCAGAGCAGGTAGCGGTCGCCGGCCAGGGCGGCACGCAGCGCCAGGTCCGCCTCGACCTCGCCGCCCGCCCCGAGCGCCCGGGCCAGCAGGGCCCGCTGCGGATGCAGCCCGGCCTCGGCCGGGCTGAGCTTCCCCTGGTCGACCAGCGACTGCACGTAGGTGTGGTCCTGGGTGAGCCGGGACAGCTCGCCACCCCGCAGCAGGTACGCCCGGGTATCCCCGACGTGCACCAGGGCCAGCCGGGTGCCGCGTCGCAGGATGGCGGTGAGCGTGGTGACCGGCTGGTGGGCGGCGGTGGCGTGCGCGCGTACCGCCCGGTCGGCGGTGACCACCGCGTCGGCCAGCGCGCCGAGCAGTTCGGTGTCCGGCCCGTCGGCCGACTCCAGCGGGCGCAGTGCGTCCACGGCGGCGGTGCTGGCGGCGGCCCCGCCCGGGCCCCGCATACCGTCCGCCACGGCGAGCAGCGTCCCACTGGCGTACGCGGTGTCCTCGTTGGAGTCCCGGACCGTGCCGGTCTCGCAGCGCACGGCGTACCGGAAGGTGGTGTCGGACATGGTGGTGCCCCTCTCGGCGAGCTGGTCGACGAGGAGCGCGACGGCGCGAGCGCGGGCCGCCGTGTCGGCGCTGACCCGGCGCCACCAGGCGTCCACGGCCTCGGCGGCGGCGTCCGGCGGCAGGCCGCAGACGGCTTGGATCTCGGCCAGCGGCATGCCGGCCCGGCGCAGCGCGGCGATCAACCGGGCCCGGTCGAGCTGGGCCGGCGCGTAGTACCGGTAGCCCGAGTGCGGGTCGACGGCGGCCGGTGGCAGCAGCCCCAGCTCGTCGTAGAGCCGCAGCGCCTTCGGCGTCAGGTGCGCCGCGCGGGCGAACGCCCCGATGGTCAGCAGCTCCACGGACCCATCCTCCTCGCGCCGGTCGCGTTCCTCGTGCCGGTCACGACGACCGGCACGGACCACGCTGGGCCTTGCCGCAGGGGCAGGGTCAAGGCGTTGACGATGTATCGATCACTTATATATGTTGGCGAGGTGACTCAGATGCGGGAGCCCACGTTCCTGATCCTCACCGCGCTCGCCGGCGGTCCCCGGCACGGCTACGGGATCATCCAGGAGGTCACCGCGCTCTCCGCCGCGCGCGTCACCCTGCTGCCCGGCACCCTCTACACCGCGCTGGACCGGCTCACCGCGCAGGGCCTGGTCGAGCCCGACCGGGAAGAGGTGGTCGACGGCCGACTGCGCCGCTACTACCGGCTCACCCCCGGTGGCCTCGACGCGCTCCGGGCCGAGACGGTCCGGCTGCGCCAGCTCGCCACCGCCGCCGAGACGCGGCTGCGCGCCCTGCGCCCCCGCACCACCTGACCCGCGTCCCGGGCCCCGGCCCACCATCGAACGACCTGAAGGGGACGGCCATGCCACCGACGGGGGACCCCCTCGCCCGCCGCTACCGACGGTTGCTGCTCGCGTATCCCCGCGCATACCGGCGGGAGCGCGGCGAGGAACTGCTCGGCCTGCTGCTGGACGGCGCGCCCGCCGGGCAGACCCGCCCCAGCCTGCGGGAGACGGCCGACCTGATCCGGGGTGGCCTGCGCTGCCGCCTCGGCCGGCCGGCCAGCAGCACGGTCGGTGTCTGGGCCGTCCTCACCGCGCTGATCTGCGGGCTGTTCACCGCCGCGCTGGCCAGCCGGGTCGCCTGGGAGACCTCCCGGCCGCAGCCGGACCGGGCCGAGTTCACGGCGGCCTTCGCCGAGGCGTTCCCCCGCCACCGGCTCGGCGACGACGTGTCGACCGCCCGCGCGCTCTTCGTCATCTACGGCCAGCCGCTGTCCCGGGAGTCCCTGCACAGCCTGCTGCTCGGCGACGGCGGCGAATATCAGGAGGGGGTGGCCGCCGGCTCGGCGGTCGGCCCCATGCCGACGGCCGAGGCGGAGACGCTGGCGACCGCGCGGCAACGCCTTCGGAACGCCGGCTGGCAGGTGTACGAACCGACCTCCGAGGTCCTCCAGACCTGCGCCGACCCGCGCTGCGACCCGGCGAGCCAGCCGGTCGAGACCGTCCTGGTGGCCCGTCGGGGCGACACCGTGCTCCGGGCCACCTTCGACGATCCCCGGACCTTCGGCTCGTACCTCGGCGTGGAGCTGCAGCGGGCGGCACCGCCGGCCGTGCTGCCGGCCGCCGTGCTGGCCGGGCTGGTCGGCGGCGCGCTGGCCTGGCTGGTCTTCGCCTGGGCGAGCCGGCGCACCGAGGACCGGCGGCGGGCGCCGGTGCTGCTGGGCCTCACCCTGTTCTTCTGGTGGGCGCCCGTGCTGCTCGCCACCGCGTCGCTGGCCGGGCACCACCTCGACGAGCCGCATCCCAGCTGGCACCCGCTCTGGGAGTGGCTCGGTCAGCCGACCCTCTCGCTGTTCTTCCTGGTCGGCCTGGCCGGCGCGCTGATCCTGCTGGTCACCGCGCTCACGCCCCGCCGGGACGCCCGCCCCCTGACCGTCAGCCTCGGCTGAGCTTCGCCAGCATCCGGCCGAGGTGCGGCTCGACCGTGCCCGGTGCGGCCTCGGCCACCTCTCGGGGCGTCCACCAGCGGACGCCCCGGAACTCCGCCGGGTCGGGGATCAGCTTCTGGTCGCGGCTGCCGGCCAGCACGTACCAGAGGCTGACGTCGGTGTGCCGCTCCTCCGGCGGGCCGACGGTCTCGGTCACCGTGAGGAAGGCCGGGCGCTCGCCGAGGGCCGGCGCGAAGACGGCGGGCACACCCAACTCCTCCACCATCTCCCGGCGTACGGTCTGTGCCGGGTGCTCGCCCGGCTCGACGTGACCGCCGCTGGGCAGCCACATCCCGGCGTTGCGGTGGTCGACCAGGAGCACGGCGCCGTCGGTCTCGTCGCGGATCAGGAAGTAGGCGACCAGGTGCGGCGAGGGAGTGCGCGGCTTCACCCGGCGGAAGATGTCCGCCGTGCCGGCCAGCCAGGCCAGCGCGGTCGCGCGGTGCCGCGCCTCCTGCTCGTCGCCCGGTGTGAGCGCCTCGACCAGCGCCCGGATCTCGTCCCGCACGCCGTCATGCTGCCAGCCGGGTCCGACAGCGTCAGTCCGGGGCGGGGTTTGCGTCGACCGCGGCGCGGACGAACTCGCGTACCCTGGTGGTGCTGTTGCTGGCCAGCCACACCGGACCGCGCCGGATCGGCGGCGCGTCGCGGATCGGCACGTAGGCCAGGTCGGGGCGGGCGTGGTAGTGCCGGGTCTGCTCGCCCACCGGCAGCACCCCGCGCCCCATCGCGACCAGGGCCAGCATCTCCGAGAACGTGCTGCCGGCCGGGCCCTGCGGCACCGGCCGCCCCGACGGCGTCCGGTCCGGGGTGCGGTCCCGCTTGAACGCGGCCGAGGTCACGGCCGGGTACTGGATCACCGGATGGTCGGCCAGCACCTCCAGCGACACCGACTCCGCGTCGGCCAGCGGATGATCCGCGGCCACCGCGAGCATCCGGCGCTCGTGCAGCAGCGCCGGGCCGTTCGCCATGCCGTCGAAGGGGTACGCGGCGATCAGCACGTCGATCGAGCCGTCCCGCAGGCTCGACCGGGTGGTGGCGAGCGGGGCCTCGTGGACGTGCACCACGCAGTCCGGGTGGCGTTCGGTGAACAGGCTGACGGCCCGGAGCAGCACCGGCGCGGTCGACTCACCCACGTACGCCACCCGCAGCTCGCCGGTGATCCCACGCCCGGCGTCGACGGCGCGCTGGACGGCGTCCTCGATGCCGGCCACCAGCGGGCGCAGGTCGTCGGCGAGCCGGGCGCCGATCGGGGTGAGCCGGACCACCCGGCTGGTCCGCTCGAACAGCGGCGCGCCGATCCGGCGTTCCAGCTTGCGCACCACGTGGCTGATCCGCCCCGTGGTCACCCGCAGCCGCTCGGCGGTCCGTCCGAAGTGCAGTTCCTCGGCGAGGGTCAGGAACGTCTCGACCTCGTACCGCTCCAGCACCCGCCGACCCCCACCGTTGAATCCTGGTCAACGATCGTAGTCCGATCGCGTCTTGGTCCGGACGGCGCCGCGGACGAGGGTGAACGGTGTTCCCGTCGCACCCAGGAGGACCACCGATGGATCCCGTCACCACCTATCTGACCGGCCTCGACGCGCCGCTGCGCGAGACCGGCGAGAAGCTGCGTTCCGTCATCGAGGCCGCGCTGCCGGAGGCCGCCGGCGCGATGTGGCACGGCCACCCGGTCTGGGGGCTCGGCGACCGGCCGGGGAAGACCCCGGTCTGCCTGGTCAAGGCCTACCCGGCGTACCTCACCTTCGGGCTGTGGCGCGGGCAGGACGTGGCGGACGACTCCGGGCGGCTCGTCCCGGGCGCGCGCCGGATGGCCTCGGTCAAGCTGCGCACGGTCGACGAGATCGACCCCGAGCTGTTCGCCGGCTGGCTGCGCGCGGCGTACGCGCTGGAGACCCGGTGAGCGCCGTGCGGGTGACCGGCTTCGACCACCTGGTCCTCGCCGTCACCGACGTCGAACGGTCCCTCGAGTTCTACTGCGGCACCCTCGGGCTGGCGCCGGTGCGCGTCGACCGCTGGCGCGCCGGCGAGGTGCCCTTCCCCTCGGTACGCGTCAACGCCGACACCATCATCGACCTGGTCCGCGGCGAGCCGGCCGGGTCGAACGTGGACCATTTCTGCCTGGTGGTCGAGCCGCTCGACTGGGCGGAGGTGATCGAGTCCGGGGCGTTCACCGTGCTGACCGGGCCGGTGCCGCGCTTCGGCGCGCGCGGCACAGCCACCTCGATCTACGTACGCGACCCGGACGGCAACACCGTCGAGCTGCGCTGGTACCCGACGTCGTGACGGGTGTTGACTTCGAGCCCGCTCTAAGCCGCAGAGTGTGACCCGGCAGGACGCAGGACGCACATTGCGGAAGCGGGGAGTGGATCATGAAGCGCACATTGGGACGGAGCGGGATCGAGGTCAGTGCGCTGGGCATGGGCTGCTGGGCGATCGGCGGCCCGTACGCCGGTGGCGCCAACCAGTACGGGTGGGGCCGGGTCGACGACGCCGAGTCGACCCGGGCCGTCCGCCGGGCCCTCGAACTCGGCGTCACCTTATTCGACACGGCGAGCAGCTACGGCGCCGGGCACAGCGAGGTGGTGCTCGGCCGGGCGCTCGGTGCCGACCGGGACCGGGTGGTGATCGCCACGAAGTGGGGGTTCACCTTCGACGAGCGGACCCGGGAGGCCGGCGGCACGGACAGCAGCGTCGCGTACCTGCGCAGCTGCCTGGACGGCTCCCTGCGGCGGCTAGGCACCGACCACGTCGACCTCTACCAGCTCCACCTCGGCGACCTGCCGGTCGAGGAGGCTCTCGACCTGATCGAGCCGCTCGAGGACCTGGTCGCCGCCGGCAAGATCCGGGCGTACGGCTGGAGCACCGACGACCCGGAGCGCGCCGCGGCCTTCGCCGCCGCCGGTCCGCACTGCACGGCCGTTCAGCACGACATGTCGGTGCTGGCCGACCGGCCGGCGATGATCGAGCTGTGCGAACGGGCCGGGCTGGCCAGCATCAACCGGGGACCGCTCGCCATGGGCCTGCTCAGCGGCAAGTACGCCGACGGTCGCACGGTGGCCCGGGACGACGTGCGGTCGCAGAGCTACGACTGGATGACCTACTTCCGCGACGGCGCCGGGGCGCCCGAGTGGCTGGCCCGGGTGGAGGCCCTGCGGGAGGTGTTCGCCACCGGCGGCCGTACGCCCACCCAGGGCGCGCTGGCCTGGCTGTGGGCGCGCAGCGCGACCACCGTCCCGATCCCGGGGTTCCGCACCGTCGCCCAGGTCGAGCAGAACGCCGGCGCGCTCACCCACGGCCCGCTGCGGCCCGACGAGTTCGCCGCCGTGGAGGACCTGCTGGCCGACCTCCGCGTTGCTACCGTCGCCTGATGCCTGAACTCGAACGGCTCGCCGCCCACCATGCGCCGGCGTTGCTCCGCTTCGAGCGGGTGAACCGGGCGTACTTCGCCCGGTTCGTACGGGACCGGGGCGACGACTACTTCGACGAGTTCGCCGACCGGCTGGCGGACCTGCTGATCGAGCAGGACACCGGCGGATGCCACTTCCACGTCCTGGTCGACGAGCACGGCACGGTGCTGGGCCGGTTCAACCTCGTCGACGTCGCCGACGCCAGCGCCGAGCTGGGCTACCGGGTGGCCGAGCGGGCCACCGGGCGCGGCCTGGCCCAGGAGGGAGTCCGCCGGGTCTGCGCGCTGGCCCGCGAGGAGTACGGGCTCCGCCGACTGGTCGCCTCGGCCGCGCTGGCGAACCCGACCTCCCTGGCGGTGCTCCGGCGGACCGGGTTCGTGCCGGTCGAGGAGGTGCTGCTCGGCGGCGAGCCCTGCCTGCGGCACGTCCTCGACCTCTGATCCCGGGCCGACCGATGAGAATCGGGGGCGGGGCAGGTCCATACCGGTGACCGACTCGGACGCCCGAAGGAGACCGCCCCGATGGCAACTCCCACCTTCCGCACCGCCCTGCCACCGATCGTCGACCGGGAGACCTGGCTGCGCGAGCGTGACCACCTGCTGGCCCGGGAGAAGGCGCACACCCGCGAGGGCGACGCGATCGCGGCCGCTCGCCGCCGGCTGCCGATGACCCCGGTGCCGCCCGTCACCGTGCAGGGCCCCGGCGGTGAGACGCCGCTGCTGGACGTCTTCGAGGGCCGCCGGATGCTGATGGCCTACTTCCACATGTGGCACGACGGCAAGCCGTTCGAGGACCAGTGCGAGGGCTGCACCTTCTCGACCTGCCACATGGAGATGCTGGACTACCTGCACGCCCGGGATGTCACCTACGCCGTTTTCTGCCAGGGCTCGTACGCCGAGAGCGCCCCGTTCGCGGAGTTCATGGGCTACCCGTTCCCCTGGTACTCGGCCCGGGACTCCGACCCGGCGCTGGTGGCCGGCCGAGACTTCGGGCTCATCGTCTGCTACCTGCGCGACGACGACCAGGTCTACGAGACCTACTGGACCACCGGGCGCGGCGTGGAGGCGCTCATGACCAGCTACCACGCCCTCGACCTCACCGTGTACGGGCGGCAGGAGCACTGGGAGGACTCACCGGAGGGGTGGCCGAAGGTCAGCGGACACCCGTGGCGTCTCGACGGCCGCCCGGTCGCCCAGTGGGGCCGCCCGGGCGTCGCGGCGACGGGGGGATCCTGCTGCGGGAAGTGATCGAGGGCTAGGCGCGGCTACCGTCAACGGAATGATCGAGGAGCTGACCCGGCGATATCTGCACACCGTCGACGAGGCCCTGCCCGGCTACGTGCGAGGGCTCTACGTCGTCGGGTCCGCCGCGCTCGGCGCCTGGCAGCCCGGCGCCAGTGACGTCGACACGGTGATCCTGACGTCGCGCCCGCCGACCGGTGACGACCTGGCCCAGCTCGCGCGGATCCATGCCGGAATGCCTCGGTCACCCCACTTCGACGGGGTCTATCTCGAACCCGCGCTGGCCCGGTCCTGGCCGACCGACGGCCGGGTCGTCCCGTACGTGGTCGATGGCGAGTTGCGGACCGACCAGCCGTGCGGCGAGCTGACCCCGGTTCTCTGGCTGACCCTGCAGCGCTACGGCATACCGGTGCGCGGCCCGGCCGTCGCCGAGCTGGGGGTACGGGTCGACCCGGAGCAGCTCCGCCGATACAACCTCGACAACCTGCGGGAGTACTGGCAGACCAGCGTGACCCTGTTCCGGGCGGAACTCGGCGGCGTGGCCCCCGCCACCGTCGTGGACGGCGGCATCGTGAGCTGGTTCGTGCTGGGACCCGCGCGGCTGCACTACACGCTGGCCCACGCCGACGTCATCTCGAAGGCCGCGGCGGGCGACCATCTCGCGGCGCTGTTTCCCGAGTACGCCCAGCTCGCGCAGCGGGCCGTCGGCTGGCGTGCCGGCGAGGCGGAGCAGTTCACCGCCGCCGATCTGGTCGTCGCGTGCGACAGCGTGAACGCGGTGGCCGAGGACGCCTGGCGTCGCTTCGGCGCGTGAGGCCGCCCGCAGCGGCCGGTGCGCCTCGGCCACCGGGCACACCCGACCGCGACGACAGGGGTTGCGGTGATCGCCTTCTAGAAGATCGAATGCCGGTGTGAGCAGGTCCGCGGAAGTCGTTGTGCTGGCCGCCGACGCCCATGAGGTCATGGCCCCGCTGACCCGGGACAACGACGGCACCCGGCCGTGGAACAACATCTTCGTGCCGATAGAGAGCGAGTGGCCAGGTACGTTCGGCCGCGGCTGGGCCGCTGAATTCACCCACCGGCACCATTGGGCGGAGCTGCTGGACTACCTGCAGGCTCTTCCCTGGCCGCGCCCCGAGTCGCTGCAGGTACTGATTCACGACGAGGAGGACGACTGCTTCGGCCTCTGGATGCTGTACGACGGCAAGCTCATCGAGGTACCCCTGCCCCACACCGAGCGACACACGAAGCCGAGACCGGGGCCGGGAAGCGATTCGCCGGAGATGAGCTACCTCCACCGGACAGACCTCACATCTTCGGAGGGTTGATGCGTGTCGTTCGGCTGATTCAGGTCACCCTCGTCGCCCTGCTCGCGATCGCCGTCGTCGCTGGCTTCCGTGATGCCCGAGACCAAGCGTCACGAGCCCGCGGCGAGCACGACCGCCCGCCGGAGCAGTTGGTACTCGGCCCGACTGGCATCGGCGAGCTGAAACTCGGCATGTCGAGCCAGGAAGCGACCGCCACCGGTGACCTTCGGTATCCCGTCGACTGGGCCGGCAACTCGACCTGCAGCATCCAGACCGCCGGCGGAGTGAGCATCCACTTCTCCCGACACCACGGCCTGGCTGTGCTCAGCGGGCCCGAACAGACGCGCACACCGGAAGGCATCCGAGCCGGCGCATCCGTGGCCGAGGTGTTCGCCGCGTATCCGAGGTTGACTCACCCTGAAGCCGGATCCCCGCAGGAACAGGTGCAGCTGGTCGGATACCTCGCCGCACCGGTGCCGACCAACCGGGACGCCGTCTACATCTTCATCTTCGCCCTCGGCGGTACCTCACCGGACACCGCCCGGCTCCAGCTCATCCTGCTCAGCCTGCGTGAGCAGGGCGAGGAGTGCACCCACGCCGGATGAGCAATTCGTTCTAGCGGCCTCTGGTGACCGCTGGCCCCGTCGTTCGGGCCCCACCCCTGCCGGCGATTGTGGGTGGAGCTATGACGGTCGTGCGACGGGAGCATTCGACTCGGATGCCTGCTCGCAGTCATCCGAGCACTTCACGTGTCAGCTGGTCGTAGTGGGATGTACTGCGACTTGCCGGCACCTCGCTGCCGGGACGGTGCCGCCGTTCGCGGACGACGACGCGGCGTGCGCTTTGCCGGGTTCAAGCCTGCGTCAGCTGACCCCGCTATGCAGCACAGTTCGCCAACTACTGGTTGCAGTGGCGGCTCGGCGTGGCGGTACTGGGTCGATGGAGAGCCGCTTGCGGCTGACACCCTCGGGCACGCCTACAGTGCAGCCGTGGCTCCCCAATTCGACCACTGGACGGACCACATCGGCGCAGTGGTCACCTCCGCCTTCGGTTCGGCAAAGGAGACCGGGCAACTCGTAGGCCCGTTCGATCTCACGGTTGCGCTTCTCATGTACGACCATGGCAACGTCGCGCGGTGGCGACGTGAATACGGCTTCGATGCCAGCCGGGCGATCGCAGCATTGGGCATCACGCCAGGGAACGGAACGTGGTCTTCCGAGGTGCGATTCGACAACCATGCGCGCCGGGTCCTAGCTGCGGCAATCAGACTCGCCGCCCGTGGCGGTGCGGGACACGTCGGCACCGAACACCTCCTCGCCGCACTGCTCGCACACGGACCCACCGCGGTGATCTCGGCATTCGAGGAGCAAGGCGTAACGGCGGAAACCGTCGCGCGGTACGTCACGAATTTGAACGGTGTGGCTGGCGCCGAAAGACTCATGGCCGCGCCCGGCTGGGGTGCTCGGCGGGCGTGGAGGCGCCTGGGTCGTTCCACAACACCGGGGAATTCGTGGCGAGGGGCCCTGTTTGCGGCCAGCACCGTCGTCGCGCTCGCGGTGATCTTCGTCGGCTGGAGCATGTTCTAGGCCAGGGGTACGGGACCCATCCTGCGGAGACCTCCTCGTCTCGGGCACGCCGTCGATCCTCTGGCTCGCGCAAGGCGGTCGTGGGTAAAGTCGCTCCCTTCAACAGGTGCGCCCGGGGCACCCGAGGCGTGAGCCGAACCGGTGGGAGTAAGAGGCGGCGTGGGGAGACCGCACGCGTGGCATGCGACCGGCGCCCTGAGTAGACCCCACCGGACCCGGCACCCTTCAAGGTTCCTCGTCCCGGAAGATGATCGGCGGGCGGTGAACTGCCGGTGAGCCCCTGCTGAGCTGCTGCAGCAATCCGCCGTCGTCCGAGTCCGTCCGTCGCGTGCACCGATCGTCACTCAGTTGGCCACCCATGTGCAGAACCAGAAGCGCCGCATCGCCGCAGGAACCCTCGCTGAGAATGGCGCCTACGCCCTGGACCTCTGGCCAGAGGCATTCATCGCTGCTGTCGATACTGCTCTTGACGCCTATGAAGCAGACGTACGTTCGTTCTCGTCACCGCCCGATGACAAGGTCTTCGCATCGGTCAAGCGGGTCGTCATGGCTCTCAACGCGATCGACGAGGAACACGGGAGCAGGATCGAGACGGGCGAGCGCGAGGAACTGTGTGAATACATCGATGATGTCCTGACAGATGCGGGCATTGATGCCGATGGTCTTACCTCCCGGCGAAACATCGACCGGGCAGAACTTACCGACGAATGGCGCGACTGGTGAGGCATTGATCCAGTCAGGGAAGCCTCGCCATCCCGTCGCCGTCGACCCGCCCTTGTGGAAGCGGGCCGCCGGGGCCCCACGTCAAGACAGCCTTGACGCACGGACGGACGCTGGCGGCCCCGGCTGTGGTCTGCTCGGCTCGTCCCGGGTCGGCGGCGGTGTGATGGCCTACCGCAACCACCCACGGAACCGCAGGCCGCCGACGGAGCCCCGGCCATCCTGAAGCCGGAGCGCCCCCGCCGGAGGCGCTCTAGCCGCCCGCGGCCGGCGTCCGCTCTCCCACACCGCGCGGGCTCGTGGCCGCGCGGCCCGGCCGGCTGTCGGCCCAACCCTCACCCGTCAACGGCCTGTCGTTCCGCGGCGGCCCACCGGGCTCTCCGCTGTCCGCGCCAGCCGCCGGGCATCAGGCGTGACGGCCGCAGAGCGACAGCGGCAGCGGCCGGCGCGCGCCCAGGCGGCGGCGCGCGCCCGTCAAGGCCGCCTTGAAGACGTACAGAACTTTGAACAAGTCGCCGGCAGCTGGCCGGTCGTACTCCGCGTGATGTGTTAGACGGTGGCTTCAGTTGATGGGCCGAAGGGGCCCTGCGCATGCCGGATAGGGACCGTGACGCCGAGTAAAGCCATTGCGAGTGGCCGGCATCGGATGTCTGGTTGATCGGCCACCAATCACAGGAGGGAAGGTGACGCCCATGTCGCTGCCCACCCCCACGCTGCACACCACTCGCCTTACGCTGCGTCCCTTCGACGACGCGGATGCGGACGATCTCTTCGCGCTGCACAGCAACGCCTACGTGCTGCGCTACTGGGACGCGCCGCCGTGGAACGATCGCGTGCGCGCCGAGCGGTTCATCACGGCTTGCCGGCAGATGGCAGAGGGGGGCACTGGGGCGCGGCTGGCCGTGGATCGTGTCTCGGACGGGGGGTTCATCGGCTGGTGCAGCCTGAGCCGGTGGAACCCGGACTACCGCAGCGCATCGCTGGGCTACTGCTTCGACGATGCAGCGTGGGGCCACGGCTACGCGACGGAGGCCGCGCGCGCCTTGCTGCGGTGGTCATTCGACACGCTGGACCTGAATCGAGTCCAGGCCGAGACCGATACACGCAACGTGGCATCTGCCCGCGTGCTGGAGAAGCTCGGGTTCGTGCGTGAGGGGACGTTGCGGGAAGACTGCGTCGTGAACGGCGAGGTCTCCGACTCGTGGGTCTACGGGCTGATCAGGCGGGAGTGGCGACCGTCGTCCGAGCCGGTGCCCGCCCGCTGAGTCCTCTCTCCCTCCCGCGACGTCGCCCGGCATCCGGGTGCTTCGCTTTTCACGACCTGCGGCACACCGGCAATACGCTGGCGTCCCAAACCGGGGCGACCCTGGCCGACCTGATGGCCCGGATGGGCCATGCCTCGACCCGGGCGGCGATGATCTACCAGCACACCGCCCGCGAGCGCGACGAGCACATCGCCGACGCGCTCAGCTCGCACATCAAGCAGAGCAGGTGATCGGGCACGTAGCGGGCACGGCCAGCGCAAGAAGCGGTAGCAACGACTGAGCCCCCAGCCAGGAAACCTGTCCTGAGCTGAGGCCTCGCGGTGGAGCGGGTGGCGGGAATCGAACCCGCACTGTCAGACCCGAAAATCCAACGGTGAGTGGGCAGGCGGCAGCACCCGGCGGAGCGTAGCGGAGCCGGGTTTGTAGGCGGGTGGGTCAGGCGGCTTCGGGTTCGGCGATGATGGCCTTGCCGTCGCGGATAGTGATCTTTTGACCGGTGACTGCCTGGAGTTGCGTGGCGAGGTTTCGGGCCCTGCGCTGTTTGTCGATGCGCGTGTCGAAGTGGTCGGCGCCGAGGTCGCGGAACCGGACCGCGGGGTCGGACAGCAGGTGGTAGACGATGACCAGGACCGCATTGCCGGTGGCCACGGTCGCCTTCTGTTTGCCGCGACGTTTGGCGATGCGTCGGTGTCGTGCGCCGAGGAAGGTGTCGGTCCGGCAGGCGCTGCCAGCGATGTTGCCCAGGGTGGCGGCCAGCCACGGGCTGCCTTTTGCTCGGCCCTTGTTCTTCTTCTTTCCGGCGGACTCGTGGGTCTGCGGGCAGAACTTGGCCCACGACACCAGGTGCGCGTCGGAGGGGAAACGGCTCATGTCCACGCCCACCTCGGCGATCAGTTCCTGCGCGGCGGTGGGGCCAACTGCGGTGATCTCACCCAGCTGCGCCACCTGATGAGCGAACGGGGCGACAGCCTCGGTGATCCTGGTGTCCAAAGCGGCGATCTGTGCGCTGAGCCGGTCGATGTTGTCCAGCATCATCGCCAGGATGGTGGCGTGGTGATCGGTAAAGAACCCCCGCAACGCCTCCTGCAGCTGCGCGATCTTGACGCGCAGCCGACCCCTGGCCATCTGAGCGAGGACCGTCGGGTCGCGCTGGCCATCGATGAGCGCTTGAAGTATCAACCGCCCGGATACCCCGAACACGTCGCTCACCACCGAGGTGATCTTGATCTGGGCGTCTTCGAGCAGTTTCTCCACCCGCTGCATCTCCCGGGTGCGGTCGCGGATGAGCGAACGCCGGTAGCGGGTCAGATTGCGCAGCTCCCGGATGGGTTTGGGGTGCACCAGCGACGGCCGGCACATGCCCCGCTCGGCGACCTTGGCCAACCACACCGCGTCGGCCTTATCGGTCTTGGCCCGCCCGGGCACGTTCTTCACGTCGCGGGCGTTAACCAGCCAGCACTCGAAGCCCTCGGCCTCGAGCAGATAGTAGACACCCTTCCAGTAGTCGCTGGTTGACTCCATCACGACCCGGGTGACGCCCCAGCGGCGGAACCAGTCCGCCATCTGCAGCAGCCTCGACGTGGTGGTGGCAAAGCCGCGTACCTCCTGCATGCGCCGGCCCGGCCTGGACTCGTGTGGAACCCGCACGCACGCCTCCAACACCGCCTTACCCAGATCGAGTGCGGCAACCCGCTCGACGTGTAAGTCCTGCTCGTCGACCTCTTCCATGACACTCTCCCGTGGGGGTTGGGACGGGGAAAGGGTCACCCGCGGGAGCCGGCGGGGAAGATGAAGAGTCGGACCCTCGTGCTCGTAGCAACAATGCGCAGCCCCTCGAAGCGGCTCCCAGCGTCAAACAGCTTGACGGCCTCACCTGCGCCATGAAAGTACCGACGTCGGCGGGCGACCACCTCGATTTTCCCGCATGCGCGGCGCCCCGAAGGGACCCGGAAACAGCTTGGGAACCGCACAAGATCGGCTGTAAAAGCAGCCGGACGCCTGCTCAACGCGGTCCCGCGCGGCCTGGTTTGACCCCCGATGACACCACCTTGCGGCCCGTGGATGGCCCGGCCTGCCCTCCAATCCGCAGCTTCGGCGAGGCGGTCCGAGCTCGTGCGTTGCAATGTCGGCACCGGCCTTTCCTCGTTTAGGGCTGGACGTCGTTGGAAAGGTTGATCCGGATCCCCGTGTTGCGGTATCCGGCGCGACCGAAAGCGGCCGCCATAGGCGCGTTACCCATGTCGGTGGTGGCGGTGATGCACGACTCCCCGTTGGTCGCGTGAAGGCGGGTGATCTCGGCGAGCACCTCGTCCACGTAGCCGCGCCCGCGGAACTCCGGCACCACCCCGAGATAGCCGACGTTCACGTTGTACGAGGTCGCGGAGGGAATCGCCATGCCCGCCACCTCACCCTCGCGCGTGTAGGCGATCCGCCACCACTCCCGCTTGCCCGGCGCCCTGAGATAGAAGTCCATCTCTTCGCGCGCGGTCGCGTCCACGCCCTTGGCGGCCAGGTTCGCACGGGTCTGGGCGTCCAGGCTGCCCTCGGCGATCCTCCTGAACACCGCGAGGAACTCCTCGTCGGAGGCCTCGGTGAACCGCAGCCTGCCGGCCACGGGGGGCATCCCGTCGGCGGGTGCCCACTCGAACTGCAGCCGCTCCACCTCCCGGGTGAGGCCCGCCGCATGCGCCGCCGCCCGCCGCCACTCCACGGCCGCCGAGGTGGCCGGATCGTCGCGCCAGCCACCGGTGACCTTGATCCTGTACTGCACCGGCTCCGGGAACCCGGCCAGCGCGGCCCTGATTAGCTCGGCGGCGACGGCGGCACGGTCGCCCACGGCAGGATCCACGTCGAGGCAGTCGAGCGCGACCGGATGCGGGCTGCCCTTCGGCCCCCACCACAATGCCCGTCCCACGACCTGGCCGTCGTGCTCGGCGATCCATGTCCATTCCGGCCGGTACATGTCCTCGGTCAGTTCGGCCAGGTAACGGTCGGCGGAGATCCACCCAACGGGCTCGGTCACGATCCACGGGGTCACGCGGTCGAGGTCTGCGGGGGCGGTAGCGCGGTAGGAGATCACGTGCAGAGGCTACGTCGCGAAGCTCAGCACCATGATTCGCACGGGCCGAGGGGGCTCCTCTCGCCCCACAGGTTGACGACCTCCTGCCGTCGACCACGAGTTGACGCCTCCCGTGCGGAGCTGCCGCCCCGACCCAGGGCTGGGGCGACACCCCGGTCCCGCCCACCTACTCGCGCCGGGGACCCCTTCTGAGCAGCGCGAGCGAGATCATGATCACGACGATGCCGAGGCCTTCCAGGAGGGTCGGCGCCTGCAGGAGCAGGTCCTCCGTCGCGTACCCGTCCGGCGTGGCAGCCCGGGTCGGATCCGCCCGGTCGACGCGTACCGCGAGTACGTCCCCGACGTGGAACTCACTCTCGTCGAGTTCGCTGGAGAACCGCTCCCGGTGCCGCACGCCGTCGAACGTGTAGTCCACGGTCAACCTCGTGGCGGCGAACGAACGGCTGATCTTGAACCGTTCGACGTGGACCACCCGGCCGGTCGTCTCGGCGCCGACGCGTACCCGCTCGTCGATCGCCGCAGTCAGCCGAGCGTCGAGCAGGATCCCGCCGCCGATCAGAAGGGTGCCCAGGACAACTGCCAGGACCAACCCCAGCTCCCGTCGGCCGAACGGGCTCGCCATTCCCGGCCCTCCCCGCGTCTCGGTTCGCATCGGTCAGTCGGTGGGTGGGACGAGTGCGTTGTAGAACGTCCCGACGCCGAGCGCAAGAGGGCCAAGAAGCCGGTGGCCGTCCCCTCGGACAAGGCCGAGGGCAAGGGCAAGGAGGCCGGTAAGAAGCGTGGCTAGTGGCCCGTGGATGGCCAATCGGGCGCAGGTGGCCCGTGGAACATCGAAGGCCCTGACCGGGATTGACGTCCTGACCAGGGCCTTTCGCGTGGAGCGGGTGACGGGAATCGAACCCGCACTGTCAGCTTGGGAAGCTGATGTTCTGCCATTGAACTACACCCGCAGGCGGCACCACTGTACCTGAGGTCACCGCCTCCCTGCACCCAGGTACCCCCGGAGCCGGATCACGCGCCGCAACCAGCCCGAAACGATCTTGCAACGGCCGGGGCGTCGACCAGCAGCAGAAAGTTTCACCACGGCAACATATGGTCGTTCTCAAATTCTTCGATGGGATGTAACGTCTCCCACACGTTTCCGACCCGGCGTGACACACCCCCTGGCACGCCGTTCGAAAGAGGTGGGCCCATGGGACTCCGTCCCAACCTGCTGACCCGGCGTACCGCCGGCGTCGCGTCGACGACCCTCGCGCTGCTGCTCAGCACCGCTGCCGTAGGCGTCGTCCCCGCAGCATCGGCCTTCTCGGCCGCCCCGTCCGGCTCCTGCGTCGAGCCGGCCGACGTCCACTCCGACGCCCGCGTGAAGAAGGGTGGACACGCCAAGCTGGACCCGAACGAGCTGACCGCCAAGCAGGTCCGCGAGCGCGACGCCGACCTGGCCGCGGCGCTGCGTGAGCGGGCCAACTTCCGCACCGGCGCCGGGGCCACCACGCTGGCGACGGTGACCATCCCCGTCGTCGTCCACGTCATCCAGCGGGACAGCACCCGGGCCGGCGGCAACATCCCGGACTCGATGGTCACCCAGCAGATCGACGTGCTGAACAAGGCGTACAGCGGTGCCACCGGTGGCGCCCCGACCGCCTTCAGCTTCCAGCTCACCAAGGTGCACCACGTCACCACGCCGCCTGGTACCCGATCGTCCAGGGTTCCTCCGCCGAGCGCTCGATGAAGACCTCGCTGCGCGAGGGCGGCAAGAACACGCTCAACATCTACCTGGGCGAGCTGAGCGACGACCTGCTCGGCTGGGCCACCTTTCCGCAGCGCAAGCTGAACAGCATGGACGGTGTGGTCGCGCTGAGCGAGTCGCTGCCGGGCGGCACCGCGACCAACTACAACCAGGGCGACACCGGCACCCACGAGATCGGCCACTGGCTGAACCTCTACCACACCTTCCAGGGTGGCTGCTCCGGCTCGGGTGACAGCGTCTCCGACACCCCGGCCGAGGGCTCGCCGGCCTTCGAGTGCCCGACGGGCCGGGACACCTGCACCACGGCGGGCCTGGACCCGATCACCAACTTCATGGACTACACCTACGACTCGTGCATGTACCAGTTCACCCCTGGTCAGGCGAGCCGCATGCTGACCGCGTGGAACGCCTACCGCGCGGCCTGACCGTCGCGCACCACAAGCTGGTGCCGGTTCCGTCCTCGGACGGGACCGGCACCAGCTTTTTGAGTAGGGCTAGGCCGCGGGGCGGCGGGTGTCGAAGCCGTGCCGGCCACGCCGGCCTTCCGAGGCCAGGGGGTCATGTCGGACCGGGGCGGTCGCCCGCGGGTCGAGCCAGACCCGCACCTCCGGCCGGCCGCCGGCGGGGCGAACCACCTGGTCGCGCCGGGTCAGCATCGCCACGTCGACGGTGAACTCGAACAGCCGCCAGTCGCCCTGGGGCGCGGCCCGGCCGATCCGGGCCACCCGCGCCACGGTCGCCGGATCGGTCACCGGGTGGGCCCGGCCGGCCACGTAGGCCTCGTCGTCGCTCTCCTCCGGCGGGAAGGAGTGCAGCGCGTAGCGGCCGTCGCGTTCGAGGTCGCGACGCTTGGGCGAGTCGATGACGAAGCACCAGAGTCCGTCGTCGGTGATGACCGGGGAGACCGGGTGCACTCGCGGGCCGCCGTCGGCGCGGACCGTGGCGAGGTAGCCGAAACCCGGCCCGTACTGCTGCAACAGGAGGCGGATCTCGTCGGCGAGTCGGGGCTCGTCGGCGGCGAATTCGGACCAGGAAGCCATGCGGACATTCTATCGAACAGGTGTACGAAGATGTAGTCCGACACGCAGGTCACCCGTACCGGTCGCTATGGTGTTCCGATGCTGCTCTCCGACCGCGACCTGGTCTCCGAGATCAAGGCGGGCACGCTCGCGCTGGAGCCCTTCGAGCCCACGCTGGTGCAACCGTCCAGCATCGACGTACGTCTGGACCGGCTGTTCCGGGTCTTCAACAACCATCTCTACACGCACATCGACCCGGCCGTGCAGCAGGACGACCTCACCTCGATGGTGGAGGTGCCCGAGGGCCAGCCGTTCGTGCTGCACCCCGGCGAGTTCGTGCTCGCGTCCACGCTCGAGGTGATCTCGCTGGGCGACCAGCTCGCCGGGCGCCTGGAGGGCAAGTCCAGCCTGGGCCGGCTCGGCCTGCTCACCCACTCCACGGCCGGTTTCATCGACCCGGGTTTCTCCGGTCACGTCACGCTGGAGCTGTCCAACGTGGCGAACCTGCCGATCACCCTCTGGCCGGGCATGAAGATCGGCCAGCTCTGCATCTTCCGGCTCTCCTCGCCGGCCGAGCACCCGTACGGCTCGGCGGTCTACGGGTCCCGCTACCAGGGGCAGCGCGGACCGACCCCGAGCCGGTCCTGGCAGAACTGGCGCACCTGGCCGACCCGCTGACGGAGCCGGACGCCGTGACGGCGCAGGGGCCCCCGCGACGCGGGAGCCCCTGCGGACCGGTCAGCCCGGGCGGCCGTAGCTGTTGATCTGGCCGTCGTCGACGCGTTTCATCGTGATCGGCTTGCCGGACTGGGAGGCGTGCACCACCCAGCCGTCACCGACGTACATGCCGACGTGGTGCAGGTCGCTGTAGTAGAAGACGAGGTCACCGGCGCGCAGCTCGCTCCGGCTCACCCGCCTGGTCACGTCGTGCTGCTGCCGGGCGTTGTGCGGCAGCGAGACGCCGGCCTTGGCCCAGGCCGCCATGGTGAGCCCGGAGCAGTCGTAGTGGTCGGGGCCGGCGGCGCCCCAGACATAGATCTTGCCAATCTGGGCGCAGGCGAACTTGACCGCGACGCCGGCCGGACCACCGGGGTAGCCGGCGGGACAGGGCGCGGGGCGCAGCGGACCGCCGCCGCCGTTGCCGTAGACCTTGAGACGGAGCTTCTGGAGCTTGACGATCTCGGCGTCGATCTGCTTCTTCTTCGCCGCGAGCTGGGCCTCGGTACGGGCCAGGTCGCTGATCATCTCGTCCAGCGGCCGCTTCTTGGCGGCCAACTGGTCGCGCAGCTCGGCGACGGTCCGCACCTGCTCCTGCTGGCGGTTCGCGAAGCGGTCGAGCAGTGCGAGGCCGTCCACCAGCTCGCTCGGCGACCGGCTGCCCAGCAGCGCGTTGACGGTGGAGAGGTTGTTGTCGCCCTTGTAGGCGTCGGCGGCGAGCCCGCCCACCTGACCGAGGGCGGCGTCCACCCGGGCCTGGAGCGGGGCGATCTGCTTGCCGAGCGCGGCGGCCTGCTTGCGCTTGACGGCGAGCTGCTCGCGGGTGGCGTTGACCTGTTCGATGATCGGTTCGAGCTTGTTCCAGTCCTGGTCGATCTGGCGCTCGATCTCGGTGACCGACGGTTCGGCATGGGCCGCCGTGGCGCCGCCGGTCAGGACGACGGCGGTGCCGGCCAGGGCGGCGAGGGCGGTGGTGAAGCGGGACCAGCGGGAACGCGGCACAGCCGTCGACCGGTCGACCGACCGGCTTGACGGTGGCCGCGGGGCATGGTGTGCCACCGGGCTTCCGTACTCCTTCTTCGTGCCCGCCTACCGAGTTAGCTGACGGGTTCGGGCGGGAAGGGAGCCGCCCTACCGCAGTGGCTGCGGATTCACCCCAGTTACCTGGGTCCCCGGCTCGCCCGAAGGCGACTCGGCGGTGTCGGACCGTCACCACCCGGGTTGGTCGGTGAAACAGTCGGCCGACGATTGACCAGAGTAGAGATGGCCGTTACCGATCCGCAACCCGAGACGCCGTGACACTCCGTATGTCGCCCCGATCGTGGATGAAGGTTTTCTTCATGCGAGATTACCTGCTGGAAAGGTATTGACCCGGAGGGTGGGTGGGGCGAGGGTGAGGACGCAGTGACCCCCATCCCTGTCTGGAGGTTCGATGCACCTCTCACCCCCGCCGTCGGGCAGACGGATGCTGCTGGCAGCCGCCGTCGCGGCGGCCACGGCCCTGGTGGCGACCGGCCCGGTGGCCGCCGAACCGCTCACCGCCCAACCCACCACCGACCGTCAGGAGCAGTACGCCGCCGCTGCGGCGGAGTACGGCGTGCCGCAGAGCGTCCTGCTCGGCGTGTCGTACCTGGAGTCGCGCTGGGACACCCACCCGGGCCAGCCGAGCACCAGCGGCGGCTACGGCCCGATGCACCTCACCGATGCCCAGCAGGTCCTCGCGACCCCGGCCAGCGGCCACGTGGACGAGAACGAGGACCCGCGGGGCGACGACTCGCGCCCGCTCACCCTCGACCCGGCCATCGCGGCCGCACCGGCGGATGACGTGCTGCCGCAGGCGTCCCTGCAGACGCTCGACGCCGCCGCGGCGCTCACCGGCCTCACCGAGGAGACGTTGCGGACCGACGCGGCCGCGAACATCCGGGGCGGGGCGGCGCTGCTTGCCTCGTACCAGAAGGAGCTGGGTGCGCCGGTCGGCGCCGGCAGCGACCCGGCGGCCTGGTACGGCGCGGTGGCCCGCTACTCCGGCGCGGACACCGAGGACGCGGCGGCGGCCTTCGCCGACGAGGTCTACGACCAGCTCGGCCTCGGCGCGGCCCGGACCACCGACGACGGCCAGCGGGTGACCCTGGCCGCCACCGCGGTGACGCCGGACCAGTCCGGGCTGCACAAGCTGGGGCTGCGCCGCGCCGAGCGGCCGGACGGCCTGGAGTGCCCGGTGCGGCTCGCCTGCGAGTGGATCCCCGCACCGTACGGGGAGTACTACATCCCTAAGACCCAGACCTGGGACTACGGCAACCACGACATCGGCAACCGGCCGGCACAGCAGAAGCTCGAGTACATCGTCATCCACGACACCGAGGGCTACTTCGGCCCCAGCGTGGGCCAGGTCCAGGACGTGACCTACCTGGGCTGGCACTACACGCTGCGCTCGGTGGACGGGTATATCGCCCAGCACATCAAGGCCAAGGACGTCGGCTGGCACGCCGGCAACTGGTACGTCAACGCCAAGTCCATCGGCATCGAGCACGAGGGCTTCGCCGGGCGCGGCACCTGGTACACCGAGGCGATGTACCGGGCCTCGGCCAAGCTGGTCCGCCACCTGGCGCTGAAGTTCCAGATCCCGCTGGACCGGCAGCACATCCTCGGCCACGACAACGTCCCCGGGACCACCGCCGGATTGGTCGATGACATGCACTGGGACCCGGGCCCGTACTGGGACTGGTCGCACTACTTCGATCTGCTGAAGGCGCCGCTCAAGTCCACCGGAACGCCGAACACCGGCCTGGTCACCATCGACCCGGACTACGCGGCGAACAAGCCGGCCTTCTACGGCTGCAACCAGCAGCCCCCGTTGCCACCGGGCCCGGTGCCCCCGGCTGAGCCCTGCCCGCTGCGCGGCTCGTCCTCGGTCATCCTGCGCACCGCGCCGAGCGCGACCGCCCCGCTGGTCAACGACCCTGGGCTGCGGCCGAACGGCACGCCGAACACCATGTACATCTCCGATCACGGCGCCCGCGCCTCCGCCGGCCAGACGTATGCGCTGGCGGACGTGCAGGGTGACTGGACGGCGATCTGGTACCTCGGCCAGAAGGCCTGGTTCTACAATCCGGCCTCGGCGCCCACGGCCAAGTGGGCGGCGGGCTTCGTGGTGACCCCCAAGCCCGGCAAGGCCACCATCCCAGTGTACGGGCGGGCCTACCCGGAGCAGGCGGCCTACCCGTCCTACATCCCGTACCAGACCATCTCGCCGCTGCAGTACACCTTCCCCGCTGGCCAGCGGTACGCGGTCGGCGGCGTCCTGCCGGGCGAGTACTACCGGGCGGTCTCGTTCGACGGTTCCGCCCCGGGTGACCGGACTGTCGTCCGTGGCGAGAACAAGTACGTGCAGGTCCAGTTCGGCCACCGGGTGATGTTCGTCAACCTCGACGACGTACAGATCCTGCCGGCCGCACAGACGTCCTGAGCACACCACTTTCGGCGATCGAGCAAGGGTTCCCGGTTCCACCCGGGAACCCTTGCCGCCGTTCTACGGCAAAAGGCTTCACCTCGTCACCGTCCGTGGCAGGTTCTTTACAGAGCCGCTTGCGAACGGTAAATTCCCATACGTCGATAGATCACGGGGGAGCATCTTCGACACCTGGCGAACCTGCTCGCCCGCGATCGACATGAACGACACCGTCGACGAGGGGAGACACGGTGCGTACAGGAATAGTGGAGGTGGTCCCACTCGCCCTGCTGGGCGTGGTGGCGATGACCGTGTTCATCCGGGCGAAGAGCAGACGCCGCTGGACGTATGTGGCCGGAGGCCTGCTGGCCGGCGCATGGCTGGCGTTGACCGGTGGAGCGGTGTGGGCGATGTCCAGCTCCATGGCCGCCGACCTGCCAGCAAAGGCTACCGAGCCGGGCAATCCGTGTGTATCAGGGGCGCCGGCACGCAGCTTCGACGTCTCACTGATCAACATTCCGATCTTCCTCAACCGCTTTGGCGACGTCGTTCCCGAAGGGCGCATGTATGTCCTCGACGAGAACATCACCACCGTCCGGGCCAACTTCGCCAAGGCCGCCGACCCCAATGACCAGGCGGACCTGATCGAGCCCCTGGTGCTGCGGGCGCACCGGGGCGACTGTGTGACGATCCGGTTCACCAACCGGCTCCACGAAGAAGCGCCGTCGTTTGTCCGGAACGATTCGATCTTCCTGCTTCCTGGCGAGCAGTTGGCGACTGCCGGCACCGTGACGCCGGAGCCGCGTCGATTCGCCCCGGCCCGGACCGTCCCGCACAACGACTTCGACCCAGCGGCCGCGCCGCCGGCGTCCATCCACATGGAGGGCCTGGCATTCGACCCGAAGGGCTCCGACGGCACGGCGGCGGGACTCAACCCCGACTCGACCGTATCCCCCGGCGCCACCGCCACCTACCGGTACTCGGCGGCCGTCGAGGGCGAGTTCCACTTCAACGACGGCGCCGACCTCACCTCCGTCGAGACCGGCGCGGGCAATTCCATCGGGTCGCACTCGTTCGGGGCCTTCGGCGCAATCGTGGTGGAGAAGCCCGGCACCAGTTGGGTGGATGCCCGAGATGGCACCCCGCTCGCTTCTGGGACGCGGGCGGTCATCAAGGACCCCGCGCCCGGCGCACCGGACCACCGGGAGCACGTGATCTTCATGCACGACGAGGTGGAGGCCGCTTCCGGCATCCTCACCCGGTTCTGCCGGAACGGGCAGGACGGGGTGGCCGAGGACCGGGCCAACGGGGAGTGCGTCGACCCGACAGCCGCCGAGCTCACCAAGCTGAAGCAGGGCACCCTGCCCGGCCTCTCCGGCGGGGATGCGGACGCGCTGGTGCAGGGCGAGGTGCCGGTCAAGCTGGAATGGTTCGCGTTCAACTACCGGGCCGAGCCGGGGTTCAACCGGGAGGAAATCGGCTGCCCGGCGGCGACCCGCAACGCGCAGGGGTTCGACGCGAAGGAGTGCCACGGCGAGGAGACCGCGCTGTCCTCCTGGGCGTACGGCGACCCGGGCGGCGGCGACCTGGTCTTCGCGAACTACCGCGGCGAGCCGATGCAGATCCGGCTGCTGCACGCCGCCGAGCGGGAGACGCACACCTTCCACTGGCACGTCAACCGGTGGCCCTTCGACCCGCAGGACGAGGGCGGGCTGGCCGAGGTGAGCAAGCCGACGCATCACATCGGCGTCACCAACATCCTCGATGTGCAGGCAGTCTCCCCGGGGGCGCACTACGCGCTCATACCGGAGGGCGGCGCCGGTTCCTCGCATGACAGCAAGCCGGCGACGTTCGGTGATGTGATCTTCCATTGCCACCTCTACCCGCATTTTGCCAACGGCATGTGGGCGTTGAATCGGACCCACGACAAGCTGGAGGACGGCACGCGGACGCTGCCGGACGGCACGACCGTGCCGGCCCTGCTGCCGCTGGAGGACTTCGACTACCAGCCAGCGGTCGCCGGGGTGAACCCACCGCCCGCGCCGACGGAGGCGAAGCCGGGCTACCCGCACTTCGTGCCCGGCAAGTTCGGTTTCAAAGCGCCGAAGCCGCCGCTCGGCGTGGCGAGCCGCCAGGCGAGCGGGGTGTTCCCGCCCACACAGAAGGAGAAGGACGCGGCTGACCCGGGCGCCCAGGTCCCGGGCGGCTTCTTCCAGAACCCCTGCCCGGCCACGCGATCCGACGGTCAACAGACTCCGGTGAAGAACTTCGACGTTGCCGCCATCCAGGTCGCGCAGTTCTACAACGAAGAGTTGAAATGGAAGAACCCGCAAGCCAGGATCTACGTCCTGCAGGACGATAAACAGGCGGTCCTCGGGGGGCGAAAACCGGAACCGTTCGCGCCGCTGTTCAACGTCGGCGACTGCGTGATCTACAACTTCACCAACGAGCTGCCGGAGAACTTCGGCGGCAACGTCTTCGATCGCGCCCAGGTCACCAACGAGGCGGGCATCCATCAGCACCTCGTCCAGTTCGACGTGCTGACCTCCGATGGCGCGGCCAACGGCTGGAACTACGACCAGGGCGCCGATCGCGGGCAGACCATCACCTACCGGTCGTTCGTGCACGAGGACCTCGCTACCAGCAGCTTCCACGATCACTTCTTCCCGAACGTGCACCAGGACAACGGACTGCTGGGCGGCGCCAGCGTGCATCCAGCCGGGTGCACATACCACAATCCCCAGACAGCGGAGCCGGTGCGGGTCGGAACGGTCGTCGACATCTACTGCGACCCAGGCACCGATTACCACGGCAAGGCGATCGACCACCAGGACTACCGCAACTTCTCGGTCTTCGTGGAAGACCATGTGCCGATGTTCAAGCCGGCCGACCCTAACGATCCGAATGACGACCAGTTCGTGACGCCCGACGGGGTGCCGATCTACCCGCCCAAGTTCCCGTCGAGCCCGGACGATCAGGGTGTGGTGGGACTCAGCTACCGGCTGGAGCCGTTCGAGGGCAGGAAGAATGCTGACCCCTCACGGGTGTACGACACCGATCCGCATGGCGGCCCGTATACAACTCACTTCTTGGCGCACGAGGGAGATCGGGTGAAATGGCGCATCTTCCAACTTTCGCAGGAGGAGTCCCACGGCTTCAGCATCGATCGGTTCCCCTGGAAATCCGAACCACGTGATCCCGAGTCAAACCTGGTTCAGGCCCAGCACCTCGGCGTCCTCGAATACTTCGACATGAACCTCGACCTGGGCGGTGAGTTCGGCTGGCAGGACTGGATACAGACGAGAACGTACGTCTACGGCCTGACCGGATCAGACGACCGGTTCCTGGGGGCCTGGGGACACCTCAGCGTCCTTGACTGCGACGACCCGAAGGGTGAGGGCAATACCGCCATCCAGATGCTTCCCGACACGTGGCAGACGGGTACCGGCTGCACCGGGCTCGGCGGCGGCGAGAAGATCTGCGACGGATCGGTTCCCGGCCCCGGTGTCAAGCAGTTCACGGTGGTGGCGTTCAACCACGACATCGTCTACAACAAGGCCGGCGACCATGATCCGAACGGTGCCATGTTCGCGCTTGAGGAGGACGTGGCTGCCATCCGGTCCGGCGCGAAGCCGGCAGAACCGCTCGTGCTGAGAGCCAATGCCGGTGACTGCATCCAGGTGACCCTGAAGAACCAACTCGATCCGGCCAAGATGAAGCCCTCTTGCTTCGAGGCCACCGAGCCCGGTCAGCTCGGCTGGCGACGAGGGAACGGCAACACCCTTCCGGGCTGCCTGGACCAGCCTCCGAAGGACGAGCGGAACGTGCCGGGCTTCAAGCCCTATCCGGTCAGTTCACGGGTGTCGCTCACGCCGACCCTGCTGAGCTACTACCTCGAATCGCGGGGGACCAACACCGGGGACGATGGAAGACTGCTCGGTGACCTGACCGTCGGAGTCGGCGAGCAGCGGAACTTCAGCTGGTACGCGCCGGAGAACATCACCGGTTTGGCCCTGCTGCAGGACCAGGCCGACCCACTGCACCACGGGCACCACGGGCTCTTCGGCGGCCTGGTCATCGAACCCAAGGGCACGAGTTGGCTCAACCCGAAGGACGGCACCAGCCTGAAATCCGGTACCCAGGCGGTCATCGTCGATCCCAGCGGGAAGGACTACCGGGAGAACGTCGTCCTGCTCAACAGCGACCTGGCCCTGTTCCGGGCCAACGGCACGGACGTCCCCGACAACGTCGACCTGGCGGTCGCGCCGAGCCGGGAGACCGACGACCCCGAGGATTCCGGCGAGGTCGCGGTGAACTACCGCAACGAGCCATGGAACCACCGGTACGCGGCAAGCGATGACGTCGCCACGATATTCAGCAGCTACCCGCACGGCGACCCGAGCACGCCGCTGCTGGAGGCGTACGCGGGCGACAAGACGGTCCTGTGGGTCGGTCAGGCGGTGGGCAAACCAAGATCGACAGGGTTCACCCTGCACGGCCACACCTGGCGGGCGGCACCGAAGGATCCGCAGTCGCAGATCAAGGCATTCCAGGGCGAGTTCAATCCGGGCACCGTGTATCCGGTGGTGCTCGACCCGGACGTGACCGGTGGTGCCGGCGGCCCACGTGCCGTACCCGGGGACTACCTCTACCGGTCCAACAGCCTCTTCCCGCATCTGACGGGCGGGCAGTGGGGGATCTTCCGGGTGTACGGGACGCCCCGAACCGGACTGATCCAGCTTCCGGACCATCCCGTCGGCTGACCGAGCACGGGTGCGGGCGGCCGCGTGGCCGCCCGCACCCCGGAGAGGAACCTCATGACAACTACCTCCAGATGGCGGCTCGTCGAGCCGGTGCCGGACGGACGGCGGCGGAGCCGTCGACCCCCTATGGCGCCGCCGAGGCGCCGGCCCGGATTCCTGGCCGGAGTCGCCACCGGCATGACCATCGCGGTGGCGGTCAGCGGCGTCGCCTTCCTGACCACCAGGCCGGAGGGGCGAGCCGAGGCGGCGGCATCGGCCACGGCACACCCCGACTCCAGCCGTCCGACCGGTTCGATTGCCGCGGTGCTGGACGTCAAGGCCCGACACGTGGGGAATCTGCAGGTACAGATCGAGGTGCAGGCGGTGAGCCCGGGGACGTACCAGCCGATCACGATGGCCCGGATGGTCGCCTGGACGGACATGATCGCCATGCCGACGTCCCACCGGCAGGGGCCGATCACGCTGATGGAGGTCCCCGGCAAACGGGGTACCTACAGTGCCCTCACCAACGTGCCGATGGTCGGGGAGTACGACGTCCGCATCGAGCTCCAGCAGCCGTTACCAGCGGAGGCCCACGAGCGGGTGGACGTGCAGACGGTGGGCCGGACGAGCTGACCCATCGATACGACGAAGGCCCCCGGTCCGCGCGGACCGGGGGCCTTCGTGCTGCTCGGGGTCGATCAGTACGGTCGTCGGTAGCCGGCGACCGGCATGTAGGCGATCTTGGCGACCTGGACCGGTTTGCCGGTCCGTGGCGCGTGCACCATCAGCCCGTTACCGAGGTAGAGCCCGACATGGTGCAGGTCGCTGTAGAAGAAGATCAGGTCGCCCGGTCTGGCATCGCTGGCGGAGATCTTCCTGCCCTCGTTCCACTGCGCGCCGGTGAAGTGGGTGAGGGAGATGCCCGCCGCCTTGTAGGCGTACTGGGTGAGACCGGAGCAGTCGAACGAGTTGGGCCCGGTGGCACCCCAGACGTACGGGTCACCGACCTGAAGGCAGGCCGTCTTGATCGCGGTCCGCGCGGCGCTGCTCACCACGCCGTCGATGGCCGGGCAGCCCTCCGGGCGGATCGAGGTCACCGGCAGCATCGCGGTCAGCCGCTTGATCTCGGAGTCGATCTGCTTCTTCTTCGCCGCCAGCTCGTTGCTCTGCTTGACCTCGGTGGCGATCAGCGCGTCCAGCTTCTGCTTCTGCCGGTTGTACTTGTCCCGGACGGCGAGCACGCCGGCGATCTGCCTGCGCTGGTCGTCGGCGAGCCGGTCGAGGATGACCAGCTGCTCGGCGAGCGTGCCGGGCTTGGTGTTCACCAGCAGGGCGCCGAGGTCCTGGGACGGGCCCTGGATGTAGTAGCGGGCGGCGATGTCGCCGACCTTGTTCATCGCCAGCGCCGACTCCAGTTCGAGCGGCACCATCTTCTTCTCGAGGTCGGCCGACTTCTTCTTGTTGGCCTTGAGCTGGGCGCGCACCTTGTTGTACTGCTCGATGGTGGGCTCGAGCTGCTCCCACTGCTTGTCGATCTGGGCGTCGATCTCGTCCACCGACGGCGCCGCGTGCGCCGGGGCCGCGAGCAGCCCGGCGCCGACCGCGACGGCGGCGACCACGGTGAGGAGACGGCGTACCACCCGGTGGAACCCGGCCGGTCGGCCGGGCGACTGGCTCGGGGCGTGACGAGGAGGGGGCATGGTTGCCACCGGCACGGACTCCTTTGCAACCGACCGCCGGGCGCCTCGCGAGAGGGAAGATCGAGGCAGACGACCCACAGCGGTCGGTGCCCCACATTAGGGAAGGCACCGGGGTGGAATCAAGGCGACCTTTGGTTCAATCACGTCTGCGCAACCGCTTGCGTACCAAGGGTATTCGTTCACTTGCCAACGATCGCGGTCAATACGTCGTCGAGGGTCACCACACCGAGCGGTCGACGCCCGTCGCTCACCAGCACCATGTGCCGGCGCTCCCGCCGCATCGAGAGCAGCAGATCAGCCAGCGTACGGTCGGGCGGCACCACGGCCAGCGGCCGGTAGACCTCGGCGGGCACCGGCGCCCGGCGGCCGGTGCCCGCGTAGCCGAGCACGTCCTTGACGTGCACGAAGCCGAGCACCCGGCGGGTGGACCGTCGCACCACCGGGAAGCGGGACCGGCCGGTGCGGGTGGCCAGCACCTCCAGCGACGCCGGTGAGACGTCCTCGGCCACCGTGGTCACCGTCGACCAGGGTTGCAGGGCGTCGGCCGCGGTGCGGCTGTGCAGGGCCAGCGCGCCGGTGATCCGGGCGTGCTCCTCGGCGTCCAGCAACCCCTCGGTACGCGCCTGCGAGACCAGACCGGCCAACTCCTCCGCCGTGAACACGGTCTTCACGGCGTCGGTCGCCTCGACCCGCCACAACCGCAGCACCTGCCGGGCAGACCACTTCATGGCCAGCAGCAGCGGCTTGGTGGCCAGGCAGAAGGCGAGCATGGCCGGGCCCAGCCAGAGCGCCGACGGCTCCGGGCCGGCCAGGGTGATGTTCTTCGGCACCATCTCGCCGACCACGGTGTGCAGGAAGACCACCACGCCCAGGGCGATCACGAACGCCACCGGATGCACCGCCGAGGCCGGCAGGCCGACCGCCTCGAACGGGGTCTCCAGCAGGTGGGCCAGCGCCGGCTCGGCGATCGCGCCGAGACCGAGCGAGCAGACCGTGATGCCGAGCTGCGCCCCGGCGATCATCAACGGGATCTGGTTCATCGCGGACAGCGCCCACCGGGCCCGCTTCGAGGTCGCCGCCAGCGGTTCGAGCACCGTCCGGCGGGAGGCGATCAGGGCGAACTCGCTGCCCACGAAGAAGGCGTTGCCGAGCAGCAGAACCAGGGCGATCAGCAGTTCACTCACCGTCGTCGGGCTCCTCCGGGCGGACCACCCGGACCTGCTCGATCCGGTGCCGGTCGACCTCCACCACGGTGAACTCGTACCCGGTCTCCTCGACCGTCTCGCCGGGCACCGGGATGTGCCCGAGCCGGGCCATCAGGAAGCCGGCGAGGGTCTCGTACGGCCCCTCGGGCAGCCGGAAACCGGTCTGCTCGACCAGCTCGTCCTCGCGGAGCACGCCGTCCACCAGCACGGTCCGCTCGCCGCCCGGCACGGTCAGCTCGACCGGGCCGAGGTCGTCCACCGCGGCCGGGTCGAACTCGTCGGCGATCTCCCCGACCAGCTCCTCGACCAGGTCCTCCACGGTCACCACGCCGTCGGTGCCGCCGTACTCGTCGACCACGATGGCCAGGTCGGCGCCGGCGTCCTTGAGCGCGGCCAGCACGCCGTCGAGGTCGAGACTCTCCGGGACGTACACCGGTTCGCGGGCGACCGCGGCGACCGTGGTGGCGGCCCGGCTGGCCAGCGGCACGCCGAGCGCGTCCGGCACCCCCGCCACGCCGGTGACCAGGTCCAGCGTCTCCTCGTAGACCGGGAACCGGGTCCGGCCGGTCTGACGGGACAGGTCCAGCAGCTCGGCGACGGTCGCGCTGGCGCGCAACGCGATCACGTCGACCCGGGGGGTCATCGCCTCGGCGGCCCGCTTGTCGCCGAACCGGATGGTGCGGCGCAGCAGCATCGCGGTGTCCGGCGGCAGCGCCCCGGCCCGGGCCGAGATGGCCGCGAGCAGGCCCAGCTCCTCCGGGGACCGCGCGCTGGCCAGCTCCTCCTGCGGCTCCACGCCGAGCCACCGGACCAGCCGGTTGGCCGAGTCGTTGAGCAGCCGGATCAGCCAGCCGAAGGTGCGGGAGAAGGTCCGCATCGGCCCCGCCGTGCCGAGCGCCGTGGGCATCGGCCGGGCCAGCGCGAGGTTCTTCGGCACCAGCTCGCCGAAGAGCATCGAGATCAGGGTGGCCAGCGCCAGGGCGAGCAGCCCGCTGAACCGTTCCGCCCCGCCGACCGGGCGCAGCAGCGGCGCGAAGAGCCGGGCCAGCGCCGGCTCGGCCAGGTAGCCGGTGAGCAGCGCGGTGATGGTGATGCCGAGCTGGGCGCCGGAGAGCTGGAAGGAGAGCTCGCGCAGCGCCCGGCGTACGGTGACGGCCTGCCCGTCGCCCTCGCCGGCCCGCCGGTCGATCTCCGCCCGGTCGACGGTGACCAGGGCGAACTCGGCCGCGACGAAGAACGCGTTGCCGGCGGTCAGCAGCACGAAGCCGACCAGGGGCAACAGCGTGGTAACCAGCAGGCCGTCGATGAGCGCGATTGTTCCACGGGGCGCCGGCCGGCACGAACCGGCGGCGGCACCCGGGTGGGTGCCGCCGCCGTCGTGGTTTCAGCTCTTGGCCGGGGTACGCCTCAGCCGGCGACCGACTCGGTCTCCTTCTCGCCCGCCGGGGCCTCCGGCTTGACCGAGCGGAGCAGCACGCTGGCCACGTCGACGACCTCGACCTGCTCGCCCGCGCCCTTGCCGTTGACCCCGTCGTTGAGCATCGTCGAGCAGAACGGGCAGCCGACCGCGATGGTCTTCGCCCCGGTGGACATGGCCTCCTCGACCCGGTCCACGTTGATCCGCTTGCCGATCTTCTCTTCCATCCACATCCGGGCGCCGCCGGCGCCGCAGCAGAAGGAGCGCTCGCTGTTGCGCGGCATCTCGGTCAGCTCGCCCTCGATGGCGTCGCCGAGCACCTCGCGCGGAGCGGCGAAGACCCGGTTGTGCCGGCCCAGGTAGCAGGGGTCGTGGTAGGTCACGCCGCCGTCGACCGGCTGCACCGGCGTGAGCTTGCCGGCGCTGACCAGGTGGGCCAGCAGCTGGGTGTGGTGCACCACCTCGAACTCGCCGCCGAGCTGGCCGTACTCGTTGCCCAGCGTGTTGAAGCAGTGCGGGCAGGTGGCGACGATCTTCCGCTTGCTCTTCTCCCGGCCCTCGAACGCCTCGTTCAACGCCTCGACGTTCTGCTGGGCGAGCATCTGGAAGACGAACTCGTTGCCGATCCGCCGGGCCGGGTCACCGGAGCAGGTCTCGCCCTCGCCGAGGATGGCGAAGGAGACGCCGGCCTCGTTGAGCAGCGTGGCCACCGCGCGGGTGGTCTTCTTGGCCCGGTCCTCGAACGCGCCGGCGCAGCCGACCCAGAACAGGTACTCGAAGTCGTCGACCTCGCCGACGCGCGGCACCTCGAAGCCGAGGCCCTTGGTCCAGTCCTCCCGGGTGTTCTGCGGGGCGCCCCACGGGTTGCCCTTGTTCTCCAGGTTGCGGAGCATGACGCCGGCCTCGGACGGGAAGCTCGACTCGATCAGCACCTGGTAGCGGCGCATGTCGACGATGTGGTCGACGTGCTCGATGTCGACCGGGCACTGCTCGACGCAGGCGCCGCAGGTGGTGCAGGACCAGAGCACGTCCGGGTCGATGACCCCGCCCTCCTCGGCGGTGCCGATCAGCGGCCGGTCGGCCTCGGCGAGGGCCAGCACGTCCATGTGGGCGAGCTGCGCGGCGGTGGCCTTCTCCTCGCCGGTCAGGTCCTTGCCACCGCCGGCCAGCAGGTACGGCGCCTTGGCGTACGCGTGGTCGCGCAGGCTCAGCACGAGCAGCTTCGGCGACAACGGCTTGCCGGTGTTCCAGGCCGGGCACTGCGACTGGCAGCGGCCACACTCGGTGCAGGTGCTGAAGTCCAGCAGGCCCTTCCAGGTGAACTGCTCGACCTGGGCGACGCCGAACTGGTCCTTCTCCGGGTCGGCCTCCTCGAAGTCGAGCGGCTTGCCGTCGCTCATCATCGGCCGCAGCGCGCCCAGGCCGGAGCCGGCCGCCTTCTCGGGCTCACGCTTGAAGAAGATGTTGGGGAACGCCAGGAACCGGTGCCAGGCGACACCCATGGTGACGTTCAGCGAGATCACGATGAGCCAGGTCATCGAGATGACGATCTTGATGAGGGCGGCCACGCTGACGCCGGCCGTCCAGGCCGGGAGCGCGGCGCCGACCGCGTGGCTGAGCGGGGTGGCCCAGACCGGGTACTCGAAGTGGTCGGTGGCGACCTTGAAGCCCCGGATCACGAAGCCGAAGATCAGGACCAGCAGCACGACCCACTCGACGAAGTAGCCCTGCCACATGGTCGAGCCGGTGAACCGGGAGCGGTTGCCCGGCCGGTTGGGCCGGTTGCGCAGCCGGATCGCCATCAGCACCACGATGCCGGCCAGGCCCAGGATCCCGATCCACTCGGTGGCCAGGCCGAAGACCGTCCAGTGCCCGATGATCGGCAGCCCGCCGCCGGGGGTCACCACCTCGAAGTACGCCTCGAGCACCAGCAGCGACAGCACGATGAACCCGACCATCACGAACCAGTGCGCCGCGCCCACCACGCCCCACTTGAGCATGCGGGTGTGGCCGGCGGTCTCCACCAGCATCTTCTTCGTGCGGGCGCCCTTGTCGCCGAACCGCTCCGGCGCGGGTTGCCCGAGCCGGATGACGGCCGTCATCTTCATGACCGCGCGCACCGCAAGCCACACCGCCACGGCGGTGATGGCGGCCGCGAGGATCGTGGTGACGATCTGGACGCTGCCCATCGAGTTGGCCTCCCGGTCTGCTGCTTGTCAGTGCAGCCTACGCGCAAGGTTACCCATCAGTAACGTGAGTCATCTCGCATCCGGCCACGCCGCCCTGCCGACACCTTAGGGGCAGCGGACGCCGGGCGCCGGTCAGGGGCGTCCCGGCGTGACGTACGTCCATGGCCGGAGGGCGGCGGAACCGGTCAGCGCGAGGCGACCGGGTCAACGCCAGCGGGAGAGCAGGATCAGCGAGGAGACCATCGCGCCGAAGCCGACCGCGAGGTTCCAGTACCCCCACGTCGCGACGGGGTACGCCTGCTCGGAGAGGTAGTAGACGACCAGCCAGCCGATGCCCACCACGATCAGCGCGACAGCGGTGATCGGCAGCCAGACCGGGCTAGGCTTGCGCGTCGCCGCCGTCGCCGTCGGACGTACGTCCGTCGGCGGGGTGTACACCTTCTTCTTGCGGACCTGAGACTTGGGCACGACGCTCTCCAGAGGGGGGTACGACCTCGTCCGGCCTGACAACCGGGCGCGGGGGCGACGGTCCATGGCCAATAATGTTCGACAGCTAGCGTAGTCCCGACGGACCGTCCAGGCCACGAATGGGGTCAGGCCGGTGCGAGGAGTGACCGAAAAGGGCGGGACTTTTCGGGTCGAGCAGACCGGTCCGCGCCCTCGCGGCCGGAACGAGACGACGGGAAAGGGAACGCCCGGTGGAGTACACGTCCGGCGCCGCCTCCTGGCAGAAGGTCCTCCGGCGCGCGGTGGTCGGCCTGCTGCCCCGGCGGCCGCGCCAGCGCCGACCGGGCTGGTCGATCGGCGTCCCCCTGATCGCCGCCGCGGCCGGGCTCCTGTTCACCACGACCGCGACCACCGCCGGCGGCACACCGCTGCGCGAGGACCGGCGCCCCCAGCTCACCCAGTTGATCGAGGACCGGCGGGAGCAGGTCGCGGCCAGCGAGGCGAAGGCGGCCCGGCTGCGCGCCGAGGTCGAGGAGCAGACCGGCGCCCTGGCCGGCGCCGACGGGCCGATCAAGGCGCAGCGGGACCGGGCCGCCGCCAGCCGGCAGGCCGCCGGGTTCACGGCGCTCACCGGCAGCGGCATCACCATCGAACTGAACGACGCGCCCCGGCGTGCCGACCAGAGCCTGCCCAAAGGTGCCAGCAACGACGACCTGGTCGTCCACCAGGGTGACGTCCAGGCGGTCGTGAACGCGCTCTGGGCGGGCGGCGCCGAGGCCATGTCAATCATGAATGTCCGCGTGCTCAGCACCAGCGCGGTACGCTGCGTCGGAAACACCCTGCTGCTGCACGGCCGGGTGTACTCCCCTCCTTTCAAGATCGTGGCAATCGGCGACCCTGCCGCCTTCCAGCGGGAGCTCGCCGCGTCTGAGGGAGTCCGGTTGTTCAGGGAAGCCGTCGACCACTACCAGCTCGGCTACTCCGAGACCGTCTCCACGGTCACGGTGCCGGCGTTCGAGGACTCGACCGCACTGCAGTCGGCGAAGGTGCCCAGGTGACACCGGACGTCCCCCGGGAGCGGGACGGGCGCCACCGCGACCAGGACGAGGACCCGAGCGCCTTCCTCCCGAAGGTCGACCGACCGGCGCCCGCGCCGCCCCGCCCCCCGCTCGACCTGCCCTGGCCGGACCGGGAGGCGCCACCCTCGGCCACCGAACAACGGCCGGCCCCGTCGCGCCCGCCCGCGTCCCCGCCGCCGGCCTGGCCCGGCGACCGGAGCCGCCAGCCGGCGCCCGCCGCCCGGCCGGTGTCACCGCCCCCCACCGGCGGCCCCCAGGCGGGGTGGTCCGACACGGCACCGCCGGTGCGCGGCGCCACACCGGAACGGCCCGCTGACGCCTGGTCCGAAGGACGCCCGCCCGCCACGCCACAGCGGCCCGCCGACGGCCCTGGTGGGCGGCTCGACGGGCGGCAGCACGGTCCCGGCACGCGCGGGCCGCAGCCGACCTCCGACGGACGGGCGGACCCGTACCAGCGCGGTCGCGGCCACGACGGACCCGACAGGATTCCCGACGAGCCCGGACGCCGGCTCGACGCACCGACCGCCGAGGTACGGCCGTCCGCTCCCGCTGACGCGCCGACCGCGTTCATCCCCCCGCTCGGCGAGCGGCCGGAGCGCCGCCCCGCCGGTGGACCGCTGCGTCCCGGCGCGCCGGGAGCCGGCGTACCCCGGCCGGAAGGGCCGGCCGGCGGCGGCGCGGCGCGTCCGGCGGACCCGGGGGCGACCGCGGTGATCCCGGCCGTCAGCCGCCCGGCGGCCGCTCCGGCGCTGGACTCCACCGCGCTCATGGGTGCCGTGCCCCCGGTCCGGGACACCGGCGGCGGTGGCGGCGACGAGACCACCCCCGCGGCCGAGCCGCCGAGTCCCCGCCGCGGGGAGCGGGTGGTGCGGCTCCGGCCGGAGCAGACCGGCGAGGGCTACAAGAGCGTCTACTCCGAGCTGACCCGCCCCACCGTCGGTTCCCGGCTGCGGACGATCGTGCGCGGCACTGGCGAGGTGCTGATCACCTTCGGCCTGGTGGTGCTGCTGTTCGCCGGCTACGAGATCTGGGGCAAGGCGGTGATCGTCGACGCCCACCAGAACGACCTGAGCAGCCAGCTCGCCCAGGAGTGGGGTGCGGACCCGACGGTCGGCCCGACCACCGGGCCGAGCACCAAGCCGAAGCCGCCGGCCGAGGGCAAGCCGGTCGCCGGGCTCTACATCCCAAAGCTCGACAAGCACTGGGTGGTGGTCGAGGGGGTCACGCCGGACGACATCCGGTACGCCCCGGGTCACTACCCGAAGAGCGCCATGCCGGGCCAGGTGGGCAACTTCGCCGTGGCCGGGCACCGCATCCGGGCCACCTTCTGGCGGCTGGACGAGCTGCGCGCCGGCGACGCCATCGTGGTCGAGACCCAGGGCGAGTGGTTCGTCTACAGGGTCTACCAGCAGCGGATCGTCAAGCCCTATCAGGTCGAGGTCGTCGCACCGGTGCCCGGCAAGCCGAGCGAGCAGCCGACCGAGAAGCTGCTCACCCTGACCACCTGCAACCCCAAGTTCGACAACTACCAGCGGCTGATCATCCACGCGCGGCTGGACCACGTCCAGGCCAAGGCGGCGGGTCGCCCGGCCGAGCTGGAGGGCTGAGGCGTGTACGGCTGGATCTGGCGGAAGCTGCCGCTCGGGCTGCCCGGGAAGCTGATCGGCTCGGTGCTGCTGGCCGCCGCGACGGTCGCCCTGCTCTGGTTCGTGGTCTTCCCCTGGGCGGAACCCCTCCTCCCCTTCGACGACGTGCAGGTCACCCAGGACTCCGGCGTGCCGGGGGACGACGGCGGGCTCACGGAGCCGAGTGAGCGGCCGTCCGAGGAGGAGATCCCCTACAGCACCGAGACGAACAACGCCCCGCCCTCCACCCCGAGCAGGTGACCCCGATGCGCATCCTCGTGATCGACAACTACGACTCGTTCGTCTTCAACCTCGTGCAATATCTGGGCCAGCTCGGCGTGGACTGCGAGGTGCGGCGAAACGACGAGATCGACGTCGCCGAGGTGGGCCGGGTGGGCGCCGCCGGGGTGCTGCTCTCGCCCGGGCCGGGCAGCCCGGACCGCGCCGGCATCTGCCTCGACGTGATCAAGGAGTACGCCGGCAGGCTTCCCCTCTTCGGGGTCTGCCTCGGTCACCAGGCCATCGGCGAGGCGTTCGGCGCGACGGTGACCCGGGCGCCGGAGCTGCTGCACGGCAAGACCTCCCTGGTGAGCCACCACGGGGTGGGGGTGCTGGCCGGCCTGCCCGACCCGTTCACCGCCACCCGGTACCACTCGCTGGCCGTCCTGCCCGAGACGCTTCCCGACGAGCTGGAGGTCACCGGCCGGACCGGCTCCGGCGTGGTGATGGCCATGCGGCACCGCACCCTGCCGATCGAGGGCGTCCAGTTCCACCCCGAGTCGGTGCTGACCGAGGGTGGCCACCTCATGCTGGCCAACTGGCTCGCCGTCTGCGGCTTCCCGCAGGCGCTGGAGCGGGCCCCGGAGCTCGCCGCCGAAGTCGACGCCCGCCGCCGCGCCGCGTTCGCTACGGCCTGAGGGTTCGTTTACGCCGGCTACGCGAAGTGGCGGCGTCCGGGTCGACCGGACACCGCCACTTCGCCTGCCTGGAGCTGTTCGGTCAGGGCTGGTCGAACCGGCCGGGCGGCGAGGTCGGGAACGGCAGGCCACCCCCGGTGCCGGGAGAGGTCGGCGTCGTGCTCGGCGTCGGGCTGCCCGGGCTGGCGCTCTCGGTCGGCTCCGGCAGGGGAATGTCGACGTAGATCGTCACCCGCTCATTACGAGCCAGCTTCGTGTTGCCCTTGGGAGTCTGCCGGCTCACCTTGCCGACCTTGTCGGGCGTCACCTCGTCGCCGTCCAGCGTCCGCACCCTGTAGCCGGAGTTCTCCAGCAGCCTTGTCGCCTCTTCCTTGGAGAGGCCGAGGACGTTCGGCACCTCGTTCACGTTGCCCCGGGACACCTCCACCTCGACCGTGGAGTTCTCGAGGACCTTGCTGCCGGACTTGGGGTCGACCTGGGTGACGGTGCCCTTCTGGGCGCTGCCGTCCACCTCCTTGACGTCGACCTTGAGGCCCAGGTTCTCCAGCTGTGCCTGGACGTTCTCAAGCGTGGAGTTGACCAGGCCGGGCGGGATGGTGACCTGCTTCGGGCCGCCACAGATCTGGACCGTGACCGCGCTGTTCTTCTCCACCCGCTGGCCGAACGGCGGGTTCTGGCCGACCACGGTGCCCTTGTCGCAGGTGCTGTTCTGCACGGGCTCGCCCGCCGTGAACCGCAGCCCGGCCTGGGTGAGCGCGGCCTGCGCGTCTGCCTGGGTTTGGCCCTGCAGCTGCGGCACGGAGACCTTCTCGGCGCCGGTCTGGTTGAGCCAGAGCGCGGTGGCCAGGGCGATCACCGCGAGCACGCCGAGCGCGGCGAAGGTGGCGATCACCCAGGCCGAACTCTTCCGCTTGCGCGCATCGCCGACCCGGGCCGGCGGCTGCTGGCGGGTCTGCGGGCCCATCACCTGGGTCTGCTGGTAGCCGCCGCCGGCCGCGGCCGGCCCCATCGGCATGGTCTCCTCGGCCGGCATGACCGGGGTGGCCAGCACCGGCCGGCCGGCGGCGGCGCGGAGCAGGTCCGCCCGCATCTCGCCGGCGCTCTGGTAGCGGTTCAGCGGGTTCTTCGACAGCGCCTTGAGGACGATGGCGTCGACGGCGGGGTTCACGTCCGGGTTGATGGTGCTCGGGGTGGGCGGCTGCTCCCGTACGTGCTGGTAGGCGACGCTGACCGGGCTGTCCCCGACGAACGGCGGGTGCCCGCAGAGCAGCTCGAACAGCACGCAGCCGGCCGCGTAGACGTCGGAGCGGGCGTCGACCGCCTCGCCGCGCGCCTGCTCCGGGGAGAGGTACTGCGCGGTGCCGATGACCGCGCTGGTCTGTGTCATCGTGGTGGCGCCGCTGGCCAGCGCCCGGGCGATGCCGAAGTCCATCACCTTGACCTGGCCGGTCTGGGTGAGCATCACGTTGCCGGGCTTGATGTCCCGGTGGATGATCCCGTGCCGGTGGCTGAACTCCAGCGCCGCGCACATGTCGGCGCAGATCTCCAGCGCCCGGCGCGGCTGGAGCCGGCCCTCGGCGCCGAGCACCTCCTTGAGGGTCCGCCCGTTGACGAACTCCATCACGATGAACGGCAGCGTCTCGCCGGTCGGGGCGGTCTCCTCGCCGGTGTCGTAGACCGCGACGATGGCCGGGTGGTTCAGCGAGGCGGCGTTCTGCGCCTCACGGCGGAACCGCATCTGGAAGGTCGCGTCCCGGGCCAGGTCGGTCCGGAGCATCTTGATCGCGACATCCCGACCGAGCCGGAGATCGCGACCACGGTGCACCTCCGCCATGCCGCCGTAGCCGAGCAGCTCGCCGACCTGGTACCTGCCACCGAGCAGGCGGGCCTGCGCTGTCATCGCGTCTCTCGTCCTTCGCTCGTCGTCGTCTCGCCGCCAGCCGGCTGGAGCCGTACCTCACGACGGTACGACGTGGGAGCCGGATAGTCGCCCCCGTGGACCCGCACCGCGCCGGAGGTCACGCTCACCGGAGCAAGCGCGCCGGGGTCACCGGCCGCTGCGTTGTTCCGGATCTGGTAGGAAATCACCCCGGAACAGACAAGGACCAGCACGGCCAACACGATGGCCAGCAGCCACCGCCCGGCGTGGGACCGGCGCGGGGTGGGCGCGACCGGCGGCCGGGCGTACCCGAGGGGGTTGTGCTGCCGGGGCGGCGGGACGGCCGCCGCGCCGCGCGGCGCCACCGGCGGGCGCGGCTGCGGGGCCGGCGCCACCGCGGTCGGGCGCGGCGCGACCGGCGGGCGGGCCGGCACCGTGGGTGGGCGGGGCTGCGGTCGCGTGGCCGTCGGGACCTGCGCCCGCGCGGCCGGCGCGGCCGGGGAGGCGGGTACGCCGGAGATTGGGTGGCCACCCCGGGCCTGCTGCGACAGGGCGAGCTTGGCCTGCCGGGCGACGCTCGCCAGGGCCGCTGCGCTGGGCCAGCGGGCCGCCGGGTCCTTCGCCAGGGCCCGCTCGACGATGGTCCGGACCTGCGGCGGGATGTCGGCCGGGAGCGGCCGGGGTGCCTCGCGCACGTGCTTCATGGCGATCTCGAGCGGGTTGTCCCCCTCGAACGGCCGCCGGCCGGCCAGGCACTGGTACGCGACCACGCCGAGCGCGTAGACGTCCGAGGCGGGCGTGGCGACCGCGCCGGTGGCCTGCTCGGGCGAGATGTACGACGCGGTGCCGAGCACCGAGCCGGCGGCGGTGAGCTGCCCGACCAGGTCGGAGCGGGCGATGCCGAAGTCGGTGAGCACCAGCGTGCCGTTCGGCCGGACCAGCAGGTTGCCGGGCTTCACGTCGCGGTGCACGATGCCCTTTTCGTGCGCGGCGTGCAGCGCGTCGGCGGCCTGGGCGAGCAGGGCCATCGTCCGGGCCGGGGTGAGCCGGCCGACCCGGCTGAGCGTCGAGGAGAGTGCGTCGCCCTCCACGTACTCCATGATCAGGAAGGCGATCTGCTGGTCGCTGCCGAAGTCGTAGACGTCGACCACGCCCGGGTGGTTGATGGTGGCCATGGTGCGCGCCTCGCCGCGGAAACGCTCGGCGAAGCCCGGCTCGTCGAGCAGGGCGGGGAGCAGGCTCTTGACCGCGACCGTCCGGCCCAGCACCTGGTCGGTGCCACGCCACACGTCACCCATGCCGCCGCTGGCGATCCGCTCGTCGAGGCGGTAGCGGTTGCCGAGCTGCACCCCCGGGCTGAGCATCTCAGCGGCCTTCCGCGATGGCCGCCGCCATGATCCGGCCGCCGATCCGGGCCGCCTCGGCGCTGCCGCCGCTGCCCGCCTGCTCCAGTTCCACACACACCGCCGAGACCGGGGTGCCGTTCTTGTCCAGCGCGAAGCCGATGAACCAGCCGTGGTCGGGGGTGCCCGGGCCGGACTGGGCGGTGCCGGTCTTGCCCCCGACGGTGTAGCCGCTGATGGCGGCCTTCTTGCCGGTGCCGTCCTTCACCACGTTGACCATCATGTCCCGCAGGTCGCCGGCGACCTGGCCGCTGATCGGCCGGCGCAGCTCGCGCGGCTTGGCGGCGTCGTAGACGGTGGTGCGGTCCGGCCCGAGCAGCTGCTTGACCAGGTACGGCCGCATCTGGCTGCCGTCGTTGGCGACCGTGGCGGCGATCAGCGCGCCCTGGAGCGGGGTCATCCGCACGTTATTCTGGCCGATCGAGGACTGGGCCAGCGCGGCCGGGTCGGTGCTGCCGTCCGGGTTCTGCATGTCCCCGGTGCGGCTGGCCGCCACCGGCAGGCCGCCCTTCTCGCCGGACTCGCCGACGGTGAGGTCCTCCTGCTCGAAGCCGAACTGACGGGCCTTCTCCTTGATCTTGTCCGCGCCGAGCCGGACGCCGAGCTGGGCGAAGCCGGTGTTGCAGGACTCGGTCACCGCCGTCCGCAGGGTGACCTGGGCCTGCGGGCAGATCGACGGCGCGGCGTTGCGGATCGGCGAGCCGGACGTGGGCGGGGTGTAGCTCGATCCGGCCGGGATCTCGGTCTGCTGGGTGACGCCGTTCTCCAGCGCCGCCGCGGCCACCACGATCTTGAAGGTGGAGCCGGGCGGCAGGGTCTCGGCGAGCGCCCGGTTGGCCAGCGGGCGGTCCTTGTCCTTGTCGAGCTTGTTGTATTCGGCGGTCGCCTCGGTGGTGTCGTGACTGGCCAGCGGGTTCGGGTTGAAGCTCGGCATGGAGACCAGCGCCTGCACCGCACCCGTGCGCGGGTCGATCGCGATGGCCGCGCCCCGGGTCGCCCCGACCTGGTTGTCGTTGAGCTGCTTGTACGCCGTCTCCTGGGCCCGCTTGGAGAGGGTCAGCAGCACGTTGCCGCCACCGGTCTGGTCACCGGTGAACATGTCCTTGATCCGGTTGGCGATGAGCTGGTCGCTGGTGCCGGCGAGGAAGTCGTTCTCCAGCCGCTCGATGCCGGTGTCGCTCAGGTTGACCGGCTTGTAGCCGAGCACGTGCGCGTACATCGCCCCGCCGGGGTAGGTGCGCTGGAACTTCAGCTCGTCGTCGGTCTCCTTGCTGAGCGCGACCGCGGTGCCGCCGACCTCGATGTTGCCGCGCTTGCGCTCGTACTCGGCGACCTGGACCCGGCCGTTGTAGTCGCTGTTGCGGTATTCGTCCGCCTTGTAGGCCTGGATCCAGTTCAGGTTGGCGAAGAGCAGCCCGAACAGGATCATGACGACCACGCCGACGCGGCGCAGGGGTGCGTTCACGGCCGGATCACCTCCGTGGGGGCACCGTGCAACTGCTCGGGCGGCCCACCCGACGGCCGGGCCGCCGGGCCGCCACCTCCGGTCACCGGCCGGCGGGCGCCGTCGGAGACCCGGAGCAGCACCGCGATCAGCAGCCAGTTGGCCATCAGCGAGGAACCGCCGGCGGAGAGGAAGGGGGTGGTCTGACCGGTCAGCGGGATGAGCTTGCTGATCCCGCCGACGATGACGAAGACCTGCAGGCCCAGGGTGAAGGCCAGGCCGCCGGCGAGCAGCTTGCCGAACGAGTCCCGCACCGCCAGCGCGGCGCGCAGCCCCCGCTCGACGATCAGCAGGTAGATCACCAGCAGCGCGGAGAGGCCGAAGAGGCCGATCTCCTCACCGATGCCGGCGAAGATGAAGTCGGTCTGCACCTCGGGCAGCAGGGTGGGCTGGCCGCCGCCCGGGCCGGCCCCGAACAGGCCGCCCGTGCCGAGCGTGAGCAGGCCCTGGACGAGCTGGTAGCCCCGGTCGTACGGCTCGGCGAAGGGGTCCAGCCAGATCTGCGCCCGGTCGTAGAAGTTGGCGAACGGGCCGCCCACCGTGCTGCCCAGCACGTAGGCCAGGTAGGCGCCGCCGAAGAACAGGATCAGGCCGATGAGCAGCCAGCTCACCCGTTCGGTGGCGATGTAGAGCGTCACCACGAACATGCCGAAGTAGAGCAGCGACGTGCCCAGGTCCTTCTCGAAGACCAGGACCAGGAGGCTGATCAGCCAGACCACGAGGACCGGGCCGAGGTCCCGGCCGCGCGGGAAGTCGACCCCGAGCACCCGGCGGCTGGCCAGCGAGAGCACCTCGCGCTTGCGGACCAGGTAGTAGGCGAAGAAGGCGAGCAGGGCCAGCTTGGCGAACTCACCCGGCTGGATCTGCCCCAGCCCGGGCACGATGATCCAGAGCTTCGCCCCGTTGATCTCGGAGAACCGCGCCGGCAGTACCGCCGGGATCATCACCAGCACGATGCCGGCCAGCCCCAGGGTGTACGCGTAGCGCGACAGCGAGCGGTGGTCCCGCATGATCACCAGCAGCACGGCGGCGAGCACCACCGCGCCCAGCGTCCAGGCGAGCTGCTGCCCGCCGGTGCCGGCGAAGGTGGCCAGGCTCTCCCGCTGCTCCGAGGCGGCCTTGGCCAGGTCGTAGCGGCGCAGGAAGCCCACGCCGATGCCGTTGAGCAGGGCGACCGCCGGCAGCAGCGCCGGGTCGGCGAACGGCGCCAGCCACCGGATCACGAGGTGCAGGCCCAGGAAGACCAGCCCCAGCGCGGCGGCCGGGATCCAGAAGTCCGGGGTGACCGTGTCCAGCACGTTCGCCTCGACCGTCGCCGCGTACGCCGCCACCAGGACCATGGCGAGCAGGAGCAGGGACAGTTCGGCGTTGCGCCGGGACCGGGCCAGGCGCACGCCGGACTGCTCGCCCGTCGAGGCGGGCGAGGCTGCCGGTGCGGCGGCTGCGGTCACGGATGCGTCCTCGGGGTCGAGCCGGCGCTCACTCCGGCGACCGGCAGCCGGCCGGGTCGACCGGCGGAACGGTGTCGGAGGGGACGGCGTCGGGCGTGGTGGTCGGCGTCGGGGTCGGGGTCGACCCCGCGGCGGCCGTGGCCGTGGCCGTGCCCGGCGGGACGGCGCTGCCGCTGACCGGTGGGGCCAGCGGGCTGCCGGTCGCCGACGGGGTCGGGCTGGCCGGCCCGACCGTCGGACTGGGCGGGCAGAGCGGCTTCAGGTTCGGGTTGGCCGGGTCGTCGCTGGTCAGCTCGGCCAGCCGGCGCTCGGCGTCCGGCTCGCTCTTGGCCTGGATGCCCTGCTTGACCTGCTCCTGAGCGGCCAGGGTGAGGTCGTCGAGCTCGGCCTCGCTGGTCGCGTGCACGCTGGACAGGTCGAGCCCGGCGACCTGACCCGGAACCCCGCGGAACACCGCGAGCTGCCCGTCGTCGGTGGCGCCGACGTAGTACTGCCGCTGGGTGTAGCTCCACCCGCCGAAGAGGCCGCCGCCGAGGATGACCAGCAGCGCCAGCAGCATCGCCGCGGTACGCAGCGGATGGCCGCCGCGCCGCTCGGACTCGTCGTCGCGGGTGTCCACCGGCTCCTCGGGCGCGGACGCACGGGGAGCGGAGAGCGCCGATGCGCGGGCCGCCGGCGTGGAGACGTCGGCCGAGGTGGCCATCCCGCGGTCCCGGGCGGCGGCGCCGCCGACGATCGGGGACGCCTCGACGATGTCCTGATCGGTGGCGTCGGCGATGATCACCGTGATGTTGTCCGGGCCGCCGCCGCGCAGGGCGAGCTGGACCAGGCGTTCCACGCACTGCTGCGGGTCGGTGTATTCGCGCATGGTGTCGGCGATGGTGTCCGCGCTGACCACGCCGGACAGACCGTCCGAGCAGATCAGGTAACGGTCACCGGGGAGCACCTGCCGGACGCTGTACTCCGGGTCGATGTCCCGGCCGTCGAGCGCGCGGGTGAGCAGCGAGCGCTGGGGGTGGCTGCTCGCCTCCTCCGCGCTGATGCGGCCCTCGTCGACGAGCATCTGGACGTACGTGTCGTCCTTGGTGATCTGGGCGAACTCACCGTTACGCAGGAGATAGGCCCGCGAGTCACCGATGTGGACCATGCCGAGCTTGCTGCCCGAGAAGAGGGTCGCGGTGAGCGTGGTGCCCATCCCCTCCAGCTGCGGGTTGGCGTCCACGGTGTCGCGGAGTTGTTGGTTGGCAGTGCCGACGGCGGAACGCAACGCGTCGACGAGGGCGTCCCCTGGGACGTCCTCGTCGAGCGGCGCCATGGCACCGATGACGATGTTGCTGGCGACGTCACCGGCGGCCATGCCGCCCATGCCGTCGGCAACGGCGAGCAGCCGCGGCCCGGCGTAGACGGAATCTTGATTACCGTCTCGGATCAGACCGCGGTCGCTGTGGGCCGCATAGCGCAGGGTCAGAGTCATGGCCGTAATTCGAGGGAAGTGCGGCCGATCCGGATCGGCACGCCGAGGGGGACGGGGGTTGGTCCGGTGACCTTAGCGCGATCCAGGTAGGTGCCGTTAGTCGATCCGAGGTCCTCGACGAACCACTGCCCGTCGCGCGGCACGAGCCGGGCGTGCCGCGCCGAGGCGTAGTCGTCGGTGATCACCAGCGTGGAGTCCTCGGCCCGACCGATGGTGATCTGGGCCTCGCCGAGGGTGATCCGGGTGCCGGCCAGTTGGCCGGCGGTGACCACCAGTTGGTGTGCCGCCCTGCCCCGCTTCACCTTCGCCGGCCTCGCCGCCTGCCCGGTCGAGGCCCCGACCGCGCGTGGCGCGGCCACCAGGCGACCCGACCGGGCTCCCGCGAAGAGGTCCCGGCGGATGACCCCGACCACCGTGAACACGAAGATCCACAGCAGGATGAGGAACCCGAACCGGGCGACGGTGATGACGAGTTCCGGCAACGCGGGTCAGCCGTCCACGCGGAAGGTCAGGGTGGTCGTGCCCAGCTGGATCATGTCGCCCGGGTTCAGGGCGACCGCGGAGACGCGCTGGCCGTTGACCATCGTGCCGTTGGTGGAGCCGAGGTCGGTCAGCACGACCTGGCCGCCGTCGAAGTCCAGCCGGGCGTGGCGCCGGGAGATGCCGACGTCGGGCAGGCGCAGGTTGGCCTGGTCGCCGCGGCCGATCACGGTCGAGCCCATCTGGAGCGGGTAGGTGCGGCCGTCGCCCGAGACCAGGCGGACGTTGCGGCCACCCTGCCCCGGCGGCGGGCCGTAGCCGCCGCCCTGGTCGTAGGCGGGGTAGGCGGGACCGGCGTCGTAGCCACCGGGCGCGGAGACCGGGGCGACGTCGCCGCCGGTGTAGACCTCCGCGGTGACCCGGAACATGCCGGTGTCCAGCCCCTCACCACGCTCGACCTCGACGATCACGTCGCCGTAGACCGTCCACGCCTGCTCGCCGATGAACTCCGCCTGCGACTGGGCCAGTTCCTGGGCCAGCGCGGCGGCGTACGGCGCCAGCCGACTGTGGTCGTACGGCGAGAGATCGATCACGTAGCGGTTGGGCACCAACGTGCGCCCACCGGCCAGGATCGCCTTGTGCGCCTCGGCCTCCCGCTGCATGGCGTTGAGGATCTCCACGGGGTGGACCACCCCTTTGAAGACCTTGGCGAAGGCCCCCTCGACCAGGCCTTCCAGACGCTTCTCGAAGCGTTGCAGCACGCTCACCGGCTCCTCCTCGGGTCCCGAGGCAATGATGGTATCCGGACACCGCCTCCGCAGCTCACACGCCGCTCGGCCGGCTGCCGGCAGCCCGTTCGTGACCAGCCCAGCGGTCGTGCTAAAGTTTCGTCCGCCACGAACGGTGATCGCTCGTGGCGATGACCGGTCACAGCGTAATATGTCCGGGCACCCGCCGCAGACGGCGGGAGCGGGATGAGATACGGTGTTGCAGGTCAAGCCACGGGGAAGTGGCGGAATGGCAGACGCGCACGGTTCAGGTCCGTGTGCCCGAAAGGGCGTGGGGGTTCAACTCCCCCCTTCCCCACCATCACGAGGGCTCCGCAATCCGCGGGGCCCTCGCGTCATATCGGGGCGTGCCGGACATCACGCTATGCTCCGATGGTTCCCCTGCCCCGATGGACCAGGAGTGGCGTGTGAGTGTCGCGTTGGTGACCGGTTCGGGCGGTCTGATCGGTTCCGAGGCGGCCCGGCACTTCGCCGGCCTCGGTCTCGACGTGGTCGGCATCGACAACGACATGCGGCGGTACTTCTTCGGCGAGGACGGCTCGACCGCCTGGAGCCTGGACCGACTCGCCGCCGAGCTGGGCCGCGCCTACACCCACCACGCCGTGGACATCCGGGACCGGGACGGCCTGGAGCAGGTCTTCAAGAAGTACGGCTCGGACATCGCCGTGGTGATCCACAGCGCCGCCCAGCCGAGCCACGACTGGGCCGCCAAGGAGCCGTACACCGACTTCGACGTCAACGCCGGCGGCACCCTCAACGTGCTGGAGAACACCCGCCGGCACGCCATCGACGCGGCGTTCATCCACTGCTCGACCAACAAGGTCTACGGCGACCGGCCGAACAGCCTGCCGCTGATCGAGCTGGAGACCCGCTACGAGCTGCCCGAGGGCCACCACTGGTACGACGGCATCACCGAGGACATGTCGATCGACGAGTCGCTGCACTCGATCTTCGGCGCCTCGAAGGTGGCCTCCGACGTGATGGTCCAGGAGTACGGCCGGTACTTCGACATGAAGACCGCCTGCTTCCGGGGCGGCACGCTGACCGGCCCGGCGCACTCCGCCGCCGAGCTGCACGGCTTCCTGGCGTACCTGATGCGCTGCGTGATGGAGGGCCGGACCTACAACCTCTTCGGCTACAAGGGGAAGATGGTCCGGGACGCGATCCACTCGCGCGACGTGCTCACCGCGTTCGAGGCGTTCTTCCGCGAGCCGCGCTCCGCGCAGGTCTACAACCTCGGCGGGGGCCGGCACTCGAACACCTCGCACATCGAGGCGTTCCGGATCGCCGAGGACATCACCGGCCGGGTGGCGAAGATCAACTATGTCGAGCAGGCCCGCACCGGCGACCACCAGTGGTACGTCAGCAGCATGGCCCGGTTCGAGGAGCACTACCCGAACTGGAAGATCACCTACGACGTGCCGATGATCCTCCGCGAGATCTACGAGGCGAACGTCGACAAGTGGGTGCCGAAGGCATGACCACCGGCACCAAGCGGAACGTGCTCGGCGTACTCGTCGACGCGACCGACTACGCCCGGGCGACCGAGGCCGTGGTGGCGGCGGCGCACGACCGCCGCCCACTGGCCCTCACCGCGCTGGCCGTGCACGGGGTGATGACCGGGGTGCTCGACCCGGCACACAACGCCCGCCTCAACTCGTTCGACGTGGTCACCCCCGACGGGCAGCCGGTGCGCTGGGCGCTCAACCTGCTGCACGGCGCCGGCCTCACCGACCGGGTCTACGGGCCGGAGCTCACCCTCCGGGTGCTCGCCCGCTTCGCGGACGAGGGGCTGCCGGTCTATCTCTACGGCTCCACCGAGGAGACGCTGTCCCGCCTGGTCCCGGCCCTGGAGCGGAAGTTCCCGGCGCTGAAGATCGCCGGTGTCGAGCCGTCCAAGTTCCGGTCCCTCCAGCCGGGCGAGGACGCCGAGATCGCCGACCGGATCAAGGCCAGCGGCGCCCGGCTCGTGCTGGTCGGCCTGGGCTGCCCCCGGCAGGAGATCTTCACGTACGCCATGCGGCCGCTGCTGGACATGCCGCAGATGGCCGTCGGCGCGGCGTTCGACTACCACGCCGGGCTCCTGCGCAACCCGCCGCCGTGGATGCAGCGGGCCGGGCTGGAGTGGCTCTGGCGGCTCGGCCTGGAGCCGAAGCGGCTCTGGCGCCGCTACGTCATCCTCAACCCGGCCTACCTGGCCCGCCTGGCCGCGCAGAAGACCGGCCTGTGGAAGGCCACCCCGCCGCCCCCGGCGACCGAGCGCCCCGCCACCTTCGACGTCTGACCCCGTCACGACGTCCGGCGGCCACCCCGAAGGGGACCGCCGGACGCCGGTGGGAGAGGTTGGCTCAGGAGACGTTCACCGCCGTGTCGTCGATGACGAACGACGTCTGGAGGCTGACGTCCTCCACGCCGGTGAACTTGATCTGCACGGTCTGGCCGGCGTACGCGCCCAGGTTGAACGAGCGCTGGGCGTAGCCGGTGTTCCGGTTCAGGTTCGAGTACGTGGCGAGCGTGGCCAGCACCGTCCCGGACGAGTTGAGCACCTGCACCCGCAGCGTGTCGTACGCCGTGCCGGTGGTGGTCTCGGCCGTGTCGATGTGCAGCCAGAAGCTCAGGCTGTACGAGGTGCAACCGGCCGGCAGGCTCACCGACTGGGCCAGCGTGTCGGTGTGCGAGCTGCCGTAGCCGTCGAGCCAGGCGTTCCAGGTGCCGGAGCGGGGCGGCTGGCCGGACGAGCCGTGCTGGCCGATCACCCCGGAGGTGGCGGTCCACCCGGCGCTGCCGGACTCGAAGCCCGGGTTGGCGAGCTTCTGGCCGGCTCCGGTGCACCCGCCCGAGCCGGTGACGGTGAGCGAGTACGTCGCCGTCTTCGTGCCCGACGCCGCGGTGCCGCTGATCGTCACCGCGTAGGTGCCGGCCGGCGTGCCGGCCGACGTGGTGATGGTGAGGGTTGACGAGCCGCCGGAGGTCACCGTGGCCGGGTTGAACGAGGCGGTGGCGCCGCTCGGCAGGCCGCTCGCGGAGAGGCTGACGGACTGCGCGGAGCCGTTGGTGGTGGCGGTGGCCACGGTGGCGGTCACCGAGCCGCCCGGCGCGGTCGAGCCGGAGGTGGGCGAGACCGAGACGGAGAAGTCGTTGGTCGGCGGCGGGGTGGTGCCGTTGACCATGTAGAGCAGCCGGTTCGGCGTGCCGGTGCCCACGTTGGTCACCACGTTCGGGGTGGCGTTGTTGACCAGGCTGTCCCGCACCTGCTGCGGGGTCCACGACGGGTTCGCCGACAGCACGAGCGCCGCGGCGCCCGCGACGTGCGGCGACGCCATCGAGGTGCCGCTGATCGTGTTGGTCGCGGTGTTGCCCGTGTACCAGGCGGAGGTGATGTTGACGCCCGGCGCCAGGATGTCGACGCAGGTGCCGTAGTTGGAGAAGCTCGCGGCGGCGTCGTTGTTCTGCGTCGCGCCGACGGTGATCGCCGACGCGACCCGGGCCGGGGAGTAGTTGCAGGCGTTCTGCCGGTTGCCCAGGATGTCGCCGTTGCCGGCCGCCACGGCGAACGTGATGCCGGAGTTGATGGAGTTGGTCACCGCGGTGTCGATCGAGCTGTTGGCCGAGCCGCCGAGGCTCATGTTCGCCACCGCCGGCTTCACCGCGTTCGCGGTCACCCAGTCGATGCCGGACACCACCTGGGCGTTGGTGCCGCTGCCCTGGCAGTTGAGCACCCGGACGCCGACGATCTGGACGCCCTTGGCCACCCCGTAGGAGGAGCCGCCCACCGTGCCCGCGACGTGCGTGCCGTGGCCGTTGCAGTCGTCGGCGGAGCCGCCGTCGACCGCGTCGAAGCCGGAGACGGCCCGGCCGCCGAAGTCGTTGTGCCCGAACAGCACGCCGGTGTCGATGATGTAGGCGCGCACGTTGCTCGCCGTGGTCGGGTAGGTGTAGGAGCTGTTCAGCGGCAGGTTCCGCTGGTCGATCCGGTCCAGGCCCCAGGACGGCGGGTTCGTCTGGGTGCCGGCGATGGAGACCGTGTGGTTCTGTTCCACGTACGCGACGGCGGGGTCGGCCGCGATCCGCGCGGCGGCCTTCGCGCCGACGGTGAGTTCGAAGCCGCGCAGCGCGGCGCGCCAGGTGCGGGCGACCGTGCCGCCGTGCCGGGCGGTGAGCCGCTGCGCGGTCTCGGTGACCCGGCTGGGGGCGACGGCGTTGTCCTTCAACACCACGATGTAGCTGTCGGCCACCGCGGTGGGACCACCGGCGGCGCGGATCGCGCCGGTGGGTTCGGCGGCCGCGGCGGGTGACGCGGCCGCGAGCATGGTCAGGGCGGCCACTCCGACGAGTACGGACCTGTGTGGGAGACCCATCTCCCTACCTCCCTCCGACCGGCACAGGACCGTCCGCCCGGTGAGGCACAGGCGAATCGACACTGACCGATCGTTAAGAGGCTAGGTCAACTGTCAGAACACTGTGAACATGTCGGATCCGCCATAACGTCGAAAGGATGACCCCTACGGGAGGGCGTACGGGAGGAACCGGGGTGCCGTCCCGGATTCGGGGAACGTCGATCCGGACCAGTCTGGGGTCATGGACGAGCATCTCACCGTGCTGCTCCCCGTCGCCGCCGTCTGGCTGGCCGCCGGTGTGGTGGCGGACGGCCTGCCCCGGTTGGACCGCGCCCGCGCGCTGCGCCGGCGTACCGGATGGTTGTCCGCGCTGGTGCTGACCGGCCTGGCGCTGACCGCGGCCGTCCTGGCGGTGGGCCTGCAGAGCGCCGGCACGACGGTGCTCGACCGGGCCGCCGCCGGGCTCACCCTCGCGGCGGCCCCGGCGCTGGTCGTGGCGGTCTGCACGGTACGCCGGGTCCGGTGGCTGCGGGCCGGCGCGGGCGCGTTCGCCACCGCGCCGGACACCCCGGCGCCGCCGGGGCTGCGGGCCGCCGCGGCGCACCCGCTGATCGGCCTGCCGCTCCAGGTGACCGCGCTGGCGGTGCTCGGCGGGGCGCTCCCGGCCGCGGGGGTCGACCTGTTCGCGCGACCGGCGGTCACCGGGCCCGCGATCACCGTCGCGGTGCTCGGCGTGATCGCGATCGGGGTACGCCACGCCCTGCGACACAACCGGCTCGCCGAGCGGGCGCTGCCACCGGCCGCCACGCTGTCAGCGCGTGCGGCCCGCCCCCTGCACGTATAGCAGTTCGAGGATCGCCCGGGTCGCCTCGAACCAGCGGTCCAGCCAGCCCGGCGGGGGCACGCTGCCCTTCGGCGGCAGCTCCATCAGCAGCCCGCGCAGCAGCGGATGGTCCACCAGGGACTCCTGCTGCTCCATCGGCCAGCCGGTCGGCGGGAAGGACGGCTCGGTGAGCGGGTTCGGGTCGAGCGACGGCAGGGAGAGCGGCGGGCCGGTCGGTTCCGGGGCGGGCGTGTCCCGGCCGCCGATCTCGCCCTCACCGGAGCCCACCTCGGTGAGGACGCTGTCCCGGCGCGCCCCGCGGTACTTGCCACCGAACCGCTCGGGCTTGCCCGGGCCGTTGGTCAGATTCTCTGAACCGATCGTCGTCATCCGTCTCGCCTGCCTCGCTCGGTTGCCGATCTGTGCGGTTCAACGACGCGGGACGAAACTGGCGACGGGTGGCCGGAGCCGGCCGGGGCGCGACGAAATGGTCCCGCCCGGCGACGCTGCCGGGCGGGACCACGCTCTGGGGGGCGTCGCCGGATCACTTCCCGGGGAACGCACCGTCCCTGGCGCCGGCGACGAAGGCGTGCCAGTCACCCGGGGCGAAGATCAGGGCCGGGCCCGTCTTGTCCTTCGAGTCCCGGACGCCGACCGCCCCGGTCACGTACGCGACCTCCACGCAGTTGTCACAGTTCGGCCCGCTCTTCGAGCTCTTGAACCATGTCGCCTGCGTCAGGTCCACGGGGAACTCCTTGGTCGCCATTTCCACAACGGCTCCTCTGCCAGTTTTGCGATGTGTGCGATGGATTCCTCCGGGCGAATGGCCGCTGCTCGAATGTGATCGAAGATGAAGCTGTACTTCTGTAGCTCGTCGCTCTTCTCGAGGAAGAGCCCGCCCGTGGCGTTCTCCGCGTACACGACATCGGGATCACTCGGTTCGGGGAAGCTGAGGATCGTGAAGGTCCCGTCCATGCCGGCGTGCGCACCCACCTCGAAGGGCAGGACCTGCAACGTCACGTTCGGCAGTTCGGCCACCTCCACCAGCCGTTTGAGCTGGCCACGCATCACCGCGTCGCCGCCAACCGGCCGGCTCAGCACCGCCTCATCGAGCACCACCCACAGATCGACCGGATCGTCCTGGGTCAACAACGACTGACGGCCCAGTCGGACACGCACCCGCTGTTCGACCTGTTCGGAGGTGAAGTCCGGCCGAGCGGCCCGGATCATCGCCCCCGCGTACTCCTCGGTCTCCAACAGGCCCGGCACGACCTGTTGTTCGTACGCCCGGATCGAGCTGGCCGCCGCCTCCAGTCCCACGTACGCCCCGACCAGCACCGTGCTGTACGGATGCCACCAGCCCTTCTGCCGGGCCTCGCGGGCGATCTGCACCAGCTCGTCGCTCTCGGCGCCGACCACCCCGTAGATGCGGAGCATGTCCCGCACGTCCCGCGGCGTCGCGGTGGTGTGGCCGGTCTCGATCCGGGAGATCTTGGACGCCGAACACTCCAGCTGCTCGGCGACCGTCTCGATGGTGATGCCGGCAGCTTCCCGCTGCCGGCGGAGTTCCGCCCCCAGGCGTCGACGCCGGATGGTCGGGCTGCGCCGCTCGCTCACGACGCCACCCCCGGGGTCGATGGACGGGCAATCCCACTCCTCGCACGCACCCGGCTACCTCCGGTCGGTCGCGCCCGGTTTCACACCCGCCGGGGGCGCGACCGGCGTACGGCGGGCGAGCGTTCGCGGCAACGGGTGGTGCCGGTCGTCGACCGGCCGCGACGGGCGAAACCGGCGTCCAGTGTGCCGCCCCGGGACCTGAGGCTTCAAGCGTCCCGTTCACGTGTCCTGCTCGCGTATCGGCAAAAGTCGACGTGCAACTTGCATGAAGCACGTCGCTGATGCACTCTGTCGGTATGGCACGGGTTACTCACCGTCTTCGCATGATCTCCGGGCGTGGTCGCACCACGGGCCGCGGGACGGCAGGAGGGGAGCCGTCCCGCGCCGCGCGACCTGCCCCGGGATGAAGACCCCGCCGCTGCACGCCAGCTTGGCTGTGGCGGCGGGAGCGGTAACCGGGAGCAGCCGGGTGATGGTCGGGTGGCGGTCCGCCACCGCGGGTACGGCCCGACCAGCACCGACCCACTGATCAGCCGGTCCACGAGGCAGATCCCCCGTCACCGGACCGAACCGTCCCCCCGAACAGCCCTCGCCGGCTCGCCCGCCGGCCGATCCTCCCAGGAGCCCATGTGCTTCCCCGCTCCGGTGACGTACTGCACGTGACACGCGCGGCGAGTGTCCAGTTCCTCCGACCGATCATGTTCCGGGTGATCCGGGTGCTCGACTGGCCGACCTACGACGGTTGGCTCTGGCTCGACGGCTACGAGTTGAACGCGGCGGGGGACGCGGTCAACCGGCGGTCGATCTTCGTACAGCAGGACGGGTTGCGGCAGCTCCAGGCCGCGCCGGCCCCGCGTCCGCACACCGTCCGGACGGCCCGCCGTCCGGTGACCCGGACCCCGGTCCGGGTCGGCTGACCTCACGAATCCCGGTCGAGGGGCATGCCACCGCCATAGAATTGGTACGCCCACCCCGGCAAACGCTCCACCCCGCGCGCTCCAGACCCTGAACCTGGGATGGTCATGGTCAATCTGCCCGCCGCGCGGCGGCACCACCGCTCCCGTATCCGCTACGCCCTCGGGCTCCTCGCGTTCCTCGGCGCCGCGACCGCACTGGCGCTCATGGTCCGCCACCCCGCCTTCTCCGCGACCCAGGAGTTGACCGAGCCCGTCCCGGCTCCGGAGATCACCGTGGCCGGAGAGGGCAACCGGGCGGCCACCGACCCGGCGGAGGACGAGCCCGACTGGGTCGACCCACCGGTGGCCGATGCGCCGGGCGACGACCTCGGCACCCCGTCGATCCCGGCCCAGGCCGGGGCCGGGGCCGGGGACGCCGCCTTGGTCGAGCCCTCGTCGGCCGCCACCGACCTCAGCCGGTCGCTGTTCTACTCGGGACTGCTCGGCCTCGCCATCTCGCTGGCCGGGCTGGGCCTGGTCGGCACCCGACGCCGCCAGTGGTGACGGTCAGGGCGTGGCCGTGGCCGTGGGCGGAGGCGTCGTGGTGGCGGCGGCCGTCGTCGGCTTTTCCGCGGGCTCGGCCACCACGATGGTGACCCGGTCCCTTTCGGCGATCGGCTCGCCGGCTGCCGGGTTCGTGTCGATCACGGTTCCGGGCGGTTGGTCCGACGCCCGGCGCCGCACCCGGTAGTCCACACCCAGCCGGTCGAGGGCCGCGCGGGCGGCGGACTCGGGCAGTCCCACCAGCGGCGGCATCGGCACCTCGGCGGCCGCCGTGGTGGTCGGCGGGCTACTCGGCGGAGAACTGCTCGGCGCGGCGCTGGTCTGCGGGGCGGTGCTCGGCACGGCCGAGGGCGACAGGCCCGGCTCGGCGCCGCGATCCGCCGCGCGGAGAGCCAGCCAGACACCCAGGCCGATCAACGCGATCAGCAGCAGCGCGAGCAGGCCCAGCAGGATCGGCATCCACCAGCGGCGACTCGCCTGCTCCTCGGTGTACCACTCGGTGGCGGGCTCCGGGTAACCGGCCGGCCGCGGTGGCGGCACTCCGGCACGGCCGGACCAGGCGGGACCGACCGGCTCCTGGCGGGTGGTGGCGTCGACCGGCCGTCGCGCTCCGGCACCACCGTCCCCGCGGGGAAGCGGGCGGGTCGCGTCGCCGGCCGGTTCCCGCGGCATCGCCCTGGTCGCTTCGACGTCCTCGGCGCCGGCCGGTTCCGGCGGTATCGCGCGGGTGGCGTCCGGGTCGGCGCCGCTCCGGTCGGGAGGCAGCGCCCTGGTCGCGTCCGGGTCTCCGGCGGGTGGCTCCTGACGATCGTCGCTCATCGCACGTCCTCTCCCCACCGGGACCGGGCGGCCTGGCCCTCGATCGTCCACGGTAGTGGTCCGCCCGGCCGTCGGCGGGCATCAGCGCGCCGGGCCGCCGGTCACTGGGCGGGGAGCAGGCTGGCGGTCGGCGCCGTGGTGCGCTCGTCGCCGCAGGTGAGAGCGACCGGGTCGTTCCACCGGACCGAACTGCCGGGGACCGGGTCCTGCGCGGTGACCGGACCCTGGCGACCGGTGCGGTAGCGGGGATACAGGCCCGCCGCCACCAGGTCGTCCGCCGCGTCGGCGCAGCTCTGGGCGAGCAGGTCGGGCACGGAGACGGCGGGCGGCGGCCCGGCGACCCAGAGGGTGACGGTGACGCCGCGCTTCACCGGCGTACCGGGGGCGGGCGAGGTTCGCTCGACGTTACGGCCGGAGCCGCTGCCGAACACCAGCCGCCAGCCGAGCCGCCGGTCCCGCAGTTCCCGCCGGGCCTGCTCGAAGTCGGTGCCCACCAGCGGCGGCACGGTCAGACCGGCGGGAGTGGTGGTGCGCGTACCGGTCGGCCGGGCGGCGGCGGTGCTCGGCGGCGCGGAAGTGGGCGCGGTGGCGGCCACGGAGGGTGTGGTGGGGGCCGCGGTGGGCGGTGGGGTGGGTCCGTCCGACTCCCCGGCCAGGACCCAGCCGCCGCTCGCCCCGATGACCGCCAGCAGGACCGCCGCCAGGCCGCCACCGAGGAGCAGCCTCGTCCGGTCCGGCGCCGGTTCGTCGCGTACCCCGGGCTGCCGGTCCGGGTAACCCTCGTCCGTCATCGCGTCCCCCGCCTCAATCACCGGCGACCGTATCCGGCGCCACCAAGCCGGCCGCGGCCGGTCCGGCCTTCGTCACCCCTCGCCGCGCCGACCCTGGGACGCTACGCTGCCCGGCATGGCCAGACGGGGCTGGGGAGGATCGACCGCCGCCGCACTCGGTGTCGCCGCGGGTACGGGCGCCGCGCAGCTCGGCTTCGGCTACGGGCTCGGCATCATCAACTGGGCGCCGGCCGGCGCCGCCCGGGTCGAGGCGGCCTGGGTGGCCAGCCTCGCCTGGGCCACCTGGATCTCCGCGACCTCGGTGATCGCCGGCGCGGTCTGCGCCCAACGACTGCGCCGCGCGAACGACGACGAGCCGGCGGGCAGCCTGCCCCGGCTCGGCCTCGCGCTCGCCGCCGGGGTCGGCGCGTTGATCACCGTACTGCTGGTGGCCGTGCCGGCGCGGGCGGCCCGGGTGCCGGACACGTCCTCGCCGCAGGCCGTGGCCGCCGCGTACGCCGCCGCCGGGCTGGTGCTCGGCGTGCTGCTGGCGACCTGGGCACTGCACACCCGGGCCGCGGCCACCAACCTCATCGCCACCACCGGCTGGCTCTGGCTGCTCGCCGTGGTCTCGGTGATCGACGGGGTGCTCTCCGGCCGTGGCCTGACCGCCGCCCAGCTCGGCATCTGGCAGATCAGCGCGGACAGCGGCCGGTTCTGGATCCGTGACTACTTCTACTGGCCCGGCGCGCTGCTCTCGCTCGGGTCCGCCCTGGTGATCGGGATCCTGGCCGCCCGGCGGGCGGTCCGCTCGCCCGAGCGACGGGTCGGGGCGGCGGCCTCCGGGGCGGCCGGTCCCCTGCTGGTCGCGCTGGCGTACCTGCTGGCCGTGCCGAGGCTCGCCGGGATCGCCGCCGAGCAGGTGTCGGCCCACCTGATCGCCCCGTACGCGGTGATCGCCGGGATCGGCGGCTCGGTCCTGGTCGCCGCGCTGGCCCAGCGGGCCGACCGCCGCGCCACCGAGCACGCCGACGTGCGGCTGCCCCGCCAGCGCACCGGGGAGCCGGACCAGCTCAACAGCGACGGGCCGGACCAGCCCACCGGCCCCGAGGTGAGCCTGCCCCGCCAGCGCACCGGGGAGCGGGGCCAGGTCCACAGCGACGGGCCGGACCCACTCACGGCGCCGACCGCCGGGCCCGCGGACGTGGTCGGCCCGGTGCCGGCGACGGAGCGGCCGGGCCGCCGGTTCCTGGGCCGGCGGGCCTCGGGTGCCGCGCCGGGCGCCGAGCGCGTGACCGGCGAGGCCGGACCGGCCCCGGCCACGTCGGTCGACCCGCTCGGCGAGCAGGTGACTTCCGCGGGCACGGTCCGCGAGTCGGCGACGGCAGGGCGGACCGTTGGCAGCGCTGCGCCGCTCGGCGCGGCGGCCGATGCCACGAGCGTCGCGGTGGACCCGAGCACCGCACCGGAGGGCGCCGCCGCCGGCCGGCGTGGCCGGGCTGTGCCACCGCAGCGGAGGCCGCAGTCGGGTTCGCCGGTCAGCGGTACGGCACGGACCGGCGGCGAGCCGGTCCTGCCGGGCCCCGCCAGTGACGAGCCGGGATCGGCGGCGGTGGAGGGGGCGGTCGGGAGCGAGCCGGTCGCCGCACCGGAAAGCGGTGCGAACGCGCCGACCACCGGACCGAAGGCCCGCCGCCGCAACCGCTGAGGCCGACGGCGCGCGGCTCGCGCTCGCGGCGAGGGTCAGTCGACCGGCCAGGTGTGCACCGGCTCGTTGCCGCGTTGCAGCTCGGCGTAGCGCTGGACCAGGTGGTGCAGCGCGGCCTTCCGGTCCATGCCCCGGTGCCGCTCGGCCGCCCACACCGTCTCGGTCTGCCAGACGGCGCCGTTGCGGCCGGTGCGGCAGCGCTCCTCGATCACCCCGAGGAGGCGGTCCCGTTCGGCCGGGGCGACGCCGAACCGGTCCAGCCCCTCGGCGGCGGTGGGCAGCAGCGTGTCGAGGACGAGCGTGGTGACCGGTACGTCGCCGAGTCGGGGCCAGTGCAGCACGGCGTCGATGCCGCGCCGGGCGGCGGCGTGGAAGTTCTCCTCGGCCGAGCTGAAGGTGAGCTGGCTCCAGATGGGCCGGTCCGCCTCGGCGAGGCCGCGGGCGAGTCCGAAGTAGAAGGCGGCGTTGGCGAGCATGTCCACCACGGTGGGCCCCGCCGGCAGCACCCGGTTCTCCACCCGCAGGTGCGGACGGCCGTCCATGATGTCGTAGACCGGGCGGTTCCAGCGGTAGACGGTCCCGTTGTGCAGCCGCAGCTCGCCGAGCTGGGGCACTCCGCCGGCGTGCAGGATCTCGACCGGGTCCTCGTCCTCGCAGATCGGCAGCAGCGGCGGGAAGTAGCGGACGTTCTCCTCGAACAGGTCGAAGATCGAGGTGATCCAGCGCTCGCCGAACCACACCCGGGGGCGTACGCCCTGGGCCTTCAGCTCGTCCGGGCGGGTGTCGGTGGCCTGCTCGAACAGGGCGATCCGGGTCTCCGCCCAGAGCTGCCGGCCGTAGAGGAACGGCGAGTTGGCGCCGATCGCCACCTGCACCCCGGCGATGGCCTGGGAGGCGTTCCAGTAGTCGGCGAAGCTGTCCGGCGCGACCTGGAGGTGGAACTGGAGGCTGGTGCAGGCGGCCTCCGGCGCGATCGAGTCGGTGTGCGTACGCAGCCGCTCGACGCCGCGGATGTCCAGCTCGATGTCCTCGCCCCGGGCCCCGACGATCTGGTCGTTGAGCACCCGGTAGCGCTCGTTGGTGGAGAGGTTGTCGGCGACCAGGTGCCGTTCGGTGAGGGTGGGCAGGATGCCGACCATCACGATGTTGGCGTCGGACTTGGCGGCCCGCTCGTCGGCGCGGCTCAGGCTGCTGCGCAGGTCCTGCGCGTAGTCGGCGAAGCCCTTCCCCTCGATCAGCCGTGGCGAGGCGTTCAGCTCCAGGTTGAACTGCCCCAGCTCGGTCTGGAAGAGCGGGTCGGCGATGTCGGCCAGGATCTGGTCGTTGCGCATGGCCGGCTCGGCGGCGGCGTCGACCAGGTTGAGTTCGATCTCCAGCCCGGTCATCGGCCGGTCGGCGTCGAAGCCGAAGTCGTCCAGCATCAGCGCGAAGACGTCCAGGCACCGCCGGACCTTTCGCCGGTAGCGGACCCGGTCCTCGCGGGAGAAGGCGCCCTGCTCGACGTCTCTGCCCATCTGTCCTCCCGGCGCCGGCGCCACGGAACCGTACCGTTCCGCAACGCATTGTGAACCATTCACGTTGAGTGCGTAAGTGCGCCTGGGCCGCCGGATCGGAGGTCGGGCGCAGGTCTGCACTCCTACCCAGCCGCCGTCCGCCGCACCACGGTCGACCTGAGAACAAGACGTGACAATTCGCACCCGTCGGCGTACGACGAACGGGCCCGCGCCGTCGGGTGACGGCGCGGGCCCGTGGGGTCGTACGCGGGGATCAGGCCTGGCGGACGGCCTCGCCCTCGATCTCGATCTTGATCTTCTTGCCGACCAGGACGCCACCGGTCTCCAGGGCGACGTTCCAGGTCAGGCCGAAGTCCTCCCGGTCGATCTCGGTCGACGCGTTGAAGCCGAAGATGTCCTGGCCGAAGGGGCTGCGGCCGACGCCCTCGAACTCGACATCCAGATCGACCGGACGGGTCACGCCCTTGATGGTGAGCTCACCGGAGAGGACGAACTCGTTGCCGTCGCGGGACTTCACCCCGGTGCTGCGGAACTCCAGGGTGGGGAACTGCTCGGCGTCGAGGAACTCCGGGCTGCGCACGTGCGCGTCGCGGTCGGCCTGAGCGGTGTTGATGCTGGCCGCCTGGATGGTGGCGGTCACCGAGGACTGCGTCGGGTCCTCGGCCACGGTGATGGTGGCGGAAGCCTCGGCGAACTCGCCGCGTACCTTGCTGACCATCATGTGCCGGGCGACGAACCCGACGCGCTTGTGAGCCGCGTCCAGCAGGTAGGTGCCGGCGGTCGGGATGGTGAGGCCGTCCCAGTCGCGGGTAACCGCTTCGGTGCTGCTGGTCATGGTGCTGTCCTCCAGGGGAGATTGTTTAGTAGCCCAACGACTGACTGAGCAACTATAGGCATAGCAATATTCCCTGTGTCAAGGACTGCTAGGATGGCAGCGTGGACCAGAACGTGTTCGACGATCCCCGGATCACCGCCATCGGCCTCCTCTTCGAGGCCAGCGCCGGGCTGTCGGCCCGGTTCGCCGCCCAGTTCGAGGAGCACGGCCTTTCCTCGGTCGAGTTCGAGGTGCTGATGCGGCTCACCCGGTCGCCCGGTCACCAACTGCGCATGACCGACCTCGCGGCGCAGACCTCCCTGTCCACCAGCGGGGTCACCCGCGTGGTCGACCGGATGGAGCGGGACGGCCTGCTCCGCCGCCGAGCCTGCCCCTCCGACCGGCGCAGCTCCTACGCCGTGGTCACCGCCGCCGGCCTGAGCCGGCTGGACGCGACCCTGCCCGGGCACCTGCGGATCATCGAGGAGTGGTTCACCGGCCAGCTGGCACCGGCCGAGCTGGAGGGGCTCCTGGACGGCCTGCGCCGGGTCCGCGACGCGGTGCACCCGGGGGCGACCGCCGGCAGCACCGAGCCCGCGCCTGCCGGGCAGTCCGCCGGCTGCTGACCCGCCGACGGGGTGCGGCGTACCCGCGGGTCACCGGCAGAAAGACCGGCAGAACCGCCCGAGCACCGGGATATACGCCCGCAATAGCCCCCAAATCACCCTTGCGGCCTGGATAGGCTTCCGGCAGCGGGGGGCACCGGGGGGTGCCGGCGCGAGCGATGAGCGAGGGGCAATACCAGGGGGCTTCTTCGCTCGCGCCACCCCCGCGCCTTCTTCTCCCGGCCGTTCAGTCGCGTGGGGCCGCACGTCCCCGGCGGGCCACCAGCGCGTAGAGCAGGGCCTCCTCCCGGGGCAGCAGCCTGATCCCGGTGGCCCGGCAGGCCTGCTCCAGCCGGTCCAGCACCGCCACGTCGGCGGTGCTCGCCGCCAGCCCGACCAGCGCCTCAACGAGCTCCCGCCGCTGCCCACCGACGGCACGATCGTCGGCCCCGGCCCGCTGTTTCCCGCCGGCGGCATGCTCGGCGGCCGTGGCTCGGTCCCGCTGTTCCCCGCCGGCGGCATGGTCGGCGGCTGCGGCGAACCATTCCGCCGCCAGCTCCCGGTCTCCCCGGTGCAGCGCGACATGGCCCTCGATCAACGCGCAGATCGCATCCTCCGGCGGGACGTCCCGGCGCTCCCGGCGCGGGTCCAGGCTCTCCACAACCGGCGGCCGGCGCTGTCCCGGCACCGGGTGCGGCGGCCGCAGCTCGGCCACCGCCTCCAGCGCCTCCTCCACCCGCCCGTCGAGGGCGAGCGCCAGCCCGACCGTGCCGATCACCTGGCGCCGCCGCCCCGGCTCGCCCAGCTCGGCCAGCGCGGCCGCCACCCGCCGGCCCTGCTCCACCGCGTCGGCGTAGCGTCCCTCCAGCCGGGCCACCTCGGCCAGGTCGGCCCGGGCCAGCAGGCGGAGGCGCTGCTCCCCGCACTGGGTGGCCAGCCGGTCGACCGTGGCCAGCCGGCGCCGCGCGGCGGCCAGGTCCACCACCCGTACGTCGTGCCAGGTGAGGTGCTGGTGGGCGACGGCCATCTCGCGTGCCCGACCGTGCCGGGTGGCCAGCTCCAGCGCCGCCTCGGCCTGCTCCCGGGCCTCGCCCGGAGCGCCGGCGGCGCGCAGCAGCACGCAGAGCACCGACCTGGAGGACAGCTCCCCGGTCACCTCCCCGGCCGCCTGAAAGAGGGCCAGCGCCTCCCGGGCGGCCGGCAGCTCCGCCCCGCCCGCGCCGTGCTCGGCGGCGAGCCGGGCCGCCCCGAGCAGCGCCCAGGCCCGCAGCACCGGCGGCGCGTCGGTGGTACGCGGGTCGGCCAGCAGCCGGCGCAGCCACCGACGCCCGGAGACATCCCGCCCGCGCAGCCGCCACCAGCGGGGCAGCGCCGCCGCCAGGAGCAGTGCGGTCACCGGATCGTCCTCGGCGGCGTGTGCCAGGGCGGCGGTGATGTCGCTGGTCACCTCGTCGAGCAGGTGCACGGCGGCGGGCAGTTCCGCGCCGATCAGGTTCGGGGCGGTACGCCGTACCAGGCCGGCGACGACCAGCGCGTGCCGGCGCCGGATCCCGGTCAGCTCCCCCTCGACGGCGGCCTGCTCGGCGGCGAAGTCGCGGACCGCGTCCAGCAGGCGGAACCGGAACGGGCCGGTGCCCCGGACGCTGAGCAGCCCGAGTTCCCGCAGCCGGTCCAGCAGTGGGACCGCGTCCCGCCGCTGGCCGCCGTCGGCGAGCAGGTCCTCGGCCAGCTCCACGGACCAGCGGTTGCGGAAGGCGGAGAGCCGGCGCAGCGCCGCCCGTTCGGCGGGCGCGAGCAGGTGGTAGCTGGTCGCCACCGCCTCGCGCAGGGTCACCGTGCCGGCGGCCGGGTCGGCGGGCTCCCAGCCGGGGCGTACGCCCGCCAGGTCGAGGACCCGGTCGCCGTAGCGGTCGAGCAGCTCGGTGACGTCGAGGATCCGGCCCCGCGCGGCCATCAGCTCGATGGCCAGGGGCAGCCCGCCGAGGAGGCGCACCAGCGCGGCGAGCGCCGGTAGTTCGGCCGGGCTGGGCGGCTCGCGGCGCGCCTGGGCGAGCCGGGTGGTGAACAGCGCCGCCGCCGGCCAGCGGGCCAGCTCCGCCGGATCGGCCGGCTCCTCGCCGACCGGCGGCACGTCGAGCGGTGCGACCGGCCGGACCAACTCGCCGGGAAGGCCGACCGGGCGGCGGCCGGTGACCAGCACCCGCAGCGCCGGCGCTGCCGCCACCAGGGCGCGCAACGCGTCGGCCACCGGCCCGGGCGCGCGTTCGACGGCGTCCACCAGCAGCAGCGCGGGCCGGCCGCCGAGCTGGCAGGGGAGGTCGGCCAGCCGGTTCACCCCGAGCACGGCGACCGCGGCGGCGAGGATGTCGGCGGTGTCCGAGCCCTCGCCGACCAGCACACCGGCCACGCCGGCCGGATGCTCGGCGGCCGCCGCGTGGGCGACGGTGAGGGCGAGCGCGGTCTTGCCGACGCCGGCCAGCCCGACCAGGCTCACCACCGGATGCGCGGAGAGCAGGGCGGCCACCTCCGCGACGTCCCGGTCCCGGCCGAGCAGCGGGACGGGCTGGGGCAGCGCGATCGGCGTACCCGAATCGGCGGCGTCGGAGCCGGTGACCGTGAGGTGCCCAGCGGCGGGGCCCGGTGCGGTGGCGGCATCAGGACCGCTGACCGGCAGGTGACGCGCGGCCGGGCCGGGCGCGACGGTCTGAGCGGCATCGGGGCCGCCGACGGGCAGGTAGCTCGCCGCTTGCCCGGGCACGGCGGTCTGCGCCGGGGTGGGCCGGGCGGCCGCGAGGAACGCCTGCCGGGCCGGACCGGTCAGGCCCAGGGCGTCGGCGAGCAGGTCGACGGTGGTGCGCTGGGGTCGGGTGGCGCGGCCCCGCTCCAGGTCGCGGACGGTCCGCACGCCGACACCGGCCCGGCCGGCCAGCTCGGCCTGGGTGAGGCCGGCCGCGAGCCGGTGCCCGCGCAACAGGTCGGGCAGCTGGGTACGACCACCCGGGCTCCGCGAACGATCATGATCGGGAGTCATGGGCACGAAGAGTACGGATCGGGTCGGACGCTCCACAGCCCATCGTCGGGCAGCCGACCGTCCACCGCCGATATCCGACAGACGGCTGACCCGCCCGGGCCCATCCGGCCCGGGCGGGCGTCGCTCACATGCCCAGGTCGCGGGCGATGACCATCCGCTGCACCTCGCTGGTGCCCTCGCCGATCTCCAGGATCTTGGAGTCGCGCCAGAACCGGGCCACCGGGTACTCGTTCATGAAGCCGTAGCCGCCGTGGATCTGGGTGGCCTCGCGGGCGTTGTCCACCGCGATGGTGCTGGCGTGCAGCTTGGCGATGGCCGCCTGCCGCTTGAACGGCTCGCCGGCGAGCATCCGGGCGGCCGCGTCGTAGTAGGCCAGCCGGGCGGTGTGCGCCTTCATTTCCATGTCGGCGATCTTGAACTGGATCGCCTGGTACGCGCCGATCGGCTGGCCGAATGCCTGGCGCTCCTTCGCATACTTGATCGACTCGTCGACGCAGCCCTGGGCGAGGCCGACCGCCAGGGCGGCGATGGCGATCCGCCCTTCGTCGAGGATGCGCAGGAACTGGGCGAAGCCCCGGCCGCGCTCGCCGAGCAGGTTCTCCGCCGGCACCCGGCAGTCGTCGAAGGTCAGCTCGTGGGTGTCCGAGGCGGTCCAGCCGACCTTGGAGTAGCCGGGCGCGACGGTGAAGCCCGGCGTGCCGGACGGGACGATGATGGTGGACAGCTCCTTCGAGCCGTCCGGCTTCGTGCCGGTGACCGCGGTGACCGTGACCAGCGTGGTGATGTCGGTGCCGGAGTTGGTGATGAACGCCTTCGAGCCGTTGATCACCCACTCGTTGGTCGACTCGTCCAGGACCGCCCTCGTCTGGGTGCCGCCCGCGTCCGAGCCGGTGCCCGGCTCGGTGAGCCCGAAGCCCGCCAGGGCCTCGCCGCTGAGCAGCTTCGGCAGCCACTGCGCCTTCTGCGCGTCGGTGCCGAACCGGTAGATCGGCATCGCGCCGAGGGAGATCGCCGCCTCGAGGGTGATGGCCACGCTGGAGTCGACCCGGGCCAGCTCCTCCAGGGCCAGGCAGAGGGCGAAGTAGTCGCCGCCCATGCCGCCGTGCTCCTCCGGGAAGGGGAGCCCGAACAGCCCCATCTTGCCCATCTGGCGGATGATCTCGTACGGGAAGGTGTGCTGCTCGTAGTGCTCGGCGATGGCCGGGGCGACCACCTCGCGGGCGAAGTCCCGCACGCTCTCCCGCAGCGCCTCTTGTTCCTCGCTGAGCCGGAAGTCCATCTGATCCTCCTGATGGGACGCCGTTGTGGACGGGCCGCCGGGCGCTCGTGACGCCGCGTCGGATGGTGCGGGTCGGGGCCGGTCAGACCGGGGTGACGCCGTGCCGGCGCCTTGCGAAGTGCCGCTCCTTGCCGCGAGCGGCGGCGAACCGGCGGACCAGGTCGGCGCGCAGTTCGTGCGGCTCGACGATGGCGTCCACCACCAGCTCACTGGCGAGCCGGACGATGTCGATGTCGCGCTCGTACTCCTCGCGCTTCGCGGCGACGAAGGCGGCCCGCTCGGCCTCGTCCTCGATCGCGGCGATCTTGTTGGCGTAGACGGCGTTGACCGCTGCCTCCGCGCCCATCACCGCGATCTTGGCGGTGGGCAGCGCGATGGTGGCGTCCGGCTCGAAGCCGGGGCCGGCCATCGCGTAGAGGCCGGCGCCGTACGCCTTGCGGACCACCACGCAGATCTTGGGTACGGTCGCCTCGGAGATCGCGGTGATCATCTTGGCGCCGTGCCGGATGATGCCCTGCTTCTCCACCACGCTGCCGACCATGAACCCGGGTACGTCGCTGAGGAACAGCAGCGGCACGTTGAACGCGTCGCAGAGCTGCACGAACCGGGTCGCCTTGTCGGCCGAGTCGACGAAGAGCACGCCGCCCTTGAACATCGAGTTGTTGCCGACCACGCCGACGACCTCGCCGTTCAGCCGGCCGAAGCCGATGGTCAGCTCCTTGGCCCAGAGCGCCTGGATCTCGAAGAAGCTGCCCTCGTCGAGCAGGCCCTTGACGTAGCGGCGCATGTCGAACGCCTGCCGCTCGCTGGCCGGGACCAGCGCGGCCAGGTCCGCCTTCTCCGGCGCCGGCGTCGCCTCGGCGGCCGGCGGGGCCTGGGTCCAGTTGGTCGGCAGGTAGGACAGGTAACGCTTGACCACGTCGAGCGCCTCGGCCTCGGTCTTGCAGAGGAAGTGCCCGACGCCGGACTCGACGCAGTGCACCTTGGCCCCGCCCATCGCCTCCAGCGTGGTCTTCTCGCCGGTGACCATCTCGACCATCCGGTCGGAGCCGAGGTACATGCTGGCGTTGCCCTCGACCATGGCGACCACGTCGCAGAACGCCGGGATGTAGGCGCCGCCCGCCGCGCTCGGGCCGAACAGGGCGCAGACCTGCGGGATCGAGCCCGAGGCGCGCACCTGGTTCCAGAAGATCTTGCCGGCGCCGCGCCGGCCGGGGAAGAGGTCGACCTGGTCGGTGATCCGGGCCCCGGCCGAGTCGACCAGGTAGACCATCGGCACGCTGGTCGAGTAGGCCCGCTCGATGATCCGGATGATCTTCTCGACGGTCCGCGCGCCCCAGCTGCCGGCCTTCACCGTGGAGTCGTTCGCCATCAGGCAGACCGGCCGGCCGTCGATGGTGGCGGTGCCGGTGACCACGCCGTCGGCGGGCAGCCCCTCGGCCATCGCGTTGGCGTAGAGCCCGTCCTCGACGAAGGAACCCTCGTCGACCAGGTACGCGACCCGCTCGCGGGCGAAGAGCTTGCCCTTGGCGGCGTTCGCCGCGTGGTACTTGTCCGCACCGCCGGCCTTGGCGCGCTTGCGCAGCTGCTCCAGAGCCTCACCGTCGAGCGTCACGCCGACTCCCGTTGCCACCGGCCACCCCACGGGCGCCCCAACCGACCTGAACGATCGTTAGGCTATCCCATCCCCACCCCCTCCGGCGACCCCACCGCCCCTGCCCACCCCTCCCGCCCGCGGCCGGCCTGGCCGGGGGGTGCCGGGTCAGGAGGGGATCGGGGTCAGGCGGGTGCGGGGGCCGGCGCGGAGGACGCCGGAGGGGAGCTTCTTGCCGACCAGTTGCTCGGCCAGCTCGGCGGCCTCGATCAGGGCGTCCAGGTCGATCCCGGTGTCGATGCCCATGTCGTGCAGCATGTGCACGGCCTCCTCGGTGGCCAGGTTGCCGCTGGCGCCCGGGGCGTACGGGCAGCCGCCGAGGCCGCCGACGCTGGCGTCGAACTCGGTAATGCCGAGCTCCATGGCGGTGAGCATGTTGGCCAGCGCGGTGCCCCGGGTGTTGTGGAAGTGCAGCAGCACCGGCACGTGGGCGTTGCGGTCGCGGACCGCGGTGACCAGCTCGCGGACCCGCCGGGGCGTACCCATGCCGGTAGTGTCGCCGAACGCCACCCGGTCGGCGCCGTCCCGCACCACCCGGTCGACGATGCCGGCCACCCGCTTCGGGTCGACGTCCCCCTCGTACGGGCAGCCGAAGCTGGTCGCCACGATCACCTCGGCGGTCGCGCCCGCGCTGTGCAGCAGGTCGATCAGCTCGGCGATGTCGTCGAGCGACTCCTCGGTGGAGCGGTTGACGTTGCGCCGGTTGTGCGTGTCGCTGGCCGACACCACCACCTCGATCTCGGTGAAGCCGGCCGCCATGGCGCGCTGGGCCCCCCGGCTGTTCGGCACCAGCGCCGAGTAGCGCACCCCGTCGGCCTTCACGGCCCGCTGCCACACCTCGTCGGCGTCGGCCATCTGCGGGATCGCCTTCGGGTGCACGAACGAGACGGCCTCGATCCGCCGCACACCCGTACGCGACAGCGCGTCGATCAGCCGCACCTTGGCGTCGGTCGGGATCGGCTCCTCGTTCTGGAGCCCGTCCCGCGGCCCGACCTCCCGGATGGAAACGACGTCCGGTAGTTCCGCCATAAGGGGTCACCTCACTGTGACGGTGTTACGTGATGGATGCCCCCAGCATCCCACCCCACCCCTTCCGCCCCCGCGATCATGAAGTTGGCGGCAGATTCTGCCCGTTCTGTCGCCGCCAACTTCATGATCAACCCCGGAAGGGGCGGGGTCAGCGCATGCGGGAGACGATGCCGGTGTCGTAGTCGCCCGACAGGAACTCGGGGTTCTCCAGCAGTTCGGCGAAGAAGGGGAGGTTGTTCTTGGGGCCGGCGATCTCGAACTGGGCCACCGCGGCCCGCGCCCGCTCGACCGCCTCGGTGCGGGTGGCGCCGCTGACGATCAGCTTGGCCATCAGGCTGTCGTAGAACGGGGTGACCGTGTTGCCGGCGACGTAGCCGGAGTCGACCCGTACGCCCTCGCCGGACGGCTCGTTCCAGGTGGTGATCGCGCCCGGGCCGGGCAGGAACCGCTTCGGGTCCTCGGCGTTGATCCGCAGCTCGATGGCGTGCCCGCGCGGCGCGAGCGCGTCCGGGTCGAAGGTCGGTGCCAGGCCGGCGGCCACCCGCAACTGCTCCTCGACCAGGTCGACGCCGTAGACGTACTCGGTCACCGGATGCTCGACCTGCAGCCGGGTGTTCATCTCCAGGAAGAAGAATTCTTCGGAGCCGGAGTTGTTCCCCTGGACGTCCCGCTGACGCGGGACCAACAGGCACTCGACGGTGCCCGCGTTGCGGTAACCCACCGCCTCGCCCGCGCGGACCGCCGCCGCCAGGAACCGCGCACGCAGCTCCGGGGAGACCGCCGGGGAGGGGGACTCCTCGACCAGCTTCTGGTTGCGGCGCTGCACCGAGCACTCGCGTTCGCCGAGGGCCACCACCCGCCCGTCCGCCAGGCCGAGGATCTGCACCTCGACGTGGCGTACCCGGGGGAAGTACCGCTCGATCAGCACCGAGCCGTCGCCGAACATCCGCTCGGCGAACGAGCGGACCTTGTCGTACTCGGTGCGCAGCGCGGCCTCGTCGGTGGCCACGCCCATGCCCATGCCGCCGCCACCGGCCGCGGCCTTGACCATCACCGGGTAGCCGATCTCCGCGGCGGCGGTGACCGCCGCGGCCAGGTCGGCGGCCGGGTCGGTGGTGCCGGGCGCGACCGGCACCCCGGCCGCCGCCATCAGGTTCCGGGCATTGATCTTGTCGCCCATCGCGGTGATCGCGTCCGCGCCGGGCCCGACCCAGATCAGGCCACTGGCCTCGACGGTACGGGCGAAGTCCGCGTTCTCGGACAGGAAGCCGTAGCCGGGGTGGATCGCCTGGGCGCCGGTGTCCTTCGCGGCGGCGAGGATCGCCTCGACGTTGCGGTAGCTGAGCGCGGGATTGGCCGGGCCGACGCAGACCGCCTGGTCGGCCTCGGTCACGAACGGCAGGCCGGCGTCGGCCTCCGAGTGCACCGCGATCGCACGGATCCCGAGCTTCTTCGCGGTACGGATGATCCGGCGCGCGATCTCGCCACGGTTGGCGATCAGCAGCGACTCGATCATGGTTTCCTCCAGCGTCCGGGGGTGGGGACGCTGTCAGGTAACCACGGCACACCGGTCGCCCACGAGCCGACCCGGGTTTCCCGGTGCGGTCAGGCGGGGTCGGTGGGGGCGAGCAGCGCGGCCAGCGTGGCACCCCGCAGCAGCTCGGCCCGGCGCCGGCGGTCCACCTCGCCGCCGAGGAACGGGGTGGAGTTCATCAGGCCGAACGCGGCGTGTGCGAGCACCCGCGCCTCGCCGTCTGGCAGCCCGGGGTGCAGCGCGGTCAGCACGGTCACCCACTCCTCGACGTACATCCGCTGGAGCCGGCGGATCCGGCGGCGCGGCTCGTCGGGGAGGCGGTCCAGCTCGTGCAGGTGCAGGGCGATCACCGCCGGGTTGGCCAGCGCGAAGTCGAGGTGGAAGTCGATCAGCGACTCCAGCGTGCCGCGCGGGTCGTCGGGGTGGTTGGTGGCGCGTTCCTTGCCGCCGGCAAGCAGCCCCTCGCTGACCGGGATCAGCGCGGCGGCCAGCATCGCCTCCTTGCCGGCGAAGTGGTGGTAGAGGGCCGGGCCGGTCACCCCGGCGGCGGCGCCGATGTCGTCCATCGACACGCCGTGGTAGCCGCGCGCCGCGAAGAGCCCGACCGCGATCTCCAGGATCTCGTCCCGGCGAGACCGGCGCCGGCCCGCACCCGTCGCACCGTTCGCCGCGCCCCGCGCCTGCTGTTCCACCGCCACCGGGCCAGCCTAGACCGCGTGCCCGGGCTGGTGGAGTCTCGGTTACCCGTCGGTCGCCTCACACTCCGCGCGGCTTGACCCTCGACCGGGTTCAGGCCGGAGGGTCCGTCGGCATGACCGCTTCCGCGCTCGGCCGCGACTACCGACTGCTCTGGTCCGCCGCCGTCTCGTCCCGGTTCGGCGACGCGCTGCGTACGCCGGCCCTGGCCCTGCTGGCCGCCACGCTCACCCGCGACCCCCGGGCGATCGCCGCGGTGACCGTGGCCGGGCAGCTCCCGCCGCTGCTGTTCGGGCTGCTCGGTGGCGCGTACGCCGACCGGTGGGACCGGCGCCGGACGATGGCGGCGGTGGACGGGGCGCGGGCCGCGGTGGTGGCCGCGCTGGCCGCGGTGGTGGCCACCGGCCGGGCCGGGGTCGCCGCGCTGGCCGCCGCCGCGTTCCTGCTCGCCACCCTGGGCACGCTCTTCGACGCGTCGGCCTTCGCGCTGCTGCCGTCGCTGGTGTCGCCGGCCGCGCTGCCCACCGCCAACGGCCGGCTCCAGGCCGGTACGGCCGTGGCCGGCGGCCTCCTCGGCACCCCGCTGGCCGGCCTGCTGTTCGCCCTGGCCGCGTCGCTCCCGTTCGCCGTGGACGCGCTCACCTTCGCCCTCGCGGCCCTCCTCGTCCTCGCCCTCCGTCCGCTCCCGTCGGTGCCGTCCCGGCCGGCGGGGCATGGGGTGTGGCGGGAGGCGTGGGCCGGGGTGCGGTGGGTGCGCCGGGACCGGGCGCTGTGGGGGGTCGCCCTCGCCTCGGCGGGGTCGAACCTGGCGATCAGCGGACTGATGGCGGTGCTGGTGCTCTACGCGCTCGGGGTGCTGCGGGTGCCCGCCTCGGCCTACGGGGTGTTCGCGGCGGGGGTGGTGATCGGCGGGCTGCTCGGGGCGCTGGTCGCCGGACGGGCGGCGGCCCGGTTCGGCACCCTGCCCGCGCTGCGCGCGGTGCTGCTCGGGCAGACCGTGGCGCTGGCCGGGTTCGCCCTGGCCCGCGGCCCGCTGACCGGGGGCCTGGCGCTGGCCGTGTTCGCCGCCGGCACGACCATCTGGAACAGCCTCTGGTCGGCGTACGGGCAACGGCACGTGCCGGCGGAACTGCTCGGGCGGGTCGGCGCGGCGCAGCGGGTGGTCGGCCTGGCCGCCGCTCCGCTCGGGGCGGCGCTGGCCGGGTTCGCGGGCGAGGCGTACGGGGTGGGTCCGGTGGTGGCCGCGGCGGCAGGCGTGTTCACCCTGGTCACCGTCGGCGCGTGGGGAACGCTGCGCGGGGCGCCTGATCGGGGCGGGGCCGATCCGGGGCGGGTCACCGGCCGGTGGGTTCGAAGCCGGCGAGCCGCACGGCGAGCCGCCGCCGGACCGGGGGCAGCCCCGACGCGGCCCGGAGCAGCAGGTCGCGAAGCGGACGGGCAGCCGGCGGGACGGCGGTGAGCCGGGTGAGCCCGGCGGAGAAGCTGAGCACCTCCTCGGCGAGCGGGCGGCGAGCGGCGGCGTACTCGTCGAGGAGCGTGTCGGAGCGCCCGGCGAGCACCGCGGCGAGGGTGTCGCCGAGGGCGACCGCGTCGCGGAGGCCGAGGTTCATCCCCTGCCCGCCCGCCGGGCTGTGCACGTGCGCCGCGTCCCCGGCGAGCAGCACCGGGCCCGACCGGTAGCTGCCGGCGATGCGGTGGTGGATCCGGAACCGGGAACTCCAGCGGATCTCGGTGACCCGGTCCGGCCGCCGGGCCGGCCCCCGCTCGTCCAGCAGCGCCTGGAAGTGCTGCGCCCGCGGTTCGCTCGGCGCGTCGGGCACCGAGGCGACCAGCCGGACGGTGCCGTCGGGGAGCGGCGCCCAGACCAGCGGCCCCTGCCGGGCCAGGAACAGGTTGACCTGGTCGCGGGGCAGCGCGCTGTCCACCCGGACGTCCGCGAGCAGGAACGACTCGCCGGGGTCGGCCGGCCCGCCGAACTCGATGCCGGCCAGCTCACGGACCGGGCTGCGCATGCCGTCGGCGCCGACCACCCAGCGGGCCCGGATCGTCTCCCCGCCGGCGAACTTCGCGGTGGCGCCGGCGGCGTCGAGGTCGAGGCCGCTCAGCTCGTACGGCCGGAGCACCCGCCCGCCGAGCGCGGTGAGCCGGTCGGCGAGCACCGCCTCGGTCTCCGCCTGGGAGACCAGCAGCGCGTACGGGTAGCGGGACGGCAACCCGTCGAAGGGGACGGTGAGCAGCACCCGGTCCCGGTCGCGGACGGTGAACCGGGTCGACGGCAGCCCGCGGGCGGCCAGCGGCGCGGCGACGCCGATCCGGTCCAGCACCTCCAGGGTGCCGGCGTGCACCACGGCCGCCCGCGAGGTGACCGGCGGGGTGGCCAGCCGGTCCACGACGGTCGCGGTCACCCCGTGCCCGGCGAGGGTCGCCGCCACGGCCAGGCCGGTCGGCCCGGCCCCCACCACGAGGACGTCGGTGCGCTCGGGAAGCATGGCCCCACCTCCAGGGTTGTCAACAACTGTTTGCCAACACTTGTTGACAACGGTAGGCGCGCCCCGACTTCTATGTCAACGCCTGTTGGCCTACAGTTGTGGGCATGACCGACACGGCACCCCGCGCCCGCCGCTCGGACGCCACCCGGGCGGCCATCCTGCGCGCCGCCCGGGAGCGCTTCGCCGCCGACGGCTACGAGCGGGCCACCATCCGGGCCATCGCCGCCGACGCCCGGATCGACCCGTCGATGGTGATGCGCTACTACGGCAGCAAGGAGGGGCTCTTCGCCGCGGCCGCCGAGTTCGACCTGCGCCTGCCCGACCTGAGCACCGTGCCACCGGACCGGCTCGGCGAGACGCTGGTGCGCCACTTCCTCGGCCGCTGGGAGGGCGACGAGACCCTCGCGGCCCTGCTCCGGGCCGCCAGCACCAACCCGGGAGCGGCCGAGCGGATGCGCCGCCTCTTCGCCGACCAGCTCGCCGCGGCGGTGGCCGGCTTCGGCACCGACCCGGCGACCACCGCCCGCCGGGCCGGCCTGGTCGCCAGCCAGACCCTCGGACTGGCCTTCACCCGGTACATCGTCCGGCTGCCGCCGGTGGTGGAGATGGCGCCGGAGGACCTGGTCGCCTGGGTCGCCCCGACGCTCCAGCGCTACCTGACCGGCCGGCCCGGAAGCTGACCCGCCCTGTTCCACCGCCCCCGGAACCGAAAGGTCCCCGCGGGCGGCACGCCACGCGGGGACCGGTCGGCCGGGTCAGCCGGCGAAGCTGCCCGGCTCCTCGCCCCGCACGACGGGAGCCCGGACCAGGTTGCCCCACTCGGTCCACGAGCCGTCGTAGTTGCGCACCCGCGGGAAGCCGAGCAGGTAGTGCAGCACGAACCAGGTGTGGCTGGACCGCTCGCCGATCCGGCAGTACGCCACCACGTCGTCGGACGGGCTCAGCCCGAGCTGGTCGACGTAGATGCCGCGCAGCTCGTCCACCGACTTGAAGGTGCCGTCGTCGTTCGCGGCGGCCTTCCACGGCTTGCTCACCGCACCCGGGATGTGCCCGCCGCGCAGCGCGCCCTCCTGCGGGTACGCCGCCATGTGCAGCATCTCGCCGGTGTACTCGCCCGGCGACCGCACGTCGACCAGCGGCCGGCCGGCGGTCACGTGCGCCATCACCTCGTCGCGGAACGCCCGGATCGGCGCGTCGTTCCGGTCCGGCACCGGGTAGTCGGCGCGCGGCCGGTTCACCGGGTCCTTGGACATCTCCCGTCCCTCGGCGGCCCACTTCATCCGGCCACCGTCGAGCAGCCGGACGTCGGCGTGGCCGAAGAGCTCGAACACCCAGAGGGCGTACGCGGCCCACCAGTTGAAGTTGTCGCCGTAGAAGACCACCGTGTCGCCACGGCCGATGCCCTTGGCGGCGCACAGCTCGGCGAAGCTCTTGGCGTCCAGGTAGTCCCGGGTCACCTGGTCGTTCAGCTCGGTGTGCCAGTCGACCTTCACGGCCCCGGGGATGTGGCCGGTGTCGTAGAGGAGGACGTCCTCGTCGGACTCGACCACCACGAGGCCCTCGTCGCCCAGGTGCTCGGCCAGCCACTCCGTGGTGACCAGGCGCTGCGGTTCGGCGTACGACTGGAGGTGGGGATTCGGATCACTCGGCACAGGCATGAGCCCCAAGGTACGCCGGATCGCCGGGTCGCGACCGGCGATCCCGATTCCGGTGCGGCACCCCACATTGGACCGGAGCCACCGACCGGACGTGGACCTGGATCTCCTGACCGGCGCCGGGCCGCCGGTCAGGCGCGGCGGTGCACCAGCCGCCCCGCCACCACCGTGGCCAGGCAGGAGCCGTCGGCGGCGAACACGGCCAGGTCGGCCCGGCCACCGACCACCAGCCCCGGTGGCCGGGCGGCGGCCAGCACCGCCACCTCGTTGCGCGCCGCAGCGGCCCGCAGGCCCGGGTCGGTGACGTGGTCGGCGAGCACCGCGGCGGCCCCGAGCCGGAACAGGGCGTGCACCCGCTCGCGCGGGGTCGGCGCGGGCGGCAGCGGCCCGTCGTGCACCAGCGCCGGCCCCAGGGTGCCGGCCCACCGCCGCACCCGCACCCCCGGGTACGCCCCGATCAGCTCGTCCAGCGGCGCGACGGCCTCGACCCGGTCGGCGGTCACCAGGACGGCGAGACCCGGCCGGGGCTCGTCGTCGAGGGTCAGCCGCACCAGGGACGCGGCGTGCAGGGTCCGCACGCGGTCAGTCGAAGGTGATCGGCCCGAGCACCGGCCGCTTGGCGGTGACGAAGTCACCGGAGGAGCGGCCGGTCAGCCGCCGCTTGACCCACGGGGCCAGGTGCTGGCCGGCCCAGCGCAGGTCGGCGGCCCGGGCGGCCAGCCACGGGGTGGGGGCCGGGTGCGGTGGCACCATCAGCCAGTCCTCGTCGCAGCCCACGCCGAGCGCGGTGAGCACCTGCCCGGCCACCCGCCGGTGCCCGGCCGCCGACAGGTGCAGCCGATCGGTGCTCCAGAGCATCGGGTTGAGGTAGGTGGGGTCGGCGTACAGGTCGACCAGGATGGCGCCGTGCCGCTCGGCGACCTCGCCGACCACCCGATTGAGCAGAGCCACCCGGGGGGCCACCAGCCGCTGCCCGGGCAGCCGGGCCATCACGTCGGCGAACCGGAACAGCACCACGTCGGCGCCGCCTGCGCGTAGCCGGCCGATCACCGCGTCGAAGCGCGGCACGAAGGCGTCCGGGTCGAAGGTGCGGCGCAGCACGTCGTTGCCGCCGGCCGCGAAGCTGATCAGGTCGGGCTTCATGGCCAGGGCGGCCGGCACCTGCTCGGCGACGATGTTGGGGAACAGCCGCCCCCGGATGGCCAGGTTGGCGTAGCCGAAGTCGGGGCCGGCCTCGGCGGCGAGCCGGGTGGCGACCAGGTCGGCCCAGCCCCGGTAACTGCCGTCCGGATACGCGTCGTCCATGCCCTCGGTGAAGCTGTCGCCCACCGCCACGAAGCTGCGCCAGCGCACTGCGCCTCCCTCTGACTGACCCGGCAGAGCTGCGTCGGCCAGTCTCGCACCGACCGGGCTGCGGCCGCCGACCCCCCGCGCGGGACGTGGCGGAGGTCATCGACGGTCGACCGTGAGCAGAGTCATCGGGACAAATGTCCCGCTTGATGGATCCGGGGCAGAATCCGTCCACCGGATTATGGATGATGATGCCCGTCATCCGGTCCGGGGGCGGGAGGCGCCCGCCACTGCGGCTGGTCACCTCCGCGCTGACGAGGAACGCATGACCCAGGGACACCCGGCCGCCTTCCCGGCCGACGGTCAGCCGCGCCCGCCGGGCCAGGCGTACCCGGGCCCGCCGCCGGGCTTTCCCGCCGCACCCGGCTACGGCCCGCCGGGGGCGTACCCGGGCGGACCGGGGCAGCCGGCCTTCGGGCCCTACCCGCCGGCCCCGCCGCCGCGACCGAAGTCCCGGCGCGGCCTCTGGATCGGGCTCGGCGCCGGGGTGCTGGTGCTGACCCTCTGCGCCGGCACGGCGATCGGCGTGGGTGTCGGGCTGAGCAACCGCGGCGGGGACGCGGCCCCGAAGGCCGCCGCCGCCGCGGCAAACGGGGTGACCGTCACCCAGCAGGAGCTGGACGACCTGCTGGCCCGGCACAGCAGGGCGCTGGCCGACAAGGACCTGAAGGGCTACCTGGCCCCCTTCGACCCGGCCCGCAAGGACCTGGTCGCCGGCCAGACCCGGCTCTTCAGCAACCTGGGCAAGCTGCCGCTGGCGGTCGGCCGGTACCGGACCGTCGCACAGCAGGGGCGGACCAGCGACAGCTTCGGTCGCGGCGTCACCTTCCAGCTCGACGTCTCCTTCGTGCACCAGTTCGAGGGCTACGACCTCGCCCCGGTCGCCGAGTGGTACCGCTGGACGGTCGTCCGGGAGAGCCAGGGCGCGCCGCTCAAGGTCACCGCCGTCACCGGGGCACCCGCCGCGCTCGGTAACTCGAAGACCGTCTACTACCCCGGCCCCTGGGACAAGTGGCGCGACATCCACGTCGAGCGCACCGCCCACACCCTGGTCATCACCGACGCCGCGCTGGCCGCCGAGGCGAAGCGGTACGCGCCGGTGGCCGAGGCGGCGGCGGCCGACGACTTCGCCGCCTGGCAGGCCGGCGGGGTCACCGCGAACGTCCCGAAGGGCTTCGTCATCAGCCTGGTCAAGGGCAAGCCGGACCTCGGCTCGCTCTACCGGATCAACAAGGAGAAGACCACCGAGGCCGGCGTCTCGATCGGCATGGTCTCAGCCGACCGGCAGGAGGGCGTCGACATCGGCGGCACCCGGATCGTGGTCGACGTGGCCGACCGGTCGTTCTTCGCCCCCGGCGACCGGCGGGGTCCGCAGGAGGTCTTCCGGCACGAGGTTGGTCACTCGCTGGTCGCGAGCCTGGAGGACGCCGACAAGCAGGACTTCTTCGACGGCATCGAGAACTGGATCGTGGAGGGCTTCGCGGAATACCTGGCCCACCGGGGCGAGCCGCTGCGGTCCAGCGACCGCACCCCGCAGGCCCGGTCGCTCGTCCGCTCCGGCGACTGGGACGGCACGCTGCCGAGCAACGTCGACTGGGACTCCCCGGGGCGGATCAGCTTCCACTACTGGCTCGGGCACGCGGCGATGACGCACCTGGCGGAGAAGTACGGCGAGCAGAAGCTGTTCCAGTTCGTCACCGCCCGCTACCAGGGCGCCACCGCCGACCAGGCCAGCCGGCAGGTGCTCGGCGGCGTTCCGCTGGCCGAGTTCCAGACGGGCTGGGCGGCGTACGTGCGGGCGCAGGCGCGTTGAGCGGGAACCCGAGGAGCGAACGATGACGAACCCGCAGTCCCCCTGGCAGCCGCAGCCCGGAGTGCCGGGCGGCTGGCCGGGCGGTCAGCCGGCCTCCCCGGTGGCCGTTCCGCCCGCGCATCCGCTGCCGGGGCAGCCGGCGTACCCGGGGCAGCCCGCGTATTCAGGGCAGACGGCGTATCCCGGGCAGCAGACGGCGTACCCGCCGCCGGGCTGGCCGGGCGTGGCCCCGACCCCGCCGGCGGCGCCCAGGCAGCGCGGGCGCCTGGCGCTGCTGCTCGCCGGCGGTCTGGTGGCCGTGCTGGCCGTCGGCGCCGGCACCGCCTGGGGTGTCTCCCGGCTGGTCGGCGGCGGCTCGGGCGGGGACGGTGAGCTGAAGACCGCCTGGGTGCTGGACTTTCCCGAGCGGCAGGACACCGGCCTGACCACCTACGACCAGCAGGACATGTTCGGCGCCTGGCTGGCCGCTGACACGGTGGTCCGCGCGCAGGGGGACGGGCTGCTCGCCTACCGGCTCTCCGACGGCGGGCAGGCGTGGGGCGCACCGGCGCCGAACGGCACCTCGCTCTGCGTCGCCGCGCAGGCGGTGACCGAGGGCCGGGGCGCGGTGGCGGTCGGCTCCGACCAGTCCTGCAACACGGTCGCCGGCTTCGACCTGACCAGCGGCAAGCTGACCTGGCAGGCCAAGTTCCCGGCGCCGGTCCGGGAGGACCGGGACGCGCTGGCCGCGCCGGACCTCTCGGTCGCCGGCCAGCAGGTGATCGTCCGCTCCGACGACACCATGATCGGGTTCTCCCTCGCCGACGGGAAGCAGTTGTGGCGCACCACCGGGGAGAAGTTGCTGCCCGGCCGGGACTGCGGCTTCAAGGACATGCGGGCCGCCGACGAACTCGTCGTGGTGACCTACGGCTGCTCCATCGGTGGTGAGGTGGACGCCCTCGACCCGGCCACCGGCAAGGTGCGCTGGCGGCAGCGGCTGCCGGAGGAGAAGGTCACCGACGGCGTGCTGAGCGTGCAGCCGCTGATCAGCCAGCCCGGGCTGGGGCACGAGCGCTACACGGTGCGGGACCCGAAGACCGGCCGGGAGATTGGATCGTTCACCGACCCGGTCGACGGCACCGAACTGTGGGACGTGCCGCCCAACCGGTCCAACGCGATCGACGGTCCGGCCGTCTACCAGTTCCTCGCCGACGACGACACGCTCTACCACCCGACGTTCCCGAAGAACGTCCCGGACTCGGGTCGGTCGGCCAACCAGGTCATCGCCATCGACCTGGCCACCGGGAAGCGGCGCTGGATTTCGTCCGGGCACAGCGCCAGCAAGGTCGAGCTGATCCGCCGCGACGAGCAGGGGTTGCTGGCCTGGGAGACCGGCGACCGGCGGAAACTGCCACCGCGGCTCGTCCGCATCGATCCGGCCACCGGCAAGGTCACCCCGGTGGCGGAGGGGCCGCTCTCGGCCGGCTTCGAGGGCGAGGAGGCCAAGATCATGGAGCGGGACGGAATGGTGGTGATCGTGCCCTGGAAGCACGTCGTGGCGGACCGGGCGATCACCGTGCTGCGCTGACCGAGCACGCGCCGCGAAGAGGGGCGGGCCACCGGTGGGTGGGCCGCCCCTTCCGCGTACGACGTGGTTGCCGGCCCGGATCACTGATCCTCGACGATCCCCCTCCGGTACGGCCCCCAGGCCACGAACCGGTCGAACAGCTCACGCGGCGTCGGGCCGTCGTGCGGGTTCAACCGGAACAGGTCGTGGGTCGCCTCGTGGTACAGCCCGGACAGGTAGACGGCCAGGTCGACGGGATGGTCGTCGTACTCGGCCTTGAGCAGCAGGCGCGCCTGGGCGCACGGCCACGGCAACCCGCAGGCCCGGCACACCCAGAGCGGCCGGATCGGCAGGTGCGCCGGCCGGTCCGGCGGATACGGGCGCGGCCGATCGGGGTACGGCCCGAGGCGCGGAACGGGGAGGCTAATGGCGAATTCCTTCTCCGGTACGAGGGTGGGGGCCGGCCCCGGCGATCGGGGGATTCGGGGACGGCCCCCGCAGCGGGCCGGACGGGAGACGGCTCGCTTCGTGACAGTCTGCTGAGGACACCACTACGCTCGGAAGCCGTCGAGGCGCTCCGTGGCGGCCTCCCGTCGGCGGTTGTCGGCGGACGGCGACGCCGGGGAGACGCCGGGAAATCGGGGAGGAAGCGTGGAGAGCGAACCGACCGCGGAGCTGATCCGGGCGCAGCTCCGGCGGCTGCGGCTGAAGGCCGAGCTGAGCCAGGAGGAGTTCGGGAAACTCGTCCACTTCTCCGGGTCGCAGGTGTCGGCGGTCGAGCTGGGCCAGCGGCCGCTGGACCGGTTCTTCCTGAAACGCGCCGACGAGGTGCTGGGCACGGGCGGGTTGCTGACGTCGCTGCTCAAGCTCGCCGAACGCGACGGCCAACCGAGCTGGTTCCGTCCCTGGCTGGAAGCGGAACGGGCACGCGCAGCAGTTGCGCTGCTATCAACCGAGCCTCGTCCCCGGTCTGCTGCAGACCGAGAACTACGCCCGCGCAATCATCCGAAGCGATGACATGCTCAGCGATGACGAGGTGGAGAAGCGGCTGGCAGTCCGACTCGATCGGCAGTCAGTCCTGACGCAGTCGGACTTGACCACGTTCGTAGCCGTGATCGACGAACTCGTTCTGAGGCGGGCGGACGAAGGCTTTCGAGGGATCATGCAACAACAGATTGCCCACCTGATCGAGTGCGTCGAACGGTCTCAAGTCAGCGTCCACCTCCTCCCCGCTGACGTAAGTCTCCATATCGGACTCGCCGGCCCGTTCAGCCTCGCTCGTGGTTCGGATGGTGGCTGGGTGGGCTACCTGGAGAACCAGCTCGGCGGGACGGTGATCGACAAAGATGAGGACCTAGCGGTCCTTCAGTCCAGGTGGGAAAGTGTCCGCAGCGAGGCACTGCCTCGGCGGCAGTCGGTCGAGCTGATGAAGGAAGTGATGACCTCATGGAGCTGATCGGCGCCACTTGGCGCAAGTCCACTCGGAGCGCCCAGAGCGACTGTGTCGAGGTGGCCGACAACCTGCCCGGCGTGGTCGGCGTCCGCGACAGCAAGGACCCGGGTGGACCGGTCCTCGCCTTCACCCCCGACACCTGGCGCGCCTTCATCGCCCACACCAAGCGTCCCTGACGGCTGCGGCTCGCCCGGACCGATTAGCGCGAAGCGGTGATGAGCACCGTTTGCTTGCTCACGCGGAAACTGCCTTCGGCATCGATCCGTGCCTGGACCAGATCACGCGCCGCTGACCGCTGCGCAGGCGTGAGCGGCTCGTCGGCCATGCTGGCCAGATAGGCGAGGACGGGCTCCACGGCGGGAACCGCCAGGTCGCACGGATAGGGCTCGACGGCCACCCCGGTGAAGCTGTCGGCCACGTACCCCGGTCCGGTCTCGGCCGTGAAGTCGTTCTGGCGGAAGCCGAGCACCAGATCGGGGCGGCCGATGGCGACCGCGAGGGCGTTGAGTTCCGCGAGGTGGTCGTTGCCGTTGACGGCGACGGCGATGCGGCCGCCGGGACGGAGGACCCGGGCGAACTCGCGCAGCGCGGCGGGCGGATCGTCCAGGTGGTAGAGCATGTGGTTGGCGACGACGGTGTCAAAGCTGGCATCGGCGAACGGCAGCTGGCTGGCGTCGCAGCGTTCGACGCGGGCGCCGGAAACTTCGCGCAGCCGTGCGCACATCGCCGCCGAGAAGTCGGTCAGGGTGAGCCGCAGCCCTCGGCCGCGGTGGTCCACCTGGCTCCACAGCTTCCCGGTGCCGGCGCCCACTTCGAGGACGTCCCCGGCGAGCGGCAACCGCTCGTCGAGCCAGGCGAACCAGCCCTGCGGGTTCGTGCCGTGGTCGTGCAGCGCGATCCGGGCCGTGAGGTTGCCGGTCGTCGTCGCGTACTGGCTGACGGCACGGGCCGACGGGGTCGTGGTCATGACGGCAGCGTAGGCCGCTCGCCGCGCGTCAGAGGTACAGGCAGAACGGGTGGCCGGCCGGGTCGAGGTGCACCCGCACGTCGTCCTGGGGCTGGAAGTCCGCCACCGTGGCGCCCACGGACACCGCGTACGCCGACGCCGTGTCGAGGTCGTCGACCTTGATGTCGAGGTGCGCCATCATCTGCGGCTCGCCCGGGCCGGCGGGCCAGACCGGCCGCACGTACGCCGGCTCGGTCTGGAACGACAGCCCGGCGCCGCCCCCGGCTGCGACGAGGGTGACCCAGTGCGGCTCGTCCTCCCCCCGTGACCACCCGAGCAGCCGTTCGTAGAACCCGGCCAGTTCCCGCGCGTCGGGAGCGTCCAGCACGGTCGCCGTCATCGTCAGCCGAGGCCTCTCATCCATCCCGCTCTCCTACCCACAGACAGGCGGACTCCAACGGGGACACCGGCCCGCGTCGGTGGAACGTCATGGAGGTCAAACGGGAGCGAATATGATCGCCCGCCGGCGCTGCCCGCCGTACGCTGCGGCAATGCTGCTGCGCATGTCGACTCTGCTGCTCCGGACCCTGCGCGAGGACCCGGCCGACGCGGAGGTGCCGAGCCACCGGCTCCTGCTCCGCGCCGGCTACGTGCGCCGCGCCGCGCCGGGCGGCTACACCTGGCTGCCGCTGGGCAAGCTGGTGCTGGACCGGGTCACCGACATCGTCCGCGCGGAGATGGCAGCGATCGGCGACCAGGAGGTGCAGTTCCCGGCGCTGCTGCCGGCCGAGCCGTACCGGACCAGCGGGCGGTGGACGGAGTACGGCGACGACATCTTCACCTTGGAGGACCGGAAGGGCGCCGAGCACCTGCTCGCCCCGACCCACGAGGAGATGGCCGCGCTGCTGGTGAAGGACTTGTTCAGCTCGTACCGGGACTTCCCGGTGACGCTGTTCCAGATCCAGACCAAGTTCCGGGACGAGGCCCGGCCCCGGGCCGGCCTGCTGCGCGGGCGCGAGTTCCTGATGAAGGACGCCTACTCCTTCGACCTGGACTCCGCGGGGCTCCAGGCCGCCTACGACCGGCACCGCGAGGCCTACCAACGGATCTTCACCCGGCTCGGGCTGGACTTCACCGTGGTGCACGCGATGTCCGGGGCGATGGGCGGCTCGGCGTCGGAGGAGTTCCTGGCCGCCACGCCGGTCGGCGAGGACAGCTACGTCGGCTGCACCACCTGCGACTACGCGGCCAACACCGAAGCCGTGGTGACCCGCGCGCCGGCCGCCGGCGACCCGGACGCGCACCCGGCGATCGAGGTGCACGACACCCCGGAGACACCCACCATCGCGTCCCTGGTCGAGCTGGCCAACGCCCGCGCGCTGGCCGGCCGGACCGACTGGACCGCCGCCGACACGTTGAAGAACGTGGTGCTCGCCGTGCGCCGGCCGGGCGCCGAGCGGGCCGAGCTGCTGGTGATCGGCCTGCCCGGCGACCGCGAGGTGGACCTGAAGCGGGTCGAGGCGGCGCTGCACCCGGCCACCGTGGCGGTCTTCGAGGACTGGCCGGCGCACCCGGAGCTGGTCCGCGGCTACCTCGGGCCGCAGATCCTGGCCAAGCACGACGTGCGCTACCTGGTCGACCCCCGGGTGGTCACCGGCTCCGCCTGGCTGACCGGGGCGAACGAGCCGGGCCGGCACGCCACCGACGTGGTGTGCGGGCGGGACTTCGTGCCGGACGGCACCATCGAGGCGGCCGAGGTGCGGCCGGGAGACCCCTGCCCGGCCTGCGACGGCGAGCTGACCATGCGGCGGGGCATCGAGGTGGGGCACATCTTCCAGCTCGGCCGCCGGTTCACCGACGCCTTCGCGGTCGACGTGCTCGGCCGGGAGGGCAAGCCGGTCCGGCCCACCATGGGCTGCTACGGCATCGGCGTCTCGCGGGCCGTCGCGTCGGTGGCCGAGCAGCACCACGACGACCGGGGGCTGGTCTGGCCGGCCGAGGTCGCGCCGTGCGACGTACACCTGGTGGCGGCCGGGAAGGGGCCGCAGCTCGACGCGGCGCTGGAGCTCGGCGGGCGGCTCTCCGCGGCCGGCCTGCGGGTGCTGGTCGACGACCGCACCCACGTCTCGGCCGGGGTGAAGTTCACCGACGCCGAGCTGATCGGCATCCCGCGGGCCGTCGTGGTCGGCCGCCGGCTGGCCGAGGGTTACGTCGAGCTGCGTGACCGGGCCTCCGGCGAGCGGATCGAGTTGCCCGTGGACGGTCTGATCGAGCGTCTGCTCGACGAGGCGCGCGGGGCGCGCTGCGACGGGGTGTAGCGGACGTGCCACGGGGTACCGCAGACGGATAGACCGAGGCGTTTCGGAGGGCTCTCATGTACCGGGTCAGCGACGTGATGACCAAGCAGGTGGTCTACCTGCCCGCGGAGACTCCCCTGGACGAGGCGGCCAGGGTGATGAAGGAGTCGGACATCGGCGATGTGGTGGTCACCGACGGAGCGACCCTCGCCGGCATGCTGACCGACCGCGACATCGTGGTCCGGGCGGTGGCCGAGCGGGCCGACCCGACGAGCACCACGATCGGCTCGATCATCACCCGCGAAGTGGTGATGATCGAGCAGCACTGCACCGCGGCCGAGGCCGCCGCGCTGATGCGCGAGCGCAACATCCGCCGAGTGCTGGTCTGCGACAACGACCGCAAGCTGGTGGGCATCGTCTCCCTCGGCGACCTGGCCATGCAGCTCGACCCGAACTCCGCGCTGAGCGACATCAGCGAGGCCGCACCGAACATGTGATCCGCCCGACCCGGTGTCCTCCCGGCCGACCCCCGAGGACGCCGGGGTCACCGGCGGTAGCCTGGCGGTCATGTCCGAGATGCCGAGCAAGCTGGCCGAGATCGTCGACGAGTTCGCCGCCGCCCCGCGCGACGTGGTGCTGGAGATGCTGCTGGAGTTCTCCGACGTGATCCCGCCGCTGCCCGAGGGGGTGGAGCGGGACGACCTGGAGCAGGTCCCGGAGTGCCAGACCGCGTTCTTCCTCCGCGCCGAGGTCAACCCGGACAAGACGGTGAGCACCATCTTCGACTGCCCGCCGGAGGCGCCGACCACCCGGGCGTTCGCCGGCATCCTCGCCGAAGGGCTGGCCGGGGCGAGCGCCGAGCAGGTGCTCGCCGTGCCGGACGACCTCTACCAGCGGATGGGCCTGGCCCAGGCGATCAGCCCGCTGCGGGTGCGCGGCGGCACCGCCATCCTGGCCCGGCTGAAGCGCCAGGTCCGGGAACAGATCTCCTGATCGAAGGGTTGTCGCTGGTCATGGAGATCGAGATCTACGCCGACATCGTCTGCCCCTGGTGCTGGATCGGCAAGCGCCGGCTCGAGCAGGCCCTGGCGCGCTACGACGGCGAGGTGACGGTCCGGTTCCGGCCGTTCCAGCTCGACCCGACGCCGGTGACCGAGCCGAAGCCGCTCATCGAGGCGCTGGGTGCCAAGTTCGGCGGCCGGGACAAGGCCGAGGGCATGGCCGCCCACGTCACCCAGGTCGCCGAGGGCGCGGGGATCGACATGCACTTCGACCGCGCGGTGGCCGCGAACACCTTCGAGGCGCACCGGCTGGTCCGGTTCGCCACCGAGCGGGGCAGGGCCGCCGAGCTGGTCGAGCGGCTCTACCGGGCGCACTTCCAGGACGGGATCGACGTCGGGTCGCTCGACGCGCTGGTCAAGCTGGCCGGCGAGGTCGGCCTGGACGAGACCGAGGCCCGCGATCACCTGGCGTCGAACCTCGGTCGCCGGGAGGTGGCCGCCGACCTGAGCGCCGCCCACCAGCTCGGCGTCTCCAGCGTGCCGACCTTCGTGCTGGCCGGGAAGTACGCGGTGACCGGCGCCCAGGAGCCGGAGACGCTGCTCGCCGCCCTCCGCGAGGTCGCGCAGCGCGAAGCGTCCGCGTGATGTTTCACGTGGAACAAGATCGATGCGAATGAGGGCCTAGGCGGGCCGGGCCAGGTCCTCCACCACCGTTGCCCCGGGCAGCGCGCCGAGCGCCGGCCCGGGCAACGCGATCTTGCTGTGCCGTACGCCGGATCCGATGATCACGTGCGGCGTGGCGATCACCCGCGAGTCGACCAGGATCGGCCAGTCCTCCGGGAGCCCGATCGGGGTGATCCCGCCGTACTCCATCCCGGTCAGCTCGACCGCGTCGGCCATCGGCGCGAAGCTCGCCTTGCGCACGTCGAGCAGCTTGCGGACCATGCCGTTCACGTCGGCCCGGGTGGTGGCGAGCACCATGCAGGCCGCGTACCGGGTCTCGCCGCCCCGCTTGCCGGCGACCACCACGCAGTTGGCCGACTCCTCGAGCCCCACCTCGTACGCCGCGCAGAACGCCGCCGTGTCGGCCAGCTCGGCGTCGATCGGGGCGACCAGCACGTCGTCCACGTCCACCGGCGCCTCGTCCGGCCACCGCTGGATCGCCGCGGCCACCGGCGCCGCCAGCAGGTCGAGTCGGGTACGGGCGGGCTCGGTCTTCAGCGTCCCCATCACGGGTGCGATCCTCGCACCCGCCACGCGGCTCCGCTCACCGACGTCCCGAGCGGCCCGGATCCCGGGAGACGGGAACGGGGTCAGCTACCGGTGAGGAAGGCGTTCTCGCGGGCGAACGTCCGGTCCTGGTGGACCGCCAACTCCTCGGCCCGCACCTGCTGGGCGCGGTGGGTCTCCACGTCCTCGATGCCGTGCCGGACCCCGAGCCGGATCACGCCGTAGAGGAAGACGAAGCCGAAGACGTACAGGATCACGGTGGTGAGGAAGACCAGCATGCGGCCACGGTAGGGCGGCCCGGAACCGCAAGAGGTTTCATCTCCGGCCGGTTCCCCCGTACGTGTCGGCCAGGTGGTCGGCCCAGGTGCGGGTGCCCGTCGGGGTGGCGGTCGTGGTGAGCCCGCCGGCGCGCAACTCGCGGCCGAGCCGCCCCGGAATCCGTACCGGCAGCAACGGACGCCGTGACCGCCGGGCCGCCCGCCAGGCGCGGACCGCCTCGTCGTAGCGGAGCACCTCCGGGCCGCCGAACTCCTCGATCCGACCCGACGGGCCCGCGTTCAGCATCGCGGCGAGGCGGTCCGCCACCTCGCCGGGGTCCACCGGCTGGGCGAGTATCGCCCGGTCCCCGAGCACCGGGCCGAGCCGGCTCGCCGCACGCAGCAGCTCGTCCAGGAACTCCGGGAACTGCGTCGCCCGCAGCACGCTCCACGGCACCCGACCGGCCGCCACCACCTGCTCGGCCGCCAGCTTGTGCCGGTAGTAGCCGAGCGGCACCCGGTCGACGCCGACGATCGACACGTACACCAGGTGGCCCACCGCGGCGTGCCCGGCGGCCAGCACCAACCGGCGGGTGCCCAGCACGTCGATCTCGTGGGTGCGCCGGTTGGGTGAGGAGGCCAGGTGCAGCACCGCCTCGACCCCGTCGACCGCCGCGGCCAGCCCTTCACCGGTGGCCAGGTCGGCCGCCAACCACTCCACTCCGGCATCGCTCCGGGGCCGGCGACTCACCGCGCGCACGGTGTGCCCCTCGTCGCGCAGCCGGGGCAGCGCCACCCGCCCGAGCCGTCCACTCGCCCCGGTCACCAGCACCCGCATCGTCGCTCCTCTCCCGCGTCCGTCCACCGGACGGGCCGGCGGGCCGGATCGTGACGCCCCTGCCCCGGTACCCCCGATCCTGCGGTCCCGGGCCGGGCGACGCGGGTGGATCCGGTGGTCAGGCGGCCGCGGGCGCCCGCCGCACCACGCGGCCCGCGAGCAGCACGCCGAGCAGTCCGCAGCCGGCCGCCACGGCCAGGGTGGTCGCGTAGCTCCCGCGGCCGGGAGCCGAACCGGCGGCCAGCACGGCCCCGGTCAGCGCCAGCACGGTGGCGGCGGAGAGCGAGTCGCCCAGTTGCAGCGCCGAACTGTTCCGGCCCTGCTCGGCGGGGGCGGACAGGTCCAGGGTGAGCACCGACAGCGACGGGTAGAGCAACCCCATGCCGAGGCCGGCCACCGCCCAGGCCAGCACCGCGAGCGCCACCGGCAGGGCCGGCAGGAGGGCCAGCGCGACGCCGGCCGTGCCGACGGCGATGCAGGTCAGCCCGGCCCGGGGCAGGGTGGCGGCGGACCGCGGGGTGGCGATCCGGCCCTGGATCCAGGAGCCCGCCGACCAGGAGACCGCGCCGACGGTCAGCACGAGGCCGGCCGCGGTCGGCGAGAAGCCCCGCTCCCGGGACAGCATCAGCGGGATCACCACCTCCGCCGCGGCGAACGCCGCCGAGGCCAGGCCGCGCAGGCCGATCACGGTCGGCAGCCCCCGCGCGGCCCGCAGGAACCCGGCCGGCAGCAGCCGCGGTACGCAGACCAGCAGCCCGACCAGCGCCGCGCCGACCAGGCCGGCGGCGAGCACGCCGCGCTGCTGCCCCCCGTAGTGCAGCAGTGCGGCGCTCGCCCCCGCCCCACAGGCCCAGCCGATCCGGGCCGCCGCGCCGGCCGGCGGCCGGGTCGGCACGGTCGCGCCCAACGCCCGCAGCCCCGGCTGGATCAGCAGCACGGCCGGCACCGCGACCGCCGGCACCGCGAGGAACACCCAGCGCCACCCCAGGTGCTCGACGATCAGCCCGGCCAGCGCCGGACCGACCAGCGACGGGACCACCCAGGCCGCGGCGAACGCGGCGAACACCCGCCGCCGCAGCTCCTCCGGGTACGCCTGCCCGACGATCACGTAGAGCGCGACGGAGAGCAGCCCGGAACCGAAGCCCTGCACGACGCGCCCGACGACCAGTACCTCCATCGTGGGCGCGGCGCCCGCCACCGCCAGACCCGCCACGAACCACGCCACCCCGTGCCACATGGCCTGCCGCGGCCCCCGGGCGTCGCACCAGATGCCGGAGGCGACCATGGCCACCACGCCGGAGGCGAACGGGCCACCGAAGGCGAGCGCGTAGAGGCCGAGCCCGTCCAGGGTGCGGGCGACCGTGGGCATCGCGGTGCCCACCGCGAGGGCCTCGAAGGCGAGCAGCGACACCAGGGCGACGCTGCCCACGGTCATCGCCCGCAGCCGCGGCGACCAGAGGTGTGCGGGCGGGGCCGGCGGTGCGGCCGTGGCGGTCGACATGGGCTCAAGCCTCCGACCTCAACCGCGATTGAGGTCAACGGTGAGCCCCGTCTCGTCAGGCCGACTCCAACGCCTCGCCCACCCCTTTCACGAGTCCCGAGTAGTGCTGGTCGGCCAGGACGTGCCCGGCGGTGATGACCAGGGCCAGCGGCCACTCGATGACCTGGAGCGCGGCGAGCACGCCGAGCCCCGCGTAGTAGGTCAACTTGTCCGGCGGGGGCACCGCCACCTCGCCCAGCATCGGGACCTGCACCCGCCGGCAGTACGTCTTCACCATCTCCCGCGACCCGCTGAGGTTGCGTGTCAGCGTGCTCATCCGCGCCTCCCCGGTTCCGACGACGACATCGCTGTCCGAGCGGCATTCCACCGGCCTCCCCGTCCATGCGCCGGGCACTGCGGAAACTTCCCCCGCCCGAGGGGCATAACGGACGCCGGGCTGGGAAGTCGGGCCGCCGGGACGAGGCGCGGGAGGCGAGATGGCGTACGGCGAGCGCGGCGGGAGTACCGAGGAGCGGGGCCGGCAGCCCGGTCGTACGCCTCGATGACCTCGCTGGGCCGCGTCGCCGGGCTGCTGCTGTCGCCGGCCGCCCTGCCGGACGCGGTGGCCCGGGCCGCACGCACGGTCGCCACCGCGGTGCCGGACACCGCCCGTACCGTCGGATCGACCCTGCCGGAGACGGCCAGGAACGCCGTGCCGGACAGCGTCGCCGAGGCGGCGGGGAGTGTGGGCGCCGCGGCGACCCGGCTGGCCCGCCTCGCCGGGCTGACCCGGCGCCGGGTCTGGTCGCGCGCCGGCCGGCACCACATCGAGGTGCACGGCGTCTGCCAGGACGGCGGGGACCAACTGGCCCGGCAGGTCGAGGCGGCGCTGGAGGCGCTGCCGGGGGTGGCCTGGGCCCGGGTCAACGCGCCGTCGGGCCGGGTGGTCGTGGCGGTCGAGGAGCCGAAGCCGAAGCTGCGCGACCTGATCGCCACCGTGGCGCGGGCCGAGCAGGTGTGCCCGCACGAGCCGGACCCGGAGATCCCGCCGCCGCATCCACCCGAGGAGGGGCCGCGCACCCCCCGCACCCTGGGCGCGCTGGCCTCCGACGCGCTCGGCCTCACCCTCTCGGCGGCCACCCGGATCCTGCCGTTCACCCCGGTCCCCGGCGAGGTGGCCGGCTTCCTCGCCGCGGTCGACCTGCACCCGAAGCTGCACGCGCTCGCCGACCGGGGCCTGCGGGCCGACCCCCGCGCCGAACTGGTCTTCCCGCTCGTCGAGGCGGTGGCCCAGGGGCTCGCCGGCGGCTGGAGCGGCATCGTGCTCGACGGCGCGCAGCGGGTGGTGCAGTGGGGCGAGGCGCGGGCCCAGCTCGCCGCCTGGGCGAAGGCCGAGCCGAGGCTGACCGGCGAGCCGGACCGCGCGGTCGCCCGGGTGCCGGACGGCGAACGGCCCTGCCCGGTCCCGGACGGCCCGGCCGAGCACTACGTCAGCCGGATGCTGGTGGCCGGCGCGGCCGCCGGGGCGGCGGCGGTGCCGGTGGTCGGCGGGAAGCGGGCCGCCGCGCTGGCCCTGTCGTCGCTGCCCAAGGCTCCGGGCAGCGGCCGCGAGGGGTACGCCGCCCAGCTCGGCCGGATGCTCGCCCGGCGCGGTGTGATCGCCATGGACCGCAGCGTGCTGCGCGAGCTGGACCGGATCGACACGGTGCTGCTGGACGCGGCCGTGCTCGGCTCCGACCGGGGCGTGCTGGCCGACCTGGCGCCGCTGCCCGGCGCGGACACCGGCCAGGTGGCCGCCCGGGCGTTCGCGCTCTTCGACCCGGCCGCCCCGGACGCCGTACGGAACGCCGACGGCTGGCGGCTCGGCCCGCTGGACCGGATGGACGCCGAGGACCCCGGGAACACGCCGGACAGCACGCGGCTGCGCGCGGACGGCGGCCGGCTGCTCGGGCTGGCCCAGGGCGGCCGGCTCGCCGCCGTGCTGCGGGTCGAGCCGGAGGCCGTGCCCGGGGTGGACGCCCTGGCGACCGCCGCCCGCCACGCCGGCCTGCGGCTCCTGGTCGCCGGCGACGACGACGGCCGGTACGACTTCGCCGACGCCCTCGTGCCCGGCGGTCCCCGGCTCGCCGACTCGGTCCGCGACCTGCAACGCGAGGGCGCGGTGGTGCTGGTGGTCTCGGGCGACCGGGCCGCGCTCGGCGCCGCCGACTGCGGGCTGGGTGTCTCCGCCCCGGAGGACCTGCCGCCCTGGGGCGCGCACCTGCTCGTCGGGGACGACCTGCGGATCCCCGCGCTGCTCATCGACGCGACCGGGGTGGCCCGGCGGATGACCGGGCAGAACATCCGCATCGCGATGGCCGGCACCGGGCTGGCGGCGCTCGGCGCGTTCACCGCCGACCGGGAGCGGTTGCCCGGCCGGGCCCTCGCCGCCGTGAACGGGGCCGCCGCCCTCGCCTTCGCGCACGGCGTCTGGCGGGCCCAGCGACTGCCGGACCGGACCCGTACGCCGGCGCCCGCTCTCACCGCCTGGCACCTCATGCCGGTGGAGACCGTCCTCGACCAGCTCGGCACCCGCCCCGAGGGGTTGACCGGCGAGGAGGCGGCCCATCGCCGGCGCGCCGTGACCGGGGACGGGCACGGCCCGACCGGGCTGCTCCGCGCGTTCGTGGACGAGCTGTCGAACCCGCTCACCCCGGTGCTCGCCGCCGGGGCGGTGCTCTCCGCCACGTTCGGCTCGCTGGTCGACGCGGCCCTGGTCGGGGGCGTGGTGGGCGGCTCGGCGCTGATCGGCGCGGTGCACCAGCACAACACCGAGCGTTCCCTGGCCGAGCTGCTGTCCCGCTCGGCGGTGACCGCCCGGGTGCTGCGCGACGGCGCGGAGCGGGTGATGGCCGCGGAGGACCTGGTGGCCGGGGACGTGGTGGCGGTGGGCCCCGGCGACGCCGTCCCGGCCGACTGCCGGGTGCTGACCAGCGACGGGCTGGAGGCCGACGAGTCGTCGCTGACCGGTGAGTCGCTGCCGGTGGGCAAGACCGTCGAGCCGGTGGTGGCCGCGGCGGTGGCCGAGCGGCACTCGATGCTCTACGAGGGCACCACGGTCGCCGCCGGCCACGGCACCGCCGTGGTGGTGGCCACCGGCGAGGAGACCGAGGCGGGGCGGAGCCTCGCCCTGGCCCGGGAGGCGCCCCCGGCCAGCGGGGTGGAGAGCCGGCTCGGGAAGCTGACCAGCGCGGCCGTGCCGCTGGCGGCCGGTTCGGCGATCGCGGTGGCCGGGGCAGGGCTGCTCCGGGGCGTACCCCTGGCGGAGACGGCGGCGACCGCCGCGAACCTGGCCGTGGCCTCGGTGCCCGAGGGGCTGCCGTTCCTGGTCAGCGCCGCCCAGCTGGCGGCGGCGCGGCGGCTGGCCGAGCACGGCGCGCTGGTCCGCAACCCGCGGACCATCGAGGCGCTGGGCCGGGTCGACGTGCTCTGCTTCGACAAGACCGGCACCCTCACCGAGGGAAAGCTGCTGCTGGCCGGGGTGGGCAGCGGCGACGACCGGTACGCCCCACCCGACCGGCTGGACGAGCCGCTCCGGCTGACCCTGGCCACGGCGCTGCGGGCCACCCCCGCGGCGGCCGACCCGGACGAGCTGCCCCAGCAGACCGACCGGGCGGTGCGCCGCGGCGCGCGCACCGCCGGCGTGCTGGAGCTGACCGGCGCACCGGATTGGACGGCGGTGGGCGGGCTGCCGTTCGAGCCGTCCCGGGGTTACCACGCCACTGTCGGTCGCACCGCCGACGGGCTGCTGCTCAGCGTGAAGGGCGCGCCCGAGTCGGTGCTGCCGCGCTGCGCGGCCCGGCGGACCGCCGGGGGCGACACGCCGCTGGATCCGGCCGGCCGGGACGCGTTGCAGGCGATGCTCGCCGAGCGGGCCGGGGCCGGGAACCGCATCCTGGCCGTCGCCGAGTGCCCGGTGGGCGCCGAGTCGGTGACCGACGAGCAGGTCGACGGGCTGGTCTTCGTCGGCTTCCTGGCCCTCGCCGACGGGGTGCGGGAGAGCGCGGCGCCCGCGGTGCGGCGGATCCGGCAGGCCGGTGTGCACACCATCATGATCACCGGGGACCACCCGGCCACCGCCGAGGCGATCGCCGCCACGATTAGCCCCGACCACGGGGAGCAGCGGGTGGTCACCGCCAGCGAGCTGGACCGGCTCGACGACGAGGCCCTCGCGGAGCGGCTCATGGGCACCGACGTGGTGGCCCGCTGCACCCCGGCGCACAAGGTGCGGATCATCCAGGCCCTGCAACACCGGGGCCGGACGGTGGCGATGACCGGCGACGGCGCCAACGACGCCCCGGCGATCCGCCTCGCCGACGTGGGCATCGCGCTCGGCCAGCGCGGCACCCCGGCGGCCCGCGCCGCCGCCGACCTGGTGGTCACCGACGACCGGCTGGAAACGATCATCGCCACCCTGGTGGAGGGGCGGGCCATGTGGTCGTCGGTCCGCCACGCGCTGAGCATCCTGGTCGGCGGCAACCTCGGCGAGATCGCGTTCAGCGTGCTGACCGCCGCCAGCACCGGCCGCTCGGCGCTCACCGGCCGGCAACTGCTCCTGGTCAACCTGCTCACCGACCTGGTGCCCGCGCTGGCCATCGCGGTCCGCCCGCCCGCCTCCCACGGGGCCGACCACCTGCTGCGGGAGGGACCGGACACCTCGCTCGGCGAGACGCTGACCCGGGAGATCGCACTCCGGGCCGGAGCCACCACGCTGGGCGCGACCGCCGGCTGGACGCTCGCCCGGTGGACCGGCCGGGAGCGCCGGGCGGGCACGGTGGCGCTCGCCTCGCTGGTCGGCACCCAGCTCGGCCAGACCGTGCTGGCCGGTGGCACCAGCCCCACCGTGCTGGCCTCCACCGCCGCCTCGGTCGGCGTCCTCATCGCCGTGGTGCAGACACCCGGGGTCAGCCAGTTCTTCGGCTGCACCCCGCTCGGCCCGGTGGGCTGGACCATCGCCGCCGGCTCCGCGCTCGGCGCCACCTTCGCCAACGGCGCGCTGACCCGGCTGGTCGACCGCCTCCCCCAGCGCGAGGCCCGTCGGCATGGCGGGACCGATCAGGGGTACGGCGAGGGGCATGACGCCTGAGGCGACCTTCATCGGTACGGCGACCACGGTGCTGCGGATCGGCGGGTTCACCCTGCTCACCGACCCGAACTTCCTGCATCGCGGGCAGCGCGCCTACCTCGGCAAGGGGCTCTGGTCGAAGCGGAGCACCGACCCGGCGCTGACCATCCCCGAGCTGCCCACGCTGGACGCGGTGGTCCTGTCCCACCTGCACGGCGACCACTTCGACCGGGTGGCCCGCCGCGAGCTGGACCGGGCGCTGCCGATCGTCACCACGCCCGCGGCGGAACGGAAGCTGCGCCGGTGGGGGTTCCGGGCGGCGGAGGGCCTGCCCACCTGGCGCTCGTACGAGCTGCACCGCGGGGACGAGACGCTGCGGCTGACCGCCCTGCCCGGCCAGCACGGGCCCGGCGTGCTGGACCGGCTGATGCCCGACGTGATGGGCACCCTGGTCGACCTGGAACGCGCCGGCGAGCGCCGGTTCCGGCTCTACGTCACCGGCGACACCCTGCGCCGCCCGCAGCTCGCCCAGATCCCCGAACGGTTCCCGGACATCGACGCCATGCTGATCCACCTCGGCGGCACCAGAGTCGCCGGCATCCTGCTCACCATGGACGCGCGGCAGGGCGCCGACGTGGTGGAGCTGATCCGGCCCCGGCTCACCGTGCCGATCCACTACGACGACTACCCGGTGTTCCGCTCCCCGCTGCGCCACTTCGTCGAGGAGGCCCGGCGGCGCGGCTTCATCCGGCAGGTCCGCACCATCCACCGGGGCGAGACCGTGCCGCTGACCCCCTGACGCGGCTCGCCGCCCCACTCGGCACGGGCCGGAGGGGCGGCGAGGGGTGCGTCGGTGGCGGTCATGCGCGCTCGGAGATCGCCTCGATCAGGTCGCCCACCGGGCGTTCCGGCAGCGAGCGGGCCACGTCGGCGACGGCCACGATGCCGACGAGCTCATGCCCGTCGATCACCGGCAGCCGGCGTACCTTGTGCTCGCCCATGGTGCGCAGGATCTCGGCCGCGTCGTCGTCCGCGCCGATGGTCACGGCCTCGCCCTGGGCCAGCTCACCGGCGGTCACGTCGCCGGGGTCCTTGCCCTGGGCCAGCACCTTCACCACGATGTCCCGGTCGGTCACCATGCCCTTGAGGCGGTTGTCGTCGCCGCAGATCGGCAGCGAGCCCACCCCGAGCTCGGCCATCCGCCGGGCGGCGGTCCGGAGGTCGTCCTGCTCCCGGACACAGCTCACGTCGTTGGTCATGATCTCGCGTGCGGTCGGCATTGGCATGACACCTCACTTTCGGGGGGTTGTTACCCGTACTCCTACCCCCGCCGGTCGCAGCCATGCGGCCCGCGCAAATGGGATCGATCGCGGGCCGGGTCGGCGGCTAGGGTGCCGCCGTGCCGTCACCTCGCCTTGAGCAGATCACCCCGGACAACGTCCTGGCCGCCTGCGCGATCGCCGTCCGTCCCGACCAGGAAGGGCTGGTCGCCCCGGTCGCCCGGTCGCTCGCCGAGGCGTACGCCCAGCCGGCGGTCGCCTGGCCCCGGCTGATCGTCGACGACGACCGGCCGGTGGGCTTCCTGATGGGCTTCCTCGACATCCAGTGGCGTCGAGACCCGATCGACGTCCGCTCCGGCCTGTGGCGGCTGAACATCGCCGCGGACCAGCAGGGCCGGGGCTACGGGCGGTTCGCCGTGGCGGCGCTCGCCGACGAGTTGCGCCGCCGGGGCGCGGACCGGATGTTCGTCACCTGGGCGCCCGGCCCGCACGGCCCGGAGCGCTTCTACCGCCGCCTCGGCTTCCGGCTCACCGGCGAGCTGAGCGGAGACCAGGTGGTCGGCGAACTGGCCCTCTGACGGGTCAACGCCAGGTGGCGGCGGCGCGCCGCAGCCGGTCGTTGATCGCCCGGCCGACGCCGACGTCCGGGACCGGCTCGGCGACGATCTCGGTCACCCCGGTCGCGTCGAGCCGGTGCAGGGCGTCGAAGAGCCGGGCGGCCGCCACGGTCAGGTCGCCCTCGGGCGACAGCACCTCCACCGCCGCCCAGTCACCCTGCGCCGGCGGCGCCCGGAAGGCCAGGAACCCGCGCCGGCCGCCGTCCCCGTCGGCCGCCGCGCCCAACCGCAACGGGGTACGCGGGGCGTAGTGCGCGGCCAGCGTCCCGGGCGCGACCGGCTGGCCCGAGCTGCCCGGGCGTACCTCGACCGGCCCGACCGCCTCGACCAGCGCCTCCACCGGCAGCGCGCCCAGCCGGAGCACCACCGGCCGCTCGCCCCGGGCGTCCACGATGGTCGACTCGATCCCGCACCGGGTCGGACCACCGTCGAGCACCACGTCCACGGCGGCGCCCAGCCCGGTCACCACGTGCTCCGCGCGGGTGGGGCTGAGCTGCCCGAACCGGTTGGCGCTGGGCGCGGCCACCGGCACCCCGGCGGCGGCGATCAACGCCCGCGCGGACGGCTCGTCCGGCACCCGGACCGCCATGGTGTCCAGCCCGGACGTGACGATCGGCGGGATCACCGCCGGCCGGTCCACGATCAGGGTGAGCGGGCCGGGCCAGAAACGCGCCACCAGCGCGGCCACCGCCGGCGGCACCGCGCCGACCAGCGCGGGCAGGTCGGCGGCGTCGGCCAGGTGGGTGATCAGCGGGTCGAAGCTGGGGCGAGCCTTCGCCTCGAAGATCCGGGCCGCCGCCCGGGCGTCCAGCGCGTTCGCGCCCAGCCCGTAGACGGTCTCGGTGGGGAAGGCGACCAGCCCGCCGGCACGCAGGACGGCGGCGGCCTCGCCGATGCCGCTCCCGGCCGGCAGGACGCGCGGGGATCCGGTGCTCACGGACCGACGCTAGCCTGCCGGGCACGCCGGCCCGGCACTACCCTGCCCCCATGGGCAGACGGCTGGCGCTGGCGGTGGCCGGCGTCCTCGTGCTGGTCGGCTGCCTCGGCCTGCTGACCGCCGTGCCGGCCGTCCAACGGGCCCTCTCACCGGACGCCGAGCCCACGCCCCTCCCGCTCCGGCTCTCCGGCCAGCGCTACGACAACCTCACCGTCGACGTCGACCCCGGCCGGTACGCCATCTGGGCCACCCGGCCGACGAGCGCCCCGGACCGTGACCGGTGCCGGGTGACCGGCCCGGACGGGCGGCCGGTGCCGGCGGGCGAGCCCGGGCACGTGGTCCGGTGGACCGAGGTGGCCACCGACGATACCCTCTGGACCTGGGTGTCGACCTTCGCCGCCCCGGCCGCCGGCCGCTACCGCCTCACCTGCCGGCTCGACCCCGACGTCGGCCAGCAGTACACGGTGACCCGGGAACCGGACCGCCGGCTCACCCTGCGCCTGCGGCTGGCGCTGTGGCGCGGACTGCTGGTGGCGGCGCTGCCGGCCGGCCTGGTGATCCTCGGCATGACGCTGACCTGGCGCCGCCGGGCGGACTGAACTCGGTTGCGTCCCGCACCGGGGCCGCTCCATGATCGTCGCCGTGAGCCGGATGAAGATGCACGCCGACGAGGTGCTGACCGACGTCGACCTGGTCCGCCGGCTGCTCGCCGGGCAGTTCCCGCACTGGGCCGACCGGCCGCTCCGCCTCGTTCGCTCGTACGGGACGGACCACGACGTCTACCGGCTCGGCGACGACCTGGCGGTACGGCTGCCCCGGATCGGCTGGGCCACCGAGCAGGCGGCTCGGGAGGCCGAGTGGCTGCCCCGGCTGGCCCCGCACCTGCCGCTCGCCGTGCCCGTGCCGCTGGCCATGGGCCGTCCCGTCGAGGGTTACCCCTTCGACTGGTCCGTCTACCGGTGGTTGCCGGGCGAGAACGCCAGCGCCGCCCTGTACGACCTGGACCGGGCGGCGGTCGACCTGGCCGGCTTCGTCGCCGCGCTGCGGCGGATCGACACCACCGGCGCGTACCCCCGGCCGCCCCGCTCCCGCGGCGCCGACCTCGCCGAACTGGACGAGGGGGTGCGCGACGCGGTACGCCGGCTCGGCAACCGGGTCGACGGTGACGCGGTGCTGCGCGCCTGGCAGGAGTCGCTGGACGCACCGGCCTGGGACGGGCCGGGACTCTGGCTGCACGGTGACCTGCTGCCCGGCAACCTGCTGGTGGTCGACGGCCGGCTCTCCGCGGTCATCGACTTCGGCGGGCTCAACGTCGGCGACCCGGCCTGCGACCTGCAACCGGCGTGGAACGTCTTCACCGGCCGCAGTCGCGCCCGGTTCCGTGCCGAACTGGCCGTCGACGACGCCTCCTGGCTGCGCGGCCGGGGCTGGGCGCTGCTCCAGGCGGTGATCGCCCTGCCCTACTACTGGGACACCAACCCGGGGATCGTCCGGCAGACCTCCCACGCGCTGCGCGAGGTGCTCGCCGACGCCGCCCGCTGAACCGCGCGCCGGCGGGTAGACACGGTCGTGGTGCTCCGCCGGCAACCGGCGGGCCCGAGGAGGGACGAATGACCGACGACGACCGCCCGCGTAAGCCCGTCGAGAGCGCCGACGACCTGGTCACCTGGCTGCAGTGGCTCGCCGATGACGTGGCCCGGGCACCGGACGCCGTGGTGAACCTGGAACTCGACCAGTTCCTGGCGGCCTGCGCCACCCAGCTCCGCGACCGGGTACGCCTCCAGCGCCGGGCCGGCCGACCGGGACCGGCCCAGCCGTCCTGGCAGCTCGTCGCCGACGTGCTCCACGACGCCGTCCACCACTACTGACCGTCGGGCCGGTCGGCCGGGTCGTGCTCGGTGTCCGGGAGGGTGGGCGCGTCGGTGGGGTAGAGGCCGGCGACGAAGCCGTACACCTGGTCGCCGGAGCGGGGGATCTGGGCGAAGCGGCGGGCGAGCTCCTGGACCTCCGCCCAGAACGCCCGCACCTCCTCGATCGGGATGCGCGCGTGCACGAGCGTGCACCGCAGGTCGTCGGCGGCGTGGGCCGCGGCGGCCTCGGCGGCCGCCTCGGCGAGGCCGTTGATGCGCGCCGCGACCTGCTTGTCCTCCGGCCGGTTGAGCACACCGACGTAGAAGGTGCGGGCGACCCGGCCGTAGAAACGCTCCTCGATAGCCCGGACCCGCCGGGTCCGCACCACCTGGAGCAGGCCGGCGTCGACCAGCAGGTTCACGTGGTAGGCCACGCTGCTCTTCGGACGGTCGACCGCCCGCGCCATCTCGTTGACCGTGGCGGCCCGCTCCAGGACCAGCTCCAGGAGGGTGGCGCGCAGCGGGTCGGCGAGGGCGCGCAGCTGCTCGGGCGTGGTGACCACGAGCATCTCGTCGAGGTCGTAATCCGGGATCTGCTGATTGACCGACATTTCTCGACCGTTCTACAATTCTGGATCATTCGATCGCTCTGGTTCGTTGACAGGAGTCTAGAGATGGCCGACATCGTTCTCTTCCATCACCTGCAGGGGCTCACCGACGGCGTACGCGCGTTCGCCGACCAACTGCGCGCCGGCGGGCACACCGTGCACACCCCCGACCTGTTCGACGGCGAGCGGCCGGCGACCCTCCAGGACGGCGCCGCCCTGACGAAGCGCATCGGCGGCGAGGTGCTCGACGACCGCGCCGACCGGATCGTGGCCGACCTGCCGAAGGATCTCGTCTACGCCGGCTTCTCCTGGGGTGCCGCCACCGCCCAGCGACTCGCCCAGACCCGGCCCAACGCCCGCGGCGCCCTGCTCTACGAGTCCTGCCTGCCGGTCACCGGCGAGTGGGCCGTCGGTCCGTGGCCGGACGGCGTCCCGGTGCAGATCCACGGCATGGACAAGGACCCGTTCTTCGCCCTGGAAGGCGACGTCGACTCCGCCCGCGAGCTGGTCGGCATCGTCGGACCCGAGCGGGGCGAGCTGTTCGTCTACCCGGGCGAGGCACACCTGTTCACCGACAGCTCGCTGCCGTCCTACGACGCGGACGCCACGGCGCTGGTGGTACGCCGCTCGCGGGAGTTCCTCGACCGCCTAGGCTGAACCGTCAGTGGCACGACCCGCGACGCCGGCGCGGCCGGCAAGGAGTTGGTGTTAGCGCGGCCCGAGGCCGGTGCGACCGTCGAGGAGCTCGCGCGCGACGTCGAGGTGGCCGAGATGCCGGGCGGTCTCCTCGATCATGTGGAGAACGATCGCGCGCAGATCGGCGACCTCGTCGTCCAGGTCACCGCCGTGTCGACCGACCGGCTTCGCGTCCAGCGGCGTGGTGGCCAGCAGGGCGTCAGCTCGTTCGCACTGCTCCCGATAGAAGGCGAACACCTCCGCCACCGGATGCGCCGCGGTCATCAGCCCCTCGTCGTCATCGGGCCATGGCACATCGACCGCGGTTCCGCGGAACACCCTTTGGAACCAGTGGCGCTCGGCATAACCCAGATGCTTGATCAGCCCGAGCGGCGTCCACCCCGAGGGCAGGATCGAGGTCCGCAACTGCTCGTCGGTGAGCCCGTCGAGGATCGCGAGCGCACTGGCCCGCTGGGCGTCGAGGAAGTGTTGCAGGGCAACGGCTTCCGCGGTCATCGTGCAGGTGGAGGTCATGGTCATCCTCTCGGGCAACGCGGCCGTCGTCATATGCCGGGGGACCAGCCGGGGCATGTCGTCATCTGTGGCAGCCAAGGTTTTCCCGACGGGGTGGAAAGCTGATCTCAATCACAATCTCCCCGTAGGTGAGTGGACCGGGCATAGCCCGCCCGTACCCGAGGAGCAGACGGACCTGTTGCCCGTTGATCACGCGGTCCGCGCAGAACAGGTTCGTCTGTCCTGGCTCTGGCGAGATTCTCCAATGACCCGCTGTCAGCAGGGTGCGGTAGTGGGTGAGAACCGGGTCCATCGTCGTGCCCGGCGGCAGGCCGATGTCCGCACTGACACGCCCCCATCGGTCGCTCTCATCGCCGCAGGGGAACTGTTCGATGCGGTCGAGGGTGGTGCCGGGCGGAGGCGAGGTCAGCACAGGATCTCGTGTCAACTGCTCGGCCAAGCGGTGATCGCTTTCTGTGCACGGGATCTCCTCAAGCGGGCCGGAATTCTGCGTAAGTTCGTGCACCCTCGGAGCACACAGGGCCACAACACCGACCAGCACCAGCCCGGCTACTGCGGCGCGGGCCAGGACCTGTTGCGGCATGGGCTGAGAGTAAGACGAATGCACGCGCTGGGTGGTCCCGGCGGAGCCCCGAAGCCTTCCGATCGCGGCCTCGACCGTCGCCCGTCCGTGTAACGCGGGTCGCTCGGTCCAGTCCACGGCAGCACGTCCGCGGTCACCGCCGCTACCGCATGTCAGAATCCCCCCAAACCTGGAGCAGAGCTGGCAGAACGGGCGAGCCGATGACGACGAGCAGCGCGGCCGAGCTGATGCGGAAAGCCGGGGATCCACAGCGGGCCACGTTCCTGGAACTCTTCTTCGACCTGGTGTTCGTCCTCGCGCTCTCTCAGCTCTCGCGCGGCCTGGCCGAGGATCTCGGGTGGAGCGGTGCCTTCCGGGCGCTGGTGCTGTTGGGGGCCATGTGGTGGGTCTGGTCCAGCACCGCGTGGCTGACCGACCGGACGGACCCGGAACGACCGGTAGTCCAGGCGCTGGTCATCGCGACCATGGTCGGCAGCCTGGTGATGGCGGCCGCGGTGCCCGAGGCATTCGGCGACACGGGCCTGTTCTTCGCAGGCGCCTACGTCGCCATCCAACTCGGCCGCGGGCTCGTCCTCGTGGCCGTTCTGCGTGGCCACGAACTGCAGCGCATCGGCATGCGCGGGCTGTTCTGGTACGGCCTGTCGGCGCTGCCGTGGATCGCGGGGGCGCTCGTGCACAGTACGGCGCGTGGCGCGTTGTGGGCACTCGCGGTGGTCCTTGACCACACGGCAGGCAGAATCGGCTTCCCCACCCCCGGGGCGGGCCGTACGCCCAAACAAGACCTTGTGATCTCGGGCGAGCATCTGTCCGAGCGCTACCGGCAGTTCTTCATCATCGCGCTCGGCGAGCTGATCCTCGTTACCGGACTGACGCTGAGCAGCGGCGGCTTCACGGCGGACAGGGTCGCCGCGTTCGCAGTGTCGGTCGCGACCACCGTGCTGCTGTGGCGGATCTACATCTACCGCGCCGGGCAGGTCCTGGCGGAAGCGATTGCCGTGTCTGCCGACCCGGTCCGCCTCGCCCGATGGGCGTCATACGCCCACCTGGTCATGGTGGCCGGCGTGGTCGCTGCAGCCGTCGGCGACGAACTCGTCATCGCCCATCCACTCGGGCACACCCCACCGGCCTGGATCGTCGTCATCCTCGGCGGACCCGCGCTGTACCTGGCCGGGCGCGCCCGCTTCGAGCACGCGGTATTCGGCCGCGTGTCCCGGTCCCGACCGATCGGCGTCCTTGCGCTGGCCGCCCTGACACCGGCGATGCTCCCCCTTCCGCCAGTCGTGGTCGCCACCGCTGCTGCCGTCGTCCTGACCGGGATCGCCATATCCGACGCAGCCCGCGCTCGCAGACGCCCGCCCGGGCCGCCGTCACCACCCGGCTAGCCGGAAGTGTCACCTGGTGCTGACGATCCGCCGACGACCAGAGACCGCCCGCAACCAGGACCACATAGCAACCAAGGCCAGCTGTCGTGCATGTGCTGGGACAGATCTGGGCGGGTTCAACCGGGCTGACACTTCCCTGCCTGTAGCACGCCGCCGCTCGACCCAGGCCATGGCAGCACATCCGCATCCACCACAGCCGTCGCATGGTACGACTGGTTCAAGAAGGACAATAACGGCAGAAGCGGGCGAGCCTTTGGCGATGAGTAGGGCGGGCGGGCCGCTGCGGAGACCGGGGCAGCCTCAGCAGGCAACGTTCCTGGAACTGTTCTTCGACCTGGTGTTCGTCCTCGCGCTCTTCCGGGTCACGCAGGGGCTGCTCCAGAATCTGACGTGGATCGGCACCATCCAGACGCTGGTGTTGTTGCTGGCCCTGTGGTGGGTCTGGTCCCGCGTTGCGGGGGCAACCGACACGTTCGATCCGCAACGACCGCCAATACAGCTGCTGGTCATCGCGTCCATGCTTGGCGTCCTGGTGATGGCCGCCGCGGCGCCTGAGGCGTTCCGCGAGCGGGGCCCATTCTTCGCGGGCGCGTACGTTGCCGTTCAGATTGGCTCCAGCGTCGTCCTCGCGCTCCTGGTGCGTGGCCACGAGGCGCAGCGCGTCTTCCTGCGGTTACTCTTCTGGTCCGGCGTGTCCGCCGTGCCGTGGATCGCGGGAGCCGTCGCGCACGATAGGGCGCGTCTGGCGCTGTGGGCGCTGGCGGTGGCCGTCGACTACACGACGACCGCACTCCGCTTGCCCACACCGGGGTTGGGTCGCCTTGCGCGATCGGAGCTTGCGATCCTGGGCGAGCATTTGGCCGAGCGCTTCCGGCAGTTTTTCATCATTGCGCTCGGCGAGTTGATCCTGGTCACGGGTCTGGCGTTCGGCACCAGTGGCTTCGGGGCCGAGCACAGCGTTGCAGCCTTGGTGTCGTTCACCACCACCGTGCTGTTGTGGCGGATCTATATCTACCGCGCCGGGGAGCTGTTGGCGGAAGCCATCGCAGCCGCCCCCGATCCGCTCCGAATCAGCATCTCGGCGACCTACTCCCACCCGATCATGGTGGCCGGCGTCGTCATCACCGCCAACTGGCGTCGATCACATCCTCGACCACCCGTTCGGACACGCAGAGCCGGTCTGGATCGCCATGATCCTCGGCGGACCCGCGCTGTTCCTGGCCGGGCGCGGCATCTTCGAGTACGCGGTCTTCGCCCGCGTTTCCCGAAACCGGCTGATCGGTGTCCTGGTGCTCGCCGCCATCTCACCGGCGATGATCCGGGCGCCGCGGCTGGTGATCGCCATCGCCGCTGCTCTCGTCCTAGCCGCGATCGCCCTATCCGATACAGCCCGCGCCCGAGGACGCCCACCCGAACCGCCGTCACCGCCCCGCTAGCCAGAAAGTGTCACCCAACGTTCCGAGACTCCCCTGTCACGGACGCCACTGCGAGGGAACCAACGGGTTGACCACGCTAATCACGAACCACGCGGAGCCACAGGAAGTGCAGCGGCTACTCCGGCACAAGACGCTGCAGACCACGCCGGAGACGTACGTGCACTGGTGGTCGAAGCCGAGCGCCAACGCGGCCTGGTGGGCTCGATCCTGCAAGCCGCTGCGAGGAAGCCGCGAGGCTGACAGGGCGCAAGATCAATGCTGGATTGTGCCGGATCTGTGCCGCTTGATCTTGCCTGGAGAAAACGCCTGGTCAGAGGCGGTAAGAGTGGAGCCCAGGGGACTTGAACCCCTAACCCCTGCCTTGCAAAGGCAGTGCTCTGCCAGTTGAGCTAGGGCCCCGAGGCGGGCGCATTCGCCCGGTGCTGGCAGTCGGAGGAGGCGCGGTCAGCGCAGGTCGGGCGCGGTGGTCGCCTCGTGCCAGAGAGCGCGCTCGTCGTTAGAGGCCTTGATCTTCTTGGCCACGACGGCGGCCACGCCGACGACGCTGGCCAGGATCAGGAGCTTCTTGAACATGGGCTTGACCCCTCGCGCTCGACTACCGTCGGACGATGTGCGGTGGGGCTAGCTGGAATCGAACCAGCGACCTCAGAGTTATCAGCTCTGCGCTCTAACCGACTGAGCTATAGCCCCGCGTAGCGACGAGCAAGGTTAACCCATCGCCGCCGTGGCCCCCAAATCGGGGGGCCGTGGCGGCGCGCTCACCCGCGCCACCATGAACCTACCCGGACATGCGACGCCGGGGCGACCGCTTTACGCGGTGCCCCGGCGTCGTCGTCAGGCTCAGTCCCGCTCGGCGAGCGTCAGCTCGATCCCGCCGACCAGGTCGGCGCAGACGTTGTAGACGAACGCGCCCAGCGTGGCCAGCGCGGTGAAGAGCACGACGTTGACCAGGCCGATCAGCGCGGAGCTGAGGATCACGCCCTTGGCCGTGATCCGGAAGCCGCCGCCGCCCTGGCCGCCGCCGGCGTTCACCAGGTCGGTGAGGCTGTCGTTGACGCTCTTGAACACGCCCATCGCGTCCAGGGCCAGGTAGAGCACCGAGGTGGCGACGACCACCACGATGAAGAGCACCACCGAGACCGCGAACGCGAACTTCATCACGGACCACGGGTCGATCCGCTTGAGGTTCAGCCGGGCCCGGCGCGGCCCGCGCGACGCGGCCGAGGTCACGGAGGTACGCGCGGCGCGTACCGCCTCACCCACCCGGGCGGCCCCCACGGCGGCGGCGCCGCTGATGCCCGGCGGCAGGCCGCCCCCGTTGGCGGGGCGGCCTGTGGCGCCCGGACGACCGCCGTCCGGCGACGGCTTCGGCGCGGTGCCCAGGCCGCCTCCGACGCGCGGCTGCGTGCCGGTGGTGCCGGGGGACGGCGCGGCGGCCGCGGCCGGCTTGGGCGGCTGCGGGGTCGTGGCGGGCTTCGCCGCGGCCGGGGCGGCCAGGCCGTCGGCCGACGTCGGCGCGTCGACCTTGGTCTCGGCCTGGTCGGACGGCCGCGAGTCCTCGCCGGGCGTCTCCGGCGGCGGGACCATGCCGGGTGCCCGGGTGAACTTCGGGGCAGGCGCGTCGGCGGGGACGGTGGCCCGGCCCACGGCCGCGCGGCCGGTCGCTGGTGTGCCGCCCTGTGCGGCCTCCTCGTCGACCGGGTTGGCCGAGGTCCCCTTGTTCCCCGACTTCGCCTGTGTCTCCGTCATCAACTAGTCCTGTTCGTCAGGCTCGTCGGCATTGCGAGCAATCGCCACGATAGTCACGCCGTCCGGGAGGTCCATCAGCTTGACCCCCATTGTGTTCCGGTCCCGCGTACGGCGTACAGGCTTCACCGGAGTCCGGATGACGCCACCGTTGCTGGTGATGGCGAACAGCTCGTCGTCCGGGCTGATCACCACCGCGCCGACCAGACCACCGCGTCGCTCGGTGATCTTCGCAGTCAGCACGCCCTTACCTCCCCGGCCCTGGACCGGGTATTCCTCGATCGGAGTACGTTTCGCGTATCCGCCGTTCGTCGCGACCAGCACGTCCATTTCCATGCCCTCGCGGACGACCTCCATCGCCAGCAGGACATCCTCCTCGCTGAACCGCATGCCGATCACGCCCGAGGTGGCCCGGCCCATCGGGCGGAGCGCCTCGTCGCTGGCGTTGAAGCGGATGGCCTGAGCGTTCTTGGAGACCAGCAGCAGGTCGTCGGTGGGTGCGACGAGGGCAGCACCGACCAGCTCGTCCTCATCGCGCAGGTTGATCGCGATGACTCCGCCGGAACGGTTGGAGTCGAACTCCTCGAGCCGCGTCTTCTTCACCAGGCCGTTCTTCGTGGCCAGTACCAGGTAGGGGGCCACCTGGTAGTTCGGAATTTCGATGATCTGCGCGATCTGCTCGTCCGCTTGGAAGGCGAGCAGGTTGGCCACGTGCTGGCCCTTGGCCACCCTACTGGCTTCGGGAAGCTCGTACGCCTTGGCCCGGTAGACCCGGCCCTTGTTCGTGAAGAACAGAATCCAGTCGTGTGTGGAGCATACGAAGAAGTGGCTGACAATGTCGTCCTGCCGCAGCGTCGCCCCGCTGACGCCCTTGCCGCCGCGCCGCTGCGAGCGGTAGAGGTCGACCTTGGTGCGCTTGGCGTAGCCGGTGCGGGTGATCGTGACGACCACGTCCTCGCGGGCGATGAGGTCCTCCATCGAGACCTCGCCGTCGAACGGCACGATCTTGGTGCGCCGGTCGTCGCCCCACTTGGCGACGATCTCGCCCAGCTCCTCGGAGACGATCCGCCGCTGCCGCTCGGGCTTGGCCAGGATGTCCTTGAGGTCGGCGATCTCCACCTCGAGCTTGGTCAGGTCGTCCAGGATCCGCTGCCGCTCCAGGGCGGCCAGCCGGCGCAGCTGCATGTCCAGGATCGCGGTCGCCTGGACCTCGTCGATGTCCAGCAGCCGGATCAGGCCCTGGCGAGCGTCCTCGACCGTGGGCGAGCGCCGGATCAGGGCGATCACATCGTCGAGGGCGTCCAGCGCCTTGGCCAGACCGCGCAGGATGTGCGCCCGCTCCTCGGCCTTGCGCAGCCGGAACGCGGTCCGCCGGCGGATGACCTCGATCTGGTGCTCGACGTAGTAGCGGAGGAACTGGGCCAGGTTGAGCGTGCGCGGCACGCCGTCGACCAGCGCCAGCATGTTGGCGCCGAAGGTCTCCTGGAGCTGGGTGTGCTTGTAGAGGTTGTTCAGCACCACCTTGGCGACCGCGTCGCGCTTGAGCACGAGCACGATCCGCATGCCGGTACGGCCGGAGGACTCGTCGCGGATGTCGGCGATGCCGGCGAGCTTCCCCTCCTTGATCAGCTCGGCGATCCGCTCGGCCAGGTTGTCCGGGTTGACCTGGTAGGGCAGCTCGCTGACCACCAGCGCCGGCCGGCCGCGCTTGTCCTCCTCGACCTCGACCACGGCCCGCATCCGGATCGAGCCGCGCCCGGTACGGTAGGCGTCCTGGATGCCGGCCTGGCCGACGATCAGGCCGTGGGTCGGGAAGTCCGGGCCCTTGACGATCTCCAGCAGCGCCTCGAGGGTGGTGGCCTCGTCGGCCTCCGGGTTCTCCAGGCACCACTGCACGGCCGCGCCGATCTCGCGCAGGTTGTGCGGCGGGATCTTGGTGGCCATGCCGACCGCGATGCCCTCGGAGCCGTTGATCAGCAGGTTGGGGATGCGGGACGGCAGGATGGTGGGTTCCTTGGCCCGGCCGTCGTAGTTGTCCTGGAGGTCGACGGTGTCCTCGTCGATGTCCCGGAGCATCTCCATGGCCAGCGGGTCGAGCTTGCACTCGGTGTACCGCATGGCGGCGGCCGGGTCGTTGCCCGGCGAGCCGAAGTTGCCGTTGCCGTCGACCAGCGGGTAGCGCAGCGACCAGGGCTGCGCCATCCGGACCAGCGCGTCGTAGATGGCCGAGTCGCCGTGCGGGTGGAACTGACCCATCACGTCACCGACGACACGGGAGCACTTCACGTAGCCGCGGTCCGGCCGGTAGCCGGAGTCGAACATGGCGTAGAGGATCTTGCGGTGGACCGGCTTGAGCCCGTCCCGGACGTCCGGCAGGGCCCGCCCGACGATCACGCTCATCGCGTAGTCGAGGTACGAGCGCTGCATCTCGACCTCGAGGCCGACCGGCTCGATCCGGTCGTGCGCCACGACCGCGGCCAGTGTCTCCGGGGTCTCCGGCTCGTTCGGGGTGGACTCGGGAGTATCGGTCACTGTTAACCCTTATCAGACTCAGAGTCGTTTTCGTGCTGTGGATAACGGCTGTGGAAACCGGCCAGGCTGTGGATAACTCTGTGGATCGCCGGGTCGGCCGGTGGATCACCGGCCGACCCGGCCCGGTCCGTCAGATGTCCAGGAACCGCACGTCCTTGGCGTTGCGCTGGATGAACGACCGGCGCGCCTCGACGTCCTCGCCCATCAACACGCTGAACAGCTCGTCGGCGGTTGCGGCGTCGTCGAGCGTCACCTGACGCAGGGTGCGGGTGGCCGGGTTCATCGTGGTCTCCCACAGCTCGGGGTAGTTCATCTCGCCGAGGCCCTTGAACCGCTGGATGTCGTCCGGCCGGGCGTTGGGCTTCTTCTGCTGGCGCAGCGCGATGAGCCCGTCCCGCTCGCGGTCCGAGTACGCGTACTGCGCGTCGTCGCCCTTCTTGTTCCACTTGATCTTGTAGAGCGGCGGGGCGGCCAGGTAGACGTGGCCCAGCTCGACCAGTGGTCGCATGAAGCGGAACAGCAGGGTGAGCAGCAGCGTCTGGATGTGCTGGCCGTCGACGTCGGCGTCGGCCATCAGCACGATCTTGTGGTAGCGCAGCTTCTCGATGTCGAAGTCGTCGTGGATGCCGGTGCCCAGCGCGGTGATGAGCGCCTGGACCTCGTTGTTCTTCAGCACCCGGTCGATCCGGGCCTTCTCCACGTTGAGGATCTTGCCGCGGATCGGCAGGATCGCCTGGGTACGCGGGTCGCGCCCCTGCTTGGCCGAGCCGCCGGCGGAGTCACCCTCGACGATGAACACCTCGGACTCGCGCGGGTCGGTGGACTGGCAGTCGGCCAGCTTGCCCGGCATCGAGCCGGACTCCAGCAGCGACTTGCGCCGGGCCAGCTTGCGCGCCTGCTGGGCGGCGATCCGGGCCCGGGCCGCCTGGGACGCCTTCTGAATGATGGTCTTGGCCTCGGCCGGGTTGCGGTCGAACCAGTCGACCAGCCACTCGTTGCAGACCCGCTGCACGAAGCTCTTCACCGGGGTGTTGCCGAGCTTGGTCTTGGTCTGACCCTCGAACTGCGGGTTGGCCAGCTTGACCGAGATGATCGCGGCCAGGCCCTCGCGGATGTCCTCGCCGGAGAGCTTCTCGTCGCTCTTGAGCAGCTTCTTGTCCGCGCCGTAGCGGTTGACCACGCTGGTCAGCGCGGCCCGGAAGCCCTCCTCGTGGGTGCCGCCCTCGTGCGTGTTGATCGTGTTGGCGAAGGTGTAGACCGACTCGCCGTACGACTCGTTCCACTGCATGGCGATCTCGACCGACATGCCCTCCTCCTCGGCGCCGAACTCGACCACCGTCTTGTGGATCGGGTTCTTCGAGGCGTTGAGGTGCCGGACGAAGTCGGCGATGCCGCCCTTGTAGAGGAAGGTCACCTCGCGGGGCTTGCCCTCCTCGCCCTCCTCGACCCGCTCGTCGAGCAGGTGGATGGTGAGGCCCCGATTGAGGAAGGCCATCTCCTGCAGGCGCCGGTAGATGGTCTGGAAGTCGAAGTCGACCGTCTCGAACACGTCGGCGTCGGGCCAGAAGGAGACCGCCGAGCCGGTGCGGTCGGTCGTCTCGCCCTTCTCCAGCGCGCTCGGCTTCGAGTTGTGGTACTGCTGCCGCCAGACGAAGCCGTCCTTGTGGATCTCCACGGCCATCCGGGTGGAGAGCGCGTTCACTACCGACACGCCGACGCCGTGCAGGCCGCCGGAGACCGCGTACGCCTTGCCGTCGAACTTGCCGCCCGCGTGCAGCACGGTCAGCGCGACCTCGACACCCGGCTTCTTCAGCTTCGGGTGGAGGTCGACCGGGAAGCCGCGCCCGTTGTCGGTGACCCGAACCCCGCCGTCGGCCAGCAGCACCACGTCGATGGTGTCGCAGTAGCCGGCCAGCGCCTCGTCCACCGCGTTGTCGACGACCTCCCACACGAGGTGGTGCAGGCCGCGTTCACCGGTGGACCCGATGTACATACCGGGCCGCTTCCGGACCGCCTCCAGGCCCTCGAGAACGGTGATCGACTCGGCGCCGTACTTCTTGTTGTCCTCCGCTGCCACCCTCGGCCACTTTCTCGCACCGACCGCGCCAGAGCGCGGGGCGCGGGTTCGGCGGACAGGACGCGACGTCGGCGCGCGCGGACCGGTCCGGAAGATCTCCAGGTCACGGAACGCGTACGCCGGTCGCCGCGGTTGCCCGCGGATCGCGATCGGCTCGACCCGATGCGGGACAATGATCAAGGGCCCTGGGGCCCCTGTCCGCCGCTCCGTGTCGGGTCTTTCGTCTCGCCGTCAATCTTACTCTGCGCAGCCGACCAAACCGCCACTCGGCACCCCCTGCGGGGCGGCTGAGATTGCCGTAGGGGGCCGAATCGCGCTGTCCGCGACTCCCCCTACACGCGAGGCCCTGATCGAGGGCGCGACCGGCACCGGATCGGCACCGGCAGGTGACCGACCGGGGGTCGCGGTGGGACCTGCCGTGCCGTACCTTTTGCGGCGCTGCCGCGGCGGTCTTGATCTTTCGTGGCCGGAACCGGGACGATCGACCCGATCGGTCGGACAACGTGCTTGCTGAGAGGTGACGCCAGATGGGGCTGGACAACGTCGCGGTGCACTGGCCGCGGACCGGCCGCTTCTACGATCCGGTCGCTCCGGCCGAGTTCGTCGACTTCGGCGAGATCGTGGACATGCCACGCATCTCGGCCCCGACCGCCGCGCTGGCCGAGTTGATCGCGAAGACCGGCACAGTGCGGGCGACCGCTTACACCGAGCTGGTCGACCTCATCCTCGGCCTGGAAAATGTGCTCTACGCCACGGAGAACTCGGCCGAGGACGAGGACCCGGTGATCGACCCGGACGGCTGCGCCTGGATCGCCGACGGCGTGGAGAAGTTCATCGCCCGGCACCGCCCGTTCGGTGAGTCGGTCACCTTCGAGTCGGTGAGCGAGGTACTGCGGTCGCTGCTCGGCGACGGGCGGCTGGCCGAGCAGCAGCTCCGCTGGCTGGAAAGCCGGCTGGACAAGCTGCGTGACGAGAGTGGCGAACCGCCGCAGTGGAACTTCACCTGTGCCGAGCTGAGCGTGCTCGCCGCCTTCTACCGGCGCTGCGCCGAGCGCGGCTTCGCGGTCTACGCCGACGCCTGACCAGGCTGCGCGGCGCCGGGCTCGGCCGTCGCGGCCCGGTTGGCCGCCGCGATCACCTCGGTCAGCACGGTGTGCAGGTGCCGCAGGTCCGCCAGCGGCAGGCCGAGCCGCTGCACGATCGCCGGCGGGATCCGCTCGGCCTGTGCCCGGAGGGCCTGACCGCTGGCGGTGAGCGTGACGGCCAGGCTGCGCTCGTCGGACGCGTCCCGCTCCCGCCGCACGTAGCCGGCGGCCTCCAGGCGCTTCAGCAGCGGTGACAGCGTGCCCGGGTCGAGCTGGAGCAGCCGGCTCAACTCCCGCACGGACAGCGGCGCGTGCTGCCAGAGCGCCAGCATGACCAGGTACTGCGGATGGGTGAGCCCCATCGGCTCCAGCAGCGGGCGGTAGACCGCGACGACGCCGCGCGCGGCGACGGAGAGCGCGAAGCACACCTGCTCCTCCAGCGCCAGGGGATCGCCCTCGATCCGGTCGGCCACCCACGTCCTCCTCGTCGTCGTTGCGATCGTAGCAATGATTGGTGTACCAATTATTGGTACACCAATTATGTGCGGTCGGCGAGGGAGATGGCAGACGGATGAGCGACGACGAGCAGGTGGGCGACGCTTCCGGCAAGGGCGGTCGCCTGATGGGCTGGGTGTTCCAGAACCTCGCCGGCCCCTCCCAGGTACAGGGCGCGGTGCAGGGCGGCTCGCGGCTGGCCCGCGAGGCGTGGAAGCAGGACCTGGAGCGACGCAAGCAGTGGAGCCGCGAGCAGCGGGAGCTCAAGCGCGCTCAGCGGGAGGCCCGCCGCGCCGACCGGTGACGGTCAGCCGTAGGTGTCGCGGGGGCCGCGGCCGCGCACCCGGCGTGGGCCGCGCGACCAGGAGGGCGCGGCCGGGCCGTGGATGTGCAGCTTGCGCACCACGTTGTGGCCCACCTCGCTGGCGATCTGCTTGAGCAGCGAGCCGGCGAGCAGCCGCAGCTGGGTGGCCCAGGCCGTCGAGCGGGCCTCCACGGTCAGCTCGCCGTTCTCCAGCTTCACCGGGCGGCTGTGCTGCGCCACCTCCGGCCCGACCACCCGCTCCCACGCGCCGAAGACCGTCGCCTCCGCCGCCGGCTGCTGCCAGCCGCGCGCCTTGACCAGCTTGTCCAGCACCGCGCCGAGCGGCTGCGGGTCGCGCGGGTCCGGCCCGGGGCCCGAGTAGCCGCGCAGCCGCTTCTCGCCGTCGCCGCGGACCGCGCTGCGCCGCCGGCCGCCCGCCGCCTGCCGGCGGGCCTTCGCCGCGTCCAGCACCGCCCGGGCCAACTCCGGCCCGGACGCCCCGTCCGGCAGGTCCGCGCCGGCCTCGCCGCCCGGCTTCGGTTCCGGTCCCTCAGGGGTACGCGCATCGCGTCCCGGCCCCAGCCGGGCGGGCGGGAGCTGCACCTCATCCGACACGACGTACCGTCCCCTCGCCCACCGCGTACCGGGTGCCCCGCAGGGTCGCCGGCACGTCGTCATCCACCGCGCAGGTCACCAGGAGCTGGCTCGCGCCGCCGACCAGCTCGGCCAGCCGCTCCCGCCGGCCGGCGTCCAACTCGGCGAAGACGTCGTCCAGCACCAGCACCGGCTCGATCCCGTCGGCGCGCAGCAGGTCGTACCCGGCCAGCCGCAGCGCCAGCGCGTACGACCAGGACTCGCCGTGGCTGGCGTACCCCTTGGCGGGCAGCGGGCCGAGGGTGAGCGCCAGGTCGTCCCGGTGCGGGCCCACCAGCGTGGTGCCCCGTTCGATCTCCGCCGACCGGTTCGCGGTCAGCGCCTCGGCGAGCGCCTCGACCAGCGCCGCCCGGTCGGTGGTCGACTCGGGCAGCTCCACCGACGGCCGGTACGCGATCCCCGCCGCGCCCCGGCCCGCCGCCACCGCGTCGTACGCCTTCGCCACGTGCGGGGTCAGCGCGGCGACCAGCTCCAGCCGGCCGGCGAGCAGCTCCGCGCCGTGGTGCGCCAGGTGGGTGTCCCAGACGGCGAGGGTGGACAGGTCCCCGCCCCGCGTGCCGCCCGTCTTCCGGGCCAGGTACGCCGTCCGCAGCAGCGCGTTGCGCTGCTTGACCACCCGCTCGTAGTCGGCGCGCACCCCGGCGTACCGGGGCTGGCGGGTGACCAGCAGGTCGTCCAGGTAGCGCCGGCGCTCGGCCGGGTCGCCGCGGACCAGTTCCAGGTCCTCCGGAGCGAAGAGCACCAGCCGCAGCGCGCCGAGCACGTCCCGGGCGCGGCGGGCCGGGGACCGGCCCAGCCGGGCCCGGTTGGCCTTGCCCGGGACGATCTCCAGCTCGATCAGGAGCTCCCGGCCCTCGTGCACCACCGCGCAGCGGATCACCGCCGAGGTGGCGCCCATCCGGACCAGCGGAGCGTCCGTGGCGACCCGGTGCGAATCCAGGGTCGCCACGTAGCCCAACGCCTCGACCAGGTTGGTCTTGCCGACGCCGTTCGCGCCGACCAGCACGTTCGGCCCCGGCTCCAGATCGACGCCGACCCGCTCGTACGAGCGGAAGTCGACCAGTTCGAGCCGGCGGACGTACACAGGCTGTGGATACCGCTCAGCGCTTGCGGACGGCGTGGCCGCCGAACTGCTGGCGCAGCGCGGCGACGGCCTTCATGGCGGGCGAGTCGTCCTGCCGGGAGGCGAACCGGGCGAACAGCGAGGCGGTGATGACGTTCAGCGGCACGGCGAGCCGGACCGCCTCGTCGACCGTCCACCGGCCCTCGCCGGTGTCCTCGGTGTAGCCGCTCAGCTCGGCCAGCTCCGGGTCCTCGTCCAGCGCCCGGTCCAGCAGGTCGAGCAGCCAGGACCGGACCACGGTGCCCTCGCGCCAGGACTTGAAGACGCCCGGCACGTTGGTCACCAGCTCGGACGCGGCCAGCAGCTCGTAGCCCTCGGCGTAGGCGTGCATCAGGCCGTACTCGATGCCGTTGTGCACCATCTTGGCGTAGTGGCCGGCGCCGACCGGGCCGGCGTGCACGAAGCCGAACTCGCCGGCGGGCTTGAGCGCCTCGAAGATCGGCATGAGCCGCCCGACGTGCTCCTGGGCGCCGCCGACCATCAGGGCGTAGCCGTTCTGCTTGCCCCAGACGCCGCCGGAGACGCCGACGTCGATGTAGCCGATGCCCTGCTCGTTCAGCCGCTCGGCGCGCGGGGCGTCGTCGCTGAACCGCGAGTTGCCGCCGTCGATGATGATGTCGCCCTCGCCGAGGACGCCGGCGAGCTCGTCGATGGTGGCGTCGGTGACGCCGGCCGGCACCATCACCCAGACCGCGCGGGGCGACTCCAGCTTCTCGGCCAGCTCCGCGAGGCTCGCGACGTCGCTCAGCTCCGCGTTGCGGTCGTAGCCGACCACCTCGTGACCGGCGGCGCGCAACCGCTCGCGCATGTTGCCGCCCATCCGGCCGAGTCCTACCAGGCCGAGCTGCATCTGCTCCTACCTCCGTACGTCTGGGTCGTGCTGCCGTCGATCAGCGGGACACGCGGATCGGCATGATGAGGTACCGGTACCCGGGGATGACCTCGCCATCCTCGCCGGCGGGGGAAATCACCGCGGGCTTGAAGGCGTCGACGAACGCCAGCTGGGCGTACTGCGCACCCAGGTTGGTCAGGCCGTCGATCAGGTACTGCGGGTTGAAGCCGATGGTCAGCGGGTCGCCGGTGAAGGTCGCCTCCATGGCCTCGCTGGCCCGGGCCTCCTCGGTGCCGCCGGCCTCGACCACTAGGCCGTCGGAGCTGAAGCTGAGCAGCACCGGGGTGGTCCGCTCGGCGACCAGCGCCACCCGCTTGACCACCTCGATGAGCGTGGCGACCGGGACCCGGGCCTCGGCGTTGTGGCTGGCCGGGAAGAGCGAGCGCACCGGCGGGTAGTTGGCCCCGTCGAGCAGCCGGCTGGTGGTCCGGCGGGTGCCGCCGGAGAAGCCGATCATGCCCTCGCCGGCGGCGCCCTGGGACAGCGCCATGGTGACGTGGCCGCCGAGCGGGCCGAGGGCCTTCGCGGTGTCGTGCAGCGTCCGGGCCGGCACCAGCGCGTTGAGGCTGATCTCCGGGTCGTCCGGGTTCCACTCCATCTCGCGCAGGGCGAGGCGGTAGCGGTCGGTGGCGAGCATTGCCAGCGTGCTTCCGGAGAGTTCGATCCGGACGCCGGTCATCATCGGCAGCGTCTCGTCGCGGCCGGCGGCCACGGCCACCTGGGCCACGGCGGCGGCGAAGGCAGCCGCGTCGACGGTGCCGGCGCTCTCCGGCATCTCCGGCAGGGTCGGGTAGTCCTCGACCGGCATGGTCGGCAGCGTGAACCGGGCGCTGCCGCAGACCAGTTCCAGGTGCGCGCCGACGGCGGCCATGTCCACCGGCTTGGCCGGGAGCGCCTTGGTGATCTCGGCGAGCAGCCGGCCGGAGACCAGGGCGGCGCCGTCGGCATCACCCTGCACCTCGACCGTGACCTGGCTGGAGACCTCGTAGTCGAAGCCGGAGACCTGGAGGTTGCCGTCGGTGACCCGGAGCATCACCCCGGCCAGCACCGGTACGGAAGGTCGGTTGGGCAGGCTCTTGGCGGTCCAGGCGACCGCCTCGGCGAGCGCGTCGCGCTCCACTCGGAACTTCATCAATGCCTCCGCGTCGACGTCAGCGACAACTCTCTCATGCCGACCGCTGCCACCCGTCCCGCCCGACCGTGCGGGTACCCATCGCACCTTAGGGCGCGTGGGCATCGGCTGTGCGTCCGACCCCGTGGATCCAGGTGCCCGGGCGACTGCCGGCGGCAGTGCTCCGGCCCGATCCACAGGAAGTCCAACGGTGATGATTGGTTTTTGTTGTTTAGAAGAGATAACTCATCGTCTTCATCGCACCTGTGCAAACTGTGGAGAACCGGCGTCCGCCCAGGTCAGACAGGTTATCCACCGGTGGTTTCGCTGTGGAGAACCAGGGGTACAACCCGTGTTCCGGTCCACAGCCGTCGCCAGCCGCCGGGTTGTCCACGGTTGTCCACCGGTTGTCCACCGCTAATCCACCGGGTTTCTCCCCAGTGTTGTGGACAGCGCCGACGGCGTCGACCGTTGTCATCCCCAGAACCTTCAACAGGTCGCCCACAGGCCGACCGTCGTCGGTGGACAACCCGCCCGTTGTCCCCAGGCGTCCACAGCATCGTCCCCAGGGGTTGTCCACAGTCTGTGGGTAACCGGGCGGGAACCGAGCGTGGTTTTCCACCGCCTGTGTCACAGGGGATGTGGACAACCGGGTCGAGGTGTGGATGAACACAACGCCGATCGTGGGCCCTCCACCGGGTCGAGGGTCAAGCTCCGGGTCTCCACAGGCACGAAAAAGCCCGGCCGGTGGGCCCGGCCGGGCGTCGCGTCGGCGTACGGATCAGGTGGTCTGCTTGATCCGGTTGGTCAGCTCGGCGATCTGGTTGTAGAGCGAACGGCGCTCCGCCATCTGCTGGCGGATCTTCCGGTCGGCGTGCATGACGGTGGTGTGGTCGCGGCCGCCGAACGCCTGGCCGATCCGGGGCAGCGACAGGTCGGTGAGCTCCCGGCACAGGTACATGGCCACCTGGCGGGCGTTGACCAGCACCCGGGACCGGGAGTGACCGCGCAGGTCCTCCAGGCTCACCCCGAAGTAGTCCGCGGTGGAGGCCATGATCTGGTCGGCGTTGATCTCCGGTCCGGCGCCGTCCGGCATGAAGTCCCGCAGCACCTCCTCGGCAAGCGACAGCTCCACCGACGAGCGCGTGAGGCTGGCGAACGCGGTGACCCGGATCAGCGCGCCTTCGAGTTCCCGGATCGAGTTCGACACCCGGGAGGCGATGAACTCCAGCACGTCCGGCGGGGCGTACATCCGCTCCTGCGCCGCCTTCTTCTGCAGGATCGCGATCCGGGTCTCCAGGTCCGGCGGCTGGATGTCGGCGAGCAGCCCCCACTCGAACCGGGTCCGCATCCGGTCCTCCAGGGTGGCGAGCTGACGCGGCGACCGGTCGGAGGTGATCACGATCTGCTTGTTCGCGTTGTGCAGCGTGTTGAAGGTGTGGAAGAACTCCTCCTGGGTCCGCTCCCGGTTCTCCAGGAACTGGATGTCGTCGATCAGGAGGATGTCCACGTCCCGGTAGCGGCGCTGGAAAGCGCTGGTCTTGTCGTCCCGCAACGAGTTGATGAAGTCGTTGGTGAACTCCTCGGTCGAGACGTACCGGACCGAGCGGGCGTTGCCCAGCGTCGTGGCGTAGTGCCCGATGGCGTGCAGCAGGTGGGTCTTGCCCAACCCGGAGTGGCCGTAGATGAAGAGCGGGTTGTACGCCTTCGCCGGCGACTCGGCCACCGCCACGCTCGCCGCGTGGGCGAAGCGGTTGGACGAGCCGATGACGAACGTCTCGAACATGTACTTCGGGTTGAGCCGGTTGCCGCCGCTCTCCGCCCCGCCGGCCAGCCGCCGGTCGGCCGGGCCGCCGGGACGGTGGTCGGGGGCGCCGCGGCCGGGGCCGCTGTCCGTGGCGCCGTCGCGGGGTAGGCCGCGCAGCGGCGGGGCGTCGGCCGGGCCGGGCGCCTCCCGGTAGCGGGGCTCGTAGCCGCCGGCGTCGCGGACGGGCGGCTCGACCCGGGACCGCTCGTCGAAGGCGCGGCGCTCGGGGGCGGCGGGCAGCGGCTCGGCGAAGGCGGCGCTGAACAGCGTGTCCTGCCCGTCCCTGCTGGCCGGGATCAGCTGGGGTCGGGTGCCGTCGGCGCTGCGCTGCCGGGGGGCCGGCTCCTCGGCCGGCAGCTCGGAGCGGGGATCGGCGTACGCGGGGGCCTCCGGCCGGGCCGGCGGGAAGCCCCGCTCGGGGAAGCCGGGCGCGGTGTCGGCCGGGCCGGGCTGGTCGAAGCCGGCGAGCAGGTCCGCGGGGCCGGCGGTCGCGGCGAGGGGCTCAGGACCGCTGCGGTAGACGGTGCCGGCCGGGCGGGCGCCCGGGTCCTCGGCGACCCGCACGGTGACGGCGACCTGGATGGGCCGGCCGAGCCGGCGGCTCAACGCCTCGGTGATGGCCGGGCGGAGGCGGGACTCGATCACATCCCGGGTGAACGCGTCCGGAACGGAGAGCAGCGCGGTGTCCTCGACTATCGCCCGCAGCCGGGTCAGCCGGAGGTACGCCCGCTGCTGCGCGGAGATGATCTCGTCGGCGAGCTCGTCGGTCGTCGCCGTCCACACCGCGGCAAGGTCGATCGCTCCGGTCACCGTCGTGCCACCCCCCTCGCCTCTCCTCACGCCCGCCCGGACGGCTGACCGGTCGTCATCCACAAGTTATCCACAGCCTGTGTGTACCGACCGATTGTGGCCGCCCACCGGACGCGGGTCGGACCTGCCCCCTGGTTCCCGGAGGCGCTGAAGCGGGTTCACCGTGCCGAACGATTCACTACCTTGTCCGGTCTTGCCGGTCAGCGACAAACCCGGACCCCCGACGCTGACCGCAATCGGGCACGCTAACAGCGCGGACCCCGCGCCATCAACCGTCGACACCGGGGCAGCCTTGTCAACATCAGTGAAAACCGCCCCTTCGGTCGCGGTTCCGGCGCTGGTCGGGGCCAGGGTGTGAGGTTTGACGGTCATTGCCCCCCTGCGTAGGCTGGAGCGGCTGCTCTGCCGCCCTCTGCTAGGGTGATGGGTGCTTGCTGTCCGCGTCGCCTCCCCGCATCGCCGAGGTCACGTGCCGCCGGGCAGCACCGATCGGAGGCCACCGCCGAGGTGGCCTGGACCACCACACGACCCCGGGCGATCCCCCGCGCGGGGCGTACGACAACGGAGAGCCTGACGTGAGCAAGCGCACCTACCAGCCGAACAACCGCCGGCGCGCGAAGACCCACGGCTTCCGGCTGCGCATGCGCACCCGTGCCGGCCGCGCCATCATCTCGACCCGTCGCAGCAAGGGCCGCACCCGCCTGTCGGCCTGAGGCCGACCGGTCCGGTCCGGGGACGTGGGCAGTCGTGCTGGCCGCCGCGCAACGACTGCGGCGCAGTAGCGACTTCGCCGCAGCGGTCCGGGGTGGCCGACGCGTCGGCCGAGGCGCCGTCGTGGTGCACCTGACCCTCCCCGAGCAGACCGGACCCACCGCGACAACCTCGCCGGAGCCGGCGCGGAGCAGCGGTGCGGAGCCCTCCGCACCCCGCCGCGCCGGCTTCGTCGTGTCCAAGGCCGTCGGCAACGCCGTGGTCCGGAACAAGGTCCGCCGTCGCCTCCGCCACCTGGTCCGCGAGCGGCTGGCCGACCTGCCCGCCGGCAGCACCCTGGTGGTACGCGCCCTGCCGCCGGCCGCCGACGCGTCGTACGCCCGGCTCGGGGGCGACCTGGACGCCGCCCTCGCCGCCGCGCGTTCCCCCCGGGGACGGCGGTCCCGGTGACCGAACACACCGCCGCTCCGCGGCCGACCGCCGGTGCCCGCATGCTGTTGGCACCCATCATCGCGTACCGTCGGTGGATAAGTCCGGCACTGCCGGCCCGCTGCCGCTTCTACCCGTCGTGCAGTGCCTACGCCGTCGAGGCGGTGTCCCGGCACGGTGCGCTGCGAGGAGCTTGGCTGACGGTCCGGCGGCTGTCGCGCTGCCACCCCTTCCACCCTGGTGGACACGACCCGGTGCCGGAGCCGGGCGGCCGCCGCCGTGCCGACGTGACTGGAGCCTGAGTGTTTAGTCTCGACTGGATCTACTACGCGATCTCGTGGATCCTGCTGACCTGGCACTCGGCCTGGGACGCCATCGGGGTCTCGGTCGACGCCGTGATCGGCACGAACTGGGCCTGGATCCTGTCCATCATCTTCCTGGTGGTCACGGTCCGGGTCATCCTGTTCCCGGTCTTCGTCAAGCAGATCAAGTCGCAGCGGGCCATGCAGGCGCTCCAGCCCAAGGTCAAGGAGCTCCAGGAGAAGCACAAGGGTGACCGGGAGACGCTCCAGAAGGAGATGATGGAGCTCTACCGGAAGGAAAAGGCCAACCCGCTGATGGGCTGCCTTCCGATGTTCCTCCAGATCCCGGTCTTCCTGGGCCTGTTCCACACGCTCAAGCGGCTCAACCCGGACAACCAGGGCAAGACCCTCTACGGCTGGACCGTCGAGCAGTTCCACAGCGCCTCCAGCGCGAAGCTCTTCACCGCCCCGATCTCCGGCCGGTTCGGCTCCACCCCCGACGAGCTGGCCAACCTGGGGGCGAACAGCGCGACGGTCAAGCTCGTCGCCGGCATCCTGGTCCTGATCATGATCGCCACCACCTACCTGACCAGCCGGCAGATGATCCTCAAGACCGGTTGGGCCGAGGACCCGCAGCAGCGCATGGTCCAGCGGCTGATGCTTTACGGCATCCCGGTCTCGCTGCTGATCTCGGGCTCGATCTTCCCGATCGGTGTGATCATCTACTGGGTCACCAACAACCTCTTCACCCTCGGCCAGCAGCAGTGGGTGCTGCGGAAGTTCCCGCCGCTGGTGCCGCCGAAGAGCACCACCGCCGGCAAGACCACGGCCGGCAAGACCGCCGCCCAGCCGGCCAAGACCGGTGGCCTGCTCGGCCGCAAGACCGTGCAGCCGGCCGCCAAGGCCCCGGCCGCCGCCCCCAAGGTGGCCGGCCCGAAGCCCGGTGCCAAGCCGGTCAACCCGAAGAAGAGTGGCGGCCGGCCCGCCAAGCGACAGGGCTGACCCCACCGGGCCGCCGCCGGAGACCCGGTGGCGGCCCGTTCCGGCCCCCGAGCTGCCAGCTGAGAAGCCGGCGCCGGGCCGGAACCGCCGCGCAAAGCGCGGCCACGGGCGAAACTGGCCCGTACAGACGTGCCCGAGGGCACCGGCGAACCTCCCGCCGGCCCCGGGAGACCAGCGGACCCGACGGTCCGGCCGAGCGAGTACGGAGATGAGACCGTGACCGACACCAGCATCCCCAGCGCCGACCAGTCCCTGGACGAGGAGACGGCGCCGGCCGCCACCACCGAGTCGGACGAGGAGACCCAGGCCGAGGCGCGGGAGAAGAAGGCCCCCGCCGACAGCGAGCTGTTCCGGCAGAGCGAGATCGCCGCGGACTACGTCGAGGGCCTGCTCGACATCCTCGACTACGACGGCGACATCGACGAGCTGGTCTCGGGCGGCCGTCCGGTCGTCGAGGTGGTCGGCGGTCGGCTGCAGAACCTGGTCGGTCAGCGCGGCGCCACTCTGGAGGCGCTCCAGGAGCTGGCCCGGCTGGCGGTGTTCCGTCAGACCGGTGCGCCGAGCCGCCTGCTGCTCGACGTCGGCGGCTACCGCGGCGCCCGGCGCAAGGAGCTGGCCGCCGTCGCCAAGAACGCGGTGGAGAAGGTCAAGGAGTACGGCGAGCCGGTGCGCCTGGAGCCGATGTCCGCCTTCGAGCGCAAGTGCGTGCACGACGTGGTCAACGCGATGAGCGGCGTGGAGAGCGAGTCCGAGGGCGTCGAGCCGAACCGCCGGATCATCGTCCGGCCGGCGGACTGACGTAGGTGGCCTCCGACGAGACGACGGCGGGTGCCGTGGCCGGCCCGGGTGGTACGCCGCCCGGGCCGTCGCCTGTTCGCCCCGACCCGACCGTCGACCCGGTCTTCTCCGCCGGCGACGCCCCGGCCGATCCCTCGGTGCCGGCCGGGCCCGCGATTCCGGCCGATCCGGCTTTCTCCGGCGAGCCGGCCGCGGAGCCGGTCGTTGCGGCGGACCCGGCTACCGAGGTGACGCCGGCTTTCGTCAGCGAGCCGTCGGTCGGTTCCACTATCCCGGAGGCGCCCGCCCCGGCTGGCGCCGTCGACCCGGTGTTCGCGGAGCCGACCGCCGCCGTCGCGCCGCCCTCCGGCGGGGAACAGTCCTTCGTGGACGGTGCGGAGCGGTCCGGCGATGAGCAGCCCTCCCCGGCGGGGGCGACGCTGCCGCCCGAGTTGGCGGAGGCCGCCCGTACCCTCTTCGGCGACCGGCTCGACCTGGCCGCCGCGTACGCCGAACTACTGGCCACGGACGGCGTGGTGCGCGGGCTGATCGGCCCCCGCGAGACGCCGCGTCTCTGGGACCGTCACCTGCTCAACTGTGCGGCGATGGCCGAGCGGATCCCGGTGGGCGCCAGCCTGATCGACGTCGGCTCCGGGGCCGGCCTGCCCGGCCTTGTGCTGGCCATCGCCCGCCCCGACCTCACCGTGACCCTGGTCGAGCCGCTCGCCCGGCGGACCGCCTTCCTGATCGAGGCGGTGCAGCAGCTCGGGTTGACGAGGTCCGTCCGGGTGTTCCGCGGGCGCGCCGAGGAGGCCGCAGCCGGATCCCGCGACCGGGAGCCGCTGGTCGCCGACATCGTCACGGCCCGCGCCGTGGCGGCGCTGGACCGACTCGCGGCCTGGTGCCTGCCGTTGGCGGCACCCGGCGGCCGCCTGATGGCGCTCAAGGGCGCCTCCGCCGCCGAGGAGATCGCCGAGCACGCAGCGGCGGTGGCCCGGCTCGGCGGTGGCGAGCCGGAGCTGCACCGGTGCGGAGTCGGCGTGATCGATCCGCCCGCCACGGTGATCGAGGTGGTCCGCGAGCGAGTGGTCGGCCCGGCCAGGAAGAAGGCACCGAAGCGCTCGCGGGGCGGCCGCCGCCGGGGTGCCCCAGGCCGCGATCGCTGACGCGACAAGGCTTTCCGGACGCCCATCCGGTCGTTGGACCGGGTGGGCGTGCTGATCGATCAGAACCCGACGTGGACCCGCTGCGCCCGTCGGCCGTAGGCTGGCCGCGCGTCGATAGTGTGGAACGGCGGTGCCGGGGGGTATCCGAATCCGACCGTTCCCACCGGGCCGGTGACGCCGCGCGGTGAGCGTGGGGGCCTGAATGACGGGGTGCGGACCGACCATCCGGAGCGGGCAGGGATGACAGGTGCATGACGACGGCAGGTACGACGATCCACGGGTGACCGGGCCAGGAGGGCGACCCTCCGCTACCGGCCCCGTTTCACGTGAAACCAACTCCAAGGGCTGGCCGGCGAGCGGCGAGCCCCACGACCCGTCCACCCTCCCCCCGGACTGCGATCCGTTGGTGCGCCGGGACGCGCCCTCGGCGGGTGCCGTGCGGCCGACCTCGTCCGTACCGGTGAACGTGCCGCCGGCGCGGGACCCGCACGACCCGAACGGCGGCCCGGTCAACGCGCCCGCCTCCCGTCCGGCCCCGGTACGCGGAAATGTGGCGGTCCCCGCGCGCTACGAGCCGCAGCCGCCGGTGGTGGCCGTGCCGCAGCAGCCCACCCCGGAGGCCGCGCCGGACGCGGCCACGGCTGCGACGGCTCCGGCCGACACGCCACCGGCCGCGGGCTACGCTGCCGAACCCCCGGCGAGCACGTACGTTTCACGTGAAACCCCGACGCGCGAAGAGGATGACCCACCGTTGGCTATGGAGGCTATGCGCGCCGTGCAGATCCTGAATCCCAGTGGTGAGGTCACCATGCCTCGCCCCGCACGGACCCGGGTGATGTGCGTCGCCAACCAGAAGGGCGGCGTGGGCAAGACCACGACCACGGTCAACCTGGCGGTGGCGCTCGCCCTGCACGGCAATCGGGTGCTCGTGGTCGATCTCGACCCGCAGGGCAACGCCTCCACCGGGCTCAACGTGCCGCACCACACCGGCGTGCCGGACGTCTACGACTGCCTGATCGACAGCGTGCCACTGGAGGAGGTGGCCCAGGCCGTCGAGGGCATCCCGAACCTGTGGTGCGTGCCGGCCACCATCGACCTGGCGGGCGCCGAGATCGAACTGGTCTCGGTGGTCGCCCGGGAGTCCCGGCTGGCCCGGGCTATCGCCGCCTATCCGGGGCACTTCGACTACGTCTTCATCGACTGCCCGCCCTCGCTCGGCCTGCTGACCGTCAACGCGCTGGTCGCCGCGCAGGAGGTGCTCATCCCGATCCAGTGCGAGTACTACGCGCTGGAGGGCCTCAACCAGTTGATCCAGAACATCAACCTGGTTCGGCAGCACCTCAACCCGAAGCTCGAGGTCTCCACCATCCTGCTCACCATGTACGACCGGCGTACCCGACTGGCCGACGCGGTGGAGCAGGACGTCCGGAACCACTTCGGGGACAAGGTGCTCGAGGCCGTGATCCCCCGGAACGTGCGGGTCTCCGAGGCGCCCAGCTACGGGCAGTCGGTGATGACCTACGATCCCGGTTCGCGGGGGGCCACGAGCTACTTCGAGGCCGCCCAGGAGATTGCCGAGCGAGGCGTCAAGGAGCCGGTGAGCCGGAATGCGTAGTGCGGAGAAGTCGCTGGGAGGCGTCGCATGAAGAACCGTCCTCGCGGCGGTCTGGGCCGGGGGCTCGGTGCCCTCATCCCCACCGGGCCCGTGCCGGGCAGCGGCCCGGCGCCCGCCGAACCCGAGAACGGTACGGCGGCAGCCGTCCCGGCCACCCCCCTGGGCGGTGCGGCGGCGGCCGCAGCCGAAGCGGGCGGCATCGGCGACGTGGCCGCCCCGGTCGCCCCGTCCGCGGAGCCGGAGCCGCAACTGAGCCCGGTCCCGGGGGCCCGCTTCGCCGAGATCCCGGTCGACAGCATCGTGCCGAACCCGAAGCAGCCCCGACACGTCTTTGACGAGGAGGCGCTGGAGGAGCTGAAGACCTCGATCCAGGAGGTCGGCTTCCTCCAGCCGATCGTCGTTCGCCAGCTCGACAGCGAGAAGTACGAGCTCGTCATGGGCGAGCGGCGCTGGCGCGCGGCCCAGGCGGTCGGCCGGGAGAGCATTCCCGCCATCGTCCGGGACACCAAGGACGACGCGATGCTCCGGGACGCGCTGCTGGAGAACATCCACCGGGCCAACCTCAACCCGCTGGAAGAGGCGGCCGCGTACCAGCAGCTGCTCGAGGAGTTCGGCGCGACCCACGAGGAGTTGGCCCGACGGATCGGCCGCAGCCGGCCGCAGATCTCCAACACCATCCGGCTGATGAACCTGCCCGCCCACGTGCAGCGCCGGGTCGCCGCCGGGGTGCTCTCGGCGGGCCACGCCCGCGCGCTGCTCAGCCTCGACGACGCCGAGGCGCAGGAGCAGCTCGCCAAGCGCATCGTCGCCGAGGGCATCTCCGTACGCGCCACCGAGGAACTGGTGGCCCTGGCGCTCGCCGACGGCCCGGCGAAGGCCCCGGCCGCGAAGCGCCGGCCGAAGCCGCACGCGCCCGCCCTGACGGACCTCGCCGATCGGCTCTCCGACCGCTTCGACACCCGGGTGAAGGTCGACATCGGCCGGAGCAAGGGGAAGATCACGATCGAGTTCGCGACGGTCGACGACCTGGAGCGGATCGTCGGGATCATCGGAGTGGGGCAGGAGGAGCAGCCCGGGGAGTGACGCCCCTGTCGGTCTTCGGCCGCGTGGCCCCTGCGGGGGCGACGCGGCCGAGTCGTTTTCCGGGGTGCTTCGGCCGAGGTGTTTCGGGACCTGGTCGGGGTCGGTTGGTTCTGGTCGGTGGTGCGGGGCGGGTCTTTTGACGCGGCGTGTCGGTCGCCTTGACGTTGCTCGGGGGAAGCTGGCTGCCGGCCTCGCTCCGCTGTGGGGCGCCGCATGGTGGCCCGTCGGTGTCGCGGGGCAGACGTGTTGGGCGGCCGGGCCGAACACCGTGGGCGACCGCCGGGAGGGTGTCACCGGCGTGGTCGTCACCGCCCGGGCCACCGCCCGGGCCACCGTCCGCGCCTGCCGGCCTCAGAACGGGACGCCGGGCTCTCGGGACGCAGAGTTAGAGCTTTGGGTGTTGGCGTTCGGCTTTGGAGGCTCTTGATGGCCGTCTGCGTCGCCAAGGATCGGCCGGCTCCTTGCGCCGCGGCCGTGCCGGCACCGCTGGCGCTGTTGCGCCGCGCCTGACCGCTGCCGCGCCTGACCGCTGCGGCCGCGCCCGACGCCGTCGTTGCCGGTCGCTGTCGTTGCCGCGTCTTGTAGTTGCCACCTCGCTGTGGTTGCCACGCTGACCCCGTCACGACCGGCCGTTCTCGCTTTAGCGTGCAGCGCGGTACAGCTGGCGCTGTTGTTGTCGTGCCTTGCCGTTGCCACGCCTTGCCGCGCTGCTGCCGCCCTCGCCCACCTCACCTCACCCTGCCCCGCATTGCCGTTGGCGCGCCCCCTCACCGCCGCCGACGACTCAGGCGAGCCTTGATCCGGCTGGCTGCACTGGTAAGCCGATGACTGCTCGACGGCGCTCCGGGCCGCGGGGTGTCGTTGAGTCGGATGCTGAAGACAGGCGTGTTTCACGTGAAACGGCGATGTGAGGCGCGGTGGGTGAGCCCTCGCAGCCACTTCTGCCGGTCGACCCCGTCGGCTCGTCCGCGGCGCCCCGGCGGCCGCCCCGACCACCGCGCCCTGCCGTTCCCGGGCGCGGCGCCCCGGCGGCCGCCCCGGCCACCGCGCCCTGCCGTTCGGATGGCAACGGTCCAGCAGCCTTCCCGTGGCGGCTCACTGTGCAGGCCACCCTCCGCCGACGTTTGCCCGCTGCCCCTCGCCCCGGCCCATCAGCCGCCTGCCCGTCGGCGCTCATTGTCGTCCTGCCCGCCGGCGCTCATAAGCCGTCCTGGCGCAGGCACCGATCTCGGCGGTCCTCAGCCGGCGCCGCCGCCCTGCGGGCGCTCGGCGGCATCCGTCCCTTAAACCCTCTGCCCCGCGCGGGGTGCCAGCTGCCCGTCACGCATGTCGGATTCTCTGCGGTGTCTCCTTCTCGGTCCGGCCGTCATCCAGGCTTGCGGATGCTGCCCCCGGGATCCGAAGCCGGACCCCAGGCCGTTCACCCGAAGGCTGTGTGCGCCTTGGAGCCGTCTGCCGTTCTTGCTGAGCCCCGAGTCGCCGCCGTGGGGTCGCAGTCCGGCTGTGGGGAACTGAGCGGGCCGCTCGACACTTCCAACCGGCCTCCGTGACCCGCACAATCCAGTGGCGGTCCGGGCGTTCGGAACGTGGGACCGAGAGCCGAGCCGTTGTCCGGGGGGTAGTCGGCCGGCGAGGTCCGTCACCAGGCCGACCGGTCCGGCAGCATCCTCGGTCTCGCGCCGCCGCGCGTAGCCCGATGCCCGCCTTGTGCCGCCCGGCTGGCTTCGCGTCGCCACCGCAGCACCGACGTGCCGCGGACGCCCCAGAGAAGGTCGCCCCCGCATCGCAACCCGAGTGCGCCGACCCCGCTGTTTCACGTGAAACAGCAATCCCCAGCCTTGTCTGCCTGACGACCCAGGTCCGTCTTTCGCCGGCCTATCGGGCCGGTCGCGTCGCCGCGCCGCCACCCTTGAATTCCCGAGGCCGCCGCCATGCGCCGCCAGCACGTTGCCACCGCGGGCCGCCGCGCTCGCCGGGTGACGTTCCCGAGCCCGGACCGGCGAGCCCGGACCAGCGAGCCCGGGCGGGGCGAGCCGGGCGGCCGGGCGGGGCGGGCCCAGCCGCCTCGACTTGCATCAGGCCGAGTGCGCCGGGAGAGACGCCGACGGGCCCCGCCGCCGAGAAGCGCCGACACACCCACCGCCGCCGCGAAGCGCCGACACACCCACCGCCGCCGCGAAGCGCCGACACACCCACCGCCGCCGCGAAGCGCCGACACAACCACCGCCGCCCAAGGACGCCGACACACCCGCACTCGGCGATCACCCGATCCGTCGCCGACGCTCGTTTCACGTGAAACACGAGTCCGCGCCAATCCACCGATCCACCGCCGGGCGCCCCCTCGCAGCCGAGCCGAGACCGGTGCGGATCGCCGACTCGCTCGTTAGGAAGGAAGGATCAAGGCGCCCCCGTGCCCCGTGTGCAAGCCACCCAGAGTTATCCACAGCGGTTTTCCACAGGCCCTCTCCGTTCCACGTGAAACAACACGCGGAAACCGTTGCTGAGCAGTGGATGACGCGGGGTGCTGGTGATCTCAGCGGCCTGTGGACAACCAGGTGGACAACCCGTTGTGGATCGACGGGGAAACGCTTCAGCGGCCCGGCGGTCAGGTAGGGACAGGCGTCGCCAACTCGGTTAGGGTCAGCGTCGTGCAGGACACCCCTCCCTCAGTCCCGGACTTCACCCAGTGGCCCTCCTTCCCCTTCGAGGGCGATCTCCACGTCAAGCAGCTCGACGAGCCGGTCCTCGTCGAACCTCCACGCCGCGGCGAGGGGAATCGGGAGTGCACGGCGTGCAACGCGCCGGACGAGGCGTACATCTGGGTGGGTGAGCGATGGCGGGTCCGGGCGATGGACCGGCCCACCGGCCTTCCGATGGTGCTGATCCTGGAGTCCCGGTCGCACCTCGACCTGGGCGACCTGCCGAACCTGCTCGCCGCCGAACTGGGCGTGATGACGGTACGGCTGGAGCGGGCCATCCGCTCACTGGACGGCGTCGCCCGGGTGCACGTCAACCGCTGGGGTGACGGCTCGGCGCACCTCCACATGTGGTTCCTGGCCCGGCCGTACGGGCGGCTGCAACTGCGGGGCACGTTCCTGTCCCTGTGGGACTCGATCCTGCCCCCGATCTCCGAGGCGCAGTGGCGGGAGAACCTGGCCATGGTGGCCGCGTGGCTGGCCGAGTTCGGTGGCCGTCCCCTGGCCGAGCCGCCCCGGATCCAGTGGCAGGCGCCGTCGAGCCTCACCGCCTCACCGGCCGGCGAGGTCGCCGAGGCGCCCGAGGAGGAGACCGCGTCGGTGATCGAGGCCGCGGACGAGATCCCGGAGAGTGAAGGGGCGGCGGAGCCGGGCACGCCGGCGAAGGCCGAGGAGTCGCAGGCGGCGGAGTCGGCGACGAAGGCGGCCGAGTCAGCCTGACGTCACGGGCGGCGGGCGGCGGCGCGGCTCACGAGCGTGCCGAGCGCCCGCCCGAAGTCCAGCCCGGCCGCCTGGACGGCCAGCGGCAGCAGCGACGTCTCCGTCATCCCGGGGGAGACGTTGACCTCCAGCACGTGCGGCTGCCCCTCCGCGTCGACGATCAGGTCGACCCGGGAGAGGTCGCGCAGGCCGAGCGCGGTGTGCGCGGCGAGCGCCACCTCGGCCACCCGCTCGGTCGTCGCCGGATCGAGCCGGGCCGGCGCGTGCCACGTGGTGCGGCCGGCGGTGTAGCGGGCGGCGTAGTCGTAGACGCCGTTGCGGGGCACGATCTCGACCGGGGGCAGGGCCTGCGGGCCCTCGCCGAGGTCGAGCACGGAGACCGCCACGTCCATCCCGGGCACGTAGCGCTCCACCAGGGCCGTCTGGTCGTACGCGAAACAGCCGACCATGGCGGCCGGCAGCGACGCGGCGTCCCGGACCACGGCGGCGCCCAGTCCGGAGCCGCCCTGCGCGGGCTTGACCATCAGCGGCAGGCCGAGCCGGTCGGCGATCCGGTCCAGGACGGCCACCGCGCCCAGCTCGGAGAAGCGGTCGTGCGGCAGCGCCACCCAGTCGGGCGTCGGAATGCCCGCCTCGCGCAGCACCGCCTTGGCGGAGGGCTTGTCCCAGGCGAGCCGGGACGCGCGGGCGTCGCAGCCGACGTAGGGCACGTCGCAGAGGTCGAGCACGCCGCGCAGCGAGCCGTCCTCGCCGGTGGCGCCGTGCAGGGCGATCACCACGGCGTCCGGCGGGTCGGCCGCCAGGGCGGGCAGCAGCGCCACGTCGGCGTCCCGCAGCTCGGCCTCCACGCCGACCGCGCGCAGGGCGTCGAGCACCCGCCGGCCGGACCGGAGCGAGACGTCCCGCTCGTAGGAGAGTCCGCCGGCGAGCACCAGCACGTGCAGTTCGTCGGTGGCGGCGGGTCCGGTCACGGAAGTGTGTGGAGCAGGGCTGACGGCCATGCGGGAATCATGCCAAGTCGGGACCGGGCGCGTCCGAGCCGCCCTGCCGGCGCCGCGGACCCGCGCCGCCGACCGCCCCGAAGACCTTGCGCATGGCGATCTCCTGCTCCATCACCCCGGCCAGCCGGCGGACGCCCTCCCGGATCCGCTCCGGGGGCGGGAAGGAGAAGTTGAGCCGCATGTTGCCGCTGCCGGTCCCGTCGGCGTAGAAGCCGGTGCCCGGCACGTACGCGACCCGGGCGGCGATCGCCCGCGGCATCATCGCCTTGGAGTCGAGGCCGTCCGGCAGGGTCGCCCAGACGAAGAGGCCACCGCCCGGGGTGGTCCAGCTGGTGCCCGCCGGCATCAGGTCCGCGAGCGCGTCCAGCAGCGCGTCCCGGCGCTCGCGGTAGACCTCCCGGTAGACCTTGAGCTGCTGCCGCCAGGGCATGGTGCCGAGGTACGTCGACACGGCGGCCTGCGCGTAGCCGCTGGGGCAGAGGATCTGCGCCTCGCTGGCGATGACCAGCTTGTCGCGGACCGCGTGGGGGGCGAGGATCCAGCCCACCCGCAGGCCGGGCGCGAAGGTCTTGGAGAAGGTGCTCAGGTAGAACACCCCGTCGCGCCGCCGGGCCCGCAGCGGCGCCGGCGCCTCGCCCTCGAAGCCGAGCTGACCGTACGGGTCGTCCTCCACCACGAGCAGCCCGGCGCGCTCGCAGATGTCGAGCACCCGCTCGCGCCGCTCTTCGCTCAGGGTCACGCCCGTCGGGTTCTGGTAGGTGGGGATGGTGTAGAGGAACTTCACCCGCCGACCGGCCCGGGCCAGGTCGGCGATGGCCGTCTCCAGCGCCTCCGGGATCAGCCCTTCGGAGTCCATCGGCACGTGCGCCACCTGGGCCTGGGCGGCCTGGAACACCCCGAGTGCGCCGACGTACGTCGGGCCCTCGGCGAGCACCACGTCTCCCGGGTCCAGGAAGAGCCGGGCCACCAGGTCGAGTGCCTGCTGGCCGCCGACGGTGACCACCACGTCCTCCGGCGAGGCGCCGCACGACGCGTCGATCCCGGACAGCGCCATCACCTCGCAGATCCGCTCGCGCAGCTCCGGGGTGCCCTGGCCGATGCCGTACTGGAGGGTGGTGGCGCCGTGCTCGGCGCCGAGCCGGCCGAGCATCTCGCCGACCGCGTCGAGCGGCAGCGCCGCGATGTAGGGCGCGCCACCGGCGAGCGAGACCACCTCCGGCCGGCTGGCCACCGCGAAGAGTGCCCGGATCTCGGAGGCCGTCATCCCCCGGACCCGCCGGGCGTACCGGTCGGTGTAGTCGTCGAGCGTCGTGCCGGTCATGACATCACCTCGATCGGGTGTCGGCGGGGCTGCCGCCCGGTGTGGTACCCGCGATGCCGGCAACCATGGCGGCGCGGGACGCCGGTTGGTCGATCGTAATCCGCGCGGGCCAGCACCGGGCCCGCCGTGTGGGTACGTCCACATCCCGGACCGGCCCTCCCCGGCTCGGGTGGGGGTTCGCGCGTCCACTCCCGTAGCGGCGGGCAGAAGCGTACGATCGCTCGTCGGGGGCCGAAAGTTGGCGGCGGACCGCGGTGGTCTTCGCCGGCGAGCCTATGGGTGGGGTGCTCATGTCGCGACGTCTGGTCAGTCTGACCCTGGACACGCTGGAGGACCTGCCCCGCTCCTGCCGGCAGTGCGTCTACTGGGAGCTGGACCCGGTCTCGGCCGAGCGCGCGTGCGCCGCCGGTGACCCGGGCCTGGAGAAGGAGGCCTGGGTCTCCCAGACGCTCCTGGAGTGGGGCTCCTGCGGCAAGCTCGCGTACGTCGACGGGATGCCCGCCGGCTTCGTCATGTACGCCCCGCCGGCCTACGTCCCGCGCTCGATGGCGTTCCCCACCTCGCCGGTCTCCGCGGACGCCGCGCTGCTGATGACCGCCCACGTGGTGCCCGCCTTCGCCGGCGGCGGCCTGGGCCGGATGCTGGTCCAGGGCGTGGCCCGGGATCTCACCAAGCGCGGCATCAAGGCGATCGAGGCGTTCGGCGACGCGAAGTTCGGCGACGACGGGGACGACCCCACCCGCGCCTGTCTCGCGCCGGCCGACTTCTTCCTCTCGGTCGGCTTCAAGACGGTCCGCCCGCACCCGCGCTACCCCCGGCTGCGCCTAGAGCTGCGCACCGCGTTGAGCTGGAAGTCCGACGTCGAGTACGCGCTGGAGAAGCTGCTCGGCTCGATGAGCCCGGAGACGCTGCTCCGCCCGGTCCGGCCGGCTCCGGCGACCCGCTCGATGAGCTGAGGGCCGGGAGGCTCAGTCCACCACCGTGCCGGCGGCCACCACGGCCCGCAGCTCGCTCACGTCGATCGAGCCGGTCGGCACGTCCCGCTCGATCGGGTAGTACATCCGCTGCACGGCGGCCACGATCGCCTCGACCACCCGGTCCCGGAACCGGGGGTCGACCAGCCGGCCCCGGTCGGCCGGCGAGGTCAGGTAGCCCACCTCGACCCGGACGGCCGGCATCCGGGTCAGCCGCAGCAGGTCCCACGTCTTGGCGTGGGTACGGCAGTCCCGCAGCCCGGTGCGGGCCACGATCTCCCGCTGCACCAGCCCGGCCAGCCGCTCCCCGGTGGCCGAGGTGACGCCGTTGTTCGTGCCGTAGTGGTAGGTGGCCACCCCGTCGGCCGCCGGGTTGGCGTGCCCGTCGGTGTGCAGCGAGATGAAGACGTCGGCGCCGAGGGAGTTGGCCAGCTGGGCCCGGTCCGCGTCCGGCAGGCAGGTCCGTGGGGACGGGCCCCGGGTGAGCTGCACGCGTACGCCGGCCGCGGCGAGCCGCCCCTCCAGGCGGCTGGCCAGGTCGTGCACGATGTCCGCCTCGGTCCAGCGCAGCGGGCCGTCGGGCACGACCATGCCCGGGTCGGTGCCGCCGTGCCCGGGGTCGATCACCACGGTCCGCCCGACCAGGGTCGGCCCGGCCTGCCGGATGGCGTCGGACTCGCGGAGCCACTGTGGCCGCCCACCGACCACCTTGCGGCCGAGGCGGCGCAGCGCGTTGATGGTGTGCGGGCCGCACGACCCGTCCGGTTTCAGCCCCATCTCCCGCTGGAACTGGGCGACCGCGCGGGAGGTCCGGATGCCGTAGATGGCGTCGGCGCGGCCCACGTCGTAGCCCATCTCCAGGAGTCGTTCCTGGAGTGACCGGACGTCCTCGCCGATCAGCGGCTCGGGGACCGCGTGGTAGAGGGTGCGCGCGCCGAACCGCCAGCGGGCCGCGTCGAGCGCCTGCCAGGTCTCCGCGCCCACCCGCCCGTCCACGCTCAGGCCGCGGGACTGCTGGAACGCGCGGACCGCGCGCTCGGTCTCCGCGTCGAAATCGTCGCCCCCGCCGCCGGTCGGAAGCAGCTCCAGGCCGGTGAGGACGGTACGGATCTCGGCCACCGCGGGTCCCCGGTCACCGGGTCGGATGGGACGCACGACGACCCCCTCTGCACGGACGCTGGCTGACCGGAGACTTCGAGGTGCTTCCCCGCCGGGGACGCTTACGGAGCGTACCGTGACCGGTCACCGACCGGCCCGGGTTCGCCGCAGGTGTGAACGGCGGAACCCCGTCACCCGGGATCGGGTGACGGGGTTCCGGCGGTGTCGGGCGTCGGCTCAGAGCGCCGACTCGATGAGCTTGACCAGCTCACCCTTCGGCTTGGCGCCGGCGATGGACTGCACCGGCTCGCCGTTCTTGAAGATGGTCAGGGTCGGCACGGACATCACCCGGTAGGTGCGCGCCGTCTCGGGGTTCTCGTCGATGTTGAGCTTGACGATGGTGACCTGGTCAGCCATCTCGCCCGCGATCTCCTCCAGCAGCGGCGAGACCTTGCGGCACGGACCGCACCACTCCGCCCAGAAGTCGACCAGAACCGGCTTGTCGGACTTCAGCACGTCGCTCGCGAAGCTCGCGTCCGTGACCGCCTTGGTTGCTCCCACTATGAACCCCTCCTCCGGGACCTTTTTGCGAAAATCTTTCAGCCTTGCAGGGTGGCGATGAAGCGCTCGGCGTCCAGGGCGGCGGCACAGCCCGTGCCGGCCGCCGTGATCGCCTGCCGGTAGGTGTGGTCGACCACGTCGCCGGCGGCGAAGACACCCGGGATGCTGGTCCGGGTGCTCGGCGCCTGCACCTTCACGTATCCCTCGTCGTCGAGTTCCACCTGGTCCCGGAACAGCTCACTGCGCGGGTCGTGGCCGATCGCCACGAAGACGCCGGTGACGTCCAGCACCTTGCTCTCGCCGGTGTGCACGTTGCGCACCCGTACGCCGCTGACCTTGCCGTCCTCGCCGAGGATCTCCTCGATCACGCTGTTCCACTCGACCTTGATCTTCTCGTTGCCGAGGGCGCGGGCCGCCATGATCTTGCTGGCGCGGAACGAGTCGCGGCGGTGGATGATCGTCACCGACTCGGCGAACCGGGTGAGGAAGCTGGCCTCCTCCATCGCCGAGTCGCCGCCGCCGACCACCACGATGTGCTGGTTGCGGAAGAAGAAGCCGTCACAGGTGGCGCAGGACGACACGCCGTGGCCCAGGTATTCCTGCTCGCCCGGCACACCCAGCGGACGCCAGGCCGAGCCGGTGGAGAGGATGACCGCCTTGGCCCGGTAGGCGGTCTCGCCCACCCAGACGGTGCTGACCGCCTCCGAGCCGGTGTCACCGGTGTCCTTCAGCTCGACCCGGGTCACGTCGTCGGTGAGGAACTCGGCGCCGAACCGCTCGGCCTGCTTGCGCATGTTGTCCATCAGCTCGGGGCCGAGGATGCCGTCGGCGAAACCGGGGAAGTTCTCCACCTCGGTGGTGGTCATCAGCGCGCCGCCGGACTGCACGCCCTCGATGACCAGCGGCTTGAGGTTGGCGCGCGCGGCGTAGACCGCCGCCGTGTAACCGGCCGGCCCGGAGCCGATGATGATCAGGTTGCGGACCTCGTCCACTGCCGTCTCCCGATGTGTGTGTTCGTCACCGGCGCGCACCGATGTCGATCCCGAGTGCCGACGGCTCAGCGGCGCCGGCGCCTGACTTGCAGAACGTCATCGTACGAAGCGGGGATTCCCGAGCCGGTCATCCGGTGGGTCACGTCACGTGGCAGGACACGCCCGGGTGACCGCGACCTCACCCTACCCGCGCGGTGTAGCGGGTGTCCGCGCCGGACCCGGGGACCCCGCACTCGGGTCCGCTCACCCAGGCCCACCGGGCGCCGCCCGCGTCCGTGAAGCTGACCACCAGCGCCGGGCCACCCCGGAACCGGGCGTAGTCGACCAGGTCGACGGTGAGCGGGCCGGCCCCGTGTTCGGCGCCGATCTCGGACAGGCAGGAGGCCAGCGCCTCGGGGCGGGCGAGCCGGTCCAGCCCGGCGGCGGCCGTGACCCGGTGCTCGTCCTGCCCCGTCGCCGGGCTCGCCTTGTCGCTCTCCACCGCCGTGGAGGGCCCGGCGTACGTGGCCGGCATGCGGGAGAGCGCGTCGGGGGTGTAGTCGGTGCCGCTGTGCCGGGGCGGCGCGGTGGTTCGGAACGGCGCGGCGGCCAGCGGGGCGGCCTCGCCGTCGACCCGACTGCCCGCGCTGTCGGCCGCCCCGGTGACCCGGCCGCCTCCCGCGTCGACGAGGTGGCTGACCCCGAACCCGACGGCGGTCACCGAGGCGGCGGCCAGCGCGACCGGACCGGCGAGCCGGGTCCAGCGCCGGGCGCGGCGTCCCGGTCCGGTGTTCCGGCCCGGCCGGCCCGTGCCGGCGGCCGGATGGGTGCCCCGGCTGGGCTGCGCCGGCACCGCGGCCGGTGCCGAGTCCGGGTCGGCGGGGTCGGACGCGAGGTCGCCGGTCGGGGCCGGGCCGGCGCCGGCGAGCGCCGCGGTGATCCGGTCCGCCACGGTGGGCGGCAGCTCCGGGGCGGGCTCGGCGGCCCAGTCGGCCAGGTCGGCGTGGACCAGCTCGACCGCCCGGGCCAGGACGGCGTACGCCTCGCCCCAGGCCGGGTCGTGTTCGACCAGCCGGGCGACGGTGTCCTGCTCCGGGGTGCCGTCCAGCGCCCCGCCGAGGTAGTCGGCGAGCAGGTCGTGGTCGACCTCGCTGAACTCCCGGGAAGTCACGTCTCCTCCTGGCTGGCATCCCGCCGGGACCATCCCGACGTGGATCCGACGCCCTCGGGCGGCCGCGGGTTCCCGCCGGTGACCCGGGGCACGTCCGCGACGTCGTCGGAGCCGGTCCGCAGGTGCCCGAGGAGGACGGCAAGCCGGGCGCGGCCCCGGGCGCACCGGCTCTTCACCGTCCCCTCGGCGACCCCGAGCATCCGGGCCACCTCGGCCACCGGGTAGCCCTGCACGTCCACCAGGACCAGCGCGGCGCGCTGCTCGACCGGGAGCGCGGCGAGGGCCTGCCGGACCACCAGGGCGGTGTCGTGGTCCCGGGCCGGCGCGGCCGGCTCCACCCCGCCGGTGTGCCGGCCGGGCTCCCCGTCGGTGTGCACCCCGTCCGGCAGTGGGACCGTGGCGTGTGTCTGGCGCCGCCGCATCCGGTCCAGGCAGGCGTTGACCACGATCCGGTGCAGCCACGTGGTGACCGCCGAATCGCCGCGGAACCGCGCCGCGGCGCGGTGCGCCGACAGCAACGCGTCCTGGAGGGCGTCGGCCGCCTCCTCGCGGTCGCCGAGCGTACGCAGGGCCACCGCCCAGAGCCGGTCGCGGTGCCGGTGGAACAGCTCGGTGAAGGCGTCCCGGTCACCGGCGACGTGCGCCCGCAGCAGGTCCAGGTCGGACATCCCGCTCGGCGGGCCGTCGCCGGTCGCCGGCCCGGGGGTTGCCCCACCGCGACCCGCCATCACCACGTCCGACGGAGGCGGTGCACCGGGCGCGGCGAACGGCTCACGAGCCCTGGACCGTGAGTTCCTGGACGCCGAGCTTCCAGCTGCCGCCGCTGTCCTTCTCGGGCAGCTCGGTGATCCAGAAGAGGAGGTACTGGTACTTCTCCTCCGGGTTGAACCCGTCGAAGGTCATCGTGGTGCCGTCGTGCTCCTCGAACGGCTGCCCGATCCGCTCGGTGTAGGCGGCGACGAGCTGCTTGTCGCCCGAGGAGTTGGACGGGTACTCGCGCTTGCCCGCGCGCAGCTCCGCCGAGGCGCCGGTGGACGACAGGGTGGCCTGGATCGACTTGACCGTGTGCGGGGCGCCGAGGTCGATCCAGATCCCCATGCCATCCTTCAGACCGCCGAACTTGCCGTTGTTCCGGTAGCTGGCGGTCTCCCAGCCCTCGTTCGGGTCGCCGTCGATCACCTTTTCGGCGTCCCGCACCTCGGCGCGGTCCCGGCTGTCAGGATCGATGATCCGGACGTCCTGGATGGTCAGCTTGCGGACCGGTGCGGCCGGCGCGCTGGTGCCGTTCCCGGCGGGCGCGCTGCTGGACGGTTGGGCCACCGGCTCCTGCCCCGGGTCCTTGTCGTCGCCGAGGGCGCTGATCCCGATGAGCAGCCCGACCAGGGCGACCGCCAGCAGGCCGGCGATGCCCAGGGCGACCTTGCGGCCGCCGGCCGCGGCCAGCGGCGAGGGCTCGTCCCCGGTGTCGGCGGTGAAGCTCAGCGGACCGGCCTGCTCCAGGAAGTGCTCGTCGGCGGGGATGTCGAGCCGGTTCAGCTCGGCCGACAGCACGTCCGACGAGGGCGGAGCGATCTCCGGGTCGAGCAGGTCCATGGTGAGGTCGTCGAGGTACGCCGGCACCCCGGCGCGCACCTGGCGGGGCGCGGCGATGGCGCCGCCGGCGTCCCGGACCGCGTCGGGGAGGGCGGCGCGGCCGTGACCGGCGGTGGCGCCGTGCAGCGGGGCCTCGCCGTGCGGCCAGTGGCCGGTCAGGGCGAAGTAGAGGACGCCGCCGACCGCCCGCAGGTCGTTCTCCTGGCTGTCCGCCCCGTCGGTGCGCGCGTCGGCCAGCACCACGCGGCCGTCGTCGCTGATCATCACGGTGCCGGGATGGACGTTGCCGTGCACCATGCCGGTGGCGTGCACGGCGGCGAGGGCGCTGGCGACGGAGCTGCCGATGGCCGTGGCCCGGGCCGGGTCCAGCGGACCGTCGGCGGTCACCAGCTCGCGCAGCGACTGCCCGTCCACCCATTCGCGGACCACGTAGGCCCGGTCGGCCTCGTCGATCGCGTCGTAGACGCCGACCAGGTTGGGGTGGATCACCCGGCTGGCCGCGACGGCCGCCTGGAGCATCTCGGTGGCGGAATCGCCACCCGGGTAGCGGAGGACCACCGCGACCGGACGGCGCAGCACGACGTCGACCCCGCGCCAGACCAGCCGGCCCGCGCTGTCGTTGTTGATGTGCTCGACCAGCTCATACCGCTCGGCCAGGACCTCACCGACCGCGGGAGCACCGAAGGTCACGACCGGCGGAGAGGTCTCCTCCGCCTCCTGACCCTCGCCGACCTGGGTCACCCGTCCTCCCTCGGTGATCGTGTCGATCGATGGACCCGTGCTGCTGGGCATGTGGCTTCCCGCTCTGCCTTGGCTGGAACCGGCAGACCGGTGTCGACGCCCGCGTCGGCACCCGCCGTGCCCGTCGAGAGTGACCTTACCCGGGATGCCCGGTTCTCCGACATGTCATCTTCCCGCCCGAGTCGGTGGGACGCCAGTGACCGTGGGGATCGGCCGGGTAACGGCCCGGTCGGGCCACGTCGCTGGGACACGCACGCCCAATCTAGATGTTGACGGCAAGTAGTCGGCGCAGGGGCGCACCGGTGTGGCGGCCTCCGTGACGCGGCTGGATTTCCCCTGCTCCGGCCGGTCAGCCTCAGCCGTACGGTTGGTTGTCCACAGGCCGAGAGGCCCATTGGGCGGGGGAACCCTGAGTTATCCACAGCCGTATCCCCAGGCTGGTGATCGTCGTTCACCGTCCGTCATGGGCGCTGGTCGAGGTCATCGCCCGAGCCGGCGGCGGACCATACCGACCACCTCGGTGATCTCGCCGATGCGCAGCACCATGGCCAGCCCGAGGTACGTCGCGCCGATCACCGCCCCGCCGATCACCAGCTGAACGGCGGCGGCGAGCCAGCTCAGGTGCGCCGGGTCGCCGGGGAGCAGCTTCACCACCAGCAGGCCGACCAGCGCCGCGCCCAGCGCGGCGATCACCACCCGGCCCATGGTCCGCATGATCCCGCCCAGCCCGATCCGGCCGACCCTCGGGCGCAGCAGCAGCGCCGAGATGACCGCCGCGGCCACGTACGAGATCGCGTTGCCGAGCATCATGCCGGCGGCCGCGAAGGTGGCCGAGAAGGCCAGGTAGAGGCCGACCTGGAGGAGCACCCGCAGGGCGACCACCGGGATGTTGACCAGCGCCGGGGTGCGGGTGTCCGGCAGCGCGTAGAAGGCGAAGGTGAAGAGCTGGCTGATCGCGAAGGGCACCAGGCCGATCGCCGCCACGAGCAGCACGGTCGAGGTGGCCACCGCGTTGTCGCCGGTGAAGGCGCCGTACCGGAAGACCACCACCGAGATCGGGCCGGCCAGCACCGCGTAGCAGACCGCGATCGGGGCGAGCACCGCGGTGACCATCCGGGTGCCCCGGGACAGGTCGGCGGTGACGTCCCGGAACCGGCCGTCCGCGGCGGCCGCGCTCATCCGGGGCATAAGCGCGGTGATGATCGAGACGGCGATGATGCCGTGGGCCATCATCAGCAGCAGGAAGACGTTGTTGTAGATCAGCAGACCGGCGCTGTCCTGGCCCGCCGCCCGGGTGAGCAGGTTGACCACCACGAAGAGGCCGAGCTGGTTGACCGCGACGTAGCAGAACATCCAGGCGCCGAGCTGGGCCAGCTCGCGCAGCCCCAGCTCTCGGAAGTCGAAGCGCAGCTTCCACCGGAAGCCGACCTTGCGCAGGGCCGGCAGCAGGCCGGCCGCTTGGACCGCCACGCCGAGCAGGGCGCCCCCGCCGACCAGCAGGATCTGCCCCCAGCCCATGTCCTCCGGCCGGATCGCCTCCGCGCCGTAGATCAGGATGTAGAGGCCGAAGGCGCCGATCACCACCAGGTTGTTGAGGATCGGCGCCCACATCGGTGCGGCGAAGTGCCCCCGGGTGTTCAGCACCGCGGCGATCAGCGCGCTCAGGCCGGTGAAGAACAGCATCGGGAGCATCAGGTACGACAGGTTGGTGACCAGGTCGGTGTAGTGCTCGTCCTTGCCACTGGCGTAGAGGGCGGTCAGCACCGGGGCGCCGGCCATCGCGATCAGCGCGGTGGCGGCCAGGGCGAGCACGGCCAGGGTCAGCAGCCGTTGGGCGTACGCCTCACCCCGGTCGGGGTCGGTCTTGCGGCGGCGGACCAGTACCGGGATCAGCACGCTGGTGAGCACGCCGCCGAGCAGGAACTCGTAGACCTGGTTCGGCAGGAACTGGGCGGTGGTGAACACGTTGCCGACCAGGTTGCCAAGCGCCGCGCCGACCATCAGGTTGCGGACGAAGCCGGTGCCCCGGCTGACCAGGCTGCCGATCGCCATCACCGCGCTGTTCGCCGCGGCGCTGGTCTCCGCGACCACCTCCTGGGGCGGCGCGGTGGCCTCGACCCCCGGCTGGTTCAGCGGCTCCGCCGAGATGAAGGTCGCGCCGTCGTCCGGCGGCAGACCGCCGCCGTGCGAGTTCGCGCTGCGGTAGAGCCCGCCGCCCATCTCCCAGCCTCCAAGGGGTACGCCAGAGCTGGGCCTCGCCGGCCCGCCCAACGAGACCTTAGTCAACCTCGGCCCGTTACCCGCGCCCGGCGCAGGAGATGCGGCCCCGGCCCGATAGGCTGGCGATCCCATGTCCGAAGCCTCCGCCTCCCACGCCGCCGACCGCCGCGACCTGACCGCCGCGCAGCGCAACGCCGTCGCCGAACTCCTCCGCGTCTCCCCGGTCGCCGACGAGCTGGGCCGGCGCTTCGCGCAGGCCGGTCATGAACTGCACCTCGTGGGCGGTTCGGTCCGGGACGCCCTGCTCGGCCGCCTCGGTGAGGACCTGGACTTCTGCACCGATGCCCATCCGGACGAGACGATCCGGATCATTCGCGGCTGGGCCGAGTCGATCTGGGAGACCGGCCGGGAGTTCGGCACCATCGGCTGCCAGCGCGACGGGCTCCGGCTGGAGATCACCACCTTCCGCGCCGAGGCGTACGACCAGGTCAGCCGGAACCCGATCGTCGAGTACGGGACCAACCTGGTCGACGACCTCAAGCGCCGGGACTTCACCGTCAACGCGATGGCGGTCAGCGTTCCCAAGCACCGGTTCACCGACCCGTACGGGGGCCTGGCCGACCTGGCCGCGAAGATCATCCGTACTCCCGGCACGCCGCAGGAGTCGTTCCGGGACGACCCGCTGCGGATGTTGCGCGCGGCCCGGTTCGCCGCCCAGCTGCGCTTCGCGGTCCACCCGGACGTCCGCGAGGCGATGACCCGGATGGCCGCCGACCTGGACCGGATCACCGCCGAGCGAATCCGGGACGAGTTCACCAAGCTGCTCTGCGGCGCCGACCCGATCACCGGGCTGCGGCTGCTGGTCGACACCGGGCTGGCCGAGCGCTTCCTGCCGGAGCTGACCGGCCTCAAGCTGGAGATCGACGAGCACGCCCAGCACAAGGACGTCTACGAGCACACGCTCACCGTGGTCGCCAACGCCATGTCGATGGAGGAGGGCGGCTGCGACTTCGTGCTGCGGATGGCCGCGCTGATGCACGACGTCGGCAAGCCGGCCACCAAGGCGGTCGGCGCGGACGGCCGGGTCAGCTTCCACCACCACGAGGTGGTCGGCGCCCGACTGACCAAGGCCCGGATGAAGGCGCTGCGCTATCCCAAGGACGTGACCGCCCAGGTGGTCAAGCTGGTCGGCCTGCACCTGCGCTTCTACGGGTACGGCCGCGGCGAGTGGACCGACTCGGCGGTCCGCCGCTACGTCACGGACGCCGGTGACCTGCTGTCCCGCCTGCACAAGCTGACCCGCTCCGACTGCACCACCCGCAACCGGCGCAAGGCGTCCCAGCTCGCCGCCGACTACGACGCGCTGGAGGAACGGATCGCCCGGATCGCCGCCGAGGAGGACCTGGCCCGGGTCCGTCCCGACCTCGACGGCAACGCGATCATGGAGCTGCTCGGCGTACCGCCGGGTCCCCTCGTCGGGCGGGCGTGGCAGTACCTGAAGGAGCTGCGGCTGGAGCGCGGCCCGCTGGAGCGGGACGAGGCCGAGGCCGAGCTGCTGCGCTGGGCCCGGGAGCAGGGCGTCGTCGGCTGACGCCGGCGGGCCGGCAGACGACGATACGCCGGCGTGTCGACCGAACGGTTGACGCGCGAAGGTCGATGTCTCCCGCATGATGTTGGTCATCACCGACCTCCCGATTCGAGGGTGAGGCGGTTCTGATCGCATCCGCCCGTCCGGTTCGGACGGTTCTGGACACGGGGAGAATCCTCAGTGAGAAACCACGGTGCGTTGCGCCGCGCTGCCCTGGTGGGGCTCGCCCTCACCTCGGCAACCTCCATCATGTGCGCCGCCACGAGCGGCCCCGCGCTTGCCGATCCGGCCGGCCCGAAGCGTGCCCCGGTCCGGGGCGCCGACGCGGCCGAGGCGGTCCCCGGCCGCTACATCGTCGTCCTGAAGGACGGCAAGGCCAGTGCCGCGAAGGTGCGGTCCGCCGCGTCGGCCCTCGCCGGCGAGCACGGCGGCACCGTCCGCCGGGTGTTCGGCAAGGCGCTGCACGGCTACTCCGCCAGCATGGACCGCCGGCAGGCCGAGCGCCTCGCCGCGGACCCGGACGTCGCGTACGTCCAGCAGGTGCAGCGCTGGTCGGCCACCGGCAGCCAGAGCGGCACGCCGTCCTGGGGTCTGGACCGGATCGACCAGACCACCGCGAAGGCCAACGGCGTCTACACCTACCCGACGACCGGGGCCGGCGTGACCGCGTACGTCATCGACACCGGCATCGACATCGACCACCAGGACTTCGGCGGTCGGGCCAGTTACGGCTACGACGCGATCGAGCAGGACGACGTGGCACAGGACTGCGACGGCCACGGCACGCATGTGGCCGGCACCATCGGCGGCACGAAGTACGGCGTGGCCAAGGACGTCAACCTCGTCGCCGTGCGGGTGCTCGACTGCGAGGGCAGCGGCAACAGCGAGCAGGTCATCGCCGGCATCGAGTGGGTCACCACGCACGCCACCGGGCCGGCCGTGGCGAACATGAGCCTCGGCTTCCCCGGCACCGACCAGGCGGTCAATGAGGCGCTCATCAACTCCATCGCCTCCGGCATCACGTACGCCGTCGCGGCCGGCAACAGCTGGGAGGACGCCTGCGGTGTCTCCCCGGCGAACGTGGGGGCGGCCATCACGGTCGGCGCCACCGACCAGGTGGACTTTCGGGCCTGGTTCTCCAACTACGGCCGCTGCCTGGACACCTTCGCGCCGGGCACCGGCATCGTCTCCGCGAAGATGGGCACCACCGACGGCTCGGTGGCGATGAACGGCACCTCGATGGCCTCCCCGCACGTGGCGGGCGCCGCCGCGCTGCTGCTGGAGGCGCACCCGGCCTGGACCCCGCAGCAGGTGCGCGACTCCATCGTCACCACCGGCGTCGGCGGCGCGGTGCACGACACCATGGGCTCGATCGACCGGCTGCTGCACGTCGGCACGGTCCCGACCGCCCGCGGCTCGTACGGGCTGAAGGCCCGGGTCAACGGCCGCTACGTGACCGCGGAGAGCGGCGGCGCCAAGCCGCTGATCGCCCGGGGCACCGGCATCGGGGCGTGGGAGAAGTACGACGTGGTCGACGCCGGCAGCGGCCTGGTCGGGCTGCGAGCCCGGGCCAACAACAAGTTCGTGACCGCGGAGAGCGCGGGCGCCAAGCCGCTGATCGCCCGCTCCGCCTCGATCGGCGCCTGGGAGAAGTTCCAGATCGTCGACAACACCGACGGCACGATCAGCCTGAAGGCGACCATCAACGGCCGGTACGTCACCGCGCCGAGCACCACCTCCCCGCTGATCGCCAGCAAGACCGCGATCGGCACCGCCGAGAAGTTCGACTTCGACGCGTCGGCCCCGGTCGTCGGCATCAAGTCCCTGGCCAACGGGAAGTTCGTCACCGCGGAGAGCAGCGGCACCCTGCCGCTGATCGCCCGGTCCGCCAGCGTCGGGGCCTGGGAGAAGTTCGAGATCGTCAGCGTCGGCGACGGCTTCTTCGGCCTCAAGGCGCTGGTCAACGGCAAGTTCGTGACCGCCGAGAGCGCGGGCGCGAAGCCGCTGATCGCCCGGTCCGCCTCGGTCGGTCTGTGGGAGACGTTCGACTTCCTCGACTACAACCCGGACGGCTCGATCTACCTGCGGGCGTACGTCGACGGGCAGGCGGTCACCGCCGGCAGCACCGGCGCCAGCCAGCTCATCTCCAGCCGCACCATCGACTGGGACAGCGAGACCCTGGGTCTCGGCATCGGCGAGAAGTTCGTCGTCGCGGTCATCTGACCGACCACATAACGGCGCCCGCCGGAATCCCCCCCAAGGGGAACCGGCGGGCGCCGTCGTGTCACGGGTTGACGGCGGTGCCGTCCACGGTGTTCCTGCCGTTGGTGTGCGCGCCGCCCAGCTTGGCGAGCAGCCCGGCCAGGTCGATGCCGGTGAGGTCGCTGCCGAGCTGGAGGCCCTGCGCCACGTTGCCGGCGACCGACTTGGTCAGCGACGAGGCGCCGTCGGTGGAGATGACGGTCATCTTGTCGATCGCGCCGATCGGGGCGCTGGCCGCCTCGACCACCTGCGGCAGCACCTTGACCAGCAGGTCGAGCACCGCCGCCTCGCCGTACGCGGCGAACGCCTCGGCCTTGCGGGCCATCGCGTCGGCCTCGGCCTGCCCCTTGGCCAGGATGGCCGCGGCCTCGGCCTGACCCTCGCGCTCGACCGCCTCGGCGATCGCGGAACGCCGGCGCTGCTCGGCCTCACCCTCCTTGGCGCCCTCGATCGCGTTCGCCTCGGCCAGCGCGGCCCGCCGGGCCCGCTCGCCCTCACCGGTGAGGCGGGCCTGCTCGGCGGCGGCCTGGGCGGCGGCGATGGTGGCCTGCCGCTGCGCGTCCGCGTTGAGCACCGCCGCGTTCCGGGACGCCTCGGCCTCCTGCTCGACCTTGTAGCGGGCCGCGTCGGCCGGCTTGCGCACCTCGGTGTCGAGCTGACGCTGCTTCAGTTCGGCGTTGCGCTCGGCCACCTTCTGCTGCTCGGACAGGATCGCCTGGTCCCGCTCGGCCTGGGCGAGCGGGCCGGCCGCCGCCGACCTCGCCTTGGCCGCGTCGATCTCGGCCTGGATGGCGGCCTGCTTGAGCGACAGGTTCCGGTTCGCCTCGGCGATCGCCTCCTCGGCGAGCAGCCGCTCCTGCTCGGCCTGCTGCCGAGCCCGTGCCTCGGCGATGGCCGCGTCCTTGAGCACCCGGGCCGCCTCGGGCCGGCCCAGGTCGGACAGGTACGACCCCTCGGCCAGGATGTCCTGGAGCTGGAAGGTGTCCAGCACCAGGCCCTGGTTGGTCATCGAGTGCTCGGCCTCCTCGGCGACCGCGCTGGCGAACGCGGCCCGGTCCCGGATGACCTCCTCGACGGTGAGCCGGCCGACGATCGAGCGCAGCGCGCCGGCCAGCACCTCGCGGGTGAAGTCCTCGATCTCGTCCTGCTGGTGCAGGAACCGCTGGGCGGCCGCGCGGATGGCGTCCTCGGTGCCGCCGACCTTGACGATCGCCACGCCGTGCAGGTCGGTGCGGATGCCCTGCTTGCTCACCGCGCCCTTGATGCCGACGTCGATCCGCCGGCTGGACAGGTCGAGGGACTGGAGCTTCTGCACCACGGGCAGCACGAAGACCGACGCGCCGAGCACGACCTTCTGCCCCGACATGTCGGTGGAGCGTCCGCCGTCGGCGGTCTGGGTGGTCCGGCCCTTGCGGCCGGTGACGATGAACGCCTCGTTCGGGCCGGCCACCTTGATCCGGGACAGCACGAAGAGGACGAGGACGACGGCGAGGAGGACCGCGCCGCCGATGGCGACGAGCAGGGGCATGGGAGTTCCCGTCTGTGCTGGGGGGAATCAGTAGGTCTCGACGTGCACGCTGGTCTCGCTGAGCGCTTCGACCACGAAGATCCGGGCGCCGACCGGGATCGGATGGTCGGCCCGGGCGTTGAGTTTGACCGGCTGGCCGGCGAGGCGTACCCGGACCTCGCCGTAGCCGTTGGCGGGGACCGGGGTCACCACCAGGCCGATCGCGCCGACCAGGTGGTCCCGGGTCGGCGTGGCGTCCGTGCGCATGTTCCGGGCCGCGCGGCTGAGCCGGGCCGCCAGCCAGCCGGTGGGCACGGCGGCGAACGCGCCGCCCGCCACCGCCGCCGCGATCATTCCGGGGGTACGCCCACCGAGCAGCTCGTTGACGATCGCGGCACCGAAGCCGAACGCCCCGGTGAACCCGGCGACCGCCTCGAGCGACACCGGCCCGTCGACGTCCGGATGGCCAAGGTGGAGCACGCCCGACCCGAGCAGGGCGAGCGTCAGCACGCCGACCCCGGCCCCGCCGATGATCAGGAAGATGAGCGTCCCCGTGGCCACGACCTGCACGGTATCGATGGTGTGCAACATCGACTACTGAGCGAACGGTCACCGCGGCGCGACGGTCACCTCCAGATCGACCAGCTGTTTCGGCAGCGGCTGGCGGACCAGTTCCCGGCCGGACGGATCGGCGAGCACGAAGTCCCGCGACCCGTGCGGCCGCCGGTAGAGCAGCCGGTCGTCGGTGACCCAGACGACGTCGGCGGTGGGCAGCGGATTCACCACCCGGCCGGTCGCCGTCTCGACCAGCAGCGGTTCCTGCTGGCCCTGCACGACCACGAGCCTGCCGTCCGGCGACCAGGCGTCCGGGCCGACCGGTCCGCCGGGCATGGTCACCAGCCGGGTGGGCCGGCCGGTGTCGACCGACAGGAGTTGTACGCCCTTGGCGAGATCCCGGGGCTGGCTCTCCGAGCGACGCTTGCTCAGCGTCAGCGCCACCTCCCGGCCGTCCGGCATCCAGGTGAATTCGCAGGAGTCTGCGCAGGGCCAGCCGAGGAGGCCCACCGGATGGACCTGTCTGGTGCCGTCCAGGTGCAGCACGATGAAGCCGAAGTGGTCCAGCTGGTGGGTGGTGAACAGCAGCCGCTGTCCGTCCGGCGACCAGCGCGGCGTGGAGAGTGCCCGGCCCACCTCGTACCAGTGGGTCTTTCCGCTGGCGAGGTCGAACAGGCCGATCTCCCGGGGTCGGTCGTCGTCGCGGACCGCGACGAGGGTGCCGGTCGGTGCCGGGAAGATGCCGTCGTAGCGGTCGGTGCTGAAGTAGCGACCCCGTTTCCGGTCGAGCAGGACTCCGGCGCCGGAGCCGCCGGTGGCCTGCGCCCGGGTCACCACCCGGTCGCCGGGCAGCACCAGCGGTTTCCCGGCCCAGTCCGCGCCCGGGGTGGGCCGCACCACCGGCGACGGGGCTGGCGTCGTCGGGGGCGGAGTGGGCCGGGGCCGGAACAGCACGAACGGCAGCGTCACGGCGACCACCGCGACGAGGGCCGCCGCGGTCGCGGCCACCCGCCGCCGGCGGCGCAGCCGGCGACCCCGGCCGAGCGCCCGGGCGGCCAGGTCCGGGGCGGGGCCGGCGCCGTCCGCGAGGTCGCGTACGGCCGCCCGGAGGGTCTCGTCCAGCGACGTGCTCATCGGGTCACCTCCGCTCGGCTGGTCCGCTCGTCCAGCCCCGGCACCAGTTGCCGGAGCTTGGCCAGGGCCTTGGCGCTCTGGCTGGCCACCGTGCCGGTGCGGCAGCCGAGCAGCGCCGCGGTCTGTTCGACGCTGAGATCCTCCAGGTAGCGCAGGGTCAGCACGGCCCGCTGCCGGGGCGGCAGCGCCCGCAGCGCGTCCCGCAGCAGCAGCCGCAGGTCGCTGTCCTCGCCGGCCGCCGGCCGCTCCGGCAGCTCCGCCAGCGGCACCTCCGGGCGCCGCGCCCGGCGCCGCCAGCCGGAGACCTGGTCGTGGTAGAGGATCCGTTTCACGTACGGCTCCGCGTCGCCGCGGATCCGGGGCCACCGGGCGTACGCCTTGGCCAGCGCGTTCTGGAGCAGGTCCTCCGCCGCGTGCTGGTTCCCGGCCAGCGCGTACGCGACGCGCAGCAGGGCCGCTCCGCGTTCGTTGACGAACGCGGTGAACTCCCCGTCGACCTCTGCCACCGCCCACCTCCGTAGCTCAGACGCCCGGGGCGGGAGGAACTTTGCCTCGTCGCGCGGAACAATGGGGGACATGCGTTGGACCGTGCTCGACTCGCCGATCGGGGAGTTCTCCGTCGGCACCGATGGGGAGGCCGTCCGCGGGGCGCACTTCGGCCGGGTGGCGTCGGCGACCGACGAGCCCGGCGACGAGGTCGCCCGGCTGGCGGTGGCCGAGCTGCGGGCGTACTTCGCCGGTGAACTGACCGGGTTCACCGTGCCGGTGGTGGCGCCGCGCGGCTCGGAGTTCGAGCGCGCGGTGTGGCGGGAGATGACCCGCATTCCGTACGGGGAGACGAAGACCTACGGCGAGGTGGCGAAGACGGTCGGCGACCCGGGGGCGGCCCGGGCCGTCGGGGTGGCCTGCAACCGCAACCCGATCCCGGTGCTCGTGCCCTGCCACCGGATCGTCGGGGCGGGCGGCAAGCTGGTGGGGTTCGGTGGCGGGCTGCCGCGCAAGGTGACCCTGCTGGAGCTGGAAGCCGCCGTGGCGCTGAGGCGCGCCTGGTCCTGACGTACGCCGAAAAGGAAGGCCGGGTCCGTACGGACCCGGCCTTCCTTCGGTTTCGGTCAGCGCGTCAGCGCTCGATCTCGCCCTTGATGAACGCCTCGACGGCGGCGTGCGCGTCGTGGTCGGCGTACTGCTTCGGCGGGGACTTCATGAAGTACGAGGAGGCGGAGAGGATCGGGCCACCGATCTTCCGGTCCAGCGCGATCTTCGCGGCCCGGACGGCGTCGATGATGACGCCGGCCGAGTTCGGCGAGTCCCACACCTCGAGCTTGAGCTCGGCGTTGAGCGGGGTGTCACCGAAGGAGCGGCCCTCCAGGCGGATGTACGCCCACTTCCGGTCGTCCAGCCACGGCACGTGGTCGGACGGGCCGATGTGCACGTCGCTCTTCTGCATCTCGTGCGGGATCTGGGAGGTCACCGACTGGGTCTTCGAGATCTTCTTCGAGACCAGGCGGTTGCGCTCCAGCATGTTCATGAAGTCCATGTTGCCGCCGAAGTTGAGCTGGTACGTGCGCAGCAGCTCGACCCCGCGGTCCTCGAAGAGCTTCGCCAGGGCGCGGTGCACGATGGTGGCGCCGACCTGGCTCTTGATGTCGTCACCGACGATCGGCAGGCCCGCGTCCTCGAACTTCTTCGCCCACGCGGGGTCGGAGGCGATGAAGACCGGCAGGGCGTTCACGAACGCGCAGCCCGCGTCGATCGCGGCCTGGGCGTAGAACTTGTCGGCCTGCTCGGAGCCCACCGGCAGGTAGGAGACGACCACGTCGACCTGCGCGTCGCGCAGCGCCTGCGCCACGTCGACCGGCTCGACGTCCGACTCCTCGATGATCTCGCGGTAGTACTGGCCCAGACCGTCGAAGGTCGGGCCGCGCTGCACGGTGACGCCGGTCGGCGGCACGTCGCACAGCTTGATGGTGTTGTTTTCGCTGGCCACGATGGCCTCGGCGAGGTCCATGCCCACCTTCTTGGCGTCCACGTCGAACGCCGCGACGAACTTCACGTCGGAGACGTGGTAGTCGCCGAAGGTGACGTGCATGAGACCCGGGACGCGGTCGTTCGGGTCGGCGTTCCGGTAGTACTCCACGCCCTGCACGAGGGACGAGGCGCAGTTACCCACACCGACGATGGCGACGCGGACGGAGCCCATAACGTCTGCCTCCTTCTTCTTTCATCACGGCCGCTCTTTCCTGGACTCTCCAGGCGTGGGCGGGCTGTCGTTTTCTCCTCGGCCGCCGGCCGTCCCGGGTTGGGGGACCGTCGGGGCCCGGCCGGAGCGCTCGTTGGCGATGAGCTCCTCCAGCCAGCGGACCTCGCGCTCACAGGCGTCGAGCCCGTGGCGTTGCAGTTCCAGGGTGTACGCGTCGAGCCGCTCGGCTGCCCGGCCGAGCACGTCACGAAGGCCTTCGCGACGCTCCTCGATCTTCCGGCGACGACCTTCCAGGATCCGGAGCCGGGTGGCCTGGTCGGTCCGGGCGAAGAACGCGAAGTGCACGCCGAAGCCCGTGTCGTCGTACGTCTCGGGTCCAGCCTGCGCTATGAGCTGGGCGAAGCGTTCCTTGCCCTCCGCGGTAATGGTGTAGACCACCCGACCGCGTCGGCTGGTCAGCGCGGGAACCTCCTCGGCGGTCGCGGGTGTCTCGGCGGCTTCGGTGATCCATCCCGCCGCCTGCAGCCGGCGCAGGGTCGGGTAGAGCGAGCCGTAGCTGATCGCCGCCCGGATCGCGCCGAGCTTGGCGGTCAACTCCTTGCGCAGCTCGTAGCCGTGCATCGGAGCCTCCTGCAGGAGTCCCAGGATGGCGAGTTCGAGCACGGGCCATCCCTTCTTACCCCTGGCGCGGAGTGGTAACCGCCGCGATGTATCGGACCGATACATCGCACGTTAGCGGAGACACATGATCAGGGCAAACCCCCGATTCTGAGGTCCTGTGGTCACGGATCGTGACGATGGTCGCCTCGTCCCGCCGGACCGCGTACCCTTTCCCGCATGCGTACGCAGCGCCAGGTCGTCGACTACTCGCTCCAGAAGCGAGCGGTGCTGCGTGAACTCCTCGCCGGACGGATCGGCACGTACGACGTCTGCGACGCCTCGCCGTACCTGAAGAACGCCGCTCGCTTCCACGGCGAGCCCACCGACGAGCGCTGCCCGATCTGCCGCAGTGAGAACCTGATCCACGTCCACTACATTTACGGCGACGAACTCAAGCAGTCGGCCGGCCAGGCGCGTACCCGGGCCGAGTTGCCGGTCCTGGCCATGACGCTGCGTGAGTTCCAGGTGTTCGTGGTGGAGGTGTGCCCCGGCTGCGACTGGAACCATCTCGTCGAGCAGTTCCTGCTCGGCCGGGACGGGCTGGCCGGTGGCACGGACGACGCGGCGGAGCAGGAGACGGCGAACGGCTCCGCCCCTCGACGAAGGCGAGAGGCGCAACGGTGAACCCGGCTGTCTCGATCGATCCCGGCCCGAACCCAGGGCGGGACGACCGACAGCTACTAGGTCTGATTGGTCCGAATAAATCGGATTTGACGCCTGCGCCCCGGCACGCCCGGGGTGTAGCGTCTCGTGTTCCAGCTCACGGCAACCCGGTGGTGGCGCGTCCGCGCCCCACCGCGACCGGCAGGGTGTGAGGAATGAACTACGGCGATTCCAGTTCTTCGCGTGGGCGGGCCCAGATCCCGGGCCCGAACGGCGACCCCGGTTCTCCCGGGAGCCCGCACGGGAACGGCTGGTCCTCCGGGCCGGAGGGCGCTGCCTCGGCCCGGGCCTCCGTGACACCGCGCGGCTCCGCGTCCGGTGGCCGGGCCTCGGTCGGCGGCGCGGCCCCGGCACCCCGTGGCGCCGCGGGCTCGGCCTCCGTGGGCCGCGCCGGTGGGGGACGGGCTTCAGTGCCGGTCTCCCCGGCGCCCGGCGGCGCCTCGGGTCGGGCCGGCGCCGGGCGAGCCTCCGTGCCGGTGTCCCCGGCCGGTCCCGCCGGGCGTGCGTCGGTCGGCGCGGCGAGCGTCGGCACGGCCGGGCGGGCGAGCGTCGGCTCGGCGGCCGTGGGCGGCCGGGCCGCAGTGGCCCGGGCCGGCGTGCCCGGCATGGCCGGTGGCGGCCCCGGCGGGCCGGGCGGCCCGACCGGCCCCGGTCGCGGTGGCCGAGGCGGGGGCGGGGACGACCCGGCGTCGCGGGCCCGGGCGAAGAAGCGCCGGCGGATCAACATGATGATCGCCGGGTTCGCCGTCTTCGTCATGCTCGCCGGCATCGGCGTGGTCGGCTTCACCTGGTACTCGACCAAGGTGGTACTCCCCGAGGACACCATCCCGCCGCTGTCGACGACCATCTACGACCGCACCGGCAAGACCACCATCGCCAAGGTCGGTGACCAGAACCGCCAACTCGTCACCATCGACCAGATCCCGGAGTGGGTTCAGCACGCCGTGGCCGCGGCCGAGGATCGCAACTTCTACCGACACTCCGGTGTGGACTACAAGGGCATCGCACGGGCCGCCTGGAACAACATCAGCGGCGGCGACAAGCAGGGCGCCTCGACGATCACCCAGCAGTACGCCCGCAACGCGTTCGACAACCTGAACCAGGACTCGTACGGCCGCAAGGTGAAGGAGGCGATCCTCGCCTCCAAGCTGAACGACAAGTACGACAAGCGCACGATCATGCAGCACTACCTGAACGTGATCTACTTCGGCCGCGGCGCGTACGGCATCCAGGCGGCCGCGCAGACGTACTTCAAGAAGGACGTGTCGAAGCTGACCGTGGCGGAGGCCGCCGTGCTGGCCGCGCTGATCAAGCAGCCCGAGCCGAGCACCACGCACAAGGGCTACGACCCGGCGATCAACCAGCCTGCCGCGCTGGACCGGTGGAACTACGTCATCAACGGCATGATCACCGAGAAGTGGCTCGATGCGCCGAACATGCCGGACCACCCCACCGAGTACCCGACCAAGACGCTCCAGAAGCCGTCGAAGAACAACGGCGGCGGCTTCGGCATCGACACCCCGTACGGCAACGTGGTCAACTACGTCTCGCAGGAGATGCGCGAGATGAATCTCTGCACCGACAACGAGGCCGAGGTCACGCTGAACAAGCCGCTCTGCTCGAAGGCGTTGAGCCGCGGTGGTTACAAGGTCACCACCACCATCGACACCAAGATCCAGACGGCGGCGCTCGAGGCGGCCCAGCGAGCCAAGAAGGGCTCCGAACTGGACGGGCAACCGCCGAACCTGATGGCGGCCCTGGTGTCGATCGACCCGAGCAACGGCGAGGTGCGCGCCTACTACGGCGGCGACAACGGCACCGGCACGGACTACGCCGGCAAGAACTACGACAACGGCGTCATCAGCGGCGGCCACTCGCCGGGGTCGAGCTTCAAGATCTACACCCTCGCGGCGGCCCTCAATGAGGGCATCTCCATCAAGTCGCGGTGGAAGGGCTCGGCATTCACCCCGAAGGACACGAAGTTCAAGGTCAGCAACGCCGGTGCCGACCGGGTCTCCTGCGGTGACTCCTGCACCCTTGAGGTGTCGACGCTGAAGTCGCTGAACGTGCCGTTCTACTACATCACCGAGCAGATCGGCCCGGACAAGGTGCTCGACATGGCCAAGCGGGCCGGGGTAACCACCATGTGGCGCACCGACACCAACCCGGCCAAGGCGTACGACCTCACCAAGGCGGACCCGAAAGACCTGGCTCCCGCGCCGTTCTTCCACGTCATCGGCTACGGCCAGTACCCGATCACGGTCCTCGACCACGCCAACGGCGTCGCCACCTTCGCCAACCAGGGCGTCTACAACAAGGCGCACTTCATCAAGAAGGTGGAGAAGCAGAACCCGAACACCGGCAAGTGGGACCTCGTCGGGTCCCCCAAGCTGAAGCCGCAGCAGCGCATCCCGAAGGACATCGTCGCCGACGTCACTTCGGTGCTGGAGCAGTACCCGGCCAAGTCGTCGCACCGTCCGCTCGACGACGGCCGAAAGGTCGCCGAGAAGACCGGTACCTGGGAACTCAACGAGAAGACCACTGATAACGGTGACGCCTGGATGATCGGCTACACGCCGCAGCTCGCCACCGCCGTCTGGGTCGGCAACAAGGGCGACCGCAAGGCGATCAAGGACGACGACGGTAACAAGATCAGCGGTGCCAAGATGCCCGGTGCCATCTTCCAGCGCTTCATGAACGAGGCCCTCAAGGGCAAGGACAAGCTGGACTTCCCGCCGGCCGCGCACGTCGGCAAGGACGACACCGGCAACGGCGAGGCGCCGCCGCCGGACCCGACGCTGCCGGGCCAGCAGCCGGGCTGTGACCCGCTGGGCCTGTTCTGCCCGGGCGGCAACAACGGCGGCAACAACGGCGGCAACACCGGAGGCGTCCCGACCGACCCGCGCGGGCCCGGCGGTGGCGGCAACGGCGGCGCTGGCGGTGGCCTGCTACCGACCACAGCACCACGCCAGACGTACTGACGGCAGCGCCCATCGACGGCGGTCGGGCTATCGGCCCGGCCGCCGTCGGCGTTCCGGGTACCGGAAATCTGCGCCCGGGACGGGACGCGAAGGCCCGACGTACGGCAGGATGCCTCTCCATGAGCACCCAGTCGACGGCCGGCATCGACGACGCCGGGCCCACCGACCACCCGTCCCGTTCGGACGGCTTCGTCCGCGGCACCTCAGAGCTGATCGGCGGCCCGCTGGGTGACCACGCCGTCGCCCTGGACCGGCCCGCCGGCCGGGAGGGCCGGTTCTGGACCGCGGCGCGGATCGTGCTGGCCCTGGTCTGCCTGACGCTGGCCCTGCACTGGGTGCAGAAGTCCCCCTGCCAGGACGGCGCCTGGCAGAACAACGTCCAGTACACCCGGATGTGCTACACGGACGTGCTGGCCCTCTACTACGCCGAAGGGCTCAACGAGGGCAAGGTCCCCTACGCCGACCACCCGGTCGAGTACCCGGTGCTGACCGGCTACTTCATGGGCGCGCTCGGCCTGCCGGTGCACGCCCTGGGCGCGGACAACCCCGGCATCAACCAGGGGCAGTGGTTCTACAACCTCAACGCGCTGGTGCTCAGCGCGCTCGCCGTCGCCACCGTCGCGGTCATCCTCCGCCTGCGCCGCCGACGACCGTGGGACGCGGCCCTCTTCGCGCTGTCGCCGGCCCTGGTGCTCACCGCCACCGTCAACTGGGACCTGCTCGCCGTCGGGCTGGCCGCATTCGGGCTGCTGGCCTGGGCGCGCTCCCGACCCGACCAGACGGGTGTCCTGCTGGCCGCTCTGGCCGGGGTGCTGCTCGGGCTCGGCGGCGCGGCGAAGCTGTGGCCGCTGTTCATTCTCGGGCCGCTCGTGGTGCTCGCGGTCCGCGCCGGGCGCATCCTGCCCGCCCTCCTGTCCGTCATCACGGCCGCGCTGACGGTGGTGCTGGTGAACCTGCCGGCGGCGATTCCCTATCCGGAGAGCTGGGGCCGGTTCTTCGATCTGAACACCACCCGGCCGATCGACTGGGGCACGCTCTGGTACATCGGCCGCTACCTGGACGGCAGGATCAGCCCGGCCGCGCCCGGTGACCTCGGGCCCTTCGAGTGGCTGAACGCAAACATCGCGACCCTCAACTGGCTGTCGTACCTGCTCTTCGCGCTGGCCTGCCTCGGCGTGGCCGCGCTGGCGCTGCTCGCCCCGCGCCGGCCCCGGCTCGCCCAACTGGCGTTCCTGGTGGTCGCCGCCTTCCTGATCTTCAGCAAGGTCTGGTCCCAGCAGTTCGTGCTGTGGCTGCTCCCGCTCGCGGTGCTCGCCCGGCCGCGCTGGGGCGCCTTCCTGGCCTGGCAGTTCGCCGAGGTCTGCTACTTCGCCGCCTTCTACGGCGAGCTGCTCGGCGCGGCCACCACCCGGCCGGTCTTCCCCGAAGGGGTCTTCGTGCTGGCCGCCAGCCTGCGCCTGATCACCGTGGCGGTGCTCTGCGGCTTCGTGATCCGGGACATCCTGCGCCCCGAGCGGGACGCGGTCCGGGACACCTACGCGGACGACCCGGACGGCGGAGTGCTCGACGGCGCCGAGGACGCGCCCTGGTACCAGCGCTGGCGGCACGGCCGCCCGGCCCTCGACCGCCCCGCCGAGCCGGCCACCGCCTGACCGGGGACCTCGGTCAGAGGCGGTAGACCACCGCGTCGCCGACCTCTTCCCGGGTCACGCCCAGCCCGTCGACCGGCCGGTCGAGCATCCCCTCCCACGGGGTGCCGCCGAGCCGGTCGCGGAGCACCACCACGTTCTTCACGCCGAGCCGACGCAGATAGTCGACGCTGCCGAAGTCGGGAAAGCTGACCGTGGCCTCGCGCACCTGGGCCTGCGAGTGCGGGGTGAAGCCGCTGCCGCCGTTGACCATCGGCTGGAACCGGTGGGTCGACCAGAGCATCACCGGCTGGTCCAGGTTCTGGCTGCTCGGCAGCACCAGCATGGGGCCGTCCACGGTCCGCATCACCGCCGGCTGTCGCGGCACCACCGGGTGCGGGGTGACGTTCAAGCCCTCCACCACGATCAGCAGCAGGGGCACCAGGGTGGCCAGCCGCAGCCACGGACCCGGCCACGGCGGGACCCGCTCGGCGGCGAGTTCGCGTACCCGGGCGCAGAACGCGGTGACCGCGCCGGCCGCGAGGAGGCCGAGCAGGAGGGTGGTCCAGAGCATCATCCGGCCCGGCGTCCGCAGCCCGTTCCAGCCCGGCAGGTGCTCGAAGAGCGGCACGTAGGTGAACCGGCCGTCGAGGAACCGGGTGCCCATGGCCAGCGCCATCGTCACCAGCACCCCGGCCAGCAGGAAGAGCCGGTGGCGAACCCGCCAGACCGAGAAGAAGAGCCCGCCGGCGGCCAGCGCGTAGAGCACGAAGCCCGGCAGCAACGTCATCTCCGGGTGCCAGGGCAGCACGGCCCGGGCGCCCTCGTGCAGCTCGCCCCAGATCCGCGACTCGGCCGGGGCAGTGAAGAACCCGCTGGCCGGCGGCGAGTAGAGCTGGATCTCCCCCAGCGTCCGCGCCGCGTTCGGGTGCAGCTCCGCGACCTTGAAGTACGGCACGGCCAGCAGCGCGCCCACCGCGGCGAAGACCAGCCCGCCGAGCAGGTCGGCGAGGAACAGCCGCCGGCCGAACGGGCGCTTCACCCGGCGCCGCCGCGCGAACCAGATGACCGCCGAGACCAGCACGACAGCGGCCAGCAGGTACGCGAAGGGCAGCCCGATGCCGAAGCCGAGGCTGAGCTGCCAGGCCGCCACCAGCCAGCCGGCGAACGCCCAGCCGGCGTGCCGGCGCCGTGGCCGGTAGCCGTACCGCAGCGACCAGCCGTGACCGCGGGCGAGCATGGCCAGCGCCAGCGGGATGCCGCCGTTGGAGATGACGTGCAGGTGCCCGGCCTGGGCCAGCAGCCACGGGGCGTACGCGTAGCTCGCCCCGGCCACCGCGCCGGCGATCCGGCCCGCGCCGAGCTGCCGCGCCAGCGCGTACGCCCCGAACGTGGCGAGCGCGTGGGCCAGCACGAACATGATGTTGTAACGCAGCAGGGCGTCCTCGGGGCCGGCCCCGATCATGCCGGCCGGGGCGTAGCCGAGCAGGGTGTCGGAGAAGGCGAAGCTCCACGGCTCCGGAAAGAACGTGTTCGAGGTCCACAGCTGCGCCGGGTCGGTCAGCAGGGTGTGCCCGGACCAGGCCATCTGCCACGACTGGAGGCTCGGGTCCCAGTAGTCCTGCGGCAGCGTGTAGCGCGGGTAGCGCAGCGTCGGCCAGGTCATCAGCACGGCCAGCGCCAGCGAGGCGACGGCCGCCAGGGTCCACTCGTGCACCAGGAACCGGCCCACCGCGCGGACCACCCGACGGGGCCGGGTGAGCACCGGGTCGGGGGCGGGACCGAACGCGGTCCAGGGGTCGCCGGGCTGCTCCCCGTCCTTGTCGCCGGTCTTGGCCTCGTCGCCGGTGCCGGCCTTGCCTGCCTCGACCTTGCCCGCCTCGGCTTTGTCGTCGGTGCCGGCCTTGTCGTCGGTCTCGGCCTTGTCGGGCTCGGCCTTGTCGGTCCCCGCCTTGCTGGCGGGCTCGGCGTTGTCGATGGTCGTGGCCTTGCCGACGGTGTCGGCCCTGCCGTTGGTTCGGGCCCTGTCGCCCCCTCCCGCGGCGTCGACGCCGTCCCGGCCGGACCGGGGGGCCGTGTCCCTGCTGCCCGCCGCGTTCGGCGTCGCGTCGGGCGGGGTGTCGCCGGTGGCCGGCTCCGGGTCGCTGTCGGCCCGGCCGTCGGTCACGTCGGACTGCTCGGTGGTCATGCCGCGGTGCCCAGCTGGCCGCGCAGGAAGGCGATGTCGGCCGCCTGGCCCTCGACGCCGCCCGGGGTCTCCACGATCACCGGCGCGCCCGCCGCCCGGATCACCGCGACCACCAGCTCCGGGTCGATGGTGCCGCCGGTGAGGTTGTCGTGCCGGTCCTGGCCGGAGTTGAACGTGCCCTTGGAGTTGTTCGCGTGGATCAGGTCGATCCGGCCGGTGATCGCCTTCACCCGGTCGACCAGCCCCAGCAGCTCCTCGCCCCCGGCATAGGCGTGGCAGGTGTCGAGGCAGAAGCCCACCTCGTAGTCGCCGAGCGCGTCCCAGAGCCGGGCCAGCGCGTCCAGGTGCCGGGCGCAGGCGTTGTCGCCGCCGGCGGTGTTCTCGATCAGGATCGGGAGCGGGAAACCGCCGGAGTCCGCCGCGTACGCGAAGGTCTTCCGCCAGTTGTCGAAGCCGACGGCGAGGTCGTCACCCGCGTTGACGTGGCCGCCGTGCACGATCAGCCCCTTGGCCCCGACCGCCGCTGCGGCGGCGGCGTGGCCGAGCAGCAGCTTGCGGCTGGGGATGCGGATCCGGTTGTTCAGCGTGGCCACGTTGATCACGTACGGGGCGTGCACGTAGAGGTCGACGTCGGCGGCCCGCAGGCGCTCGGCGTCCTCCCGCGGCTTCGGGGCCTTCCAGCCCTGAGGATCGGCGAGGAAGAACTGCACCGCTTCGGCCTCCCGGGCGGCCGCCTCGGCCAGCGGGTCGGTCGGATCGACGTGGGCTCCGATTCGCATGCAGGGCAGCCTACGTCGCGCCTCCGACGCACGGGGTTCCCGCGCGCGGGGGTTCGTCGGAACGGATCGCGTCACCACCCGGCCCGGCGTTCGTTGTCCGAGATGGGATCGATGGTCGACGCTCCGCTCGGACACGGGTCCAAAGCGCGTACGGGCGAAGGGAAGACCCCCGGCAACGGGACGCCCCGCCGTGCGGCCCGGCACGACGGGGCGGGATCCGACTCGTCACATCCGACGGCTGGTCACAGAACCAGCCGGGCGAATTCCTCCATTTCCCCCAAGAGGTGACGAGAGCCGTTGTATGGTCAGACCAGGTGACAACACGATAAAGCTCCGCGGGGCGTCCTCGATCCAACCTCATCGGTGTGGTCGTTCCTCCCCAGGTCCCACCCAAGGAATGCGGACGGGACGCCCCGCGGCCCTGTGGACAGGGGTCCACCGCCGGCACGCGACGCCGGAGGTGGGCCCCTGTCGCCGCGCCCGGACGCCGTGGACCACCGGCCCGGGCATGATCGTCCGGACCGGGTATCCTGGTCCGGTTGTCCACGTCCGGCCGGGTTCCCCCGACACCGGCGTGGGCCACGACGCACGACCTCCTGCCACGGAAGGACCGTGGCCGCTTAGCCCACAGGAGGTGAGCACGTCTTGCGTCATTACGAAGTAATGGTGATCCTCGACCCCAGCCTCGAGGAGCGCACCGTCGCCCCGTCGCTCGACACGTACCTGAACGTGATCCGGACCGCGGGTGGCTCGGTGGAGAAGACCGACGTGTGGGGCCGCCGGCGCCTCGCGTACGAGATCAACAAGAAGGCCGAGGGCATCTACGCCGTCATCGACCTCCAGGCGTCGCCGGAGGCCGTGGCTGAGCTGGACCGTCAGCTCCGACTCAACGAGTCGGTGCTGCGCACCAAGGTCATCCGCCCGGAGATGCGCTGAGCATCTAGACCCGGCACGTCCGGATCAAGCCTCATCGACGCTGTCGGAGGGCTCTGAGAGCCTGTAGGGCACAGAGATGAGTGCGCGAGGAGATGGTCATGGCAGGAGACACCACCATCACGGTCATCGGCAACCTGACCGATGACCCCGAGTTGCGGTTCACCCCCTCCGGGGCGGCGGTCGCCAAGTTCCGGGTCGCTTCGACGCCCCGCTTCATGGACAAGGCGTCCAACGAGTGGAAGGACGGCGAGCCGTTGTTCCTCTCGTGCACGGTCTGGCGACAGGCCGCCGAGAACGTCGCCGAGTCGCTGCAGCGTGGCGCTCGGGTGATCGTGTCCGGCCGGCTGCGTCAGCGGTCGTACGAGACGCGCGAGGGTGAGAAGCGCACCGTCATCGAGCTGGAGGTCGACGAGATCGGCCCGTCGCTGCGCTACGCCACGGCGAAGGTGCAGAAGATGTCCCGCTCGGGCGGCGGTGGCGGCGGCTTCGGTGGCGGTGGTGGTGGTGGCCAGGGTGGCGGCGGAGGCAACTTCGACGACCCCTGGGCCTCGGCTGCCCCGGCTCCCTCGCGCGGTGGTTCGGGCGGAAACTTCGACGAGGAGCCTCCGTTCTAATGGCGCCGAGCGCCCGCGATCGCAAACCAGGAGCAAGAGCAATGGCCAAGGCTGCGGCACTTCGCAAGCCGAAGAAGAAGGTGAACCCGCTCGACAAGGACGGGATCACCTACATCGACTACAAGGACACCGCGCTGCTGCGCAAGTTCATCTCCGACCGCGGCAAGATCCGCGCTCGGCGGGTGACCGGCGTTACCTCGCAGCAGCAGCGGCAGATCGCCCGCGCGGTCAAGAACGCCCGCGAAATGGCGCTCCTGCCGTACACGGCCACGACCCGCTGAGAGGAGGCACCGACATGAAGATCATCCTGACTCAGGAGGTGTCCGGCCTCGGTGCCCCGGGCGACATCGTCGAGGTGAAGGACGGCTACGGCCGTAACTACCTGCTGCCGCAGGGCTTCGCGATCGCCTGGACCAAGGGCGCGGAGAAGCAGGTCACGGTCATCCAGCGGGCCCGCGCGGCCCGGGAGATCCGCGACCTCGACCACGCCAACGAGGTCAAGGCCCAGGTCGAGGGTCTGAAGGTCAACCTGAAGGCCCGCGCCGGCGACGGCGGCCGGCTCTTCGGCTCGGTCACCCCGGCCGAGATCGTCGACGCCGTCAAGGCGGCCGGCGGTCCGATCCTGGACCGTCGTCGGCTCGAGCTGCCCAGCCACATCAAGTCGCTCGGCGCCTACCCGGTCAGCATCCGGCTGCACCCCGAGGTGACCGCGAAGTTCGACCTGAACGTGGTCAAGGGCTGACACCCGACAGCACGACGGAAGGGCCCGCACCGGCACCGGTGCGGGCCCTTCCGCATGTTCCGGAGGTTGGCCGCCGGTGGTGGCGTCAACCGATCGGCTGGCCCGTCACCGCGCTGATGATCACGGTGGAGAGGCCGCCGCCCACCACGGCCGCCGCCAGGGCCACCGTCGCCGACCGCCAGGTCGTGCCCACCCCACGCAGCACCATCGCCACCACGAGACTGCTCAGCAGCGCCAGCCCGAACCGCGGCGCCCCCGCCAGCAACGAGGCGACGGCGTGCGTCCGCGGCGAGTCACAACCGCCCCCGGTGATGTCGGTGACGCAACCCGCCGGGGGCTGCCCGTCGAGGAACAGCAGCCCGACGACGAGCAGCAACGCCGGCACCAGGTAGCACGCGGCCGTGTAGACCAGCGGTCGCAGCGGCCCGCCCGGATCCGGGTCGAGCAGGTCGTCCTCCAGCCGGCGGCTCCACGACCCGCCGCCGATCGTCTCCACCCGCCGCTGCAGCGTCGACGACGCGCCGGCCCGCGCCGCCCCCACCGGCTCGACCGGCCGGCGGCGCGGCGTCGGACGCGGCGCCGTGTAGGCGACCATCGGCGACCGCGGGGCCGACGGCGGCGTCTCGGTCCAGCGCGGATCGTCACCGGCCAGCCGCGTCCCGGACCAGAAGCTCTCGGCCTGCTCCGGCGATGCCCAACCCTCCCGGGCCGGCGCCGACGGAGCCGTCCGATCCCACGGGTCGACCTCCGCGTACCGGTCCCCGGCGCCGGTCTCCCGGACCCGGTCCCACTGACCCGTGTCGGCGTGCCGGTCCCACTGGCCGGTGTCCGTGAACCGGTCCCACTCGCCGGTCTGCTCCGTCCGGTCCCAGCGGCTCTCTGCCTGCTCCCACCGGCCCGCGGTGTCGGAACGACCCCACGCGTGCACGCCCGACGCGTCCCACGGATCAACCGCCGGCTGCTGCGCCGGATCCGGCTCGGCCGTCCGGCTGCGCTCCCACGGGTCCACCGCCGACGACCAGGAATCCGCCGCCGGGCGCCGACTGCGCCGGGTCGGCCGGCCGACGTTCCAACGGTCACCGTCGTCGCCCGCCTCGGGCGCGTCCTCCAGCCCCGACCAGGTCACCTGCGGCCGCCGGGTCGCCGCCCGACGCGGCCGGCTCCGCGGGGCCACCCTGGAGACCGGCTCGCCCTCGATCCCGTCGGCCCGCCGGCTCCCCACGTACCCCTGCTCCTGCGGGGTGTCCAGGGTCCACTCGGCGGTGTGCTCCGACGCCGAGCCGGCGCCGATGGCCCGCAGGTCGCGGCGGTCGTCCTCCCAGCGCCGGCCGGTGTCCGCCCGCCGGCCCGCACCCGAGCAGGGCGGCTCGACGTCCTCGCCGTCGTCGGGAGCGGCGTGCCGACCCCCGCCGTCCGCCCGGCGGATCCCGGAATCCAGCGCCCACCGGGGAAGATAGGCGTCGACCGGCTCGCCCTGGCCGCGCTCGACCGCGCGGCGCCGGCTCGGCGTGCGGTAGCGCTCGGGAGCGGACGACTCGACCGGGAGCGGATCGGCGGAAGCGTCCCAGGAGGGGCTCGGCCGGCGCTCGCGCGGGCTGCCCTCCCCGCTTCCCCAGTCCCGGTTTCTCACGGCCGGAGCGTGACCTTTCTCAACCGAAAGTGCAATCCGCTGTCCAGGTGTAGCCGTTCGCAGAGATAGTACGGGACGAACGGCGCCGAAGCTCGACCCGAAATCTTCCGTCCACAGGGTGGGGATTGCAAAACCGCTGGTCAGAGCCGAGTGAGCCGGAATTCCCCATCAGTTGTCCACACCCTGTGCACACCCTGCGCACATGCCTGTGCACCGGCGTCCACAGGTTGTCCCGAGGCTCGTCCACCGGTCCTGTTGAGCGGCTGACCTCGGTATCCGTATCGTGGCCCCCGACCGTCCGGGCGATGGCCCCCGATCGACCGGAGGGTCGTCGGAAGTTGTCACACCCCGGCGGTAGAGCTGGATCCGATCCGACGCAGCAAGGGGGGACCCGTGTCGGTCACCGACGAGACGCGCTCGGACCGGTCCGGGGGGCAACCGCCCGCACCGGCGCAGCGGGACGGCCAGTTCGAGAAGACCCCGCCCCAGGACGTGGCCGCCGAGCAGTGCGTCCTCGGCGGCATGCTGCTCTCCAAGGACGCCATCGCCGACGTCGTCGAGATCCTCAAGTCGAACGACTTCTACCGCCCGGTGCACGCCACCATCTTCGACGCGATCCTCGACATCTACGGCCGCGGTGAGCCCGCCGACCCGATCACCGTGGCCGCCGCGCTCGCCGACTCCGGCGACCTGGCCCGGATCGGCGGCGCGCCCTACCTGCACACGCTGATCGCCAGCGTCCCCACCGCCGCCAACGCGGCGTACTACGCCCGGATCGTGGGCGAGCGGGCGGTGCTCCGCCGGCTGGTCGAGGCCGGCACCAGGATCGTCCAGCTCGGCTACGGCACGGGCCAGGGCGGCAGCCGGGACGTCGACGACGTCGTCGACCTCGCCCAGCAGGCCGTCTACGAGGTGACCGAGAAGCGGGTCAGTGAGGACTTCGCCGTCCTGGCCGACATGCTCCAGCCGACGCTCGACGAGATCGAGGCGGTGGGCGCGCAGGGCGGGGTGATGACCGGTGTGCCGACCGGGTTCAGCGACCTCGACCGCCTCCTCAACGGCCTGCATCCCGGCCAGCTCGTGATTGTGGCTGGCCGGCCCGGTTTGGGAAAATCCACGGCATCTATGGACTTTGCTCGAAATGCTGCTATTCGCGCCAACCAGGCTGCGGCGATCTTCTCGCTGGAAATGAGCAAGGTCGAGATCGTCATGCGACTCCTCTCGGCCGAGGCCCGCGTACCGCTGCACGTGCTGCGCAGTGGCCAGCTCTCCGACGACGACTGGACCAAGCTGGCCCGCTGCATGGGCGAGATCAGCGAGGCGCCGCTCTTCGTCGACGACACGCCGAGCATGAACCTCATGGAGATCCGGGCCAAGGCGCGGCGGCTCAAGCAGAAGCACGACCTCAAGCTGATCGTGGTCGACTACCTCCAGCTGATGACCTCGCCGAAGCGCACCGAGAGCCGGCAGCAGGAGGTCGCGGACCTGTCCCGTGGCCTGAAACTGCTGGCCAAGGAGGTCCAGTGCCCGGTGATCGCGGTGAGCCAGCTGAACCGTGGCCCGGAGCAGCGCACCGACAAGCGACCGCAACTGTCCGACCTGCGTGAGTCCGGCTCGATCGAGCAGGACGCCGACGTGGTCATCCTGCTGCACCGCGACGACTACTACGACAAGGAGTCGCCGCGTGCCGGGGAGGCGGATTTCATAATCGCCAAGCACCGGAATGGCCCGACCGACACGGTGACCGTGGCGGCTCAACTCCACCTGTCGCGCTTCGTGGACATGGCCATCGTATGACCGGGGTTGGTCGCCGGCTGACTCCTGCCGAACGGGAGGAGATCCTCGCCCGTGCGACCAGCGGCGAGAGCATCACCGCCCTCGGCCTGCGCTACGGAGTGACCAGGCAGGCGATTCGGGGCATGCTCCGTCGCAACGGAGTACCGCCCCGCCGTGTGGGGACCTTGACGGACGCCCAGAGATCCGAGGTCGTCAGCAGATTTTTAGGCGGGGCATCGCTCAACCAGATCGCTACGGACTTTGGCGTGACGGCCCCGTCCGTTCGTGGTCTCATCATCCGCCGAGGCATCCAGATCCGTTCGGTATCACAGGGTCTGCGGCACGACGCCTTCGACAGCTTCGAGCCGGACACCTGTTACTGGATCGGGTTCCTGTTCGCCGACGGGTGTGTCAGCTACCGCCGGGGCCACATTCCCCAGATCTCCGTTGGCCTGGCCGAGCGGGACCGGGACCACCTGGTTGCGCTCCGGAATTATCTGGGCTGCGACAACAGCATCTCGCGTACGAGTCCGACCCACGGGTCATGCCAGTTCTCTGTGCGCTCGCATCGGCTGGCGGACCGGCTCGTCGAGTTGGGTCGGTACAAGCAAGCGCTCGACGAACGGCTGGTAGTCTCGCGCGACTTCTGGCGCGGCATCGTCGACGGCGACGGATCGCTCGGCATCTACCGGCGGCCTGCCCCGAGCACTCGGTCCTTTGCCCAGTTCAGAGTGGTGGGCCGGCGCCACGTGCTGGATGCCTTCGTAGCCTTCCTCGGACGCGAAGGGATAACCGGCCTGTCGGTGCGGCCGCACCGGAGCATCTTCACCGTAGGGACCACGTGTGGGCCGGCCGAGCGGATTGCCGCGCTGCTCTATGCGGGTGCCGCAACAGCTCTTGCTCGTAAGGCCGAGACCGCCGCGCGAATGATTGCGCGGCAGCACGAGGGCGCATGAATCGATAGCGTACGGCCTCAGCCGAGCAGCGGGAACCAGCCGGCGGCCTCGCCCAGTTCGAGCCGGTCGCGGTCGCTGAGCGGCACCCGGCCGGTGGCCTTGAGCAGGTAGTCCCGGTCGTCCCAGCCGGTCGGCCGGACCGCCTCGTCGCTCAGCAGTCCGTCCACCGTGGCCACCGCCACCCGGGTGGGAGCCTCGGCGGGCAGCGGCGCGTGCGGCAGGTTCACCACCAGGTCCAGGTGGTGGATGACCGCCTCGGTGGTCAGGGTGGCCAGGAAATCGGGTATGCGCAGCACGTGCCCCTGCGTCGTCACGTACCCGTCGGGGTCGGCGTTGGCGGCCGCCCGGGCGGCGGCGGGCGCGGTGTCGGACCAGAGCTGCACCACGCCACTCGGCCGGTCGAAGGCGGCGGCGGAGCGGCGGACCCACCAGGCGTGCTTCGCACTGACCTCGTCGGCGCCGCCAGGAGTGAACGCGCGCCAGTAGCTGACGTCGTCGACGTCGGCGGGGCCGGGTGCCGGGCTGGCGAGGGCGACCAGCGCCCGTTGCGCGTCGCAGAGCACGTGGAAGAGCAGGTCGGCGACGAGCCAGCCCCGGCAGCGGGTGGGTCGTTGCAGGCCGGCGTCGTCGAGTCGGGTGACGACGGCGGTGATGCCGTCGTACGCCTGCGCCAGCGCCTCGTGCTGCCGGATCGCGGTCATGCCGTGCAGCCTGCCACGGCGTGGCGAAGTCGGCACGCGGCGACGCCGGGCCGGTGGATCGCCGGCCCGGCGTGGCGACGGTCAGTCGAAGAGTTCGCCGAGGAACCCCTGGCGCTTCTTGCGGCGGTAGTGGCCGTGGTAGCCGTGGTGCTGGCCGCCGTACGCGGGCTGGGCGTAGCCGTGGCCGGGCGGCGGGGGCGGCGGGACGGCCCCGTAGCCGGGCTGGTGGGGAGCGGCGGCGGGCGGTGGCGGCGGGGGCGGGGTGTAGCCGCCGCCGGCCGGCGCCGCCTGCCGCGCGCCGTGCTGCTGGTTCCAGTTCGCCTCGGCCTCGAACAGCTTCTCGAGCTCGCCGCGATCGAGGAAGATGCCGCGGCATTCGCTGCACTGGTCGATGACTACTCCGCTGCGCTCGTACTGGCGCATCTCTCCGTGGCATTTGGGACAAGTGAGCTGCATGACACCGAAGGTACCCGGTGGAATCACGCGGTGGCGGTGAGCGCCTGCGTCACCTCGTCGTCGGAGACCTCGTGGAAGTCGTCGTAGTAGGCGCCGACCGCGGCGAAGTCGGGTGGGACCTGGGGGCAGATCACCTGGTCGGCCTCGGCGGCGAGCATGTCGTACGCCTGGTCGGAGCCGACGGGGACGGCCACCATCACGCGGGCGGCGCCGAGGTGCCGGGCCACCTGGACGGCGGCGCGAGCGGTGGCGCCGGTGGCCAGCCCGTCGTCGACGATGACGGCGGTGCGCCCGGTCAGGTCGAGCTGCGGGCGGCCACCACGGTAGAGCCGCTCGCGGCGGTCGAGTTCGGCCTGCTCGCGCCCGCGTACGTCGGCCTGCTCGTCCTCGCCGATGCGGCCAGCGACCATGTCGTTGAGCACCTGCACCCCGCCGGGGCCGAGCGCGCCGTACGCCACCTCGGGGGCCCAGGGCACGCCGAGCTTGCGGACCACCAGCACGTCCAGCGGCGCGCCGAGCCGTTCGGCGATCACCCGGGCCACGGGTACGCCGCCGCGCACCAGCCCGAGCACGATGACGTCGGGTCGTCCGGCGAGCTCGCCGAGCTGGTCGGCGAGCATGCGTCCCGCCTCGGCCCGGTCGCGGTAGGTGGTCATGCCTCAGGTCTACGCCCTCCGGGCGGGCCGTGCCGGGCAGTTGCCGGAAAGCCGGTCAGGGGACGATCTCGCGGCGGTGCTCGGCGAGTGCCAGGGCGGGGGCGGGAACCAGGAGGGCGATCGGGTAGAGCAGGTAGCCGAAGCGGGTCGAGGGCATCAGGAGGATCGCGGCGAGCAGCCCGTACCCGCAGATCAGGGCGGTGGCGGCGGCGGTGCGCGGCGGGCGGCGCAGCAGCCGGACGGCGATCGCCACCCCGACGGCGGCCAGCAGCGCGGCGGCGACCACCCGGCCGGCGGGCAGCGCGGTGGCGATGAGGTGGCCGGGGAACGGGGACTGCGCGGGGCTGGTCACCAGCCCGTGCCCGAGCGGGAAGCGCAGCACGTTCTCGACCAGGGCGTCGCGGTCGACCAGCAGCACGGGGAGCAGCGCGAGGAGCGGCAGGCCGAGGGCGCCCAGGGCGGCGCGCAGGCCGGCCCGGCGGGTGGCGGCCCAGCAGACCAGCACGATCGCCACCGGCCAGGCGAAGAGCTTCAACGCGCCGGCCGCGCCGACCGCGAGGCCCGCGCGGCCGGGCCGGCCGGCGGCGGCCAGGGCGAGGGCGAGCAGGCAGAGCGCGAGTACGGGCAGGTCGTCGCCGCCGGTGGCGAGGGTGAGCGCGCAGATCGGCAGGACGGTGGCTGCCTGCACGGCGCGCAGCAGGGCGGCGTCCCGCCGGTGTGCGGCGGGGCCGGCGGTGGTTCGCAGGGTGAGCACGGCGGCGGCGAGCACCAGCGCGGTGCCCAGGGCGAACCAGACCCGCGCGTCGGTCCACCAGGCGTCGACGGCGGCCCGGGGCAGCCCGAACAGCGCCATCCCGGGCTGGTAGGGGGTGTAGCCGAGCAGTTGCTCGCCGGCGGGCAGGGCGGCGATGGCGTCGTGACCGAGGTAGGGGGTGCCGTGCTCGGCGAGCCGCGCGCCGGCGTGCTCGACCACGATCACCTCCTCCTGCGCCCGGTCGGCCCGCCCGCCGGCTCGCTGGACGCTCTGCGCGACGACGGGCAGCAGGGCGGTGGCGGCCCAGGCGAAGCCGGTGACCGCCCAGCGGGCCGGCAGGCCGGCGAGGGGCGAGCCGGGATGCCGGTGTCGGGCCAGGAGTTGGACGGTCGCGGCGAGCGCCGCCAGCGCGTACCCGATGGTGGCGACTGTGCCCCAGCCGCGATGTGGCAGCAGTGTGGAGGTGGCGGCGGTGACCGCGGCGAACACCGCGGAGACGGCGTAGAGGCCGAGGTCGAGGGCGAGGCCGCCGGCCGCGGTGTCGACCGCCTGCCAGCGGCGGAGGGCGGGGGAGGTCCGGTCGGCGTGGGCGGTCACGCCGGCCAGTCTGGCAGACGTGGAGCGAGTTCCGACCTGCGGATCTTGGTGGGTGGCCGGGGTCAGGGAGCGGGGGTGGCGGTGCGGTTGCGGCCGCCGCCGGTGCGGCGGCCGGGCAGGCGGATCACCGCGCCCGCGTCGTGCAGGGCCGGCGCGAGGGCGCCCGGGCGGCCGCCGGCTCCCCGCTTGAGGGCCGCGAGCAGCGTGCCGGCCGGCAGCGGCCGGGCGAACAGGTGGCCCTGCCCGGCGGCGCAGCCCAGCTCCCAGAGCGCCCGCCGTTGCGGCTCGCTCTCCACGCCCTCGGCCACCACGGTCAGGTCGAGGCTTCGGCCCAGGTCGAGGGTGGAGCGGATGACCGCGGCGGCCTCGGCGGTGCTCTCCATCGCGGTGACGAAGCTCCGGTCGATCTTCAGCTCGTGCACCGGGATCCGGGAGAGCAGCGACAGCGAGGAGTAGCCGGTGCCGAAGTCGTCCAGGGCCAGCCGTACGCCGGAGTCGCGCAGCCGGCTGAGCACCCGGTCGACCACGTCGAGCTGGCTGAGCGTCAGGGTTTCGGTCAGCTCCAGCACCAGCCGGTCCGGCGGCAGGTCGTGCGCGCGCAGCCGGGCCAGCACCGCCCCGGGGAACCGGGCGTCGAGGAGGCTGCGTGGCGACACGTTCACCGAGACGGGCAGGTCGAAGCCGGCGTCCCGCCAGGAGCCGGCGGCGATCAACGCCTGGTCGAGGATCGCCTCCGCGAAGGCGGGCAGCAGCCCGGAGCGCTCGACCGCCTCCAGGAAGCGCAGCGGGTCGATCATGCCGTGTGTCGGGTGGTGCCAGCGGGCCAGCGCCTCCGCGCCGATCACCTCGCCGCTGCCCAGGTCGACGATCGGCTGGAAGTTGACGGTGAACTCGTGGTCGGCGACGGCCCGGGGCAGTTCGCCGCCGAGGGTGAGCCGGCCCAGGTCGGCGGTGTCGCGGGTCGGGGCGTAGGTGGCGATCCGCTGGCCGGCCCGCTTGGCCTGGTACATCGCCACGTCGGCGCGGCGCAGCAGCTCGGGCATCCCACCGCTGGCCGGGGCGACCGCGATGCCGCCGCTGGCCTCCACGCTGATCCGCATGCCGTCCAGGTCGAGCGGCTCGTGCAGCGCGGCCAGCAGCGCGTCGGCCCGGTGCGCGGCCACCGCCGGGGCGGGCAGGCCGCGCAGCAGGACGGCGAACTCGTCGCCGCCGAGCCGGGCCACCAGGTCGTCCGGCCGGGCCGCGTCGCGCAGCCGGTCGGCGACCTGCGTCAGCACCCGGTCGCCGGCGCCGTGCCCGAGGGTGTCGTTGACCTCCTTGAAGTGGTTGAGGTCGATCAGCACCAGGGCCGTGACGCCGTCGGCGTGCCGGTTGGTGAGTTGCTCGGTGCCCTCGTCGAGCAGGTGCCGCCGGTTGGAGAGCCCGGTGAGCGCGTCGTGGGTGGCGGCGTACGCGTGCTCGTCGGCGATGCGGGCCAGCTCGGCGTACGCCTGGGCGTTGCGGACCGCGGTGCAGAGCGCCGACGCGAAGGTACGTAGGGTGTACTGCTCCCGCTCGGACAGCTCGACCGGCCCGGCGAACCGCAGCCGCAGCACCCCGATGTCGGCGGTCTGGTCGTGCCCTTCGAGGCGGGTGGTGAGCACCGAGCCCTCGATTGCGCTGGGCGTGCCGGCCGATCCTCGGAGGGTGATGGCACCGCCGGCCCCGCGAACCAACCGCCGCTCCTCGCGAAGCTCGATGTCGACCTCGTCGGCGGAGAAGAGTTCGGTGGCCTGGGTGACCGCCGTGGTGAGCACCTGGTCGAGGTCGACCACGTTCAGCGCGTCGGTGGTGCGGGCCAGCCGCTGCCAGGCCTCCCGTTCGGCCCGGCTGCGCACCCGGCTGGAGTTGGCCAGGTGCAGGCTCAGCACGAGGGGCGGGACGACCACCAGGAAGGTCGGGTTGAGCCGGAGGATGAGCAGAGTGGACACGACCACCGAGAAGCGGGCGAGCACACTCGCTAGCCGGAGGTCGAGCTGCTGCCGGAAGCGGTTGAGGATCGGCGTCCCGGTGGCGAACGCGAGGACCGGGAACATGAGCAGCTCGTCCAGAACCACGACGGTCAGGTAGGCCAACACCAGGGCGGGCAGGGAGCGGCCGATCGATCCGGACCACGGCCAGGACCAGCCGGCGGCAACCAGGACCAGCCCGCCCGCGGCGGCGAGCGTCATCTCCTTGGCGATGCCGAAGGCCAGCTTGATGGGGGGCAGCCGGTTGATCGTGCGGGCGATCGCGACGCCCAGCCCGGTCGCGAGGATCACCCATGGCACCGGTGCGACCGCCAGCCCGACGACCGACGCCGCGTCCGTCCAGGAAATGCCGTGGGTGGTGGCCCGGATACGGATGCGGACATTGACGGTCGCGGCGACTGCGACGAGGAATGTCAGGGTGACGGCCCGCGTGATGTTGGCCTGGGTCACCAGGCCGTGGGTGCCGATCAGTCGGAGGCTGACCAGAGTCGAGACCCCGGCGGTAAACACGACGAGACCGACTAGCAGCAGCAGCCGCCGATCGGTCCCAGTGTCGCGTGCAGCGTCGCGAGTCACGTCATGGCCTCCACCGCGCTCATCCCGTAGCGGTGCGTGTACCAGTACTGTACGGCCCGCTCAGGCGGCCGGGAAGATCGCTCACATCCAGTCGTTGCCGCGCATCTGCTTAGCCCTTCGCTCGATCCTGCGGAGCCGTTGTCGTCGACCCCCACCGATGCAGGACAGCTTATGGCGTTTCGGCTGAGTTAGTAGCATTAGATGTCCATATGCGCATAATGCGCTAATGTCGCCGCCTCTTGTCACTCACTGTCTTTGCCTGAAGACTGAACGCGTATTCGGGGCGACGCTCTAATGGGATTATCGAGTCTCCTCCTGCGCGATGTCTCTAGTCGTTTGGGTACTGGGTCGCATCGCACGCCGCAGGTCCACGGACCGGAAAAATGTCGTCGCTCTCTGATATCTTTTGAAGCCGTGCGGTGGATCGCGCATTATCTTCCCTTAGGACGCCTTCCGGATATATTGGCAGGGAATGCAATGGTCATTTAAATTCGGTGGGGGAAGGATTTGGCGGAGGTCCGGCTCCTGGGGGCACTCGAGGCGTGGCACGGAGCGACCCGGCTTCCGTTGGGCACACCGAAACAGCAGGTCGTGCTGGCGATGCTCGCCCTACACGGCGGGCGGGTCGTCACGATCGATTCGCTCGTCGACGAGTTGTGGCCGGAACTGCCGCCGCGTTCCGCCGTGGCGAACCTGCGAACCTACGCCGGCAATCTGCGGCGGGCGCTCGAAAGGCACGGCGGCCCGACCATCGTCCGGCTCTCCGGCGGTTACCGGTTCGACCTGACCGACGAGCAGGTGGACGTGTCCCGCTTCGAGCGGCTGGTCGACGCCGCCGCGACGGCCTGGTCACGCGGTGCCGTCGAGAGCGCCGACGCGCTGCTCGCGCAGGCCGAGCGGCTGTGGCGGGGGCCTCTGGTGGCCGGGCTGCCGGTGGGCCCGCTCCTCGCCGCACGCCGGGCGGCTCTCGACGAGCAACACCTCTCCGCGGTCGAGCTCCGGGCCAGGCTGGAGCTTCAGCTCGGCCGGACCAGGTCCGCGATCGCCGCCCTCACCGACCACGTGGTGACCCATCCCTACCGGGAGCAGGCGCACGCCCTGCTCGCCCGCGCCCGCTACGAGGACGGTGATCCCGCCGGCGCGCTCGCCGCGATCCGCCGGGCGGAAGCCGTGCTGGCCGACCAGCTCGGCATCGAGTTGAGCAGCGAGTTGCGCACGCTCCACCGGGCCCTGCTCGACGGCGAGCCGATCGCGTCGGTGACGCCCCGCCATGAGGGGGAACTCGACGCGCCGGCCGGGCGGGTCGGACATGCGGCGGCGAACCGGACGGCCGGCAACCACCTGCCCCGGATGGCCGGCGACTTCGTGGGCCGGCGGGAACTCGCCGAGCGCCTGCTGACGGAGATCGCCGCCGCCGACGGGCGTACCTCACCGGTCCGGGTGATCGACGGGATGGCCGGCAGCGGCAAGACCGCCTTCGCCGTCCACCTGGCGTACCGGCTCGCCGGCCGCCACCCCGACGCGCAGCTCTTCATCGACCTGCGCGGGCACGCCGAAGGTGTCCCGGTGGATCCGGCGGACGCACTGACCGCGTTGCTGCGGCAGCTCGGGGTACCGGCCGGCCGGATCCCCACCGACCACGACTCGCGGGCCGAGTTGTGGCAGCGCGAGCTGCGGGGATGCCGCGCCGTCATCGTGCTGGACAACGCGGCGGGTGGAGAGCAGGTGCGACCGCTCCTGCCCGCCGCACCCGGATCGGTGGTGCTCGTGACCAGCCGGCGGCGGCTGTCGACCGGCGACCTCGGACCGCCGGTGCCGCTCCCCGTGCTAACCCCCGCCGAGGCGGTCCAGCTGCTGGCCCGGACCGCCGGGGAGGAGCGGGTCGGCAAGGAGCCGGAGGCGGCTGCCGAGGTGGTCCGGCGCTGCGGTCACCTGCCGCTGGCCATCCGGCTTGCCGGCGGGCGTCTCGCGCACCGACCCGCCTGGCGGGTCGCCGACCTGGCCGGCCGCCTGAGCGCCGGTGGCACGGTGCTCCGGCAACTCGCGGTCGAGCAGCAGACCGTCGCCAGCGCCTTCACCGCCTCGTACGAACCGTTGGCCGAGCCGGTCAAGCGACTGTTCCGGCTGGTCAGTGTCCACCCCGGCGACCGGTTCGACGCCCCGATGGCCGCCGCCCTCGCCGACCTGCCGCTGGACCGCACCGAGTGGATGCTGGACGACCTCCTCGACCAGCACCTGATCGAGGAGGTGGCCCCCGGTCGTTACCGGCTGCACGACCTGATGCGCCAGTACTCCGCCGAGCTGTCCCGCGAGCCGGCCGAGCGCCGCGACCGGGACGAGGCGGCCGGGCGACTTCTCGACCACGTGCTGCACGAGGTGGCCGAACGCACGCAGTCGCTGGACCCGCTGGCGCTGCGCCGGCACCTCCGCCTGGACCCGCCGCGCCGGCCCGACCTGCTGGGCCGCTGCGAGCCGCCGGACGTCGAGTGGCTGGAGCAGGAACGGTCCGACCTCGTGGCCCTGGTCCGCTTCGCCGAGCGGGCGGCGCTCGACGGGTACGGGTGGCGACTGGCCCGCGCCCTGTGGCGGTTCTACTACATCCGCGGCTACTTCGACGACATCCTGGTCACCCATCGCGCCGGGCTGTCCGCCGCGGAGCGGAGCGGCGACCGGGCAGCGCAGGCGGTCATGCACAACTATCTGGCCTCCGCCTACACGCGCACCGGTAGCTACCTGGACTCACTGCGCCACCTCGAGGCGGCGGTGTCCATCTCCCGCGACCTCGGCGACCACGCCAACGAACACCGTTACCGGGCGAACCTGGGCGTCGTCCACTGGCTGACCGGGGACCCGGCGCGGTCGGTCAGCCTGAATCGGGAACTCCTCCGGCCGAGTGGCACGGTGGTCGATCCGATGCTGTCCCTGCCCAACCTCGGCTTCGCCCTGACGACGCTGGGCCGGTACGCCGAGGCGATCGAGGCGCATCGCCAGCACCTGTTCCTGGGCCGCTGCCGGGGCAGCGGATACGACATCTCGAACGCCCTCGGTCACATCGCCTCGGTGGAGACCGACTCGGCCACCACGTCAAGGCGGTCCGGCTCATCACGGCGTCCCTCCGGCTCCGGGACCGCACCGGGCACCGGTTCGGTGAGGCGGAGGCGCGCAACGACCTGGGGATCGCGTACCGGCACCTGGGCCGGCTCGACGCCGCGCGGGAGCAGCACGAGCTGGCCCTCGACCTCGCGCGGGACTCGGGGGAGCGCCACGTGCAGGCCGCCATCCTGAACGATCTCGGCCACACGCTGGCCGGTTCGGGACGCACCGACGCGGCGGTCGCGAGCCATCGGCACGCTCTCGCGCTGGCCACCCGCATCGCCCACCCGTACGAGCAGGGTCGCGCCCTGGCCGCCCTGGCCGACCACCTCGGCGAGGACGAGCGGGAGGAGGCGCTCCGGTACCGGCTACGCGCCCTGGCGATCTTCCGTCGGATCGGTGCCCCCGAGCGGGTCGAGCTGGAACGACGCCTGACCGGAGGGGCGCCAGGTCCGGTCTGAACCGGCTTATCGATTTCTTATCGCCTCCGCCGCTAGCGTCGCCCCATGTCGGCCAACGGGGGCGGTCCACATCACGGGGGACCCGGTCGACGAGGCCCCCGCCGTCGAATTCCCCCCAGCGAATCGACGGCGGGCAGGTGCGGGAGGGGCGACCTGCCGGGCCGATCGGCACCAGCCACGGCGCCCCTCCCCACCGACGGCCCGAGGCGCGCGCCCGGTCGTACCGGCCGGATAGGCTCGCGGCCGTGACCGAACCCGTGCAGCTCACCCACGTCGACCCGGCCGGCGCGGCCCGGATGGTCGACGTCTCCGCCAAGCCGGTCTCCGGCCGGCTCGCGGTCGCCGCCGGCCGACTCCGCACCACCGCCGAGGTGGTTGAGTTGCTGCGCCGCGACGGCCTGCCCAAGGGAGACGCGCTGGCGGTCGGCCGGCTCGCCGGGATCATGGGGGCCAAGCGCACCCCCGACCTGATCCCGCTCTGCCACCCGATCGCCCTGCACGGCGTCACCGTCGACCTGCGCCTCACCGACGACAGCGTCGAGATCACCGCCACGGCGCGGACCGCCGACCGGACCGGGGTCGAGATGGAGGCGCTCACCGCGGTGGCCGTCGCCGGGCTCGCCCTGGTCGACATGGTGAAGGCGGTCGACCCGGCCGCCTCGGTGGACGCGGTCCGGGTGCTGCGCAAGGAGGGCGGCAAGACCGGCGAGTGGGTCCGGCCGGAGGACCGGCCGTGATCCGGGCCCGGGTGATCGTCGCCTCCAACCGGGCCGCCGCCGGGGTCTACGCGGACACCAGCGGCCCGCTGCTCGTCGCCGGCCTGCGGGAGCTGGGCTGCGAGGCCGACGAGCCGGTGGTGGTGCCCGACGGCGAGCCGGTCGGCGCGGCGCTGCGGGCGGCCCGCGACGAGGGCGTCGACGTGGTGCTGACCAGCGGCGGCACGGGCGTCACCCCGACCGACCGCACCCCCGAGGTGACCCGCCCGCTGCTCGATTACGAGATCCCCGGCATCGCCGAGGCGATCCGCGCGCACAGCCGCGCCGCGGTGCCGACGGCCGCCCTGTCCCGCGGCCTGGCCGGGGTGGCCGGCCGGATGCTGGTGGTCAACCTGCCCGGGTCGCGGGGCGGGGCCAAGGACGGGCTGGCCGTGCTCGGCCCGATCCTGCGGCACACCGTCGACCAGCTCCGCGGCGGCGACCACTGACGACGCGCCCTGGGCCCGTCGACCGCCGGGCCGGGGATAGGCTCGGCCGATGAGCACGGAAACCGCAGCCGCCGCGGCCGAGGTCGCCGCGCCGCCGCCGGCCGGGTGGGAGGAGGCCCGCTCCCGGGTGTACGCGGTGGGTCTCTCCGCCGCGCTCCCCGCGGTCAGCCGGCCGCTCGCCGACGCCGACGGGCACACCCTGGCCGAGCCGCTGACTCCGCGGACCGACCTGCCGGCCTTCCCGACCTCCAGCGTGGACGGCTGGGCGGTGCGCGGGGACGGCCCGTGGCAGGTGATCGGCCGGGTCCTCGCCGGGCACACCCCGCCCCCGCTGGAGGCCGACGGCAGCACCGTGGAGATCGCCACGGGCGCGATGGTCCCGGCGGGCGCGACCGCGATTCTGCGGATCGAGGAGTCGACCCGGACCGCCGACGGCCGGGTGGCCGGCACGCCCCGATCGGCGCCGGAGTGGCGGGAGCCGGGCGAGGAGGCGTACGCCGGGGAGGAGCTGCTGCCGGCCGGCACGCCGGTCGACCCGGCGGTGATCGGCCTGGCCGCCTCCTGCGGGCACGACACGCTGCGGGTCCGCCGCCGGCCCCGGGCCGCGCTGCTGGTCTTCGGTGACGAACTCCTGACGTCGGGCCCGCCGGGGGCCGGCCAGGTTCGGGACGCGCTCGGCCCGGCGGTGCCCGCCTGGCTGCGCCGGTACGGCTGCCAGGTGCGCCCCGCCGACGTCGTCGGCCCGGTGGCCGACACCCTCCCGGCCCACGTGGCCGCGCTGCGCGCCGCGCTCGCCGACGCCGACCTGGTCTGCACCACCGGCGGCACCATGCACGGCCCGGTCGACCACCTGCACCCGACGCTGGAGGCGCTCGGCGCCGACTACGTGGTGAACACGGTGGCGGTGCGGCCGGGCTTCCCGATGCTGCTGGCCCGGCTGGTCGACGGCGACGGCCGGGTGCGCTTCGTGGCCGGCCTGCCGGGCAACCCGCAGTCCGCCGTCGTCGCGCTGGTGTCGCTGGTCGCGCCGCTGCTCGCCGGCCTCCAGGGCCGGCCGATGCCGGTGCTTCCGCAGGTCACCCTGGCCGAGCCGGTTGCGGGGCGGGGCGACCACACCCACCTCGCCCTGGTGCGGTGGGACCGGGCGGCCGGCACCGGGCACCCGGTCCGCCACGTCGGCTCGGCGATGCTGCGTGGACTGGCCGGCGCGGACGGCTTCGCGGTGATCCGGCCGGGCACGAGCGGCGCGGCCGGCGACCGGGTGCCGCTCGTACCGCTGCCGCTCACCCCCGGGGAGCGGTCCTGGTGAGCGCGAGGAGTGAGCCGGTGTCGCGAGGCCCCGCGGTCGGGAACGGGGAAGGCATGGTGAGCCTGGTTCTTGGCGCGGTGAGCGACCGGCCGCTGGACCTGGCCGCGCACGAAGCGGCGGTCGCCGACCGGCGGGCCGGCGCGGTGGTCTCGTTCCAGGGCGTGGTCCGCGACCACGACCACGGCCGCACCGTCACCCTGCTGGAGTACGAGGGCCACCCGACCGCCGAGGCCGTGCTGCGCGAGGTGGCGGCCGAGATCGCCGCCGACCCCGAGGTGTACGCGGTGGCCGTGTCGCACCGGATCGGCCCGCTGGAGATCGGCGACGTGGCCCTGGTGGCGGCGGTCAGCACCGCGCATCGGGCGGCGGCCTTCACGGCCTGCGCGCGGCTGGTCGACGAGGTGAAGGCGCGGCTGCCGATCTGGAAGCGGCAGGTGTTCGCCGACGGCACCGAGGAGTGGGTGAACTGCCCCTGACGGTCAGCGCCGGGCGGCGAGCCGGGCCGTCCGGGCGAGCCGGTCGTGGTAGAACGCCGGCTCGGCGCCGGGGCGCCAGGGCAGCGCCGCGACCAGCACGATGAGGGCGATCGCCAGGGAGTTCTCCATCAGCGCGCCGAACAGGCCGTCCTGGTAGTGGGACACCTCGGGAAGCTGGTGCTCGTACGGCCAGATCGGCGAGATCAGGAAGAGCAGGTAGAGGCCCAGCGCGCCGACCCCGTGCCGGAGCCCGGTCAGGGTCGGGTACCAGATCGGCGGGCGTAGCGGCGGCACCCCGGTGGCCGGGGGCGGGCCGGTGAACCGGGCCGGCAGGCCGCGGCTCGCCTCGTGGCGGCGTACCGCGGCGTCGGCCAGCACGATGATCGCCGGGATGACCCAGACCAGGTGGTGCGACCAGGAGATCGGGCTGATCACGTTGGCGGTGAGCCCGACCAGGGTGAACGCGGTCAACTCGTCGCCGTCGGCGCGGGCACTGGCCGCCCGGGACAGCCCCAGCGCCAGCATCAGCACCGAGAAGGCCAGCCAGAGCAGGCCGGGCGTCTCGATCGAGTCGTAGAGCCGGGCCAGCAGGCCGGCGAGCGACTGGTTGGCGGTCATGTCCGCCGCGCCGACCCGTTCGGTCTGCCAGAGCACGGAGGTGAAGTAGGTCCGCGACTCCGTGCCGACCAGCCCGAACGTCGCGATGGTCACGCCGATGGTGGTGCCGACCGCGGTCAGCGCGGCCCGCCACTGCCGGGTGATCACCAGATATCCCACGAACAGCGCCGGGGTGAGCTTGACCGCGGTGGCCAGCCCGATGCCGACCCCCGCCCAGGTGCCACTGTAGAAGAACCGGGCCAGCGCCGAGTCGGCGGTCTCGTAGTGGGTGCCGCGCCTGGCCCGCCAGCGCAGGCCGACCAGGTCCGCCATGATCAGCACGAAGAGCAGCAGGTTGACCTGGCCGTAGCCGAGGGTCTCCCGGGACGGCTCGATGGCCACGGCCAGCGGGGTGGCGATGCCGACGGTGAACCAGAGCGACCAGCCCAGCCGGTCGACGATCGGGCGCAGCAGCGCGGCCAGCACGACGGCGAGCGCGGCGATGCTGGCCAGCGCGTTGAGCCAGCCGGCGGCGTCGACCGGCAGCCAGGACATCGGCAGCATGGCCAGAGCGGCGAAGGGTGGGTAGGTGAAGCCCAGGGTGGTCGAGGGAGCGATGAAGCTGTACAGCTCGTTGCCGCTCGCCCACCACACCACGGCACCGTGGTAGATCTTCATGTCGAAGAAGTTGTACGGCCGTCCGAAGGCGCCGATGGCGAGCCATGCGGCGTAGGCGACGGCGGCCACGATGCCGGTCCGTACGACGGTCCTGCGATCGATCCCACGCGTCACGCGGTGGATAGGAGCGAGGCGGTCCGTCCGTCTACCGACTGTCGTCGGCATGGCGTGGCCACCCCCGTACCAAGGTCGTCCTGCCCGTCCAGGTCCAGCACGGAGCCTAGAACGGCGCCTCACGTTGCTGCCTCCCGCGTTATGCGACCGTGTCCGATCCCACACGTGTTTTTGACATTTCCACCGCGTTAACGGGTGTCGGACGGTTCAGGTGATTGGTGGCCTTGCGGGGGGTGGTGGCCGTATTGATGCAGGTCAGCCGGGAATTCGGCGGGCGGTGGCCGCCGAGCGTACGGCGATCTTCGCCTCGCGGCGGGCGGTCCGGACCGCGCGCTTCACCGAGCGGCGCGAATGGTTGATCCGGTGACCGGTGCGCCAGCGCAACCCCGGCTTGCCCTCGGTGTCGGCGGCGGCGAGGAGGAGACCACCGAAGAGCCCGAGGTTCTTCAGGAAGTGGATCTGGTTGTTGTTCCGCGCCGCCGGGTCGTCGTTGCTCCAGAAGGGATGACCGGCGGCGGTGGTCGGCACCAGGGTGGCGGCGAGGACGAGCGCGGCCGGGCGGGTGAACTTGCCGGTCGCCAGCATCAGCCCGCCGATGAGCTGGGTGGCCGAGTTGGCCCGGACCAGCGTCGCGGTGTCGGTGGGGATGCGGGGGTTCAGGTTCTGGATCAGCGGCGTGACCTTGTCGGTGATCGGCTGCGCGGCCGGGACCAGTCGTCCCGGGTTCCGCAGATTGCGGGCGCCACTGACCACGAAGATGCCGCTCAACATGACGCGGGCGAGGGAGCGCACGGGCTTCATGGCTCAGTCATACCCCGTCGCGGCCCCCGCCACCCCTGCAACACTCGAAAGGGATCGGCCGACGTGGACGTCCGCGCGGTACCGATTTCAGCGACCGTCGCTGATGGACGGGCTCGGGGCGGTAAGGTCGCGCGGGTGACGACCCTGCGACTCCGACCCGAGGACCCGGCGGACGAGGCGCCGGTCGCCCGGGTGCTGGCCGCCGCGTTCGCCCGCCCCGACGTGGCCGTCCCGCCCGAGGTGGGGCTGGTCGAGGACCTGCGGCGCAGCGACGCCTGGATCCCGGAGCTGGCCATGGTCGCCGAGTACGGCGGTGAGGTGGTGGGCTACGCACTGCTCACCCGGGTGCAGGTGCGCACCGACGGCGGCACCTGGCCGGCGCTGGCGCTCGGCCCGGTGGCGGTCGCCCCGCACCGGCAGCGGATCGGGCACGGTGCGGCTGCGGTGCAGGCCGCCCTCGACGCCGCGACCGAGCTGGGCGAGCGGCTCGTGGTGGTGCTGGGCGACCCGGCGTACTACCGCCGGTTCGGGTTCGGCCGGGCCGACCGGCTGGGCCTGACCAGCCCGTGGTCCGGGTTGGGGGAGCCCTGGCAGGCGCTGGTGCTGCCGCCGTCCACCACGGACGAGCCGCCGCCCCCGGCCGGCGAGGTGGTCTTCCCGCCGCCCTGGTCGAAGGTCTGACCGCGGTCAGGCCGGCTGGGTGCGTAGGTAGCGGCCGAAGTGCGGGACGGTGAAGGCGACCGTCCCCCGCTCGCCGGAATAGATCAGCCCCTTCTTGATCAGGGCGTCCCGGGCCGGCGACAGGCTGGCCGGCTTGCGGCCGAGCGCCCGGGCGATCTCCGCGGTGGGCACCGCCGCATCCATGTCGTCGCGGCCGCCCTCCTCCCCGTCCACCAGCGCGAGTGTCGCCATGGCGCGCATGTACTCGCGCTCGGCCGGGGTGGCCCGCTCGAACCGCGAGCCGAAGAAGCCCACCGCCAGCTCCGCCTCCGCCTCGGGTGCGGCGACCCGGACGTCCGCGGCGGTGATCGGCGAGCGGGGGGCGTGGTCCCAGGTGGCCTTCCCGTACGCCTGGACGAAGTACGGATAGCCGCCGGACTTCTCGTAGAGCAGGTCGAGGGCCTTCTGCTCGTACTCGACCTCCTCCCGCTCGGCCGGCGCGCAGAGCGCCTGGTCGGCGGCGATCCGGTCGAGCCGGTCGATCCGCTGGTAGCGGAAGAGCCGCTCGGAGTACGACTTCGCGGCGCTCAGCACGGCCGGCAGGTGCGGCAGCCCGGCGCCCACCACGATCAGCGGCGCGCCGAGCTGGGACAGCTCGTGGCAGGCGGCGCAGAGCGCCGAGACGTCCTCCGGGCCGAGGTCCTGCATCTCGTCGATGAAGACGGCGACGCCGGTGCCCACGTCGGTGGCCACCGCGGCGGCGTCGGTGAGCAGCTCGACCAGGTCGATCTCGATGTCGCCGGAGTCGGCCCGGCCGCTGCTGGCCGGCACGTCGATGCCGGGCTGCCAGCGGTCGCGCAGCTTCGGGGCGGCCCCGCCGCGCCCGGCCGGTGCGGCGCGCTGGGCGAACGCCTTGAGCACCCCGAGGAAGGCGTCGATCCGGTCGGGGGCGCGGTGCCGGGGAGCCAGCTCGCGGACCGCCATGTGCAGCGCGGCGGCGACCGGCCGACGCAGCGACTGGTCCGGCCGGGCCTCGATCTTGCCGGTGCCCCAGAGGTGGTTGATGGCCTGCGAGCGCAGGGTGTTGAGCAGGACGGTCTTGCCGACGCCGCGCAGCCCGGTGAGCATCAGGCTGCGTTCCGGCCGGCCGCGGGCGATCCGCTCCAGCACCACGTCGAAGACGTCCAGCTCCCGCCCCCGCCCGGCGAGTTCGGGCGGGCGCTGACCGGCGCCCGGTGCGTACGGGTTGCGGACCGGATCCACGAATCGCACAGTATCGGGCCGTCTAGCGGCGAGGCTAGACATGCATAGATGCGACTACCGCGTGTCGGAGCCGTCGAGACAAAACTAGGGCTGTCTAGCCTGGACGCTAGACAGCCCTAGTTTTGCCTACCGTGTCACCGTCGCTTGAGGCAGAGCACGAAGTCGAGGGTGTCGAGCTGGCTGTCGAAGAAGTACCAGTCGGTGTAGCCCTCGACCTTGGCGCACTTCGACTCGGCGTCCTTCTTGCCGCTGGTCGACCCGTCGACGCGGCGCAGCACCTGGTAGGTCTTCGCGGCGCACTCGGTGATCACCAGCTTCGGCTGGGCCGAACCGCCCTCGTTGGCGACGCACTGGCCGGCCTTCACGAAACGCGGGTCGGTCGAGGAGGCCGGGGCCGGCGGGGTGGTCGGTGCCTCGGCCGGCTCGCTCGCCGCCCCGGTCGGGTCGGCGGCCGGCGCGGAGGAGGACGCCGTCCCGCCCTTGTCGCCCTCGTCGTCCCGGCCCAGCACCCAGTACGCCCCGGCGCCGCCGAGCAGCAGCACGGCCAGCACGACCAGCACCACGAGCAGTGGGCCCTTGCCGCGCTTGGGCGGCGTCGGCTCGGCGTACGGCGGCTGCCCGCCGTAGCCGGGGTCGGCCGGGTAGCCCTGGTAGGGCGGGGCGGCGGGCGGCGGTCCGGCGTTCCAGGCGGGGCTGGACTCGTAGCGCTGGGTCGACTGGTCGTAGCGCTGGGCGGGCGGCCCGTAGTGCTGGGTGGGTTGGTCGTAGTGCTGGGCGGGCTGGTCGTAGGGCTGCGCGGGTGGCTCGCCCCAGCCGCCCGGCTGCCCGCCGTAGCCCGGGTCGTAGCGCGGATCGGCCGGCGGGGCGTAGCCGTCGTCGGGGCGCCGTCCACCCCACGGCTCGGGGGAGCCGCCGCCCGGTGGTCCGAAGTTCGACATGAACGCCCTCCTGCGTACGCCAGTGCTGAGAGGCCGGCCACCAATGGGGGACGCCGACGCCGTGGTCACCGTAGCGTGGTCCACCGATGAGCTCACGCCCCACGAGTGCGACGCCCGCCGTCGACCACACCGCCGCCCCGGTCCGTTCCGCCCTGATCTGGACCGCGCTGGTCCTTGTCTACGTGCTCTGGGGCTCGACCTACCTGGGCATCCGGGTCGCGGTCGAGTCCCTGCCGCCGCTCACCTCCGCCGCGATGCGGTTCGCCGCCGCCGCGGTGGTGCTCGCCGTGGTGCTGCGGCTGCGCCGCGGGCCGGGGGCGCTCCGCGTCGACCGCCGGCAGCTCGGCTCGGCCGCGCTGGTCGGGGCGCTGCTGCTGGCCGGTGGCAACGGCCTCGTGGTGCTCGCCGAGTCCGGCCCGGAGGGCACCGCCCTGCCCTCCGGCATCGCCGCGCTGCTGGTGGCCACCGTCCCGCTCCTGGTGGTGCTGCTGCGGACGGTCGGCGGTGACCGCCCTCGGCAGTGGACCTTCGCCGGGGTGGCACTGGGCTTCGTCGGTCTCGTGCTGCTCGTGCTGCCGCTCGGCGGGTCGGGAAGCGTGCCGCTGGCCGGGGCGCTGACGGTCGTCGCGGGGGCGGTCAGCTGGTCCGTCGGTTCCTACCTCTCCGGGCGGATCCGGATGCCGGACGACCCGTTCGTGGCGACCGTCTACGAGATGGTCGCCGGCGCGGCGGCGCTCGCCGTGATCGCCACCGTCCGGGGCGAGCTGCACGGCTTCTCCCCCGCCGAGGTGACCGGCCGCTCCTGGGCGGCGCTCGCCTACCTGATGGTGGCGGGCTCGCTGGTCGCCTTCACCGCGTACGTCTGGCTGCTGGCCCACGCCCCGATCTCCCTGGTCTCGACCTACGCCTACGTGAACCCGGCGGTCGCCGTGGCGCTCGGCGCGCTGCTCGTCGCCGAGCCGGTGACCGCACAGGTGCTGCTCGGCGGCGCGGTGATCGTGGCTGGTGTGGCGGTGGTGGTGAGCACCGAGCGTCCGCGCCGGTCGGCGGCACGACCGGTCGACGGGGCGCTGCCGGAGCCGGCCCGCCGGTAACGTTCCGGCCCGTGTCGGCCGGGCTGGTTGCGGGTGTCGCGCTCCTCGGCGCGCTGGCCGGCCGCGCCGCCGTCCCGCTCGCCCGTCGCTTCATCGGGCCGCCCGCACCGCCCCGGGCGCTGGACTCCTCGGGCGTGCTGCCGCCGCCGAGGCCCGGCGAGGTCGCGGCCGTGGCGGCCACCTGCGTCGATCGAGCGGCCCTGCGGCACGGCGTGCCGCTGGTCGGTGCGGTGCTGTTCGCCGGGCTCGCCGCACGCGGCGCCGACTCGACACTTCCCGCCCTCCTGCTGGTCGCGGCGGTCGGGCTGGTTCTCGCGCTGGTGGACCTCATCTGCCTGCGGCTGCCCGACCCGCTGGTCGGCGCGGCGGCGCTCGGCGGCGGGCTCGGCCTGGTCGGGGCGGCGCTGGTCACCGGCACGCCGGGCCGGCTGCCGGCCGCCCTGGCCGGCGCGGCCGTCTCCTTCGCCGGCTACGTGCTGCTCGCCGTGCTCCCCCGCTCGCGGGTCGGCTTCGGCGACGTCAAGCTCGCCGCCGCGCTCGGCCTGCCGCTCGGCTGGCTCGGCTGGCCGGCCCTGGGCCTCGGGCTGCTCCTCCCGCACGTGCTGAACGGGGTCGTCGTCCTCGCCCTGCTCGCCGCCGGCCGGGTACGCCGCGACACCGCCGTCCCGTTCGGCCCGGCGATCCTGGCCGGCGCCTGGCTCGCCGTCCTGCTCGCCTGACCGTCCCGATCCGGGTGCCGCCGCCGGTCGCGAGCTCAGATGAGGCGTAGCTGGCGGTCCTTGGGGCGGCGGGGTTCGGCGTCGCCGAAGCGCTCGAACAGGCCCGGGTCGATCACGTCGAGGAACGGGGACGGCCGGCACTCACGCTCCGAGCCGTGCCGGGTACGTCGGGCGGCGTGGCTCACGTACAGCCGGTCCTGTGCCCGGGTCAGCCCGACGAAGAAGAGCCGCCGCTCCTCGGCCACCGCGTCGTCGTCCGGCTCCTGCCCGGGCCAGCGCAGCGGCAGCAGCCCGTCCTCGGCCCCGACCAGGAAGACCACCGGGAACTCCAGCCCCTTGGCCGCGTGCAGGGTGAGCAGGGTGACCGCCTCGGCGCGCGGGTCGAGGGCGTCCACCTCCGCCCCGGTGGCGAGCTGGGCGAGGAACAGCCCGAGGTCGTCGCCGCAGCGCCGGGCGAGCGGGGTGAGCATGTCGACCGCCGTACGGACGTCCTCGGGGCGTACCGCGCCGGAGCCGTCGAGCGTCGGCACGGCGAAGCGCTCCGCCAGGATCTGGCCGGCCAGCCGTACCCTGGCGGCCAGCGAACCGTCCAGCCCGGCGTGCCGCAGCTCGCGGGCGATGGCGGTCACGCCCGGGCGGTCGCGCAGCCGGTCGTGCGAGCGCTTCTGCACCGGGATGTTCGCCCGGGCCAGCGCGTCCACCAGGGGCGCGGCCTGCGAGTCGGTGCGGTAGAGCACCGCGATGTCGGAGAAGGACAGCGAGGTGGCCCGCCCGTCGATCCGGCCCGAGTCGAGCGAGCGGTGGGAGAGGCCGCCGACCAGGTCGTCGATGGTGCGTACCAGGAAATCGGCCTCGTCCGCGACGGAGGTCGCGGCGTAGCGACCGACCAGCGGGGCCTCCGGGTCGAGCCGGGCCGGGTCGAGGCGGCGGCCGCGGACCAGCGACGACGGCGCGATGGCCTGCACCGCGGCCGCGAGGATCGGCGCCGATGACCGGTAGTTGCGGTTCAGCCGGACCAGCCGGGCGTCGGTGAAGTCCTGGGAGAAGCGGAGGAAGTAGCCGACGTCCGCGCCTCGGAACGAGTAGATCGCCTGATCGGGGTCGCCGATCGCGCAGAGGTTGCCGTCGGCCGGGCTGAGCAGCCGGAGCAGCTCGTACTGGACGGCGTCGACGTCCTGGTACTCGTCGACGAAGATCCACTTCCAGCGTTCGCGGTACTCCTTGACCAGCTTCCGGTCGGCCTTCAGCAGCGCCACCGGCAGGGTGAGCAGCTCGTCCAGGTCGACCAGGTCGCGCTTGCGCAGCAGCGCGGTGTACCGCTCGTCGTCGTCGCCGGCCTCCGCGCGGGCGGCCGCCCGGTCGGCGTCGTCGGCGATCCGGAAGTCCGCCGGCAGCCCGACCGCCCCGGCGTGCTCCCGCAGGATGGCGAGGCCCAGCGAGTGGAAGGTGCCGACGGTGACGTCCTCGGCCACCGGGCCGAGCAGCCCGTCCAGCCGGTGCCGCAGCTCCTCGGCGGCCCGCCGGGTGAAGGTGATCGCCAGGCACTGCTCCGGGAAGACGTTCAGCTCCGCGCAGAGGTAGGCGATCCGGTGGGTCAGCGTGCGGGTCTTGCCGGTGCCCGGTCCCGCCACGATGAGCAGCGGGCCGCCCGGCGCGGAGGCGGCCACCCGCTGCATCGCGTCGAGCCGGTCCAGCAGCCCGGTGCCGACCTCCTCCATGCCGGCGAGCATCGGTTCGAACGGCTCGTGCGGGGAGGGCGCCGGCGCGATCGGTGGCGGGGGCGGCGGGGCCGGCTTGCGCTTCGGCTCCGCCTTGGCCGCCGCCGGGCGCCGGACCTTGGGCTTCGGCGCCGGCTCCGCGGGCTTCCGCTGCGCGGGCACGGGTACGTCGAAGAGGGTGTCCTGACCGGTGCCACCCCGCGACGAGCCCAGCTCGGCCGGGTCGAAGAGGGTGATCACGCCGTACTCGCCGTCGTAGCCGGGGATCCGGCGCACCTCACCGCGGCGCAGCCGGCCGATGCCCTCGGCGAGCAGCTCACCGCCGACCCGGCCGATCTCGTCCAGCGGGGTACGGGTCAGGATGTCCAGCTCCGGACCGAGCGCCGCGATCAGGTCGTGGAGCTTCCCCTCGACCTTCTTCGAGCGGGCGCCCACCCGGTTCAGCTCGCCGAGGATCTCGGCCAACGGCACCAGGTGGGTCACCTCCCGGGCGTACGCCGGCCGGTGCCCCTCGGGCCGGTCGGCCAGCTCCTCCACCCGGCTCAGCACGCCCACCGTCAGCGGCTTGCCGCACTCCGGGCAGCGCCCGCCGGCCTCCCGGGTGCGCTCCGGGGACCAGTTCACCCCGCAGAGCCGGTGCCCATCGGCGTGGTACTTGCCCTCCTCGGGGAAGAACTCGATGGTGCCCGCCAGCCCGTTGCCGGTGCGCAGCGCCTCACGCATGGCGAAGTAGTCGCGGGCCGAGTCGAGGACGGTGGCCTCCCGGGCCAGCGCCGGCGGCGAGTGCGCGTCCGAGTTCGACACCAGTTGGTAGCGGTCCAGGCTGCCGACCCGCCAGTTCATCCCGGGGTCGGAGGAGAGGCCGGTCTCCACGGCGAAGATGTGCTCGGCCAGGTCGGCGTAGCAGTCGGCGATCGCGTCGAAGCCGGACTTCGAGCCGAGCGCGGAGAACCAGGGCGTCCAGATGTGCGCCGGCACCAGGTAGCCGTCCGGGCTGGCCTCCAGGGTGATCTCCAGCAGGTCGCGGGAGTCCAGCCCGAGGATCGGCCGGCCGTCCGAGCCCAGGTTGCCGATCCGCCCCAGCGCGGCGTTGAACCGGGCCACCGAATCCAGGTCCGGAAGGTAGATGAGGTGGTGCACCTTCCGGGTCCGGTCGTCGCGCTTGTAGATCGTGGAGATCTCCACGCTGAGCATGAACCGAACCTGGTCCGCCTCCGCCTCGCTCGCCAGCCGGGGCGGCAGCCGCCGGGCGATGTCGCGCTCCGCCTCGGGGCTCAGCCGGTAGAGGCCGGGCTCCGCCGGGTGCAGGGTCTCGCGCAGGTGGTCGTACCAGGCGGGGTGGGTGAAGTCGCCGGTGCCGAGCACGCCGATGCCCTTGCGTCGGGCCCACCAGCCGAGGTTCGGCAGGGTCAGGTCACGGCTGCACGCGCGCGAGTATTTCGAGTGGATGTGCAGATCCGCGACGAACGGCGGGAGGCCACCGGGGGGTACGGCGCTGAACGGAGGCACGCCGCATCCTGTCACGCCCGGTCCCCCGGCCGCCCGCCGCCACGCGTACGGGTGACCTGAGCAATGCGGTGCTGGACCGGACGGCCGGGACGCGCTATGGGGCGCGCAACTCGACCAGGGTCACCTGCGGCGGCGCCCCGACCCGGACCGGCGGGCCCCAGAAGCCGGCGCCGTTGGTCACGTAGACCTTGGTGCCGTCCACCTCGCCCAGGCCGGAGACCACCGGCTGCTGGAGCTTCACCAGCAGGTTGAACGGCGCCATCTGACCGCCGTGGGTGTGCCCGGAGAGCTGGAGGTCGACGCCGAACTTCGCCGCCTCGTGCGCGGCCACCGGCTGGTGGGCCAGCAGCACCACGGGGCGGCTCGGGTCGCGGTCGCCGAGGGCGGCGGCGTAGTCGGCGGGGGCGGCCAGCCCGGTGCCGGTGGCGGTGACGTCGTTGACCCCGGCCAGGTCCAGCACGCCGCCCCGGGCCCGGATCTCCTGGCGCTCGTTCTGGAGCACCCGCAGGCCGAGCCGGTCCACCTCGCGCACCCACTCCTCCACACCGGAGTAGTACTCGTGGTTGCCGGTGACGAAGAAGCTGCCGTACCGGGAGCGCAGGTCGCGCAGCGGCTCCGCGGCCCGGCCCAGCTCGGCCACCGAGCCGTCGACCAGGTCGCCGACGACCGCCACCAGGTCGGCGTCGAGCCGGTTGATCATCGCGACGATCCGCTCGGTGTGCGCCCGGCCGCGCAGCGGCCCGAGGTGGATGTCCGAGACGGTGGCGATGCGCAGGCCGTCCATGCTGCGGGCGAGCTTGGCCAGCGGGATCTGCACCCGGTCCAGTCGGGGCGCTCCCATCGCGGTGCGTACCCCGTACCCGGTGACGCCGGCGGCGGTGAGCCCGGCGAAGATCGCGGCCCCCCGCGCGAGCAGCAACCGGCGGGACGGGTCGTGGTCCGGCGGGTCACCGGCGGGCCGGCCGTCAGCCGCCTGGGGAGGGCCGGCCGGACCCGCGGCTGGCGGCTCCCCGGCGGACTCCGTCGACGGCTCGGCCAGCGCGACGGGCGACGCGGACGCCGGACCGGCCGGCGCCGGTTCCGCGACGCCGGCGGCCGGGATGCCCGCCCGGCCGGGGCCGGCACCGCCCGCCGGCACCGGCGACGGCACGGCAGCCGCGCCGGTCGCGGCCCGCTCGCGGCGGCGCAGGACCAGCTTCGCCACCGCCATGGGCACTTCGAGCACCAGCAGCAGCACGAGCAGGTAGAACATCAGGGCCAGCCAGAGGTAGCCCGGCCAGGCCAGCCAGTCCGAGCCGCTGCGGGTGCCCACCATGGTGGCCGGCACCAGCAGCGCCAGGAGCAGCGCGACCACCCCACCGGCCTTCCGCCAGCGGCCCGGGCGGGTGGTGTCGCGGACCAGCCGCTTCCACAGGTAGAGGTGGATCAGGGCGGTGACGAGCACAGCGAAGCCCACAAACATCGCCATCGCCAACACGGGAGCCTCCCTCAGCCGCCCGCGAAGGGGGGCAGCACGTCGACCGTCGCCCCGGCCGGCAGCGGCGCCTGACGATCATGGCAGGCCATGCCGTCGACCAGGAAGCTCGCGGCCTTCAGCACCACGGCCAGGCGCTCGCCGTGCCGCTCGGTCAGCTCGTCGAGGAGTTCGTCGAGCGAGCGGCCGGCGGCCGCGGTCTCCTCGGCGCGGCCGGCCGCGGCACGCGCGCCGGCGAAGTAGCGGACGGTGAGCTGCACCGGTCAGCCTCCGATCGCCGACATCGGGCGGGCGGGTTGCAGGAAGGTGGGGTCGTCGATGCCGTGCCCGGCCCGCTTGCCCCACGTCGCGGCCCGCCAGCGCCGGGCCAGCTCCTCGTCGTCCGCCCCGGCGCGCAGCGCGGCTCGCAGGTCGGACTCCTCGGTGGCGAAGAGGCAGTTGCGGACCTGACCGTCGGCGGTGAGCCGGGTCCGGTCGCAGTCGCCGCAGAACGGCCGGGTCACGCTGGCGATCACCCCGACCCGCGCCGGGCCGCCGTCCACCAGCCAGGTCTCGGCCGGGGCCGCGCCCCGCTCGCCCGGGTCGGCGGTCAAGGCGAACTCGGCGCGCAGGGCGGCGAGGATCTCGTCGGCGGTGACCATGGTCGACCGGTCCCAGCCGTGCTGGGCGTCCAGCGGCATCTGCTCGATGAACCGCAGCTCGTAGCCGTGGGCCAGGGCGAACCGGAGCAGCGCGGGCGCCTCGTCGTCGTTGACCCCGCGCATCAGCACGGTGTTGATCTTCACCGGGGTCAGCCCCGCGGCCGCCGCGCCGGCCAGCCCGGCCAGCACATCGGCGTGCCGGTCCCGCCGGGTCAGCGTGGCGAACCGCGCGCGGTCCAGCGTGTCCAGCGAGACGTTGACCCGGTCGAGCCCGGCGGCGCGCAGGGTGGGCGCGAGACGGTCCAGGCCGATGCCGTTGGTGGTCAGCGAGATGCGCGGGCGGGGCGCCAACGCGGCCACCGCCGCCACGATGCGGGCCAGGCCCGGCCGGATCAGCGGCTCGCCGCCGGTGAAGCGGACCTCGGTGACGCCGAGCCGGTGCACCGCCACCCGGATCAGCCGGACGATCTCGTCGTCGTCGAGCAGCTGCGGCCCGGCCAGCCAGGGCAGCCCTTCAGCCGGCATGCAGTAGGTGCAGCGCAGGTTGCACTTGTCGGTCAGCGAGACCCGGAGGTCCCGGGCGACCCGGCCGTACCGGTCGACGAGGACCCCGTCGGTCGTTGTCGGGGCGGCGGTCACCCGTCGACCGTAGCGCGTCCGGCGCCGCGCAGCGCGGCGCGGGCGGCGGAGTCCACCGCCGCCCGGTACGCCGCCCCGAACAGCGCGGTGTGCACCAGCAGCAGGTGGAGCTGGTGCAGCGGCACCCGCTCCCGCCAGCCGTCGGCCAGCGGCCACGCCTCCCGGTAGGCGGCCGTGATCCGGTCGAGGTGCGCCGGGCCGCCGAAGAGGGCGAGCTGGGCCAGGTCGGTCTCCCGGTGGCCGCCGTGCGCGGCCGGGTCGACCAGCCAGACCCGGTCGTCGACGCCCCAGAGCAGGTTGCCGGGCCAGAGGTCGCCGTGGACCCGGGCCGGCGGCTCGTCGCCGCCGAACTCGGCGATCCGGTCGAGCAGCTCCTCGACCGGGCCGGCCTCCGCGGCGGTGAGCGCGCCGTTGTCGACCGACGTCCGCAGGTACGGCAGCAGCCGCCGCTGGGCGAACCACTCCGACCACGGGCCCGGGTCGGGGGTGTTGTCCTGCGGCAGGGTGCCGATGAACCCGGGCCACTCGCCGCCGAAGGTGGGGGCCCCGGCCCGGTGCAGCCCGGCCAGCTCGCGGCCGAACAGCTCGGCCGCCTCCGGCGTCGGCTCGCCGGTCTCGACCCAGTCGAGCGCTAGCAGCTCCGGCAGGGCCACGATCACCTCCGGTACGGCGACCGTGCCGGCCTCGCGCAACCAGCGCAGCCCGGCCGCCTCGGCGGCGAAGAAGCCCTCGGGCGCGGCCCTGTCGGCGCGCTCCGGCCAGGTCTTGGCGAAGACCGAGTGCCCGTCGTCGAGGGTGAGCCGGGACGCGGCGCAGCTGTCCCCGCCGGAGACCGGCGTCTCCCGGATCCGCTGGTGGGTCAGGAAGGTCGGCAGGTGCTCCGGGTGTGCCCGCAGGTACGCCAGGTCCATGAGCGCAAGGTAGCCGGTCCGCGGGACCGGCGCGGGCCATGCACGACTCCGGCGGGTGCCGTTCCTCGCCGACCTGGCCCGATACTCTCCGTATCTGTGGACAACCCGCGTGTCGTCCACAGGGCCTGTCGCACCGGCACCGGCCCGCCGCACGCTCCCGGCATGAACTCCACCGAGCGCCCCCGCCTCGCCGTCCGCTCGCCCGCCGACCTCGTCGCCGCCGTGCCGTACCTGCTCGGGTTCCATCCCGCCGACAGCGTCGTGGTGGTGGCGGTGCGCGGCCGGCGGGTCGTCTTCGCCGCCCGCGGTGACCTGCCCGGGCCGGGCACCGACCCGCGCCCGGCCGCCCGGCATCTGGCCGGGGTGGTGGCCCGGCAGGGCACCGACGCCGCCACCGTGATCGGCTACGGTCCGGCCACCCGGGTCACCGGCGCGGTGGACGCGGTCGGCGAGGCGCTGGACGAGGCCGGACTGCTCGTCCTCGACGCGCTCCGGGTGACCGAGGGGCGCTGGTGGTCCTACCTCTGCGCCGAGCCGGCCTGCTGCCCGCCCGAGGGCACCCCCTACGACGCGGCGGCCAGCGAGGTCAGCGCGGCGGCCGTCTTCGCCGGTCAGGTCGCCCTGCCCGACCGGGCCGCGCTGGCCGCGCAGGTGTCCCCGCTCGGTGGGCCGGTCCGGGTGGCCATGCGCCGGGCCACCGCCCGCGCCCGCCGCCGCCTTGCCGGCCTGGCCGGGGAGGCGAGCGGCCTGGCCGCAGAGGCGAGCGGCCCGGTCGGGGAGGCAGCCGACCTGGCCGGGGAGGCGACCGCCGGGGAGAGGACCGGACCGGCCGGGGAGGCGGCCGGGACGGGCCGTTCGGTCCGCTCGGCAGGGGCGGGGGCGGTGCGCACCGCGTTCCGCCGGCACCGGCGCGGTGAGCGGCTCGGCGACGACGAGGTGGCCTGGCTGACCGTGCTCCTCACCCACCTCCCGGTACGCGACCAGGCCTGGTCCCGCACCGACGGGCGGGACGCCGACATCAGCCTCTGGAACGACGTGCTGCGTCGGGCCGAGCCGGAGCTGATCGCCGCCCCGGGCAGCCTGCTGGCCTTCGCCGCCTGGCGGGCGGGCCACGGCGCGCTGGCCTCCGTGGCCCTGGAACGGGTGCTCGCCGCCCACCCCGGCTACTCACTCGCCGTGCTCCTCGACGACGCGCTCCGCCGTGGGCTGTCCCCGTCCGAGCTGGACGGCTGGCCGGCGACCGCCGGCCCGGCGGTGCTGCGTCGCCGCCGGCGCCGGCCCCGCCGGTGACCGGGTCAGCCGGGCACGCGTTGCGCGCCGGTGTAGACGTTCATGGTCCCGCCGCGCAGGAATCCGACCAGCGTCATCCCGGCCTCCTCGGCCAGGTCGGCGGCGAGTGTGCTGGGCGCGGAGACCGCGGCGAGCAGCGGCACGCCGGCCATCCACGCCTTCTGGGTCAGTTCGAAACTGGCCCGGCCGGAGACCAGCAGCACGTGCCCGGCCAGCGGCAGCCGGCGTTCCCGGACGGCCCAGCCGACCACCTTGTCCACCGCGTTGTGCCGGCCGACGTCCTCGCGCAGCACGACCAGCTCGCCGGCGGCGGTGAAGAGCCCGGCCGCGTGCAGGCCGCCGGTGCGGTCGAAGGCGCGCTGTGCCGCCCGTAGCCGGTCGGGCAGCCCGGCGAGCAGTTCGGCGGTCACCGCCAGCGGGTCCTCGCGTACGGCGAACTGCGAGCGGGTCCGGACGGAATCGATGCTCGCCTTGCCGCAGACTCCGCACGAGCTGGTGGTGTAGAAGTTGCGGGCCGGGTCGGTGACGGGCTCCGGCACGCCGGGGGCCAGCACCACGTCCACCACGTTGTAGGTGTTCGGGGTCTCCGCCCCGGCGCAGAGCTGCGCGGTGTGCACGTCGTCGGCCGACCGGATCAGCCCCTCGGTGAGCAGGAAGCCGATCGCCAGGTCCAGGTCGTCACCGGGGGTGCGCATGGTCACCGCGAGCGGCCTGCGACGGCCCGGCCCCGCCGGGCCGACCCGGATCTCCATCGGCTCCTCCACCGCCAGGGTGTCCTGCCGGCGTATCCGCGCCCGCCCGTCGGCCGCCGCGTCGAGGTCGATCCGGAGCACGCCGCGCCGGTCAGTCGCCCGTCCCATGCCGCCATCCTGCCCCGCGCCCCCGGGCACCCGCACGGCGACGTCCCCGCGGTTACGGTGGCCCGGTGACGGCGTACGCGGCGGTGGTGCTCTCGGGCGGCGCGGCCCGCCGGATGGGCGGGGTGGACAAGCCGGCCCGCCCGGTCGGCGGCCGGCCGATGCTGCACCGGGTGCTGGCGGCGGTGGCCGACGCGGGCACGCGGATCGTGGTCGGGCCGACCGGCCCGGTGCCCGCGGGGATCCGGGTGACCCGCGAGGAACCGCCCGGCGGCGGCCCGGTGGCCGCGACCGCGGCCGGGCTGGCCCTGCTCGATCCCGGCACGACCACGGTTGCCCTGCTCGCGGCCGACCTGCCGCTGCTCACCCCGGCGGCGGTGGCCGAGCTGCGGGCCGCCCTCGACGGCTCGGCCGCCGGGATGGCCTGCTACGTCGACGGCGACGGCCGGCGGCAGCAGCTCTGCGCGGTGTGGCGGGTGAGCGCGCTGCGGGCCGATCTCGACCGGCTCGCCGCCGAGCGCGGCGGCACGGTCGACGGGGCGCCGGTGCGCGCGCTGCTGGCCGGCACGACGGTGCGGGAGGTGTCGTGGTCCGGCTCCGGGCCGCCGCCCTGGTTCGACTGCGACACTGACGAGGACGTACGCCGGGCCGAGGAGTGGACGCGATGACGGTGATGGACGACTGGGTCACGGCGGCCTGCGCCGAGCTGGGGCTGGACCCGGCCGAGGTGTCGGTGCCGACCGTGCTCGACCTGGCCAAGGACGTGGCGCACCAGGTGCTGCGGCCGGGGGCGCCGGTCACCGCGTACCTCCTGGGGGTGGCCGTGGGGCGCGGCGCGGACCCGGCCGCGGCGGCCGCCCGGCTCAGCGCGCTGGCCGGCAGTTGGCCGGTGGAGCTGGACGGGACGGCCCCCGCCGACTAGCGCCTGCGGGCCCGCTGTCCGATCCCGGTCGGGGTGATTCGACCCCCACCGTCCGTGGGTAGGGTGGCGAGGACGGACGGAGGCGATCATGACGGCAGACCACCCCTCGGCACCGGCCGCTGAGCCCGCCGGCGCGACGCCGGAGCAGCACGAGTCGATCCTGCTGGACGAGCCGAGCACGGCCGACCTGCGGGCCAAGGTGACCGAGGCCTGGCGGGAGTTCGCCCGTGCGCTGGCCGAGCGGCTGCGCGGGCTGCCCGCCGGCGCGCACCTGGAGGTCACCCTCGACCCGACCGCCTCCGGCACCGGGGACGCCGTCTACTCGGTGAGCGTGGACGCCGGTGAGGAGGGCCGCCTCTCGGCCCGGGCGGTCGGCAACGCCACCCTGCCTCCGGGCTACCGGCTGGACCGGGCCGCGGTGGCCGACATGATCGCGCTCGGCTGGTCCCCGCCCGGTGTGGTGGCGGGCTCCGGCGAGCAGTTCGGCCTGGACTGCGGCACCGACGAGGCGACCCGGTTGTCGGCCGTGCTGTCCCGGACGCTGCGCGACGTCTACGGCGCTCCGCACCCCGCCTTCCTGGTCTACCTGGTGCACGACGCCGAGGGAGAGCCGCTGCCGGAGGAGCCGCTCGGTACCGCCCGCAGCGAGTTCGGCCCGGACCGCGACGTCGAGGCCGACCTCGACGAGGCGCTGGCGGCCGCCGCCACCAAGCAGGCCGGCGAGAACGACGTGCTGGCCCTGGAGGAGCGGGTGCGCACCGTCGTCTCCACCATGCTGAAGTCGAAGTCCGACCAGGTGCAGGTCGACTCGGACGGTGACATCAACATCCGCGCCGGCTCGGCGATGGTCTTCGTCCGGGTCCGCGACAACCCGCCCCTCGTCGACGTCTTCTCCCCGGTGCTGACCGAGGTCGAGCCGACCGAGCGGCTCTACGTGAAGCTCTCCGAGCTGACCAACCGGATGCCGATCGGCCGGCTCTACTGCGCCGACGACACGGTGTGGGCCTCGATCCCGGTGTTCGGCCGCAACTTCCAGGCCACCCACCTCATGCTCGCCGTGCAGGTGATGACCGGGCTGGCCGACGAGCTGGACGATCGGCTGCACGGGGAGTTCGGCGGCAAGCGCTTCTTCGGCGAGGGGGACAAGCCGGCCCGCCCGCAGGAGCACCGCACCGGCATGTATCTCTGACCCGCGTCAGCGGACGTCGAGGAGGGTCTTGCCGACCGTGGCCCGGGACTCGATGGCGGCGTGCGCGTCGGCGGCCCGGTCCAGCGGGAAGCGCTGCCCGATGAGCGGCCGCAGCCGGCCGGCGGCCCCCTCGGCGAGGGCCTGTTCGGCGAGGGCGCGCAGCTCGTCGGGCGTGCCGCCGGCGCGGAGCAGGGTCACCCCGCGGGCCGTGGCCTCCTCCTCGGGCAGGTCTGCCCAGGCGCCGCTGGCCAGCCCGAAGCTGAGCATCCGCCCGCCGCGGTCGAGCAGGTCGAAGGCGGCCCGGGCGAGCTGCCCGCCGACCCCGTCGAAGACCACGTCCACCCCGCCGACGGCGGCCCGGACCCGGTCGGTCCAGTCCGGCTCCCGGTAGTCGACCACCGGGTCGAGGCCGCGCTCGCGGAGCAGGGCGACCTTGCGGGGACCGCCGGCCGCGGCGACCACCCGAGCGCCGGCCGCGGTGGCGAGCTGGGTGAGCAGGCCGCCCACCCCGCCGGCCGCGGCCTCGACCAGCACCCGCTCGCCGGGCCGCAACCCGGCCGCCCGGGCCAGCATCAGCGCGGTCCGGCCGTCCGCGAGCAGCGCCACGGCCGCGTCCAGCGGCAACCCGTCCGGTACGGGGATCGGCGCGCCCTGGTCCACCACCACGCGCTCGGCGTACCCGCCGGAGCCGCCGGTGGCGCTGACCACCCGCCGGCCGAGCAGCAACGGGTCCACCCCGGCGCCGACCCCGGTGATCGTCCCGCCGACGCCGTTGCCGGGGATCACCGGCAGGGACGCGGCGAACGGGCCGAACCCGGTCGCCCGGAACATCGTCTCGACGAAGGTGATGTTCGCGTGCGCCACCTCGACGAGCACCTGCCCCGGACCGGGCACCGGATCCGGCGCCGGCCCCGGCACCAGCACCTCCGGCCCGCCGAACTCCCGTAGCCACACCGCTCGCACGTCGCCTCCCCGCTGTCCCCGCCGAACTCCGGTCCCAGTTGACGACCTGAAGTGGGCTTCAGGTCAAGCCGAGGAGGGGCCGACGCCGGGGGACTCGACCAGCCGGGAGAGGACGATGGTGCTGCGGGACGAGGTGACGAACGACTCGGCCCGCAGCCGCTCCAGTGCATCCTCCAGGTGCGCGATGTCGGCCGCCCGCAGGTGCACCAGCGCGTCCGCCTCGCCGGAGACGGTGTACGCCCCGACCACCTCGGGATGCCGCCTCGCGGCGGCGCCGATCTGGGCGGGGGTGGTCCGGCCGGCGCAGAACAGCTCGACGAACGCCTCCGTGGTCCACCCGACGGCGGCCGGGTCGACGACCGCGGTGAAGCCCCGGATGACCCCCGCCGATCGGAGTCGGTCGACCCGGCGCTTGACCGCGGGGGCGGAGAGTGACACCCGCGTGCCGATGTCCGCGTACGAGGCGCGGGCATCCGCCACGAGCAACGCAATGATTCGCTGGTCGACCGCGTCTATCTGCAACGTTCCGCCTCTGGGAAGCAATGGTTGTGGCTGTTACCAAAGTTGTACCGTACCTACTCTTGGTGACCGTGAACCAGCAGCGAGTCCCGCGAAAGCGGACATATCTCATGTGCTCGCCCGAGCACTTCACGGTCGAGTACGCGATCAACCCGTGGATGGACGTGACCGCGCCGGTCGACACCGACCTGGCGGTCAAGCAGTGGGACCGCCTGCGGGAGACCCTGGTCGGCCTCGGCCACGAGGTGCACCTGCTCACCCCCGAGCGCGGGCTGCCGGACATGGTCTTCGCCGCGAACGGCGCGTTCGTGGTCGACGGCACGGTCTACGGCGCCCAGTTCAAGCACGAGCAGCGGGCCGCCGAGGCCGCCGTGCACCGGGCGTTCTACGAGCAGAACGGCTGGCGGTTCATCGCGCCGAGCGAGACCAACGAGGGCGAGGGCGACTTCGCCTACCTGCCGGAAGCACACGGCGGGCTGGTCCTCGCCGGCCACGGTTTCCGCACCGAGCCGGCCGCGCACGCCGAGGCGCAGGAGGCGCTCGGCCGGCCGGTGGTCTCGCTGCGCCTGGTCGACCCGCGCTTCTACCACCTGGACGTGGCGCTCGCCTCGATCGACGACGAGAACATCGTCTACTACCCGGGCGCCTTTTCGACGGCCAGCCAGAAGGTGCTCGCCCAGCTCTTCCCGGACGCGGTGGTCGCGGACGACGAGGACGCCCTGGCCTTCGGCCTCAACCTGGTCAGCGACGGGCTCAACGTCGTGCTGAACAGCGAGGCGAGCCGGCTGGCCGGCAAGCTCAAGACGGCGGGCTACCACCCGGTCCCGGTCGAGCTGGCCGAGCTGAAGAAGGGCGGCGGCAGCGTGAAGTGCTGCATCGCCGAGCTGCGCCACTGACGTACGGGAACGGGCGGTCTCCCCGAGGGGAGGCCGCCCGTTTCGCGTACCCGGGGTGGATCAGCCGAGCGTGGCCAGCTCGCTGATCACGACGTTGGAGAGCATCCGGCCGTCGAGCTCGACCCGGCGCAGGTACCACTTCTGCTGCGGGGTGCGCGGCTGGTTGAACTGCCAGGCGCCGCGCGGGCTGTCGATCTGGCCGATCTTGCCGAGCGCCAGGTTGACCTGCTGTGGGGTCGGGTTCTCGCCGACCAGCCGGATCGCCTTGTCGAGCACCTGCGCGGCGTCGTACGAGGCCATCGCGTAGGTGGTCGGGGAGACGTTGTGCGTCTTGCGGTAGGCCGAGGCGAACACGCGGTTGGCGGTGTTGTTCAGGTCGGCGGAGTAGTTCAGCGCGGTCTGGATGCCGTACTTCTCGATCAGCGCCCGCTCCTCGCCCTTCTCCCCGTCGTCGAGCTGGCCGAGCACGGCGCCCTCGGTGAGGAAGCCCGGCGCGTAGATCGGGCCCTGGTAACCCTGGGCGTAGAGCTGCTTGATGAACTGCACCGCCTGCGCCCCGGAGTAGTGGCAGAAGACCGCGTCGGGGCCGGGCCGCCGGTCCAGGGCCTTGCGGATCGAGCCCGTGTAGACCCCCTTGCCGGGGTTGGCGAAGTCGGTGGTGAAGATCGGCTCCTCGGTGAGCCGGCGGCCGCCCTGCTCGTACCCGCGCCGGAGGCCGTCGATGACGTCGCGGCTGCTCTGGCCCTGGGTGGCGAAGATGGCGATCCGGCTGGAGTCGTCCAGGGTCTGCCGCAGGTACTGCCCCAGCGCCTCGCCCGGCTCGTCCAGCACGTACGAGGTACGCCAGATGTAGACGACGCTCTGCAGGCTGATGGGGGAGGCGTTGGAGCCGATCAGCGGGACCCGCGCCTGCTCCACGGCGTCCCGGATGCCGGTCATCACGGCGGAGCTGACCACGCCGGTGAGCGCCAGCACGCCCTCCTTGAGCAGCCCGTCGACGGCGGCCTGGCCGGTCTTGGCGGTGTCGCCCTCCTCGGCCGGCACCAGCGTCACCGGGTGGCCGCCGAGTTGCCCCTCGTTGAGGTTGAGGAAGAGCTGGAACCCGTTGGTGATCTCGTCCCCGATGAACTTGTTCGGGCCGCTGCCCGGAACGATCAGACCGATCTTGATCGGACTGCCGGGCTTCGCCTCGTCCGCGGAGTCGGTCCCGGAGCCACAGCCCGCCGCCAGCCCGGTGGTTCCCAGCGCGGCCAGCAGTTGTAGTGCCCGCCTGCGGTTCATCTGTGACACCAGTTTCCTTCCCGATGGAGCGTCCAGGGGTGCACGCCCCTCCGGCGTTCTACCTGCTCGACGACGCTGCGTCAATGCCCTGAAGATCATCGTGCAGGGACCGCAACCCGGCCACCACCTGCGGCCAGGCGGCCGAGTCCGGCGCGATCAGCCCGAAATGCTCGCATTCGGGCAGCTCGACCAGCGTGGCGGGGCTGCCGGCCGCCCGGGCGGCCGCCACCCAGGAGCGGCTGAGGGCGACCGGAACCTGCCGGTCGAGCAACCCGTGCATGACTACCGTGCGTACTCGGATCGGCACCAACGACGATGGATCGGCCGCCGCATACCGGTCGGGGAACTCGGCCGGGCCCCCGCCGAGCAGCGCGGCCACCGCGCCGGAGTCCAGGTCCAGCCGGTACGCCTCGGCGAGGTCCGCGACCGGCGCCAGCGCCAGCACGCCGCCGACCGTGGCCGGGGCGTGCGCGGCCACGTACAGCGCCAGGTGCCCGCCCGCCGAGTGACCGACCACGATCGGCGGATCGGCCGTCACCAGCCCGGGCAGCGCGGCCGCGGCCAGCCCGGGCAGCGCCGCCACCCCCGCCAGCACGTCGGTGAGGGTGTGCGGCCAGCCACCGCCCGGCTGGCCGGTGCGCCGGTACTCGACCTGGGCGACCGGGTGGCCGAGCGCGGCCAGCGCCGCCGCCATCGGGCCGGTGTGGGTGCGGTCGTACTCGGCCCGCCAGAAGCCGCCGTGCACGACGATCACCAGCCGCCGGGGCGGTCCGTCGCCGGCCGGGCGGCGGAGGTCGGCGCACTGGTCCGGGTGGTCGCCGTAGGCGACGGTGGCGTCCGGCGGCGGGGCCGGCCGGGTCAGCACGGCGCGCGGGTCTGCGGGCATGACGGCGACGGTAGCGCGCCCCGGCCGGGTGGTTCCGGCCCGGCAGCCGGTCCGGCCGCGTGCGCGTGGTGGGGGTGGGTAAAGATGGGTCCCATGACCGAAGCGCGCTTCGCCGGACAGGACGACGAACAGGGCAACGAACAGGGCAACGATGGCATCCCCGGCACCGTGGTGGTGGTCGGGCCGGACGGCCGGCCGGTCGGCACGGTGCAGACCGACGATGGCCAGGGTGAGGATCCGACCCGCCTGGTCGAGCAGCCCGCTAAGGTGATGCGGATCGGCAGCATGATCAAACAGCTGCTGGAGGAGGTCAAGGCGGCGCCCCTGGACGACGCCAGCCGGCACCGCATGCGCGAGATCCACGAGCGCTCGATCGTCGAGCTGAAGGAGGGCCTCGCCCCCGAGCTGCGCGAGGAGCTGGAGCGGATCTCGCTGCCCTTCACCGAGGACCAGGCGCCCAGCGAGAGCGAGCTGCGGATCGCCCACGCACAGCTGGTCGGCTGGCTGGAGGGGCTGTTCCACGGCATCCAGGCCGCGCTGGTCGCCCAGCAGATGGCCGCCCGCGTCCAGCTCGAGCAGATGCGCTCCGGCCGGCAGGCGCTGCCCAGCGGCCCGGGCGGGATGGTGCCGGGCATGCCGGGCATGCCGCAGACCAACGAGGGCCACGCACCCGGCCAGTACCTCTGACCGCCCCGGGGCGCGACACCACCGCTGACCGGCCGGGCGCCCGCCCGGCCGGTCAGGCCACCCCGAAGACCTGTTCCAGATACGCGGCCACGCCGTCCTCGCTGTTCGCCCCGGTCACCTCGTCGGCGATCGCCAGGACGGCCGGGTGCGCGTTCGCGACCGCCACCGCCCGGCCGGCCCAGGTGAGCATCGGCACGTCGTTCGGCATGTCGCCGAAGGCCAGCACGTCCCGCTCGTCGAAGCCGAGCCGCGCCGCGTACCAGGCCAGGCCGGCGGCCTTGGTCACCCCGGCGGCGGAGATCTCCACCAGCCCGCTGTACGACGAGTGGGTCGCCTCGGCCAGCCCCTGCAGGGCGCCGGCCACCACCCGGACGAACACGTCCGGATCCTGCTCCCCGGCCCGCGCCAGCAGCTTCACCGCCGGGACGGCGAGCAGCTCCTCCGGCGACTCGACGGCCCGGATCGCGTCGGCGTCGGCGTCCCAGCGCAGCGGGTAGTGCGCCTCGTGCCGCATCTGCCGGCTGTCCACGATCTCCACCGCGAAGCTCACCTCGGGCACCTCCGCCCGCAGCCGCCGGGCCACCTCGGCCAGCAGCTCGGGGGCGAGCGGGTCGGCCCGGAGCACCTCGTCGGTGACCGGGTCGTACACCACCGCGCCGTTCGCGCAGATCGCCGGCAGCGGCTCGGCGAGCTGGTCGTACACGAGCTGGAGCCAGCGGATGGGACGGCCGGTGACCAGCACGACGGGCGTGCCCGCCGCGGAGATCCGGGCCAGCACCGCCGCGGTACGCGGGCTGAGCGTCCGGTCGTCCCGCAGCAAAGTGCCGTCGATGTCGGTCGCGACGAGTCGAGGTGCCTCTCCCATCACCGGGAGAGTAGTCGGTCCAGGTAGACCGCGACGCCGTCGTCGTCGTTGCGCAGGGTGATCTCGTCGGCCGCGGCCAGCACGTCCGGGTGCGCGTTGGCCACCGCCACCCGGCCCCAGCCGGCCCACCCGAACATCGGCAGGTCGTTCGGCTGGTCGCCGAAGACCAGCACCTCGGCCGGGTCGACGCCGAGCCGCTCGGCGACCACGCTGAGCCCGGTGGACTTGTCCACCCCGGGCGGGCAGATCTCGACGAAGCCGAGCCCGGCCTGGGTGAGCGTGGCCAGCTCGGCCGGGACGATCCGGCGGGCCACCGCCAGCAGCTCGTCCACGTGATGGTCGGCGGTCCGCGCGAACGCCTTGAGCACGTCGCAGGAGAGGCACTCCGCGCGACTGCGCGCCTCGAACCGGTCCTGGTAGGGCCAGCTCGGGTGGTAGTCACCCCAGAGCGGCGCGTCGGGCTCGTCGGACGCCTCCACCATCACGGTGAGCGGGCCGACGGCGGCCTCCAGATCGGCGAGGATCCGGGTCAGCACCGCGCCGGAGAGGCGCTCGTCGCGCAGCACCAGGGGCCCCGCGGGGTCGCTCTGGTCGACCACCCGGCCCCCGCCGGCCATCACCAGGAAGTCGGCGGCGCGGATGTCGTTACGGGTCAGCTCGGTCAGCCGCGGCCCCCGGCCGGTGGCGCCGACCACCGGGATCCCCGCGGCCCGCACCCGGTCGAGCACCTCGTGGGTGTACGCGGAGACGGTCTCGTCGCTGCGGACGAGCGTGCCGTCGAGGTCGGTGGCGATCAGCTTGGGCAGGCCCGGGCGGGTCATGGTTCCTCCTTCGCCCGCCGCCGTCGCGTCGGCCGACCAGGTCCTCGGTGCCGCGGCCCCCGGACGGCGGGCAGCAACCGTATCTCGCGGAACGGGTCGCAACCATGGCTTTTCGGCGAATCGGACACCAACCCGCGGCGGCCGTCCGTGCCCCTCCGCGGCTCGGTCCGGCACGCCGGCACGCGGGCACGCCGGGGTGGTCCCGGGCGGGGCGACGGGCGCGGCCGCGCCCCGTCAGCGGGGCGGCTCGGGGTGGGCGAAGGGCGTCGTCGGCTGCACGCTCAGGTCGGCCGGGGCCGGGGGCAGCTCGTCCTCGACCGCCCGGCGCCGGCTCCGGCCGGACCAGCCGTCCGGCGCCCCGGCGGCCGGCTCGTCCCCGGGCTCGTCCGTCCGGTCGGCGGGCGCGCCGGCGGCCCGGCCGGACAGGTGCAGAGCGGCGGCCAGCAGCACGGTGGCGAGGAATGCGGTGACCAGGCCGCGTCCGTGCTCCACCTGCAACCGCTGCTCGGCGGGGAAGAAGAGGGCGCGCGGGCCCAGCTCCGGCAACGAGAAGGCGGTCGCGGTCAGCACCGCGAGCAGGGCCACCGCGACGCCGAGGCCGGCGAGCCGGGCGTGCTGCCGCACCGCCGGGGCGCCGCGCAGGGCCAGGGCCACGGCGGCCGCCAGCCCGAGCAGGCCCACGAGATACGCCACCCCGAAGCCGCCCACCTCCGCCACCCCGCTCGGCAGCCGGATCGGGCCGTTCGCCTCCGGGTCGCCGTTCGGCACGGTCATCACCAGCCACTCGCCGATCAGGGAGGCGACCGCGGCCACCGCGCCGAGCCCGGCGAGCACCGGCGGGAGGCGATGGTCCCGGCCCAGGCCGGCGAGGCTCCGGCCCATCCCGCCGGACGGGGCGGGTTCGGCGTCGCCCCACTCCACGACGGTCGTGCCGTCGGACCGGCTGTCCTGCCTGGGGATGGGACGATCCTGGGACATCGGCCACCCTTCCCGTACGCGGGCCTGCGTCGAATCATGACACAGGCGGCACCCGGTGACAGGGAGCGCAAGGCCACAGCTTGGTGCGGGGCGGACCGCTTTCGGTTAGCGTCGGTGCCATGCCTATCCGTACCGCTTCCGCTCGTTGGCAGGGCAACCTCACCGAGGGGTCCGGCACCGTCCGCACCGGCAAGGGCGGCTTTACCGGCAACTACTCCTTCAAGTCCCGCTTCGAGGAGGGCGAGGGCACCAACCCCGAGGAGCTGATCGGCGCCGCGCACGCCAGCTGCTTCTCGATGGCGCTCTCCAAGCAGCTCGCCGACGCCGGTGCCACCGACACCTCGGTGGACACCACCGCCACAGTGCACTTCGACAAGACCGACGCGGGCATGACCGTGACCCGGATCGACCTGGAGACCGTCGGCCAGGTCCCGGGCCTGGACGAGGCCCAGTTCACCAAGCTGGCCGAGGCGGCCAAGGAGAACTGCCCGATCTCCCGGCTACTCTCCCCGGGCGCGCAGATCACGCTGACCGCCCGCCTGGCCTGACCACGCCCGACCCGGCAAGGGTGCCCCGCCCCGGGCACCCTTGCCGCGCCGCGTGCCGATCGTGAAGGGGTGACCGGGCGGCGTGGCCGTGCAGATGAGCCGGGAACGGTTCGAGGAGCTCGTCGGCGAGGCGCTCGACGAGGTGCCCGAGGAACTGCTCGGGCTGATGAGCAACGTGGTCATCCTGGTCGAGGATGACCCGCCGCCGGGCGAGGACCTGCTCGGGCTCTACGAGGGGCACTCGCTCACCTCGCGGGGCTGGGACTACGCCGGCGTGCTGCCCGACCGCATCCTCATCTACCGCAACCCGATCCTGGGGATCTGCGACACCGAGGAGGACGTCGTGGACGAGGTGGCGGTGACGGTGGTGCACGAGATCGCCCACCACTTCGGCATCGACGACGAGCGCCTGCACGCCCTCGGCTGGGGCTGACCGGGCCCGCGTCGCGCCCCGCTCGGCCGATCCCCGCTGTTGCGTCGGTCCCCTAACCTCCGGTGCAGGCACACCCCGATGCAGGAGGAAACCCATGCGCAGCGCGCTGTTCTCCGCGGAGAACCTTGAGAAGGAGTCACAGCAGCCGGGCATGCGGCTGCAGAACTCCAAGATGCTGAAGATCGAGCTCAACGGCGAGGCGATGGCCCGGGTCGGGTCCATGGTCGCGTACCAGGGGCAGGTGCAGTTCCAGGCGCTCGGCTCCGGCGGCATCGGCAAGTTCATCAAGCAGCGGCTCACCGGTGAGGGCGTGCCGCTGATGAAGCTCTCCGGGCGTGGCGACGTCTTCCTGGCCGAGCTCGCCAAGGACGTGCACATCATCGACCTGGAGCCCGGCGACGCCCTGTCGATCAACGGTTCGAGCGTGCTGGCCTTCGACTCCACCCTCCAGTACGACATCAAGATGGTCGGCGGCGCCGGGATGGCGTCCTCGTCCGGCCTGTTCAACTGCGTCTTCACCGGCCACGGCCGGATCGCGATCACCACCAAGGGCACCCCGGTCGTGCTCAACGTCGACCAGCCCACCTACGTCGACCCGCAGGCCGCGGTCTGCTGGTCGGCCAACCTCCAGACCGGCTACCACCGGGCCGAGCAGCTCGGCCTGGGCACGCTGCTCGGCCGCAGCACCGGCGAGGCGTTCACGATGAGCTTCGCCGGCCAGGGCTTCGTCGTGGTCCAGCCGTCGGAGGAGCCGCCGGTGCAGGGCAGCGGCGCCCAGCAGCAGCAGGGCGGCCTGCTCGGCGGCCTGCTCCAGTGACCGCCCGGTGCGCGGGGCGCCCTCTCCGGGCGCCCCGGCACCGTCAGCTCAGCTCGCCGGCGCGCAGCCGGGAGAGCCAGGCCGCCGCGTCCGCGTAGTCGATGTCGGAGAGGCCCGCCGGAGCGGGGACCGGCCGGTCGCTCGCCGCCGGGCTCCAGCGGTGCCGGGGGTACGAGCCGAGGAAGCGTACGTCGGCGCAGACCCGGCGCAGCCCCTGCAACGCCTCGCCGAGACGTGCGTCGGCGACGTGGCCGGTGCAGTCGAGGAAGAAGACGTACCGGCCGAGCGCCTCGCCGGTCGGGCGGGACTCGATCCGGGTCAGGTTCACCCCGCGGGTGGCCAGCTCCATGAGCACCGACAGCAGCGCGCCGACCCGGTCGTGCGCGATGTAGACCGCCAGCGAGGTGACGTCGTCGCCGGTCGGGGGCGGGGGCGGGCCGGGACGGGAGAGCAGCGCGAACCGGGTCACCGCGTCCGGATGGTCGGCGATCTTGTCGGCGAGCACGGTCAGCCGGTGTCGGGTGGCGCCGATCGGGGCGCAGATGGCGGCGTCGTACTCGCCGCTCGCCGCACCCGCCGCGGCGGCACCGTTGGAGAGCACGTCGACCACGGTGGCGTCGGGCAGGTGGTCGCGGAGCCAGCCCCGGCACTGGGTGGACGCCTGCGGGTGGGCCGCCACGCTGCGCACCTCGGCCAGCGCGACCCCGGCGCGGCCGGCGAGCACGAACTCGACCGGCAGGATCACCTCGCGGGTGATCACCAGCGGGTCCCCCTCGGCCAGCTCGTCCAGGGTCACCCCGACCGCGCCGCCGATGGAGTTCTCCAGGGGCACCAGCGCCGCGTCCGCCTCCCCGGCCCGTACGGCGTCGAGCGCCTCGCCCACGCTGCGCGCCGGCGTCCGGTCCCCCCGCTCGGCGGCGGGGACGGTGCGCAGCGCCTGCTCGGCGAAGGTGCCCTCGGGACCCAGGTAGACGAAGCGGGTCGGCGGTGTTCCCGGCATGTCGACCAGACTACGCACCGGGGGTGCCGTCGCAGGCCAGGGTCCGAATGCCGGACGGGCCGGCGGCGCGTACCTCCACCCCGCACACGTCCGTGCCGGCGGTGACCAGCTCCAGCGCGGCGGGCCGGCCGCGGGTGACCACCTGGAGCTCCTCGTGCCCGCTCACCGCCAGCACGGTGTACTGCCAGTCCTCCGCGCAGAGCGGCCCGGTCCGCACGGTGACCCGGACATCCCGGGGCAGCACCCGGGCCGAGCCGCGCAGCAGGGCGACCACCCGGTCGCCGGACGGGCCGGACCGGCAGGGCGTGGCGGTCGGGTCCGGGGCGGGCGCCGTACGGGTCGGCCCGGTCGGGGTCACCGGCGCGGTGGGCGTCGCGCTCGGGGTGGGGGTGGCGGAGGCGGTGGGCGCGGTGGTCGCGGACGCGGCCGGGGCGCCCAGTTCGGGCGGCGCGCCGCAGCCGGCGAGGGGGAGCAGGGCGGTCAGCGCCACCGGGAGGAGTCGGCGGGCGGGGTGGGACGGGGTGCAGGGCACGGTGCGATCCTCGGCATCGAGGGACGTCGTCGCGGCCGGTCGGCCGAGCCCATCGTAGGAGGATCAACCGGTCGGGTGAAGGTCACCCGAGGACCCGGTGCCCGGCCCGCTCCAGCGCGGTCGTCGCCTCGGCCAGCCGCACGGCGGGCACCAGCACGTGGTCGGTGTCGTACGTGGAGAAGGCCACCACGTTGACCCGGGCCCGGGCGAGCGGGTCGACCAGCGCGGCGAGGGTGCCGGTGACCGCCGCGTCCAGCGGGCCGACCAGCCGCAGGCAGCGCCATTCGGTCTCCACGTCCGCCCCGGCGGGCGCCCGCTCGGTGGGGCAGATCACCGAGATGCCGTCGGCGGTCCAGCTCACCGTCACCACGTCGCGGCCGGCCAGCGCACCCCAGAGCCGTGGGGGCAGCACGGTGCCGGCCGGCAGGCGGCACACGGCGTACTCGCCCGGCAGCAGAGCGACATCGAGCATGAGGGCACCCTACGGCCTCGGCGCGGCGGTGCCCCAGCATCGCCCGGTGCGGCGATCGCCACAGGTCGCCGCAGGTCAGACGGCCGAGAAGAAGGTGAGTGAGCCGGCCACCTCGCCGTCGGTGAGCACCGGCGTGGAGATGGCGTCCACCGTCGTGACGGCGTCGGCGCCGGGCCCCTGGACCCGGAGCAGGCCCCGGGCCAGCCGGCCGGAGAGCAGCGCGAGCAGCGGCGGGATCTTGTCGGTCTCCTGCTCGGTCAGCTCGCTGGGGCTGGCGGTGAAGTCGACCAGGCGCAGGCCGCCCTCCAGCAGCGGCCGGCCGATGACGTCCTCGGGGGCACCGAGGGAGAGCAGGTTGCAGCCGGACGAGGAGATCGCCACCACGGTGGTGTCGGCGTCGATCAGCAGGCAGGGCTCGGCGGCTCGGGAGACCGTGCCGGACCACTGCCCGAAGTTGTCGGACTCCTGCTCGGTCGGTGTCCCCGCGTCGGGCACGAACACTTCCGAGAGCGAGAGTTCGACGTGGGCCACCGCGCCTCCTATGTACACCGACGGTCTGTCCACGCTAGCCGGTCGTCACGACGAGCGCCCGACCGCGCTGCGTCCGGTCACCGGAGCCGCACGGGGATCCGAGGGCTCGGCGGGGATCGGGGACAGGGGTCGGTGCGACGGGTGCCCGGTGTCGCGCGGCCGGCGACGGCGCGGGCCGACGGAACCACCGGGGCGGAGCCGCGGACCGCGTGGCGTCGCCGGTGACGTTACCGGCGGGCGGCCCGCTTGTCAGCGGCCGTTCGGCCCTCGTCGTACCACCGGTAGTCGGCTGCTGGACGGTACGTGCCGTTGAGCCAGGTCGACGGGGCCTGGGCGATCCGGGAGAGTTTCTCGGCGGTGGCCGGACTGATCCGGTTGCCGCCCGCCACGAGCAGGCGGTCCAGCTCCCGGTGGGTGGCCATGAGGCAGTCCTTGGGCAGGCCGTAGACGCTGATGACCCCGGAGCCGACGAAGGTCAGCACCGGGGTGACGGGGATCGGCAGGCCGACGGCGTCGGAGAGGGCCTTGCTGGCTCGCTTGGCGTCGCGGCGCGCCTCGGCCACATAGGGCGGACGCTTGCCGTTGATCTGCACGACGTCGCCCGCGACGAGCACCCGGGCCCGGCCGTGGTCGGCGATGGTGACCGCGAAGAGCCCGCTCGGGCCGATGGCGAGGAACCCGGCCCGCTCGTCCTGGGTGCGGTCGAGCAGGACGTCCGCGGCGTCCGTGCGGGGCCACTCGATGACGTGCCAGGCGGGACCGAGGTGGTCGAGTTGGCCGAGGGCCCGGGCCCCGGCCGCCTCCAACCGGCGGGCCCCCCGCTCGGCCCGCCGACGGCGGGCCCACTCCAGCGGAGTCGGTCGGGCCGGCTCGAGCACCGAGGTGGACTCGACCCGGGGGTGCGGCACCGAGACGGGCGGCAGTGCCCGGCTCGGTACGGCTCGGCGAGCGGGAAAGACAGTCATCGCGACCTCCGGCAAAAGGTCTCTCGAAGTTATGTCTCCACTACCCTACGTTGAATACCCCGGGGCTCGGCAAGTTGGAGCGCCGGAATGAGTGCGGATGAATGCCATATTCATTCGCACTTCTTTTCCCGGATGGTGCGGGAGCCTGTCCTACGCTGCGAAGGTGACCCACTACGTGGACAGCGAGGTCGGCCGGCTCGGCACGGTGCTGTTGCACCGCCCGGGGCCGGAACTCGCTCGGCTCACCCCTCGCAACAACGACTCGCTGCTCTTCGACGCTATCCCATGGGTGGGCAGGGCGCAGGAGGAGCACGACGGCTTCGCGGCGGCCCTGCGGTCCCGTGGGGTGGAGGTGCTCTACCTGGCCACGTTGCTGGCCGAGACCCTCGCCGTGCCGGACGCGCGGGCCGAGCTGACCGAGCTGGTGCTCCGCTCGCCCCGGCTGGGCGACACCCTGCGCCGCCGGGTCGCCGACCACCTCACGTACCTCGACCCGGCCGCCCTGGCCGACGTGTTCGTCGCCGGGCTCGCCCACGAGGAGCTGCGGATCGGCCCGGACCGCCCCGGCGGTCTGGTCTGGACGCTGATGGACCGGCACGACTTCGTCATCGACCCGCTGCCCAACCTGCTCTTCACCCGCGACTCGTCGGTCTGGATCGGGGACCGGGTCGGGGTGACCAGCCTGGCCATGCTGGCCCGCCGGCGGGAGACCACGCTGACCGACGCCATCTACCGCTACCACCCGCGTTTCGTCGGCACCGAGTTCGTCTACCACCCGGAGCTGGAGCACCTGGAGGGCGGCGACGTGCTGCTGCTCGCGCCGGGGGTGCTCGCCGTCGGGGTGGGCGAGCGGACCACCCCGGCCGGGGCCGAGCGGCTGGCCCGGCAGGTCTTCGCCGCCGGGCTCGCGCACACGATCCTGGTGGTGCCGGTCGCCCAGGAGCGGGCCACCATGCACCTGGACACGGTCTGCACGATGGTCGACGTCGACGCCGTGCTGATGTATCCGAACATCGCCAGCGAGCTCTCCGCGTACACGGTCATCGCCGGCGCGGACGGCGAGGACCCGCGGGTGGACGGCCCGGCGCCGTTCCTGCGGGCCGCCGCCGACGCCATGGACCTCGACCAGCTCCGGGTGATTGACACCGGCCTCGACCCGGTCACCGCCGAGCGGGAGCAGTGGGACGACGGCAACAACACCCTCGCCCTCGCCCCCCGGCTCTGCGTCGGCTACGAGCGGAACGTGGAGACCAACGCGCAGCTGGAACGGGCCGGCATCGAGGTGATCGCCATCGCCGGGTCGGAGCTGGGCTCCGGCCGGGGCGGCCCGCGCTGCATGTCCTGCCCGCTGGTGCGGGAACCGCTGCGGCGCTGAACGACGACGGGCCCCGGTCGGCGACCGGGGCCCGCGGCGAGGATCGGCTCAGCGCAGGGTGAGCTGGCGGCCGAGCAGTCCCTGGCGGGCGCGGCGGCCGGCGGCGTCCAGCGGCTCCCGCTCCTCCAGCGCCTCGGCGTACCGCTTGGCGAACCCGGTCACCGGCTCCTCCCAGTCGGCGGCCGGGACGTCCTCGGGCAGGTCCCAGACCGGCACCAGGCGGCCGTGCGCCCGGAACATGCCGGCGAACCGGGTGTCGTCGCCCAGCGTCAGCGTGCCGGCCGCGCCCAGTCGGGACAGGGCGTCCAGCGCCACGTCCTCGTCCTCCGGCAGCACCCAGCGCACGTGCGCCTTCTCCGGCACCTGGCACCAGTACGCGGCCCGCGCCGCGGCCAGCTTCACCGTCGGGTAGATCGCCGCGTTGGCCCGCTCCAGGGACGCCTGCACGTTCGGGTCGTCGGCGGCGCCCGGGTCGAGCCAGAACTCGAACCCGTCGTGCATGCTGATCTCCAGCGGGCCGTCCACCAGGATGTCCTGGAGGCGGGGGCCCGGCCCGGGCAGCGGCGGCACGCTCACCTGGCCGCCCGGCTCGGTCCGCAGCGCGCAGAGCAGCGCGTCGGCCAGGTCCCGGGAGACGTCGCCGGACTGCTGGTGCCGCTGGAGGCCGATGAAGACCCGCCCGTCCGGCTTGGTCATCGCCGGGGCGGCCATCGGCAGCACGGTGGCCAGGGTGACCGGCCGGTCGCCGTACTCCTCGACCAGCTCGGGGGTCAGCCGCAGCGGCGCGGAGGCGGCCGGCACCAGCTCGCGCAGGGCGATCCACTCCGGCTCGTCGACCAGCCCCTCGAACGGTCGGGGCACGAAGACGTCGCGCACCTTCTCCCGCTTCGGGGTGGCTTCGGCGGCCCGCTGGCTCTTTCGACGCTTGCTCATGCGCCCGCTCCGCTGCGCTCCGCAGCCGCATGAGGCTCCATGGCGCTGTGCCCGATGATTCGCTCGCTGCGCTCGCTCATGGCGAGACAGCCTAGATGCCGGACCGGACGGCCGTGGGCAGGACCCGCCTCCCCGGTCGGCTCAACCGGCCACGACCAGGTCCGGTCGGACCGACCCGGTCGGGTCGAACTCCGCCCAGACGCTCTGGCCAAGGCCGTCCCGCTCGACCCCCCAGCGGCTCGCCAGCCCGGAGACGATGTGCAGGCCGCGCCCGTCGATGGCGTCGGGGGCGGCGACCCGCATCAGCGGGCCGGAGGCGGAGCCGCCGTCGGTCACCCGGACCTGGACGCACTGCCCGCCGGTCGCCGCCCGCAGCCGCCAGGCCACCCGGACCACGCCCCCGGGCAGCGGGTCGGCGTGCCGCACGGCGTTGCCGACCAGCTCGGCGAGGACCGCGACCAGGTCGGCCAGCAGGGCCGGGGGTACGACGTCGGCCAGCTCGTCGGCGAGCCGGTGCCGGGCCAGGCGCGCGCCGGTGGCGTGGTGGGGCACCACCACGCACCATGATCGTTCGGCCGAACCCGTCGACACCGTCGTTCCTTCCACCCCCGTGCGGGCCGGGTTCATCCCCGTGGCAGCCGCACCTCTGCGACCGTACCCCCACCGACTCTCGGTCGGAGGGATACCCATCCATTCTGCTGTTCAACGATCTGCCGGACCAGATAGAGGCCCAGGCCGGCCCCCGGATAGCGACGCCGGTCACCGGACTCCCCCTGCCAGAACCGGTCGAACGCCCGCTCCACGTGCTCCGGCCGGATGCCGATGCCCCGGTCGGCGACCCGGAACGAGACGGTCCGCTCGTTCGCCTCGACGGAGATCTCGATCGGGGTGTCCGGCAGCGAGTACTTGCCGGCGTTGGTGCCCAGCTCGGTGAGCACGGTGGCCAGGCCGTGCCGGTCGCCGAGCGCCTTGGGCAGATCGGCCGGCAGATCGAGGACGATCCGGTGCCGGATGTCCGCCGGCAGGTCGGGCACCGCCGCCCGCAGCGCGTCGACCAGGTCGAACGGGGCGGCCGGCTCGCCGCCGGGGCGGTTCTCGGTGGCGGCCGTGAGCAGCCGGTCGACCAGCCGGGCCAGCTCGTTGGCCCGCTGCCCGATGATCCGGGCGGCCTGCCGCCGGTCGTCGTCGCTGAGCGACTCCCAGTGGTCGGTGAGGGTGTCCGCGTACCCCTTGATCACGGTGACCGGGGTGCGCAGCTCGTGGCTGGTCACCGCGACGAAGAGGTCGCGGTCGTGGTCGCGCCGCTGCTGGTCGGTGATGTCGCGGAAGGTGACCACGCGCAGCGTGCCCGGCCCGGGCAGCTCGCCGGAGGTGATCCGCAGCCAGCGGCCGTCCGGCAGCCGGTGGTCGAGCACCTGGCCGGACGGGGGGAGCGGGAACGGGAGCGGTCGGTTCAGCGCCTCGCCGGCCGGCCGGCCGGTCACCTGGGCGGCGGCCGGGTTCCAGAGCCGCACGTGGTGCTCGCGGTCCACCACCGCCAGGCCGTCGGCGAGCGCCGCCACCACCGGGCCGTCGCCGTGCACCGGCAGGCCGGTCTGGTCGCCGTACATGTGGGCGATGCAGGCGGCCACGTAGCCGATCACGGCGTGCTGGGAGGCGTCCAGCGGCTCGTCCTCCTTGTAGAGGGCGTGCAGGCTGCCCACCGTCAGGCCGCCGATCTCGGCGCGGGCCAGGATCATCCGGCGCAGCCCGCGCGCGGCGAGCTCCTCGGCGGGCGCGCCGGGGATCGCGTCGACCCCGACCTCGCGCACCGGCGGGCCGGAGAGCAGGCAGACGGTGGCCGGGTCGGTGGCCGGCAGTGGGCAGCCGGTGGCGAACTCGGCGCTGCCGGTCGCCGCGATCACCCGGCCGCCGGCGGGGGCGAACTCCACGAACACCAGGCCGGCCGCGCCGACGGCCGGCTCGACCTCGCGGAGCAGCCGGGTGAGCACGGGCAGGCCCGACTCACCCGAGTTGATCATTTTGATCACGCTGGTGTGGCCGGCGATCAGGGCGGTGAAGTCGGTTCGCTCCGGCATGTCCCGAGTGTGCCGCGCCGCCCGTCCCGGGGACACCCCCGGCCGGGCGATCGCCCACCGGTCGGACCGGCCGGCCTCACCGGCCCAACCGGGCCAGCGTCCGGGCGGGCCGGTCGGTGATCACCCCGTCCACCCCGGCGGCCAGCACCAGCTCCAGGTCCGCCGGCTCGTTCACCGTCCAGACGTAGACCTGGTTGCCGGCGGCCCGCAGCGTGGGAACGAGCTGCGGGCGGGCCCGGACCAGGCCGATCCCCGGCCCGGCGATCCGGGTGCCGAACGGCAGCCGGCCCAGCCGCAGCCAGCGCGGCAGCACCTCCAGCAGAAGCACCGTGGGCAGCGCCGGGGCGAGGTCGCGGATCCGGCGTACGGCCAGCGGGGAGAAGGACATAACGGTGACCCGGACCGGGGCGTCCGGACCGGGCTCGGCCAGCCCGTACCGGCGCAGCATGGTGACCAGGCGGCGCTCCACGTCCCGGCCGTAGCGGGAGGGGTGCTTGGTCTCGATCAGCAGCCGGAGCGGCCGGCCGGCGGCCAGCACCGCGTCGAGCAGCCGCTCCAGCGTGAGCAGCCGGAAGTGTGACTCGTCGAGCGGTTCGTCCCCGTCGGCCGCCGCCCCGCCGGGGTGCCACGACCCGAAGTCGAGCGCCTCCAGTTCGGCGAGGGTACGTGCGCTGACCAGCCCGTGACCGTTACTGGTCCGGTCCAGCCGGCGGTCGTGGACGCAGACCAGGTGCCCGTCCCGGGTCAGCCGGACGTCGCACTCCAGCCCGTCCGCGCCCTCGTCGAGAGCGCGCAGATAGGCGGCGAGCGTGTGCTCCGGCAGGTCGTACGAGGCGCCCCGGTGCGCGAAGACCAGGGGGGTGGTCATGGCCGCGGCGCGCCTCAGGCGACCCGGCCCGGCTGCCCGTCGTCGGTGACCACCGGGCGGCCGGCGGCGGCCCACTCGCCCATCCCGCCCTCGACGTTGCGCACCTGGTCCCAGCCGTTGCGCATCAGGTACGCGACCACCTGCGCGGACCGTCCGCCCGAGCGGCAGATCACGGCCACCTCGCGGTCGTCGGGCACCTCTGCGATCCGGGCGGGCAGCTCGGTCATCGGCAGGTGGTGGGCGGCCGGCGCGTGGCCGGCGGCCCACTCGTCGTCCTCCCGGACGTCGAGCAGGTAGCTGTCGTCGGGCACGGCCGACGCGGGCACGCTGGGAACCTGGGGTCCGAACACGGCTACCAAGCCTAGCGGGCCGCTCCCGGTCAGAGCCGGTTGACCCAGCGGGGATGGGCCCCGGCCCACTCCGGCATCCGGGTGCCCCGCAGCGCGTCGAAGAGCCCGCCGCCGCCGTTGTCCAGCACCACGTACGAGACCTGGTCGATGGTCTGCGGGTAGGAGGGGATCTGGACGCCGTGCAGGGCGTCCGCGGGCAGCCCGCGCAGCGCGAAGAGCAGGTCCTCCAGGGGTACGCCGTTGGTGTCCACGGTCAACGCGCCGCCGACCGCCCGGAGCACCCGGTCCAGCTGTACCGGGTCACTGCGCAGGTGGGTCTGGCCGGCCTTGTCGAGCACCGCCCGGAGCATCTGCTGCTGGTGCCGTTGCCGGTCGTAGTCGCCGCCGGGCAGGTCGTAGCGCTGCCGCACGTAGTCCAGCGTCCGGGCCCCGTTCATCTGCTGGCAGCCGGGCTCGAACCGGGTCTGCGTGTGGATCGACCGGACCGGGGTGTCGACGCACATCCGGATGCCGCCGAGCAGGTCGATGACCTGCTTGAAGCCGGAGAAGTCGACCAGCGCGGCGCCGTCGAAATGGACCCCCGTGAGCCGGGTCAGGGTGGCGCTGAGCAGCCGCGCTCCGCCCTCGCCCCCGCCGCCGTGCTCGTACGCCGCGTTGACCTTGTCCTGGCCGCCGCCGTAGCCGGGCGCCGCCGGGATGGCGACCAGCAGGTCCCGCGGGATGGAGATCAGGTACGCCTGCCGCAGCCCGGCCGGCAGGTGCACGATCAGGATGCTGTCCGAGCGCTGGTCCTCGGGGTTCGCGCCGGGCCGGTGGTCCGAGCCGATGAGCAGGTAGTTGAGCGGCCCGGCGAGGTCGGTACGGGACTGCCGCGCCGCAGGATCGAGCAGTTGTTCCTTGCTGACCGTGCGGTCGTACCGGTTGGTGAGCCAGTGCAGCCCGGCCACGCCGAGAGCGGCGAGCAGGAGCAGGGCGAGACCGGCGCCGAGCAGGAACCGGGACCAGCGGGCGGATCGGGCCCGCCCGCGTGCGTTCCGTGCTGGCCTGGACGTGACGTTCCCCCCGTAGCCGCGACATGAGACCCGCTCACGTCAGGCTACGGGGGGAACTGCCGGACGGTGCCGCTTTCGGCGCGGCTACCGGCCGTTCACCAGGTCATTTGCGGGTGGAGAGGACGTTCGGGTTCGCCACCACGAAGTCGGCGAGCTTGTCCTCCTTCACCGCCTTGAACATGTCCATGCTCAGCTCGTTGAGCGATTCCTTGCTGTGGTCCGCGTTCGGGCTGTAGGTGCCGCCGTTGGTGCGGAGGGTGACCAGGTCGTTCCCGCTGACGCCCTTGAGCGTGAAGATGAAGTCCGCGATCGGCACGCCGCCGGTGTCCAGGATGAAGGCCTTGCCGGCCGCCTTGATCAGCGAGTTCAGCTTGAGCGGGTTGGTCAGCATGCCCTTGTCGGTGGCCTTCTTCGCCATCGCCTTGATCAGCTGCTGCTGGTTCTGCTGGCGGTCGTAGTCGCTGTTCGGCAGTCCGTAGCGCTGGCGGGCGTAGTCGAGCGCCTCCCAGCCCTCCATTTCCCGGCAGCCCTTCTTGTGCACCACCGGGGTGTAGGACTTGCCGGTCTTCCTCGCGTCGGCGTTCCACATCGGCTTGCCGTCGACCATCGACATGTGGTGCGACTTGACCTCGTGGCTCACGCAGATCCGCACCGTTCCGAGCGCGTCGATCACGTTCTTGAAGCCGCCGAAGTTGATGATCGCCGCGCCGTCGAAGCTGATCCCGGTCATCGACTTGATCGTCTTGGCCATCAGCTGGGCGCCACCCTCCCAGCCGCCACCGTTCTGCGCCCCGAAGAAGAACGCCGCATTGATCTTGTCGGTGCCGCCCTTGTAACCGCTCTTCTCGAAGGCCGGGATGCGGGCCTCGGTGTCCCGGGGAATCGAGATCAGGTAGGCCTGGTCGTGGGTGGCCGGGATGTGCAGGATGATGATCGTGTCCGAGCGGACGTCGTCGGCGGCCCAGCGCTGCCGGGCGTCGACGCCGAGCAGCAGCATGTCGATCGGGCCGTCCAGGCTGTTACCGCCCTCAGCGTCGCTCTTGCCCGCCTCACCGAGCAGGTTGCCCTGGTCGATGCTGCTGGTCGCCTGGCCGATCACGGCCTTGCTGCCGACGATCGCGATGCCGCTGGTCATCATCAGGACGGCACCGAAGATCACGGTGAGCTTGGCCCAGAGCGGGTCCTTGCGCTTGGTGCGCTTCTTCCCGCCGCCGGGGCCGCCGGGGCCGGGCTGCGTCGGGATGATCGGGGGAACCCGCCCGGGTGCTCCGGGCTCCAGTGACTGAGGGCGACGGCTGGTCTGAACCGGCATGCGTGCTCCAGCTCGGGGATCGGGGGCGGGACCACTGTACGTATCTGTTCCCGTTCTCGCGACCTCGTGTGGTGGCTATTCCCGTCAATCTCGGCCATCGGCTGGGGGTTGTGCCCGAACGGCCAATTGAAAAGATCCGGTCGGCGGTTGGCTCACTGTGGGACGAGCCTTGACTGCCGACCGGATGTGCTGCCTCGCGGGGGCGGCGTCAGCCGCCGCTCCCGTCGCTGTCCGTCTTCTGGTTGGCCTTCACCCAGTCGGCCATCGTGTCCGCGACGATCGCCTTGTACATGGCCAGTGCCTTCTCCCGGTCGGAGACCACCACCGACTGGCCGTCGATGGTCTGGCCACCCAGGTTCGGGCTGGTGATGAAGGTCAGGTTCTCCCCGCGCAGGCTCCGGAACTGCAACGCCATGTCGGTCAACGAGAATCCCTGGTCGACCGTGACGGCGGCGGTGACCGCCTTCAGGAAATCGTTGAGCTTCTTGGGGTTGGTCAATGTCCCGCTGCTGGCCGCCTTGTCCATCAGCGCCTTGAGGAACTCCTGCTGGTGGCGCATCCGGGCGAAGTCGCCGTCGGGGAACTGCTTGCGCTGCCGGACCCAGTCCAGGGCCTCGGCGCCGTTCATGTGGTTCACGCCCTTGGTGAAGGTCCGGTACGGCTTGTGGATCGAGGTGATGGTCCGCTCCACCTTCAGGTCCACCCCGCCGAGGGCGTCGGTGACCTCCTTGAAGCCGGCGAAGTCGATGGCCATGACGTGGTCCATCCGGACGTCGCTGAAGCACTCCACGGTCTTGACCGCGAGCGGCAGCCCGCCGAATGCGAAGGCTGCGTTGATCTTGTTGCGTGAGCCCGAGTCGCAGGACGCGCCGGCGCTCTCCGGGATCGGCACGTACAGGTCACGCGGGATGGAGACCAGATAAGCCTGCTTGTGGTCGGCCGGGATGTGCATGACCATCAGCGTGTCCGCCCGCCACTTGCCGGCCGCGTCCACCTCGGCGTCCGGGTCCCGCGAGTCGCTGCCGACCAGCAGGATGTTCAACGCGCCCTCGACCTGCTTCGCCGGCCGTCCGCCGTTGATCTGGGAGAAGGGGTCGGTCCGGGCCAGGTCGTTGTTGAGGTTGCGGGCGTAGAGCCAGCCGCCGAGCAGCGCCAGCACCAGCACCGCGACGCCGGCCACCAGGCTGATCCGTCCCCAGCGCGGACGGGGACCACGCCGGCCGGGGCCGCCGGAACCACCGCCCGGGCCCTCCGGGCCGGTCGGTCCCCCCGGACCGCCGGGCCCGCCCGAGCGCGGCTCGTCGTCGTACGAGGGGTACCAGCGGGCGTCGGTCGGGCGGGCACGCCCAGTGGTGCCCCGGCCGGGGCCGGGAACCTGGGCGCGGCCCGCGCTCCGACTCAGGCGTGCGGGGAGCGGGACGCCGGCTGACGAGGTCGCTGACATGTAACCGAGGGTAGGTCGGTCGAGCCACCATCGCTCTCAGGCGCAGCCGGGTGTCAGGCTCCTCCCAGCGGGAGTCAGTACCCTAGCCGGCCGCGGAAGTAGTCGATCGTGCGCCGGAGGCCGTCTTCGGGCGTCACGGTCGGCTCGTATCCCAGCAGCTCACGGGCGAGGGTGAGATCGGGGCGGCGCATCTCCGGATCGTCCGCGGCCCGGGTGATGTAGCTCACCTCGGAGCTGCTTCCGGTGAGTGACACGATCGTCTCGGCCAGTTGCCGCATCGACATCTCGTGCTCGGTGCCGCAGTTGATCGGGCCGGTCTCGGTCGAGTCGAGCAGCAGCAGGATGCCGCGCACCAGGTCGTCGACGTAGCAGATCGACCGGGTCTGGTTGCCGGTGCCGTGCACCGTGATCGGCTCGCCGCGCAGCGCCTGCGAGATGAAGGTCGGGATGGCCCGGCCGTCGTCCGGCCGCATCCGCGGTCCGTACGTGTTGAAGATCCGGACGATGGCGGTGTCGGTGCTCCGGCTGCGGTGGTAGGCCATGGTGGCCGCCTCCGCGAAGCGCTTCGCCTCGTCGTAGACGCTCCGGATGCCGATCGGGTTGACGTTGCCCCAGTACGTCTCGCGCTGCGGGTGCTCCTTCGGATCCCCGTAGGCCTCTGAGGTGGAGGCCATCAGGAACCGGGCGCCGTCGGCGGTGGCCCGCTCCAGCAGGTGCAGGGTGGCCACCGACCCGACCCGGAGGATCTCCACCGGCAGCTTCTCGAAGTCGGTGGGGCTGGCCGGGGAGGCCATGTGCAGGATCGCGTCGAACCGCTCGGCCATCGCCGGGTGGTCGGTCGGCAGCCCCTCGGAGATGTCCGCCTCGATCAGCGTGAAGGTCGGCTTCTCGAGCAGGTGGGCGATGTTGTCCTTGGAACCGGTGACGAAGTTGTCCAGCACCACGACGGAGCACTCGCGCTCGATGAGCCGGTCGACCAGGTGCGACGGCACGAAGCCGGCGCCGCCGGTGACGAGGATGCGATGTCCGGAGCCGAAGCGGGGAGCGACCTTCATGCCGGCCAGCCTACTCAAGCCGGTGGGCCGGAGCCGACAACGGCTCCGGCCCACCGGGGGGGTGGGGGGTGTGTTCAGTGGGCGCCCGCGCCGGTGAGCGAGCGCACCTCCAGCTCGGCGTACTTCTCCTCGTCGTGCTCCTTGGACAGCAGGGTGCCGATCCAGCCGCAGAGGAAGCCGAACGGGATCGAGATGATGCCCGGGTTCGACAGCGGGAACCAGTGCCAGTCGTGGTCGGGGAACATGGCCGTCGGCGCCCCGGAGACCACCGGGGAGAAGAAGACCAGCACCACGGCGGCGAGCAGGCCGCCGTAGATCGCCCAGACCGCGCCGGAGGTGTTGAACCGCTTCCAGAACAGGCTGTAGAGGATCGCCGGCAGGTTGCCCGAGGCGGCGACCGCGAAGGCCAGCGCCACCAGGAACGCCACGTTCAGGCTCTGCGCGAAGATCGACAGCACGATGGAGACCAGGCCGATCACCAGGGCGGAGATCCGGGCGACGGTCACCTCCTGCCGCTCGGACGCCTGCCCGTTCTTCAGCACGTTGGCGTAGAAGTCGTGCGCCAGGCTGGACGACGACGCCAGGGTGAGCCCGGCGACGACCGCCAGGATCGTGGCGAAGGCGACCGCCGCGATGATCGCCAGCAGTGTCGCTCCGCCCAGGTCCCCGCCGAGGAAGTCGATGCCGAGCGCCTCGGCGAGCTGCGGGGCGGCCGTGTTGCCGGCCTTGTCCTGTGCGATGATCGCCGGGCCGCCGACCAGCGCTGCCGCACCGAAGCCGAGCGCCAGGGTGAGCAGGTAGAAGGTGCCGATGATGCCGATCGCCCAGAGCACGCTCTTCCGGGCCGCCTTCGCGGTCGGCACGGTGTAGAAGCGGATCAGGATGTGCGGCAGGCCGGCGGTGCCGAGCACCAGCGCGATGCCCAGCGAGAGCAGATCCATCTTGCTGTAAAAGGTCTTCAACGCGTCGCCGGGTGTCTCCACGCCGTAGCGCAACCCGGGTTCGAGGAAGGCGGCTCCCTTGCCCGATGCGTCGGCCGCGTCGCCGAGGAGCGAGGACAGGTTGAACTTGTACTTCGCGAGCACCAGCAGGGTCATCACGATCGCGCCGGTCATCAGCAGGAACGCCTTGACGATCTGGACGTACGTGGTGCCCTTCATGCCGCCCACGGTGACGTAGATGATCATCAGGGCGCCGACCAGGAAGATCGTGGCGGCCTTCGCGGTGCCCGCGTCCATGCCCAGGAAGGTGGTGCCCGGCTTGATGCCGAGCAGCAGCGCGACCAGTGCGCCCGCGCCGACCATCTGGGCCAGCAGGTAGAAGATCGACACCGTGATGGTGGAGACCGCGGCCGCGGTCCGGACCGGGCGCTGGCGCATCCGGAACGCCAGCACGTCGGCCATCGTGTAGCGGCCGGAGTTGCGCAGCAGCTCGGCGACGAGCAGCAGCGCCACCAGCCAGGCGACCAGGAAGCCGATCGAGTAGAGGAAGCCGTCGTAGCCGTACAGGGCGATGAGGCCGGCGATGCCCAGGAAGGACGCCGCCGACATGTAGTCGCCGCCGATCGCCATGCCGTTCTGGAAGCCGGAGAAGGACCGGCCGCCGGCGTAGAAGTCGGTGGCGGTCTTGGTCTGCCGGCTGGCCCACACGGTGATCGCCAGCGTGATCGCCACGAAGACCAGGAAGAGCGTGATGGTCAGGTTGCGGGCCGTGGTGCTGCCCGCCTCAGCCGCGAGAACCGTGTTCATGGGTCACCTCCCCCACCTCGGCGCGGAGCCGGTCGGCCACCGGGTCGATCCGGCGGTCGGCGAACCGCGAGTAGAGCCAGGCGATGACGAACGTGGAGACGAACTGGAGCAGGCCGAAGACCAGGGCGACGTTGATGTTGCCGACCAGCTTCGTACCCATGAATCCCCGCGCGTACGCGGAGAGGATGACGTAGAGCGCGTACCACAGGAAGAACGCGACGGTCATCGGGAAGACGAAGCCGCGCAGCGCGCGCCGCAACCCGGCGAACTCGTCCGACCGCTGAACGGCGAGGTACCGTTCCGCCGCCGACTCGGCGGGTGCGGACGCGGGTGTGTCCGTGGACATCTGTGGATCACCACCTTCGCAGGCGTGGGGAGTTTTCGCGCACGGTAGAGAGCGCGCTCCCCGCCGGGGAAGGCTCGGATCGGCCACGGTCGACGGCTGCGCCGAACGGCGGTCCGGCTGCGCCGAGTGACTCAGCTCACTCCGGTCAGCGGTCGGTGATCAGTCGGTGAGTCCCCGGTAACGGCCGCGGTAGTGCAGCAGCGGCAGCGTCTCCTCGGCCAGGTCGACCGCCTCGATGGTGGCCTCGACCAGCAGGCCCCAGCCGCACTCCCGGGCGGTCTCGAGCCGGCACCCGGCCCAGCCGCCCGCGTCGGCGGGCACCGGACCGTACGGGGTGTCGGTCCAGGGGTCGAGCGCGAAGAGGCCGCCGGGGGACGGGAAGAGGCCGGCGAACCGGTCGGCGAGCTGCCGGTGCTGCGGGCCGAGCGGCACGACCGCGAACCGGCCCGCCTCCTCGACCGCCGCCCACAGGTCCGACTCCGGGTCGACCAGACCGAGCAGCCGGTCCGGCTCCCCCTCGGCCACCAGGGTGGACGAGATGGTCAGCCCGGCCGGGCCGGGCGCGGTCCAGAGCGTCACCGGGGCGGCCAGCCGACCGCGGAGCCGGCGGACCGGCGAGCGCTGCCCGGCCGCCACGGCGAAGGGGTCGGTGTGGTGGATCTCGGCACCCGGCTCATGATTCACGTGAAACATTGTGCCGCCCCGTCCCCGCGCCCACCCCAGGAAGCGCGCGTGCAGGTCGCGGGCGCCCGGAAGCTGCTCGTTGGCCTCCGCCATGAGGCGACCCAGGTAGAGCAGCAGCGCGGTCCGGTCGGACCGGTACTCCGACAGCAGCGCGAGCCGCGCCGGCTGGCACGGCCAGTGCGCCCCGCACCCCCGGCACCGCCAGGCCGGCCGCATCGCCACGTGCGCCCGGCCGGGGCCCGGCTTCTTCCAGATCTTGGACGAATTTGGCCCCTCCAGGAGCCGTTTGCATCCAAGATCTCGGCGGTCGTCGCTCATCAGTGCCTCCCCGGGAAGGGGTCGCCCCGGCCGGGGGATGGCCGGGGCGACCCGTCGCAGGACCGGCCGCCGGGTCGTCGCCTCCACCAGCCGGGCCGCGTGTCTCCACCCTGGACTCGGCGGGGCCGGCGCGGGAGGATGCCAGGGCTTACTACGCAGCGCGATCACGTACTTACCGGAGAGGTAAGGATGAACATCGAGGTGTGGATCCGGGCGCTCAAGGCCGCCCGGGCCGGGGCGGACGTCTCCCAGGAGGCGCTGGCCGCGCTGATCAGGTGGAGCCCGTCCACGGTCGCCGCCATCGAGACCGGGCGTCGCCGGCCGACCATGGAGTTCGCCGTCGCCGCCGACCAGGCTCTCGGCACGGGCGGCCTCCTCGCCCAGTTGCTGAAGGCCGCCGACGAGGAGCGCGGCCCGTCGTGGTTTGTGCCCTGGCGGGGGTACGAACAGCAGGCTGTCCGGCTACGAGCCTTCGAGGCGTGCCTGGTCCCTGGCCTGCTCCAGACCGAGGCGTATGCCCGCGCCGTCATCTCCACCGGTGGCCTCCATCCACCCGGGACGGTCGATGAACTGGTGACTGTCCGGCTGGAGCGTCAACAACTGCTGCACCGCGACGAGCCGCCGCACTGCGTCTTCCTGCTGGACGAGACGGCTGTCCGCCGGCCTGTCGGTGGGCCGGCCGTGCTCGACGCTCAACTCGGGCGGTTGCTGGAGGTGGCTGAGCTGCCGGCGGTGCGGCTGCACATCGTCCCGCTCGCCGTGGGCGAGCATGCCGGGCTCGGTGGCGGCTTCGTGCTTGCCGAGTTGCCCGACTCCGAGCGGGTGCTCTACCTGGAGAATGCTGCGCGGGGACACGTCATCGACGACCCGGAGACGATCGGCTTGATCGAGCGGAAGTGGGATAGCCTCCTCGGCGAAGCGCTGTCCACGGGAGCCTCACTGGATCTGATCCGGAAGTTGGAGGTGACGCCATGACCACCGCCGGGCCCTGCTGGCGCACGTCGTCCCGATCGACCGACTCCGGTGGCAACTGTGTCGAGGTGGCGGACAACCTGCGCGGGGTGGTGCTGGTCCGGGACAGCAAGGACCCGTCCGGGCCGACTCTCGCGTTCACTCCCGACGCCTGGCGGAGCTTCGTGAGCGCGGATCTCCCGATCTTGGCGACTTCCCGTTCAAGGTGAACCGTAGATCGCCAAGATCTGCCGCTGGCGCTATCCCGCCAGGGAGCGGCGGGCGGCGGCCAGCACCTCCGGGTCGGCGCACCCGGCGGCGTACCCGGCGATCCGGCGGCGGATGTCCCGGCCGAGCAGCCAGACCCCGATCCGCTCGGCGACCGGGCGCAGGAACGCCGGCCGGCACCGGAAGTTGTACCGCCAGGTGGCCAGGGCCGTGCCCGGTTCCGGGCCCGGCGCGAACCGCCAGCCGCCGCCGAACCGCTCGAAGAACCACGGCCCGCGGACCATCTTCATGCCCACGTTCGTCGGCGGCGCCCACGAGACGTACTCGCTGACCATGACGAGGCCGTGCCGGGACCGGGTGTAGGTGCGCACGCCCTTGCCAGGGCGGGTCGCCCCGTCGACGAAGTGCTGCTCCCGGACGAAGGGATCCCAGCGGTAGCGGACCGGCGCCACGGTCTGCGACACCGCGAAGGCCAGCTCCGGTGGGACCGGAACGGTGGTCACCGCCTCGACGACCGGCATCAGCGCCTCGGGGTGACGGCGGCCAGCAGTTCCGGCTGGCGGCGGTCCAGCGCGTCCCCGGCCAGGTACGCGCCGAGCAGCGCGGCGCCCAGCCCGTACGCGAGACCGACCGGCAGGGCCAGCCAGAGCCAGACGTCGCCGAGCAGCGCGGCGGCCACCACCAGCGGCACGGCAGCCGCCGCGGTGGCCAGCATGGACAGCAGGGTGTACATGCTCTTCGCCATCCCGGCGCCGGTGTTCATGGCGAACGGGTTGCTCGTCTCTGGCAGCGAGTAGCCGCCGAGCACCGAGACGGACGCGTTGATCGCCAGCCCGCAGCCGTACGCGGCGAACAGCGCGCCGGCCATCACACCGACCCAGCCGGGCCGCCCGAGCACCACGGCCAGCACCACGGCGACCACACCGAGGATCGGCACCACGTAGAGCGAGAACGCGACCATCCGGGCCCGCAGCTCCACCCGCCCCGGCACGCCCGCCACCACGTTGGCCGCGTACGCGCTGCCGTCGAAGCCGAACTGGTTGGCCACGGTCACCGCGGCGAGCACCCCGACGAAGAGCATCGAGAGGCTGACCAGCACGGGCGACGAGTTGGCGGTGGCCTCGCCGAACGCTGCCCCGCCTTCGGTGACCAGCTGGGAGCCGCCCAGGTTGACCATCACCGGCACGAAGATGCCGACCACCGCCACGGTGATCAGGTTGGCCCGCCGCCGGGCGTCGCGCCACCAGTAGCGGCACTCCCGGGCGACCAGGGCGCCGAACCGGTCCCGCCGGGCCCAGCCGACGGCCCGGGGGAAGAGCTGCGCGACCGCCGCGCCGGCCACCGTGCCGCGCCGGTCCCGGGACGGCCCGGCGCTCGCCGCGCCCACCATCGCCGACTCCAGCGACCGCGACCACCACAGCAGGAGTACGCCGATCGCCGCCACGCCGATCAGCAGCTTCAGCACGGCCGCCCCGGCGTGCCCCTCGGCCACGTCGACGCCGGCCGTCCAGGGCGCACCGAACGGCGTCCAGCCGACCACCCGGGCCACGCCGGTGAGCCGGTCCCAGTCGGCCTGCTGGACCGCGCCGATCACCAGCAGTTGTAGCGGTCCCAGCAGGGCGGCGAGCACCGCGAGCAGCACGGCGGCCAGGTCGCGTACCCGACGTGAGCGGAGCATGGTGGCGAAGGCGCTGGTCACCGCGCGGGCGGCGGCCACGCAGAGCAGCAGGCCGAGGACCACCCCGAGCAGCCCGACCAGCGCGGCGAACCAGCCACCCAGCGCGCCGGCCGTGACCACCAGCCCGGCGGCTGCGAGCAGGGTCGACAGCGCCGGGACGCTGACCAGGGCGGCCGCGAACAGGCCGGTGACCAGGGTGCGGCGGGACAGCGGGAGCAGCGCGAAGCGGGCCGGGTCCAGGGTCTCGTCCACGCCGAAGTAGACCAGCGGCAGCAGCAGCCAGCCGAGGGTCAGCAGGCCGCCGCCGAAGGCGGCGGTCATCAGCGCGTAGCGGGACTCGCCGGCGAGGCCGGGCGCGGCGAGCAGGAAGAAGCCGCCGGCGGCGAACCAGAGCCCGAACAGCAGGCCGCCCACGAACAGCGCGATCCGCCAACCCTGACCCCGGAAGTTGTTGCGCAGCACCCGCAGTTTGAGCCGCACGAAGTGCCGGGGCGAGACGGCCCGGGTCGGCCGCTCGGCGGCGGTCACCGGGACAGCCACGACAGCTCCTCGCCGGTCGCGGTCCGCCCGCCGACCACCTCGACGAAGACCTCCTCCAGCGACCGCTCGCCGCGGACCTCGGTGAGCGTGCCGACTCGCATGATCCGGCCGTCGGCCAGGATCGCCACGTGCGAGCAGAGCCGCTCGACGACCTCCATGACGTGGCTGGAGAAGATGACCGTGCCGCCGCCGACCACGTAGCGGTGCAGGATGTCCCGGATCAGGGCCGCGGAGACCGGATCGACCGCCTCGAACGGCTCGTCCAGCACCAGCAGCCGGGGGCCGTGCAGCAGCGCGCAGGCCAGGCCGATCTTCTTCTTCATGCCGGCCGAGTAGTCGACCACCAGGGTGCGGCCGGCGTCGGTGAGTGCCAGCACGTCGAGCAGTTCCGCCGCCCGCTGGTCGACCACCGCCGGGTCCATGCCGCGCAACAGCCCGTGGTAGGCCAGCAGCTCGGCCCCGGTGAGCCGGTCGAAGAGACGTACGCCGTCGGGCATCACGCCGAGCAGCCCCTTGGCGCGTACCGGATCGGCCCAGACGTCGTACCCGAGCACCCGGGCCTGGCCGGCGTCGGGCCGCAGCAGGCCGACGGCCATGGAGAGGGTGGTGGTCTTGCCGGCCCCGTTCGGACCCAGCAGCCCGTAGAACGAGCCGGTCGGCACGTCGAGGTCGACGCCGGCGACCGCGACCTTGGTGTCGAACCGCTTGGCCAGGCCACGGAGGGACATTGCCGGGTGCTGATGGGTCATGCCTCCGACCGTAGTCCGGCCGGGCCAGCGACAGCTCCCGCCGAAGGACGATCTTCGAGTCCTACCTGAGCCGTACGGCCGGTCGCTAGAGGCGCAGCGTCTCCGGGGTGTGCAGGCGGAGCATCGTGACGCCCACGTCCCGGGGCAGGCGCCGCCGGGTGGCCATGGAGACCGCCACCATCACGGTGAACGCCAGCGGCACCGTCCACGCGGCCGGCTGGGTCGTGAGCGTGGCCGGCCAGCCGGACAGCGGCGGGCCGAGCACGGTGAGCAGCACCGCGCCGACCGCGGCGCCGCCGCCGACCAGCACCCCGGCGGCGGCGCCCAGGTCGGTCAAGCCACGCCACCAGATGCCGAGCACCAGCAGCGGGCAGAAGCTCGACGCGGCCACCGCGAAGGCCAGCCCGACCACCTGGGAGACGTCCAGCCCGGAGACGTTCAGCGCGAGCACCGCGGGCACCCCGCCGGCGATCACCGTGGCCAGCCGGAAGCCGCGTACCGAGCCGCGGCCGAGGACGTCGGTGGAGATCACCCCGGCCACGCTGGTGAGCAGGCCGGAGGAGGTGGAGAGGAAGGCCGCGAACGCCCCCGCGGCGACCAGCGCGGCGAGCAGCCGGCCGGTGGCGCCGTCGCCCAGCGCCGCCCCGGGCAGCAGCACCACGACCGCGTCGGTCTGCCCGGTGACCAGCAACTGCGGGGTGTAGATCCGGCCCAGCACGCCGTAGATCGTGGGCAGCAGGTAGAAGACGCCGACCAGGGCCAGCACCACCAGCGTGGTGCGCCGGGCGGCGGCGCCGTCGGGGTTGGTGTAGAAGCGCACGAGCACGTGCGGCAGGCCCATGGTGCCGAGGAAGGTGGCCAGGATCAGCGAGTACGTCGCGAACAGCCCCCGGTCGTCGTCGCCGGCGGTGTCCGGCAGCAGCCAGTCGGTGGCGGCGGTCGCCGCGCCGGAGACCTCGGGCACCGGGTCGCCGGCGGCGAAGTCGAGACGGTCGCCGGGGCGTACCTCGCGGATGTCGCCGTCGGGCAGGGTGAGGGTCGCGCGGTGCTCGACCACCACGGTGGTCGCGGTCCGGAACGCCGGCCCGTCGGGCGGGGTCACCGCCGGGCGGGCGTCGGCCTGCCACTGCAACGCCAGGAAGATCGCGGGTACGGCGAGCGCGGTGAGCTTCAGCCAGTATTGGAAGGCCTGGACGAAGGTGATCGCGCGCATCCCGCCCAGCGCGACGTTCGCGGTCACCACCACGGCGACCAGCAGCGCACCCACCGGGTAGGGCGAGCCGGCCACCGTGGCCAGGGTCAGCCCGGCGCCCTGGAGCTGCGGCACCAGGTAGAGCCAGCCGATGAAGATCACGAAGATGGTGGCCAGCTTCCGCAGCCGCCGCGAGCCGAGGCGCACCTCGCAGAAGTCGGGCAGGGTGAACGCCCCGGAGCGGCGCAGCGGGGCGGCCACGAAGAGCAGCAGCGCCAGGTAGCCGGCGGCGAAACCGACCGGGTACCAGAGCACGTCGACGCCGTACTTGAGGATCAGCCCGGCCACGCCGAGGAAGCTGGCCGCCGACAGGTACTCCCCGCCGATCGCCGCGGCGTTCCAGGTCGGGCTGACCGCCCGGGAGGCGACCAGGAAGTCGGAGGTGGTGCGGGCCAGCCGCAGCCCGTAGAAGCCGATCCCGACGGTGACCAGGGTGACCGCCACGATCGCGGGAACCACGTAGCCGTTGCTCATCAGCGCTCCGGCCGCTGGACCAGGTCGGTGAAGTCCTGCTCGTTCCGTTCGGCCAGCCGCACGTACGCCCAGCCGACCCCGATCAGGAACGGGAAGGCGGCCACCCCGAGCAGCAGCCAGGGCAGGTTGACGCCGAGCAGGGTGACCCGGCCGACCGAGGGTGCGATGGCGAAGAGCCAGGGCAGGCCGCCCAGCCCGATCAGCACGAGCAGGCTGAGCCGCAGGGCCAGCGAGAGCTGCGCGCGCATGAGGCCCTGCACCAGCGTCTCGCCGACCCGGGTCTGCTGGGTCAGTTCGGAGCGGGTGCGCTCGGCGCGGCTGCGTGGCCGGGAGACCTCGGCCAGCACGACGCGGGTCCGCCGGGGCGGCTGCGGGGCGCGCGGGGCGGGGACCGGAGCCGCCTGGTCGGGCCGCCCGGGCACGTCCTGCTCCTCCGCTCCGGTCATCCCCGGCAGTCTCGCCTGCTCAGCGGGAATGTCAAGAGCGCCGGGGACGGCCCTGTGCACAACTTGTGGATAACGCCTCACTCCTGTGGACAACCCGGTGGATGACGCCCCCCTCGTTGTGGATGACGGAGGATTCACCAGCTCGGCGTGGTGGCGGTGTCCGGGGCCAGCGGACACCGCCACCTCGGCGACCTGGAGTCGATCAAGTCCGCGCCGACCCCCGGTTCACGGCAGGCCGACCCGGACCGGGTGGGCCGTGGCCGAGCCGAGCCAGGTGTGCGGGTTGCCGAACCAGCACCAGCCCAGCTTCGCCGCGCCCTGGCTGATCCAGAAAGCGGGCACCCGCTTGTCGCCGCAGCGGGAGCCGACCAGTGAGAAGCACCGGTTGCTGGCCAGCGCCGGCGGGTGCAGGGTGACGAAGGCCAGGCCCTCGTCGATGGTGATCGGCAGCCGGCCCCCGGCGGTCATCTCCGCCAGTGCGGCGGACGGCGGCAGGTTCCGGTACTCCTCGCCCCGGTCGACGTCGAAGAGCAGGTACGCCGGCCCGGCCGGCACCTCCAGCTCCTTGATCGGGTCGAACCGCGGCAGGTCGTCGGCGGGGAAGTTCCGGTCGAGGATGCCGGTCTTCCACTTGCCGGCGAGCGTGGTCAGCGCGATCCGCTCCTGGACGGGCACCAGCTCGCGGGTGGTCACCAGCAGGAAGGGCACCCGCCCGTCGGTAGGCGCGGCCAGGTCGGCCGCCCCGGCGACCGCGGCCTTGCGCAGCGGGGCGAGCAGGTCGCGGAAGGCGTCCTCGTTCAGCCCGGCCAGGGCGGGATAGCCGAGCCGCACCAGGCGGTCGAGTTGTCGGTCGAATTCGGTCGCGGCGTCGTAGCGGCTGTCGGGCATGCGGCCTCCACCTTGTCGTACGGCGTGCCGTACAGCGTACGACGAGGGGCGCGTATTCCCGACGGGCGGAAGAATCTCGAATCAGCGGTTCCAGTCCTGCTTGGCCGCGCGGACCAGCTTGTCCTTCAGTTCCCGGGTGTGCCGGCGGCTCACCGGCAGCTCGGTCCCGTCGATCACCACCACGTAGCCGGAGTTGACCAGCCGCAGCTCGGCGATCAGCTTGAGCTGCACCAGGTAGGACCGGTGGATCCGGACGAACCCCGCGTCGGCCCAGCGTTCGGCGAGGGTGGCCAGCGAGACCCGGACCAGGTGCGAGCCGTCCGCGGTGTGCAGCCGGGCGTAGTCGCCCTGCGCCTCCACCCAGCGCACCGCCGAACGGGGCAGCATCCGGGTGGTGCCGGCCAGCTCGATCGGGATGGTCGGGTCCTCCTCGGCCCGGGCCAACGCGGCCGGGTGCGAGGGGACCACCCGCGAACCGATCACCCGGCGCAGCGACTCGGCCAGCCGATCGGCGCGGACCGGCTTGCGCACGTAGTCCGTGGCGCCCAGGTCGAATGCGTCCACCGCGCCGTCGTCGTAGGCGGTGACGAAGACGATCGCCGGTGGCCGGGCGAACCGGCGCAGCACCCGGGCCAGCTCCATGCCGTCCAGCCCCGGCATCCGGATGTCCAGGAAGACCACGTCCACGTCGCCGTCGCGGAGCACCCGCAGCGCCTCGGTCGCGTCGCCGGCCGTGTGCAGTCGGGCCACCCGGGGATCGGCCCGCAGGTGGTACGCCAGCTCGTCCAGGGCCGGCGGCTCGTCGTCGACCGCGAGCACGCGGAGGAAACCCGTGGCGTTCATGAGGTCGCCCGAACCCCGGGGTGGAACTTCGGCACCCGCATGCTGACCTTCGTACCCGAGCCCAGGCCGGTCTCGACGACCAGGCCGAACCGGTCCCCGAAGGCCGACCGGAGCCGCTCGTCGACGTTCGAGAGGCCGACGTGCTGGCCCGGGTCGTCGGCCGGGTCGCTGCCGGCGCCGGAGAGCTCGGCGATGCCGGCGGTCAGCGTCGTCGGATCCATCCCCACCCCGTCGTCCTCCACCGTGATGTGGCACTCGGCGCCCGCGTCCCGGGCCTCGATGCTCACCATGCCGGTGCCCGGCTTGCGGGACAACCCGTGCCGGACCGCGTTCTCCACCAACGGCTGGAGGCAGAGGAACGGCAGGGTCACCGGCAGCACCTCCGGGGCGATCTGGAGGCGCACCTGGAGCCGCTCGCCGAAGCGGGCCCGCTCGATGGTCAGGTAGCGGTCGATCGAGCGCAGCTCCTCGGCGAGCGTGGTGAACTCGCCGTGCGCCCGGAACGAGTAGCGGGTGAACTCCGCGAACTCCAGGATCAGCTCGCGGGCCCGCTCCGGGTCGGTCCGGACGAACGAGCCGATCGCGGTCAGCGCGTTGTAGATGAAGTGCGGGCTGATCTGGGCGCGCAGCGCGCGTACCTCGGCCCGGGCCAGGCGTTCCCGGGAGGAGTCCAACTCCGCCAGGGCGAGCTGGTCGCCGGCCCAGTGCGCGGTCTCCAGGGTCGCCTGCACCAGGCCCGGGGCCGGCCGCCCGTCGGCCACCGCCACCAGCGCCCCGACCGCCCGGCCGTCGGCGCTCAGCGGGGCCACCACCGCGCCCCGGACCGGGCAGTCCACCAGGTCGCAGTGCAGCTCCGACTCGCGCAGCACGGTCGAACGCCCGCTGTCGACCGCCTTCCGGGCCGCCGCCAGCAACTGGTCGCCGTGGTGCGCGCCGTGCCCGTCGAGGGCGAGCAGGGCGTCCCGGTCCGTCAGGGCCAGCCCGGCCGAACCCACCAGGGCTCGCAGATGGCGTACGGCCTTCGCCGCGCCCGCCGCGCTCAGCCCGCCCCGCAGCGGCTCGGTGGCGAGCCCGGCGGTGTGCAGCACCTCGTAGGTGGCCCGCTGGGTGGCCGTCGCTATGCCCCGCCGGGCGCGCAGCCGCAGCACCGCCCAGAGCGCCGCGGCCAGCGCGGTGACCAGCGAGACGACGCCGAAGACGGCCGAGAGGTTGCCACTCACGCCCGCGATCCTGACGGGTGGCGGCCCGGAGCGCTAGTACGCGCCCTTGCGGGCCAGCACCACCCCGACGGTCCGCCACAGGATGCTGAGGTCGTACGCCAGCGACCAGTTGTCGACGTAGTAGAGGTCGAGTCGGACCGCCTCGTCCCAGGAGAGGTCGGAGCGGCCGGAGACCTGCCAGAGCCCGGTCATGCCCGGACGGACCAGCAGCCGGCGCCGGACGTCGCCCAGGAAGTCACCGTCGTCGGCGGGGAGCGGACGCGGGCCGACCAGCGACATCTCGCCCCAGAGCACGTTGATCAGCTGGGGTAGCTCGTCCAGCGAGGAGGCGCGCAGGAAGCGGCCCACCGGGAAGACCCGCGGGTCCTGCTTCATCTTGAACAGCATGCCGTCGGTCTCGTTCTGATCGACCAGGCCGGCCAGCCGCTCCTCGGCGTCGACGTACATGGTGCGGAACTTCCAGACCCGGAAGGTCCGCCCCTCGTGCCCGACCCGGGGCTGCCGGAAGAAGACCGGCCCGGGGTCGGAGATCCGGATGGCGATCGCGATGGCGACGAAGAGCGGGACCAGCAGCAACAGGCCCAGCCCGGCGGCGACCCGGTCCATCAGGTTCTTGGCCAGCAGCGCCGGCCCGGACAGGGTCGGCTCCTCGACGTGCAGCAGCGGCAGGCCCTCGATCGGGCGGATGTGCACCCGCGGGCCGGCGATGTCGGTGAGCTGGGGCGCGACCACCAGGTCGACGCCGGAGCCCTCCAGCTGCCAGGCCATCCGGCGCAGCTCGCCCGGCTCGGCGCTGGCCGAGCCGCAGACCGCGATGGTGTCCCCGCCGACCTCCCGGACCAGGGCGAGCACGTCCCGGCCGGCGTACACCGGCACCGGGGTCTCGATGCCGCGGGCGGCGGCGTACCCGTCGGTGAGGTGGATGGCCACCGGGACCAGGCCGGCCCCGGGGTTGCGGGTGACCGCGGTGTAGACCTCCAGGCACTCCGGCAGGGTGCCGACCAGCACCATCCGGTGCCCGGCCTGGCCGATCCGGCGGCGGACGGCGTGCAGGGCGGCCCGGGCCACCATCCGGCCCAGCAGGATCAGCAGCAGCGCGCCGAGCAGGGCGAAGCCGACCGTCCACCGGGAGAGCATGGTCTTCGTGGCGAAGGCCAGGAACGAGACGGTGGCGGCCACCGCCACGCCGGCGCGGATCACCCGCTTGAACTCGTCGGGGCCGAGGCCCAGGTAGCGCCGGTCGTACGCCCGGTTGCCCCAGAGGATGAGCAGCCAGCCCAGCGGCAGCAGCCCGAAGGCGACCGTGTGGAACCAGGTCGGGTTCTCCTCGGCGCCGTAGAAGCCGGCGGACGCCTGCTCGAAGACGTTGATCGCGATGAGGCTGGCCAGGGCGGCGGCCCCGAAGTCCAGCACCAGCAGCACCAGGATGTAGGGACGGTGCCAGCGGGACACCCGGCGCCGGGCGCGGGCCCATGCCGACCGGGGTACGCCGTTGTGCGACGGCGGAGTCGGCGGCTGGATCTCGAAGCTGTCGACGTGCCGCACGCTCTTGCTCCGGCCTGTGTTGGTTACCGGGCGCTGGAGGCTTGTCGTCACCTCAACCAGTGTCCTCCCGCATGACACGCGCCCTCACTCGCCGTGAGGGCCCGGGTCGCCCACCGTCCCAGTCTCCCACGCGGGCCCGGCCCGGACCGCCCCCCGAAGGAGAAGCTGTCCGATGGTGCTCGTGGGGATCTGGCCGGCTTCGAGTCGGTTGTGAAGCCGGGGACCGAGCCACTATACCGATGGATGCCGGCCCCGGTAGAGGTGCCGAGTGGGACCTTCGGCGATCCCGGGACCATTCCGCTCCGTAATCGCGGAGTGCGATTACTCACCGTACGAGGCGGGACAACCGTCGGTCAGCCAGCGGCTTGCCGCCGGTCTGACAGGTGGGGCAGTACTGGAGGCTCGAATCGGCGAACGAGACCTCCCGCACCAGATCTCCGCAGACCGGGCAGGGCAGCCCTTTCCGGGCGTGCACCTTGAGCCCGGAGCGCTTCTCGCCCTTCAGCTCGGCGGCCCGCTGCCCCATCGAGCGCCGGACCGCGTCGCCGAGCACCGCACGGGTCGCCGCGTGCAGCGCGGCGAGCTGGTCGTCGGTCAGCCGGTCGGTGATCGCGAACGGGGAGAGCTTCGCCGCGTGCAGGATCTCGTCCGAGTACGCGTTGCCGATGCCGGCCAGCACCGACTGGTCGGTCAGCACCCCCTTGACCTGCCCCCGGCGGCTGCGCAGCTGGGCACCGAAGGTGGTCAGGTCGGCCTCGAGGGCGTCCGGGCCCAGCTTGCCCACCCCGGGCACCAGGGCCGGGTCGGTCACCAGGTAGGCGGCGAGCTTCTTCTGCGTGCCCGCCTCGGTCAGGTCGAAGCCGGAGCCGTCGTCGAGGCGTAGCCGCAGGGCGATCGGGCCCTTGCCGGGGCGCAGCGGGGCGGCCGACGGGAACGCCTCCCGGTAGTGCAGCCAGCCCGCCCGGGCCAGGTGGACCACCAGGTGCAGGCCCTCGTCGAACCGGACATCGAGGAACTTGCCGTACCGGCCCGCGCCGGTGACGGTCCGGCCGGCCACCGCGCTCGGCGGCGGGTCGTACGTCTTCAGCGCGCTGATCGCCGCGACCTCGAGCCGCTCGACCCGCCGGCCGACCGCCCGCTCACGCAGGTAGCCGGCGAGCGCTTCCACCTCCGGTAGTTCAGGCACCGTACAAAGGTAGCCTTCTTTCCCGTGAGCGCGAGGAATGAGCTTGCGAGTCCCGCAGTCGCGAACGAAAGGCGAGCTCTGTGAGAATCGTGGTGGCGCACAACCGGTATCGGGAAGCCCAGCCCTCCGGCGAGAACACCATCGTCGACGCGGAGATCGCCCAGCTCACCGCGGCCGGGGTGGAGGTGCTGCCGTTCCTGCGCAGCTCCGACGAGATCCCCTCGATGTCGAAGCCGGCCAAGGCGCTGCTGGCGATCTCGCCGATCTGGGCCCCGAAGGCCCAGCACGACCTGGACCGCCTGCTCGCCGAGCACCGCCCGGACGTGCTGCACCTGCACAACCCGTACCCGCTGCTCTCGCCCTGGGTGGTGCGGACCGCGCACCGGCGCGGCGTGCCGGTGGTGCAGACGGTGCACAACTACCGGCAGGTCTGCTCCTCCGGGCTCTACTTCCGGGACGGCGTGATCTGCCAGGACTGCCGGGGCCGGGTGCTGGGCGTGCCGGCGATCGTGCACCGCTGCTACCGCGGCTCCCGGGCGCAGAGCGCGCTGATGGCCACCACCCTCGCCGTGCACCGCCCCACCTGGAAGTCGGTGGACCGGTACATCGCGCTCACCACCGCGGTCGCCGACCACCTGCGCGACTACGGCATCCCGGACGAGCGGATCGTGGTCAAGCCCAACGCGGTGCCCGATCCGGGAACCCCGGCGCCGCCCGGGGACGGCTTCCTCTTCATGGGCCGGCTCAGCCCCGAGAAGGGGCTCGACCTGCTGCTGACGGCCTGGCGGCGACACCCCGTGGGGTCGCTGGGCCCGCTGCGCATCGCCGGCGACGGCGAGCTGCGGCCGCTGGCCGAGGCGGCCGCCGCCGACCGGCCCGACGTGGTCTACCTGGGCCAGCTCGACCGGACCGGGGTACGCGCCGCGCTGGCCGACAGCGCCGTGGTGCTGGCCACCTCCACCTGGCACGACGTGCTGCCCACCGTGATCATCGAGGCGCTGGCCAGCGGCCGGCCGGTGCTCGGCACCGCGCTGGGCGGCATCCCGTACCTGGTCGGCGCCGACGGCCCCCGGGAGCCGGCCGGCACCGGCCCGGCCGAGGTGGCCACGGCGGCGCCCGGCGACGGGCAGGTCTCGCTGCCGACGGGGGTGCAGCGCGGCGAGGCCGGCTGGGTGGTCGCGCCCGACCCGGAGGCGCTGGCCGCCGCCCTCCCGGTGGCCCGGGCCGGCGCGGCGACCCTCGCCCCGGCCGCCCGCAGCCGCTACGAGCGCACCTTCCACCCCGACGTGGTCACCAAGCGCCTCATCGACATCTACGCCGACGTCTGCACCACCGCCCGCCGGTGACCGGCTGAGGGGTTGGTCAGCGGAGGGAGGCGCGGGCCGAGAAGGCGATGCTGGCGAGGAGGAAGCCCCCGTTGACGATCGTGAAGGCGACGACCACCCAGACGGCCAGCGCGGGAGCGACGGTCAGCACCAGGCCGGCCAGGAAGATCACCGCGCCGTAGTCCCGGACCAGCTTCGCCAGGCGTACCGGGAGCGAGGTCGAGGTGACCATGCTGGCCGCGTTCGGGCCGGCCTGCATCACCGAGGTGACCAGGTTGACCATCCAGGTGCCGGCGAAGACCGCCACCAGCCAGGTGGGCGTCGAGGGGCGCTGCGCCACGGCCGTCGCCCCGAGGGCGGTGACCAGGGCGATCTGAGCGGCCACGTCGCAGAGCACGTCGACCCGGGCGCCGGCCGGGCTGCTCTGCCCGGTCACCCGCGCGAGCTGCCCGTCCGCGCAGTCCAGCGCGTACGCGATCTGCCAGCCGACCAGGGCGACCAGCCCGACGGCCCAGGCCGGGACCGACCCCGCCGCGACGTCGTCGGCGAGCGCGACCACGGTGACCGAGGCGGCGAGGCCGAGCACCAGGTTGGTGATGGTCAGCGCGGTCGGGCGCAGCCCCAGCCGCTGGGCGACCAGCGCGAAGAAGGCACCGATCCACTGGCTGATCGACTCGCTGAAAAGCCCGCCGCCCCGGTTGATCCGGTGGAAGTCGGCGACGGAGGGGCGGAACGGCTCAGCCAAGGTGGTCGTGGAGTGCACCGGCGTAGTCTGCCAGCCGCTCCCGCGTCTCGGTAGGCGACATCGCGAGGTGTTCGAGGATGGTGTAGCGGTCCGGCCGGGTGGCCGGCGCGAACTGCACCGCCTCGACGAACTGCTCGTCGGTCAGGCCCACGTCGGCGGGGAGCCGGGGCAGGCCGTGCCGGGCCAGGCAGGCCGACATCTCGGTGAGCCGGCGCTCGTCGCCGCGGAGGAAGGTGCAGAACAGCGCGCCCAGCCCGGCCAGCTCGCCGTGCGAGGCGGTGCCCGGGTAGAGCGCGTCGACCGCGTGCATGATCTCGTGGCAGCCGCCGCTGGACGGGCGGCTGGTGCCGGAGACCGCCATGGCCAGGCCGCTGGAGATCAGCGCCTCGGCGAGCACGGTGACGAAGGCGTCGTCGCTCATGTCGCCCGGGTGGTTGAGCACCGCTTCGGCGCCCGCCCGCGAGAGTGAGGCGGCCAGCCCGTCGACCGGCTCCCCGCGGACCTGCCGGGCCAGCTCCCAGTCGGCCAGCGCGCTGATGTTGCTCACCACGTCGCCGATGCCGGCCCGGTTGTGCCGCTCCGGCCCCGCCTCGACGAAATCCAGATCGACGATCACGGCGATCGGGATGTGCACCCCGTAGGAGCCCTTGATCCCTTCGGTGACCAGGCTGGCCACCGGCGACGCGATGCCGTCGTTGGCCAGCGCGGTCGCCACGGTGACCATGGGCAGCCCGCGCCGGGTGGCCGCGTACTTCGCCACGTCGATGGTCTTGCCGCCGCCGATGCCCACCACCGCGTCGTACGACCGGTTGCGCAGCTTGGCGCCCAGGTCGTCGGCGGCGTCCAGGCTGCCGCCGGCCACGGTGAACAGGTCCGCCGACCGCAACGAGGGGCGGATCAGCTCGGCGATCTGCTCGCCCTGCCCGGGGCCGACCACCACCGCCACGTCGCCTCCGGCCGAGATCCGCCCGTCGGCCAGGATCGCGGCGAGATCGGCCACCGCACCGCGCCGCACGTCGATGTGCAGCGGGGTGAGGATCGTCCGGGCTAGTAGCGGCACGCGATCTCCCGCGCCCGGGCCAGGTCGGCGTGGTTGTCGACCTCGACCCAGGAGACGTCGCCGATCGGCGCGGCCCGCACCTCGCCGCCCCGGTCGGCGAACTCCTGGTAGCCGTCCTCGTAGTAGAGGTTCGGGTCGCGCCGCCAGGTCGCCTCCAGGGCGTCGGCGAGCGCGCCCGCCACCTGCGGCTCGATCAGCGTCGCGCCGATGTACTCCCCGTACGCCGCGCCCGGGTCCATCACCTTGGTGATCCGGGTGAGCTGGCCGGCCGCGTCGAAGGTGGTCTTCATCTCCTCCTCGGCCAGCACCTTGATGTTGTCGATGGCCAGCAGGATGCCCGGGCCGCGCTCGGCCAGCAGGGTCTTCTCCACGCTCACCGGGTGCACGGTGTCGCCGTTGACCAGCAGCACGCCCCGGGAGAAGTACTCCCGGGCCAGCCAGAGCGAGTACGCGTTGTTCCACTCCTCGGCCTTGTCGTTGTGCACGAGGGTGATCGTGACGCCGTACTTCTCCTCCAGCTCGGCCTGCCGCTGCCGGACCGCGTCCGCCGCGTAGCCGACCACGATCACGATCTCGGTCAGCCCTACCTCGGCGAGGTTGCGCAGCGCGATGTCGAGGATGGTGGTCTCCCCGTCGACCGGCACGAGGGCCTTGGGCAGGGTGTCGGTGTACGGGCGCAGCCGGCGCCCCGCACCGGCCGCGAGCACCATCCCGATCATGCCGGCACCATCCTCTTCTCGACTCCGCTCCACTCGGTGGAGGATAGCCTCGCGCCCCGGCCGGCCGTGGTTCAGCCCGGAAGGGCGGCCAGGTCGGCGAGCACCGACAGCCGTTCCTCGGCGGTGAGCGACGCCCACGGGCCGGCCGCCCGGCGGTCGGTCTCCTGCTCGATGGCGAGCCGTTCCGGCCCGGCGGGCAGCTCGGCGACGCTCGCCGCGGTGTGTCCCGCCGCGGTCCACGCCGCCGCGTGCGCGTCCGCGCGGTGGTAGCGCAGGGTGCCGAGCCGGTTGAGCAGCAGCACCCCGGGCGGGGTGCCGTCCGGCTCGTGCGGCGGGGCCATGGTCGCGAAGGCGCCCGGCTCGGCCGACCGGACCGCGTGTGCCAGCACCCGGCCCAGCGCCCGGACCAGCCGCTCCAGCCGCTCGTCATGCCCCGCCCAGAGTTCCTCGGTCACCTCGGCGTGCACGCCGTAAAGCTCGGCCAGGAAGGCGAGCCCGCGCTCGGTCGCGCAGAAGCCGCCGTCCGGGAAGCGCTGGATCATCCCGTACGCGACCTGCTTGTCCAGCGCCCGCTGGCAGGCGGCCGGGTCCCGGTAACGGGTCACCGCCGCGAAGCCCGGGGCGTCCACGGTGCCGCCCGGTACGGCCAGCCGGGTGCGGAACTCCACGAGGAAGCCGGTGGCGGCCGGGCCGCCGTACCGGGAACTGAGCTCCGCGCCGCCGCCGTCGCGGCCGGCGAGCATGCCGGCGACGAAGGCCCGGTCGACCGCCGGGGCGACCAGCCCCGCGAACCGATGTGGCGGCAGCTCGACGGTCGCGCTCACAGACCGATCGAACGCAGGGCGGCGAAGGCGTTCTCAGCGATCCGCCGGATCAGCCCGTCGTTGACGTCGCGGTGTTCGTCGAGCAGGCCGACGTCCTGTTCCGCCAGCCAGCGGAACTCGGTGTGCTTCCCCGCCTCCAGCCGGGGCCGGCTCAGGTCGCCGTCGACCCGGACCAGGAAATCGGTCTCCACCCGCGTGAGCCCGTCGTCGCCGGTGTACCGGTATTCGCCGACCTGGCCGAGCACGTGCGAGACGGCCCACCCGGTCTCCTCGGTGACCTCCCGGCGCAGCGCGTCCTGCACCTCCTCGCCCGGTTCGAGGTGGCCGCCGACGATGTCCCAGCAGTTGGGGAAGAGGCGCCGCTCGGGGGACCGGCGCTGGATGAAGATGCGGCCGTCGTCGTCCACGATCAGCGCGCCGGCGCAGCGGAGGGGCTCGGTGGGCACCTCACGACAGTAGCGATCCCGCGCCGTTCGTGGCGATGCCCGGTCTTGTCCCGTTCCGCATCGATGGCCCACCATGTCCGTACCGAGGCCGCCGTCCCACAGGGGTGATGCGTGATGCAGGTACGAGAAGCGATGTCCAGCGAGATTCTCGTGGTCGGCCCGGAGCACACGCTCCGCCAGGCGGCCAGGATGATGTCGGCCCGCCGGGTCGGGTCGGCGGTCGTGATCGACCCGGACTCCGAGGGGGTCGGGATCATGACCGAACGGGATGTGCTCAACGCGATCGGGGCCGGGCTGGACCCGGACGTCGAACGCACCGGAGCGCACCTGACCTGGGACGTGGTCTACGCGGGCCCGGACTGGACGGTGGAGGAGGCGGCCGCGGCGATGGCCCGGGGCGGTTTCCGGCACCTGGTGGTGCTCGACGGTCGTGAGGTGGCCGGGGTGATCTCGGTACGCGACCTGATGCGGGTGTGGGCGAGGGAGCACACGGCGCCCCGCCTCTGACCCGGCGGTGGAAAGGGCGATGGCCCGGCCGATACCGGCCGGGCCATCGTCGTGTCGTACCTCAGGTCAGGGGCCGACGAAGATGGCGGTGCCCCGCCAGTCCACGTTGTCGACGCCCGGGCCGCTGCGCACGGTGGCGGAGCCGGTCGGCTTGCCGTCCGACCACGCCATCGAGGAGAGGTTGCCGGTGGTCCGGGAGACGACGTAGAGGGTGTCGCCGTCCAGGAACAGGCCGTTCGCGTCGCCGAAGGCCGTGGTGCCGGTGACCGTGTTCCGCTCCGCGCCGACGACGCCGGTGTCCGGCGCGAACCCGCGCCAGAACAGGGTGCTCTGGCCGGCCAGCGTGTAGTAGAGACGGCCGCCGGTGTAGAACATGGCGGTCGCGTTCGGGAGTTCGGCGGAGAAGTTGACCGTCTTCCCGGCGTAGGTCTGGCCCTCCGGCGCGGAGCCGGTGAGGACCAGGTCCCACTTGGCGTCGTGGTACGGGTCGAGCTTCTTCGGCGTGCCGAAGGTCGTGCCGTCGAACGACCGCTTGTAGAGGTCGCCGTTGACGCCGTAGAAGAGGTCGCCGCCGACCCAGAAGGCACCCTTGATCGTGGACCACCGGGTGTTGTCCGGGTTGGGCACCGAACTGGCGTTGCCCACCGCGGTGGCGCCGTCGTACGACCGCTTGGTGACGCTGTCCACCGTGGTGGTCGGCGGCACCGGCGGAAGCTTGACGATCTCGATGCCCTGGACCAGCGGGTTCTCCAGGACCCGACCGAAGTCGATGTCGATGTTGCCGTCGCTGGTGACCGCGAAGGCCCGCATGGTGCCCTTGTTGGTCGCGCCGATCGAGGCGACCGGGTCGAAGTCGTTCAGCTTCAGCACGCCGTCGATGCTGACGTCGAACTTGCGCTTGCCGGCCGTGGCCGTGCCGGCGTACCGGTTGGCCAGGTAGAGCCGGACCTGGACCGGGGTGCCCGCCGGGACCGGGAAGTCCCACTGCATGTCCGGGGTGGTCGACATGTCCCAGCGCTCACTGTTGAAGAGCGTGGCAGGGGTGCCGGCCGGCACGGTGGCGTCGAACGTCGCGTTGGTCGTGTAGGTCGTGACGCTGCCACCGGTGTTGTGGTAGGTGCTCGGCGCCGTGACGCTGTCGGTGGCCCAGGCCGGGCCGCTCGGCGCGGCCAGCTGGTCGCCACCGGCGTTGACCCGGTAGAGCACGTCCGCCGCGTCCGGCGTCGGCGCGGTCTTCACGATCTCGATGCCCTGGACGAGCGGGTTCTCCAGCACGCGGCCGAAGTCGACGTCGACCACGCCGTCACTGACCAGCGAGAAGGACCGCATGGTGCCGCGGTCCGTGCCGCCGGCGGCGGCCACCGGGTCGAAGTCGTTCAGCTTGAGCACGCCGTCGATGCTGACGTCGAACTTGCGCTTGCCGACCACACCCGTCCGGGCGTAGCGGTTGGCCAGGTAGAGGCGCACGTCGATGCGGGTGCCGGCCGCGACCGGGATGTCCCACTGCATGTCCGGGGCGGTCGCCTCGTCCCAGCGCTCGGTGTTGAACAGCGTCGCGGGGGTGCTCGCCGGCACCGTGGCGTCGAACGTCGCGTTGGTGGTGTACGTCGAGACGCTGCTGCCGGCGTTGTGCTGGGGGCTCGGCGCGGTGGCGCTGTCGCCGGCCCAGTCGGGGCCGCCGTCGGTCGCCGGGATGGCCGGACCGCCGGCGTTGACCCGGTAGAGGACCTCGGTCTGCGCCGCGCGGCCGGCCTGGTAGACGTTGCCGGGCAGGCCCTTCGTGCTGGTGGAGTGCGGCGCGTTGCCGCCGTCCAGGGGGAAGAACGCGATCTTCTTCCGCAGGAACTCGCGGTCGCCGATGTAGTCCTGGTCGCTGCCGATCCAGAGGCCCTCCTGGGTCACCAGCATCTCGGTCACGCCGTAGCCGCGCGGGTTGCGGCCCGGGTTCCAGGACAGCGGCAGGCCGCTGGCCGGGTCGAGGGCCGCGATGCTGGGCCGCGGCACCGCGCCGGGACCCGCCTGGTCGCGGGCGAGCGGGTTGTTCGCCCAGCGGAAGTGGCCGCCGACGTAGACGGCCTCCTCGCTGATGCCGGTGGAGAGGAAGGTGTCGCCGCCGCTGAAGTTGGTCCAGGTGGGCTTCTGCCCGTCACCGGTGGCGGCGGTCTCCCAGCGGGCCGCGGAGTCGCAGAGCGTCCCCGGGTAGGACGCACCGGTGGTCACCACGACGAAGTACTTGCCGCTCGGGGCGAACTGCACATCGCGGACCCACGAGTCGAACGCGCTGTACTTGCAGGCCCCCGAGTAGCTGTCGGTGTTCCAGTCCGCGATGGTGGCCGCGCTGTCGCCCAGGTTGATCCGGACGATCTGGTCGTGGACGACGCCGTTGGCCTTCTTGAAGTTGCCGATGACGACCAGCTGCTTCTCGTCCGGCGACACGGCGAGCTTCTCAGCTCCCACACCGGCCTTGGCGACACCGGTGCTGCCCGGGGTCCAGTTGTGGTTCTCGGTCAGGGCGACGGTCAGGTAGTCGTCCAGCGCGCCGGTGTTGGCATTGATCGACGCCACCCCGTTGCGGACGACGTCGGTGCCGATCTTGCTGAAGATGCCGCCCACCAGCAGCCGGTCGCCGACCTTGGCGATGTCGTTGACCAGGCCGTTGAAGGCCGGCCCCTTGAAGGTGGTGACCAGCGAGCCGTCGGCGACGTTGAGCAGCGCCAGCTTCCGGCGGTTTACCCCGTTGACGGTGTTGAAGTCACCAGCGATGTAGACCGTCCCGGCAGTGGGGCCGGCGATGATCGCCAGGACGTCGCCGTCGAGCACGGGCGCGAACGCCTCATCGACAGTGCCGGTGGCCTTGTCGAAGGCCAGCAGTTTGTTGCGGTCGATGTCGGTTGACTTGTTCCGGTTGCGCACCTGGGTGAAGGACCCACCCGCGATCACCTTGCTGCCGGCGTCGTGGATGGCGAAGACCGTGCCGTCCATGATGTTCGGCGTGTTGCTGGAAGTGTCGCTGCTGACCACGGTGTCGTGGCCCGGCGCGGCGAGCGCGGGGCTGGCCGACAGCACGCCACCGACGCCGAGGAAGGTGGCGGTGACCAGCGCGAACGATCGGCGCGTGATCGCTGGAAGATTTAGCACGGGCAGCTCCGAGGGAGTGACGGAGAATGAGGTGGCCGGCCCGGCCGATCGGACATGCGTTGCTGAGGTTGCCGATCGGGGGCGCACGGCCGGTTGACGCGTGATGGGCACACACTTCCGCATTTCAGCTATGGCGTCCACCCCGGATGACCTTTATACCCGTCCACACGACGTGACAGATACCGGGAGAGGCGGACCGGCCACACGAACGGTGGAGGTCAGCTCACCGGGCCCCCCGGCGTGGCCGTCGGCACGGGTGCCGAGAAATACGGGTCCGCGGCCAGCTCCCGGTACGCGGCCAGGCCCTCCGGGTCGTCGTCGAAGGTGCTGTCGTACGCATCCCCCTTGGTCTGCTTGGCCGAGAAGTACACCACCGCCTTGATCTGCGGGTGCCGCTTCACGTAGGTGTGCGCCTCCCGCAGCCACTCGGCGCGCTGGCCCGGCCCGCCGTCGTGGGTGACGCCGAACTCGCCGATCAGCACCGGCCGCGGCCGCTCCCGGGCGAAGGCCATGAAGGTGTCCATCTGCTCGGCGAAGCCGGCGTAGTCCTTGCCCGGGTAGACGTCCGTGCACAGCCAGTCGACCTGGTCGTCGCCGGGATAGTAGGCGGCGGCGTTCCGGCCGGAATCCACGAAGCCGAGCACGTGCGGGCACCAGACCCAGGCGGCGTTCGTCGCCCCCACCTCGGTGAAGATGGCCCGGATGTGCTTCCACGCGGCTACGTAGTCCTCGGGCGACCGGACGCTCTGGCGCAGGTTGGGCCGGTCCATCTCCCACCGCCAGCGCAGCAGCACCGGCACCCCGAAGTCCTTGATCCCCTTGGCGCGCTGCCGGATCAGCTGGTCGTACACGCCGTCCGCGATCGACCGGGTGTCGGCACCGGACCAGGAGATCATCTGCAGCATCCCAGCCGCCTGGATCGCGTGTTCGGTCGGGCCAGGGAACTCGTCCTCCCACTCGTGGAACATGTGGGCCAGGGCCACCTTGCCGCCGGTCTGCTCGCCGAAGGCGGCCAGCGCGTTGACCCGACCGTCGGGCGTCTGCCAGGCCGGCTTGACCCAGGCGCCGAGCCAGGCGCCTCGCGCCGGCATCTCCGGGCCCCGCCCGGTGGTCTCCAGGCCCTTCCCCGACCGGGGCTGGACCGGTGCGGTCGCGCTGCCCGCCGGGGCCGGTGTGAGGGGTGCGGGTGCCTCCCGCTGACAGGCCGTCAGGGCGAGTACCGATCCCATCAGGAGTGCCGCCCAGCTGTGGACCCACTTCATGGTTGCCGTGCCTCCCCGTGCTAATGCCACCGGCCGTGCCGGTGATCGACGTCGTGTCGGGCCGTTGGTCATCGCCTCCGGCTGCGCCGCAGCGTCCGCAGGGCGTCGAGCTGCAGCACCCCACGAAGTCGCCAGGCCGCCGCGGCGTAGCCGGCGGCACCCAGCACAGCGACCACCAGCAGGGCCACCACCCCCGGGTCGGTGAGCGTGTGCAGCACCAACGACGGCACCCCGAAGCAGGCCAGCGCCAGGCCGGCCCCAGTGAGCGTGCCCGGCCCGAACGGATGCAGCCGGAACGCCCGGTGCAGCTGGACCAGCGGCACGAGATTGGTGATCAGAATGGAGGCGGACCAGGCGACCGCCGCACCCATGATGCCGTAGTGGGGAATGAGCAGCACGTTGGCGACCACGTTGACCAGCGTGCCGGACAGCGCGTTGTAGAACGTCCAAGCCGTCTTCCCGGCCATGTTCAGCACCGTGTCGACCATGCCGCAACCGGTGGCGACCAGCATCGTCAGGGCCAGGTAGACGGTGACCGTCCGCCCGGCGTCGTAGCCGGAGCCGAACAGGGCCAGCATGGGTCCGGCGAACGAGGCGAACAGCAGGTAGGCCGGCCAGGTCAGCAGCACCAGCCAACCGGTTGCGGCCTGGTAGAGCCGTCCGGCCGCGGCCCGGTCCTCGCGGGCCAGATGCTCCGCCAGCCGGTGCTGAACGGCGGTCGACAGCGCCTGACCGGAGAGCTGACCGAGGGTCAGGAACCGGGTGGCTGCGGTGTAGAGCGCCGCCTCGGAGAGCCCGCGCAGCGCGCCCAGCAGGACGATGTCGAGCCGCTGCACGACCATCTGGGCGAGCCCGCTCAGCGCCCGCGGCCCGCTGTACCGCCAGTACGGGCCGAACTCCTCCCGCCAGCCGACCGGCCGCGGGCGTTCCGGTCCGGCAGCACGTTCCGCCCGCCGGACCAGCCGGGCCAGCCAGATCGCGGCGAGGAGCGCGGCCGGCACGTACGGCAGCGCCCAGGCCAGCGGGAGCGCCGTGGTGGCGGAGAGGCCGAGCGTGGCGGCCAGCAGCACGGCGAGCAACTGAAGCACGTTGCGTCCCAGCCGCTCGATCAGCAGCAGCGGGCGCATCTTGCCGAAGCCCCGGCAGGCGGCCAGCGCGAAGTCGCAGAGCGCGGCCACCGGTACGAAGAGCAGCAGCGCACGGAGCGCCGGCACCGCGCCGGGGACCGGCTCGGCGAAGGTCAGCTCGACGACCTGCGGGGTGAGCAGCCAGCCGACCACCGCGACCAGGACACCCACCAGCAGCAGCGGAAGCAGCCCGACCAGCACCGAGGCCCGGATCCGTTCCGGCTGCCCGAGCGTCCGGTACCGGCTGATGAAGTAGACGGAGCCGATGCCCGTGCCGAGCCGGGCGGCCGCGTACGCGATCATGAAGGCGCTGGTGGCGGCGAAGAACAGGCCCGCGTCCGCCATCGACCATCCACGGGCGACCACGATGTTCAGCCCGAAGCCGGCGACCGCCGCCACCGCCACGCCGAGCAGGTTCAGCACCCCGTGCCGGGCTGCCCCGCCCAGCTCGGTGCCCGCCGCCCGGGTGGGCGTTACCGTCGCCACGACGGTACGCGTCCCCACCAGGCGGCCAGCCGATCGTCGTACGGGGTGAAGTGCGCCTCCAGCCGGGCGCGCAACTCCGGGTCCATCGGGGAGCGGGACCGCGAGTTGTGCTTGCCGAACGAGATGTCGGCCCAGTGCGGCAGGCCGAGGAAGTCGCAGACCGCGTCGAAGGACGGCCGCGGGTCGGCGAAGAAGTCGTCGGCGTCGATCACGTGCAGCCGGTCCCGACCGAAGATCGACTCCAGCCGCTCCAGCTGTTCGATGTACTGCCCGCGGGTCAGGTAGGCGTTGTGCTGGTAGTGGTGGCTGTGCGCGGTCGGGTCGGCGAGCAGCCGCTCCCGCTCGCCGGCGATGCGGCTCTGCTCCAGGTCGAGCGCCCGCTCGAACGGCTCGGTCTCGAAACCCCGGGCCGACTCGTGCGCGTGCGCCGAGTACGCCCGCTCCACCGGGTCGCGCAGCAGAACCAGCAGCCGGACCGAGGGTAGATCGGCGGCGATCCGGTCCGCGGCCAGCGGGTGGAACATGTAGTACGGGCTCGACTCGCCGGTCACCCCGCGCACACCGAGCTGCTCCCGCACCGCCTCGGCCCGGCGGGCCGTCGGGAAGTGCCCGAGGTACCAGTCCATGCCCCGGTCGTAGCCGGTGTCGAAGTAGTGGACACCCTTGTGGTAGACCGCCGGCAGCACGGCCGGGTGCTGGGAGAGCGTCTTGAACAGCGACGTCGTGCCGCACCGCTGGGCGCCCACGATGAGGAAGTCGGGGGTCAGCCGCGAGCCCGCCGTCCACCGACCGACCGTCCGCGTCACCGAGCGCACGGCCCGTCGGGCCTTAGCCTTGGCCAGCGTCATTTCGCCACTCCTCCCGCACCCGGCCGGGCGGCCAGGTGATCCTCCACCGCCGGCAACAGCCAGGCGGCCACGTGTCCCAGCCGGGCGCCCGCCTCGGCCTGTCGGTCGCGCAGGTAGCGCGCGGCCAGCTCGATCAGGTAGAGCACCGCCACCAGGTCTTCGGTGCCGGCCGGCGGCGCGAACGGCGCCAGCGTGCCCTTCGCCCCGGTCAGCAACTCGCGGGCCGCCGTCGCCGGCTCCACCCCGGCCTTGGTGATCGCCGTCTGGAGCCGTCGGTGCAGCGCGTCGTAGCCGACCGGCACGCCGGCCGCGAACCGCTCCCAGTCCCAGATGAGCATTCGACCGTCGGCCAGCGCCGCGCTGTTGCCACCGTTCCAGTCGCCGTGCCAGGCACCGAGGTCGAGGGTCGGGTCCAGCCCGAGCACGGTCGCCAGGACCGAGTGCAGCCGACCGGTCTCCGGCCGGTCACCCAGCGCCTCGACCTCGGCGGCGAGCCGCTCGGCGTACCCGCTGCCCGCGAAGGGCCGGCGGTCGACGCCCAGGCAGCGGCTGACCGCGACCATCGCCGCACGCTCCCGCTCGGCGGCCACCGCCGGCGCCGCCCGTGGCAGCGCCACGGGGAGCGCGCTCTGCACGAGCAGGGCGTGCCCGCCCCAGCCGCCGTGGTGCAACACCTCGGCCACCGCGATTCCGGGCAGGTCGACGGCGGCCAGCCGGTGCAGGACCTCGGCCTCGGCGTCGACCAGGCCGCGGGTGAGCCGGTCAACGCCCAGCTTGGCGTACCCCAGCGGCCGGCCCCGGTCGTCGAGTAGCTGGATCACCGGCTTGCGGTTGGCCCGGGCGGGACCGATGTGGACGCTCAGCAACGCCGGGCGGCCGAGCACCTCGGCCAGGTGCTCCTCCAGCGTTCCCGTGGTCGCCCCGACCAGCAGGCGATCCCGGAAGGCGAACCGGCCGACGCCGGTGCGGAAGGCGGTGGCCAGCAGCGACCGGCGCAGCCGGGCCTTCGTACCCACCGCTTCCGTCGAGTGCCGGACCGCACTGGCGGCGGCCCGCCGCGAGCCGGCGGGCACCAGCAGCCGCGGCCGCGCGGCCGACGGCACCACGGCGTAGCCGGCGCCACCGCGGCGCAGGGTCGGGTCGGCCGGTTCCGGCCAGACCACGGCGGCCAGCTCGGGCAGGTACGCCGCGCGCGCGTCATCGACGCGTGGGGTTGCGGTCATCAGCGGGTCCGTTCCGGTCGGTCGGTCGATTCGGCGGACCCCGCCGCGGCCAGCGCCTCCCGGCGCAGCGAGCGGAGATGCCGGTCGTTTCGGGCCAGCACCGCCACGCTGATCAGGCCGTACGCCAGCGTCGTGTTGAGCGCGCCGTAGAGGAACTGGAAGAACAGCATCAGGATCAGCACCACGCTGCCGGCGATGCCGATCGGGGTGTTGTCCCGCCGGAACCGCCACAGGCACCAGAGGAAGAACGCGCTGTAGCAGAAGGCGCCGACCCAGCCCTGCCCCACGAGCAGGTTCCAGACCTGCCCGTTGCTGCCCAGCTCCCGGTTGCCGCACTGCTTGCAGTCGGCCGACTTGCCGATGGCGATCGACCGGTTGCTGCCGATCAGCGCGCGGTTGGCGCCGTAGCCCAGCACCGGGGAGTGCTTGGCCGCCTCGACGGCCCCGCTGGACAGGGTGGCCCGGATCTCGTCGCTGTGCCCGTTCTGCATCCGCTCGTCGAGCAGCCCGCCCAGCGGCGACGCCAGCACCAGGACCCCGGCCAGCGCGGTGGCCAGCGCCATCCCGGCGAGGACGGCGATCCGGCCGCGCAGGGCCAGCCGCAGGGCGACGTAGACGGCGGCGATCACCAGTCCGATCCAGAGCCCACGGTTGAGCGAGAAGACGATCGGGAAGATCGCGGCGGCCACCAGCAGGTACCCGCCGAGCCGGCGCCACCCCCGGCCGTACACCACCCAGCCGACGAGGAACCACACGAGCAGGATGCCCATGTTCTCGCCCCAGGTGTTCGTGTACTCGAAGGGGGCGGCCGGACGCGGCGAGCTGGCCTCGCCCTCCAGCACCTCCTGCACCTGGGCCACCTCGACGTGCATCAGCCGGTTGACGAACGGCTCCTGGGCGACGACGTCGGGCAGGATGTAGTTGAGCGGAGCGGTGAACTTCAGGTCGGGCAGCAGCGCGCCGACGTACCCGCCGATCACGGTGACCACGGCCAGGAACCCGAAGAGCCGCAGCATCCGGATCCGCGGCAGTTCCTTCTCGCTCAGGTTGAGCACGTAGAGCATCGCGACGGTCAGCGCGGTGTAGTTCATCACCCGGATCCCCCACCCGATGTACCGGCCGAAACCGTTCGGGGTCAGGGTGTTCGGTGCGGTGATGTCCAGCATCAGCCCGGAGAGCACCACCCAGGCGAGCAGGATCAGCCAGAATCCGAAGCCGGGCGGCACCCGGATGCGGTCCCGCCTGCGCAGTTGGAGCGCCATCGGCACGGCGAGGATGGCGAAGATGAACGAGGGCAGGCCGAGCGCCCACCACACCGGGTAGAGCACGAAGAGCGCGGTCAGCGGCCACGCGGTCGGTAGCCGCCGGCGCCGGACGGCGCGTGCGCCGGCCGACGTGCCCGTCGGGCCCGGATCCCTCGGCACCGGCTCCGGCCGGGAGGGCTGGAGCGGGACGAGCGTCTTCATGTGACCGCTACCCGAGCCGTCGTCGGTGCGTAGATCACCCATGTGGTGCCCGGCTGCGGCCGGATCTGGTACCCGGCCAGGTCGGTGACGTTGCAGACGAGCTTCTGTCCCGGCTTGCTCCACTCCGCCTTGGCGGCCGACGGCCCGGACACGACCAGAGCCTTGCCCTTGCCGTAGACGTTGGCGCTCGGCAGCGACCGGGGGCTGGGCTTACGGACGGTCAGCGTCCGGTACTCCATGGTGAGCACGATGACCGAGGCGGCCTTCACCGTGGTCCTGCCGACCCGCCCCGACCACAGCTGGCTCGCTTGGTCGTACGTCCAGGTCTGGGTGGGGTGGCCGGACGCGGAGACGGTGAGCTTGCCGGCGGCCGTGACGTCCCGGGTGGCCAGCGGCGTGCCCGCGGTCGCGTAGTCGAACAGTGGCACCGGGGCGGTGCCGCCCTTCGGCGCGGCCGCACGCAGTCCGGCGGTCGAGGTGTATCCGCCCGGGAACGCGGCGCTGCGCTGTGCCGGTGTCACGCCGGTGAGATCGGCGGCCGAGAGCTGGTTGATGAAGCCGGTGGGACCGCCCGCGTAGCCGAGCCAGGGGCGGAGCACCCCGACGCTGCGGATGTCGACCGGGCGGACCTCGGCGACCGGGCCGATCTTCGTCGCGTCGCGGGACTGGTAGACCGCGCTGAGGTGCAGACTGCCCGACTCGGCGAACTCCTGGTAGACCAGGTCCGCCGCGTCGAGCCCGGTCGGGGTGCCGGTCTCGCTCGCCCGGATCGGCACCGCGATCGCCTGCCGGTCGGCCACGGCCGGCTGGGTGAGCGGCTGTCCGGAGAGCGGCCCCGCCGGCAGGCTGGGCGTCGGGGTGGGCTTCGGCGCGGGGGTACCCGGATCGACCAGGTCGCTCGCGCCCGGGGGCGGTGGCTCGGAGCAGGCGGCACCCAGCGTCGCGATCAGCACCCCCGCGGCCGACGCCACGACAGCCCGTCGAAGCCTCACTCCTGGTCCTCCACCGGGTCGAAGGCCATCGAGAGCCGGCTCTGGCCGTCGATGCCGTCGCGCTCGCGCTTGGACCGGTAGACCGTGGACGGCGACGGCCGGACCGCGCCGGTGGCCTTGACCGGCGCGGGCGAGCCGGGCTGGGCGGCGGGGACGGAGCTCGAGCCCGGCTTGGGCGGGGTGGAGCCACCCGCCGGACGGCTGACCGGTCGAGGCAGGATCATCGTGCTGTCACTGGCCGGCTGCGCCCCCGGGCGGAAGGCGGGCTCCGGGCGCGGCCGGGGTGACGGCTTCCCGTCCCGTTGGCCGCCCCCGGTGGCCGGAGCGCTGGCCTGTTCCGGCAGGCGGGGTGCCAGCACGCTACCGAGCACCGGCGCGTCCACCTGCTCGAACTGCTGCAGGGCGGCGGTGATCTCGCTGCTCCGGGTCCGCCCGCTCTCGATGACCAGGATCACACCGTCGACGTGCCGGGCCAGGGCCTGTGCCTCGACGGCCTGAGTGGGCCGGGCGGTCTCGATCAGCACGTGGTCGAAGCGGTCGGCGAGCTCGTTGAGGATCGCCAGCATGCTGGCGACCGGCAGCTCCACGTCGGTGTCCAGGTCGCCGGGAAGCAGGAGGCGCAGCGTGTTGAGACCGGGTGCGGGGGTGAGCGCGGCGAGCGCGCCGACGTCGTGCCGCAGCACGTCGGCGAGGGTACGCCGAGGCTTCAGCCCGCCGAACATGGCGGTCAGCGGCGAGTCGGCCCTGGTGGTGACGACCGCGACCTGGGCACCGGTACGGGCGTACGCGGCGGCCAGGTTGCCGGCGATGAAACCGGCCGCCGGGCCGGGCGAGGTGTCCGTGAGCAGCAGTTGGCGACCGCGCCCCGGCCGGGGCTCCGGCATGATCGAGAGCAGCACGTTGCGCAGCCGGCCGAGCTCACGGGAGACCCGGTGGGTGGGTGGCAGGACGGTCAGCGACGGTGCGCGGACCGGCAGCTCCAGCAGCGTCGACAGGCCCGTGCGGGCGGTCACGTCCCGGCCTCGCCGGACGCGGGTGTCGAGCCGGTCCAGGACCAGGGCGATCACGATGCCGAAGAGCAGTCCGGCGCCCATCCCGCTGGCCAGGTTCAGCGTGCGGTTCGGCGAGCTGGGCTTCCGGGGCAGGGCCGCGTCGGAGATGATCTGGCCCGGGTCGGGCGCGTTGTCCTGCAGCGGGCTGAGCCGCTCGTTGAGCCGGGTCAGCTGGTTGGTGAGGACCTGCCGGTTGGCCTCGGCCTGCGCCCGGGCGGCGGAGTTGGCCGGGGCCGCGGCGATCTTGCCCGCCGTCGCGGCCAGCTGCTTGTTGACCTCGGTGATCTGCTGGTTGATCGAGGTGATCTCGTTCTCCACCGCCTTGGCCGCCGTGGCGAGCCGCAGGTCGAGGTACGCCTGCGCGAAGGAGTGCGACCCGTTCTGCGCCGCCTGCGGCGTGGTGCCCTCGTACGCGATCTGGAGAACCTGGCTGTTCGGTGGGACGGTGACCGCCAGCGACCGGACCAGGTCCTCGCTGGTGGTGCCGGTCTTGAGCAGGGCGCGGGCCCGCTCGGCCACCACCAGGGAGCGGACCACCTGGGCCTCGGTGTCGAGGTTGACCTTGGTGCCGGGAACCGCGTCCGGACCCACCTGGCGCACCAGCACCGACGTGGTGGAGGTGTAGGTGCGCGTCTGCAGCTGGGTGACGAGGAGGCCGGATCCGATGCCGAGCAGGGCCGCGAGCGCGAGGATCCACCACCGGCGGCGGAGCCACTCGAGGTAGGACATCAGCGTGGGCCCGTCCGCGTCGTGCCGCAGATCGGGGTGGTGAGGCGAGGGCATCGAAGTGTGTCGCTCCCTTTCGACCGGACCGGCCAGTCAGCCGTGGGACGTCCGCGCCACGGTGAAACCTGAGTCTCCCTGATCGGAGCGGAGAGTGGAAGTCGCCGAAGGTCCGCCACTTCTGCCCGGAGGGTGCCGGGACGATAATGCACGGGTGCGCTTCTGCTATCACATCCAGAGTCACCGCTCACCGGACCAGCTGACCAGGCTGGTTCACGCGGTGAAGCGGTACAGTCCGGACAGTATCGTGCACATCAGTCACGATGTGAACGGGGCTCCGCTCGACCTTGCGGAGCTGCGCACACTACCGGACGTGATGGTTCAGTACCACGAGGGTGGTTACGGCGACTTCAGTCACGTCGACCGCTACATGGCGGCCGTGGACTGGCTGAACGGTGAGGGTGTCGAGGTCGACTGGCTGGTGAACATCACCGGTCAGGACTATCCGATCCGCCCGCTCGACCAGGCGGAGGCTGAGCTGGTCGAATCCGGCGCCGACGGATTCATGGAGTACTGGGACGCGTTCGGTCCGGAGAGCCACTGGCCGCGCAGCCGGGTCCGGTCCCGCTACCACTTCCAGCACCGTCGGCTGGGCGGGCTCAGCCCCCGGGCCAAGAAGCTGCTCCGTCCGCTGCAGGCGGTCAACCGGGTTCAGCCGTTGATGCGGGTGCATGTGTCGTACGGGCTGGTGGTGGGTCGACGGGCCCACACCCCGTTCGGGCCCGACCTGCGGCTGCACGGCGGGTCGGCGTTCTCGTCGTTGACCTGGCCGGTGGTGGCCTATCTGCGGGAGTACTTCGACCGGCGGCCGGACGTGGTGGACTACTTCCGGCACTGCCTCTCCCCGGTGGAAGCGGTCTTCCAGACCATCGTGTGCAGCGCGGACCGGTTCAACCTGGTGCCCGACTGCAAGCGCTACTTCGACTTCCGGAACAGCGCGTTCAACCACCCGAAGTCGCTCACCGCGGAGGATCTGCCCAGGGCGTTGACCAGCGGTGCCCACTTCGCCCGCAAGTTCGACTACGAGCGCAACCCCGAACTGCTCGACGTCCTCGACGCCCACCTGGCCGCCGCGGCGACCCCCGGGGCCGCCCGGTCCTGACCGGGGTCCGGCGGGCCGCCGCTCGGCCCGCCGGACCTGGCCGGTCAGCGGTAGTCGTACCTCCGGCGCAACGGCCAGGTCATCGCGCCGACCATCCGGCGGCGCCCCGGCGCGTACTCTCGGCGCCACTTCTCGTCGAGGCTGAGCGCGATGGGCCCGCTGCGCATCCGGATCCGTCCGCCGGCCACCGCGTGGGAGCCGGCCTGCTCGAACTCGGTGCCGTGCAGGAACGACAGCGGATCGACCTGCCCGGTCACGTCGGCCGTGAGGGCGGCGATCCGGCCCAGCTCACCCCGCGGGTCGCGGACCAGGTCCTCGTACCGGACGACCACTCGCGGTACGCCGGACCGGGCGAGCGACGAGATCATCGCGTTGACGGTGACCCAGCGCCGGGCGGTCAGCCGGGCCGAGCGCTGGTTCATCCGGCCCTTGGCGGAGGTGCCCTCGGGCAGCTCGACGAGCTGGCTCCAGGAGTAGGCCACCCCGCGCGGGTCGCGGAGGATGTGCACCAGGCGCAGGTCGATCTCCGGAGCGCGGGCCAGGATGTACGCCAGCGAGGGGCGCTTGGTCGAGTCGACCACCACCTTGGCCCCGGACACCTCGGCGATCGCCCGGTAGAGCTTGGTGATCAGGGCCGTGTAGCGCTCCAGGTCCTGCCGGAAGCCCGGCGTGACCCGGGAGCCCACGATCAGTGGCACCTTGCCGGTGGCGTCGACCCGGCGTTGCAGCGCCCGCACCTGCTGCACGTCGATGTTCGCCCAGCCGCCGTACGCCCGCCGACCGACCTCACCCCAGAACGGGCACTCGTCGAAATGCTGCCCGCAGGCGCACCGGAAGTTCCGCTCCACCCCGGACTGCCAGAGGTAGAACAGCTCGCCGACGTCGCAGTGGTCGACGAACTGCCCGAGCATCAGGTCGAGCAGGGTGGAACCGCTGCGCGGCATCCCGCAGACGTAGAGCACCGTCACCCGGCCGGTGCCGGAGGGAGCACCAGCCCCTGAACCGTCCCCCGCCAGAGGCTGCTGGGCCGTCATCGATCGCTTCTCCTCGTTCCCGGTGGATGTCAAGCGGCAGTGTAGGCGCGTTCGGAGGAGCGGGGGACTGGCGGAATGCTCGAAATGGCCCGTCCGGCAGGTTCGTGAATGCGACTGCCACTTCTGTTCCGCCGACCGTGCCGTTAGATTGTTCCGGCGCTTCGTAGCTCAGGTGACCGTCCCACGTGGGTGGCACGGGTGTGCGATGGGGGAGGCGGTCGGAGACGTGGAGTCCGGTGAAGTCATGCTCGTGGGTTCCAGCGGTGGGCACCTTGCCCAGCTGCTGGCGCTCGCGCCGTGGTACCGCGGCCGAGCTCGGTCGTGGGTGACCTTCGACACCCCGGACGCGCGTTCGCTGCTCGAGGGGGAGCAGGTGGTGTGGGCGCACCATCCCACCACCCGCAACCTCAAGAACCTGGCCCGCAACCTGCTGCTCGCGGTCCGGACGCTGAAGCGGCGGAACGTCGCCGCGGTGGTCACCACCGGCGCCGGCGTCGCGCTGCCGTTCGTCGTGGTGGCCCGGCTGCGCGGTGTCCCCACCGTCTACATCGAGGTGTACGACCGGATCGACAGTCCCACGCTCACCGCCCGGCTCTGCCGCCCGTTCCTCTCGGCGATGTTGGTGCAGTGGGAAGAGCAGCGCCGCTTCTACCCCAACGGCACCGTGGTGGGGAACCTCCTGTGACCTCGTTCATTCCCCGGCAACCGGAAACCGGACCGGAGGCGGACACCGTGCTGGCCATGGTCGGCACCGACGTGCACCGTTTCGACCGGCTGGTGGGCTGGCTGGAGCGCTGGTGGACCGCGCGGGCCGGCGGGGCGCGGCAGGTCCGGCTCGTCCTCCAGTACGGCAGCAGCACCCCGCCGAACCTGCCGGACGCGGTGCCGTTCCTGGCCCACGAGGAGTTGCAGCGGGCGATCGCCGAGGCCAGCGTCGTGGTCTGCCACGGCGGGCCGGCCACCATCACCGAGGCCCGGCGCAACGGTCACCTGCCGATCGTGGTCCCGCGCGACCCGACCCACGACGAGCATGTCGACAACCACCAGCAACTCTTCGCCCGGCGCCTCGGCGCGGCCGGCATGGTGCGGCTGGTCGAGACGGAAGCCGACCTGGTCGAGTCGCTCGACAAGGCGCTCGTCGACCCGAGGGCCTTCCGGTTGATCGCCGACCCGGACCTTCCCGACCCCCGGGCCGCCGCGGCCGCGCGCGTCGGCCAGATCGTCGAGGACCTGGTACGCCAGCGTGCGTCGGGACGGCGCCGGTGGTGGCGGTGACCGGGCCGGCCCGTGTGCTCTTCGTGGGTGGCCTGGGGCGTAGCGGCTCCACCCTGCTCGAGCTGATCCTCGCCCAGCATCCCGACGTCTGTGCCGTGGGCGAGGTGGTGCACCTCTGGGAGCGGGCCCTCGGCGGCGACGAACGCTGCGGCTGCGGCGAGCGCTTCACGGCCTGCGACTTCTGGCAGCGGGTCGGCGACCACGCGTTCGGCGGCTGGGACGCGGTGGACCGGGACGAGGTGCTGGCGCTCAAGGCCGAGGTCGACCGGACCCGGCACATCCCCCAGCTGGCCCGGGGCGACCTGCCGGCCGAGCAGTTGGCCGCGGTGCGCCGGTACGCCGACCTCTACACCCGGATCTACCGGGCGGCGACTGAGGTCACCGGCGCGGAGGTGGTGGTGGACTCCAGCAAGCACGCCTCGTTGGCGTTCGCCCTGCGCTGGGCACCGGATCTCGATCTGCGGGTCGTCCACCTGGTCCGGGACAGCCGTGCGGTCGCCTACTCCTGGGCCAAGCAGGTCCACCGGCCCGAGGTGGTGGACAGCGAGGCTTACATGCCGACCTTCTCCCCGTTCACGGTGAGCGGCCTGTGGACCGCGCAGAACGCCGCGTTCCACCTGCTCGCCGCCCGGGTGCCGGTGGTCCGGCTGCGCTACGAGGACTTCACCGCCGACCCGCGCGGCACCGTCGCCCGGGTACGTCGGTTCGCCGGCCTCGCCGACACCGCGGACGCGCTGCGGGTGCTCGACGAGCCGCCCGTGCCGCTGGTCCGGGCGCACAGCATCGCCGGCAACCCACTGCGGTTCAGCGCTGGTCCGCTGAAGGTGCGGCAGGACAACGCCTGGCGGGAGAACCTGCCGGCGCGCAGCCGGGCCGTGGTCAGCGCCGCGACGCTGCCGCTGCGTTTGCGCTACGGATATCTCGGCGGCGGCCGAACCAACAGCACGGAGGCGTCGTGACCGGGACCAACTCACCGCAGGTGACCGCCGTGGTCCCGACCCGGGATCGGCCGGTGCTGCTGCGCGCCGCCCTCGACGCGATCCTGGGTCAGGACTACCCCGGCGGAATCGACGTGGTGGTCGTCTACGACCAGTCCGAGCCTGACCTCACCCTCGCCGAGGACCCGAGGATCCGGGTGGTCACCAACAGCCGCACACCCGGCCTGGCGGGCGCCCGCAACACCGGCATTCTTGCCGCCACCGGCGAGCTGGTGGCGTTCTGCGACGACGACGACGAGTGGCTGCCCGGCAAGCTGGCGACCCAGGTGGCCGCGCTGCGGGCGGCGCCGGACGGTGTCTTCGTCAGCTGCGGCATCCGGGTCGACTACGACGGTCGCAGCGTCGACCGCTCGTTGCCGATGGACCGGGTGCCGCTGGCGGCGCTGCTGCGGGACCGGCACACCGAGCTGCACCCGTCCACCTTCCTGATCCGGCGGGACGCGTTGGTCGACGCGATCGGGTTGGTCGACGAGGAGATCCCGGGCAGCTACGCGGAGGACTACGAGTTCCTGCTCCGGGCCGCCCGGCACGCGCCGCTGGTCAACCTGGCCGAACCGTACGTGACGGTGCGCTGGCACAAGCGGTCGTACTTCGCCCAGCGCTGGGAGACCATCTCCACGGCGTTGCAGTGGCTGCTCACCCGCTACCCCGAGTTCGCCACCGTGCCGGCGGGGGAGGCTCGGGTCGCCGGGCAGATCGCCTTCGCCCAGGCCGCGATGGGAAACCGCCGGGAGGCCGTCCGCTGGGCCCGCCGGACGCTGGCCGGCAACCCAAGGGAGCCCCGCGCCTACCTGGCGCTCGCCGTGGCCAGCAAGGCCGTGCACCCCGACCGCGTCCTGCGTACGCTGCACAAACGCGGTCGGGGCATCTGAGCCGGACCGGTCAGCTGGGCGCCGAGCACCAGGCGCGCCAGGCGTCCTTGCTGGGCTGGTCGGTGAGCCGGAAGTCTCCCCCGGACACCTGGTAGTCGTAGTACGCCACCCAGAGCGGTCGCTGGCCGTTCAGGTAGCTGCTCATCGAGCGGATCCAGGCGGCCCGTCCGGCTCCGCTGTCCCCGGCGATCCGTACGCTGCCGGTCTCGGCAAGGCCCCACGGCTTACCGAGCTCCTTCGACTTGCTGATCATCGGTCCGAAGACCTTGGCCGGCTCGGTGTAGCGGTTGTACTTGCCGCCGCTGTTGTAGCAGTCCCAGCCGAGCACGTCGACGACGTCGCCGCCCGGGTAGTAGTCGTTGAAGCTCCGCCGCGAATTGGGGTTCAGCGTCCAGCACATCAGGATCAGGGTGGCCCGCAGCCGCGGGTTCTGGGCGCGGTCGGCGAGGCCGGCCACCCGGCGCCAGGCGGCGCGGAACTGGGCGGTGGTGTAGTTGCCGTTCTCCACGTCGTTCTCCGGCTCGTGGAAGTACGACCAGTAGACGTCGTGGTCACGCGGGATCGAGGCGAACCACTTCGCCAACCGCGCGTCGTGCTTGCCGGCCGAGACCTCGGCCGGCGGCGCCTTGAAGGAGACCACCACCGTCCGGTTGACGACGTCGGCGCGGCTGCCCGACCAGGCGGGCGGCAGGCCCGGGTAGAACACCCGGACCATCCGCAGCGGTCCGTAGGTGCGGTCGGAGCGGGCCAGCCCGTCGTTGAAGCTCTCGCCGCCGAGCAGGTGGATGCTCGCCCCGGGCAGAGTGGTCCGCGGCGCCGGGAACGGCCGGAAGCCCGCGCCGGGCGTGGCGGACGGGGACGCGCTGGGTGCGAGACTCGGATTCGTGCCGAGCCCCACCACGCCGCCGGGTGGGCCGGCCGGGAGGGACGCGGCCGGGCCGGGCGCCGGTGCGCCGGTTCCCGGCCCGTTCGCCCCCGGCGCGGCCTGTTGGGCAGGCTCTCGGTCCCGGGTGACTGCGACGGCGACCGTCGTGCTGACCAGGAGGACGGCCGCGGGGAAGGCGACGAGCCAGCCGCGCCGGAACAGGCGGCGGGGCCGCCGGCTCGGCGGCGGAGTCGGGGCCGGGTGGGCGTCGAGAACGGGGGCGATTGACGGGCCGGGTCCCATGACCCTCCTCTGGATCGGCGTGTCAGCTGCTTCCCGGCTCAGCACCGGCGCCACCCCGTAGTGCAACGAGCAGGGCGGCGGGCCGGTGCGGCGACCCGTCTCACAGGAACCGGTCGATGGCCTTGAGCAGCTGCTCGGCGTGCTCGGGCCGGCAGACGAGCAGGTCGGGCAGGCGGGGGTTGGCGGCGTTGTAGCGCAGCGGCGAACCGTCGATACGGGACGCGTGCATCCCCGCCCCGAGCGCGACGGCCACCGGCGCCGCGGAGTCCCACTCGTACTGCCCGCCGGCGTGCACGTATGCGTCGGCCTGGCCGGTCACCACCGCGCAGACCTTGACGCCTGCCGAGCCCATGGGCACCGCCTCCGCGTCCAGCTCCTCGATCAGCTGGGGGACGAATGCGGGCGGCCGGCTGCGGCTGACCGCGATCCGCAGCGGACCGTCGGCCGCCGGAGCGGTGGGCTCGGTCGTTCCCAGGACCAACGGGTCACCGTCCGCGCCGGTTCGCGCCGGCATGCCGACGGCGCCGGCGGTCAACCCGCCGTCCGGGCCGGCCGAGCGTTCCCAGAGGGCCACGTGGACGGCCCAGTCGGTGCGCCCCTGCTCCGAGAACTCGCGGGTGCCGTCCAGCGGGTCGATGATCCAGACCCGGTCGGCGTCGAGGCGGGCCGCCCGGTCGCCGGTGGAGAAGTCCTGCCGGGAGTCCGCCTGCTCCTCGGAGAGGATCTCGTCGGCCGGCCGGTAGCGGGTCAGCGCCGCCACCATCAGCTCGTGCGAGGCGCGGTCGCCGGCGTCCTTGAGCGCCCGCGGGTCGGCGAAGCCCTCGCGGGCGCGCAATGCGGTCAGCGCGCTGCCGGCCTGGCCGGCCAACCACCGTGCGAAGGCCTGATCGTCGAGCCGGTCGATGTCGTCGGACACCTGCCATCCACCACCTTGTCTGGCGTCGGCGGGCGGCCGGCGGGTCCCCGCCGCCCGGACCGCACCATATTGGCCGGTGGGGCGAGCGGACAACAAGTGTGACGGCCGGAACGGTACGCCCGGCCCACCGACTTCTGCCCGCATGTTGAACTTCGCGTGTATGGCGGTCGGACCCGCCGGACCAGGCCCTAGGCTCGTGCGCATGACCGCCGAGCAGCTGATCTCCTTCGCCCGTGGCGCTCCCTCGCTGGACATCGTCGATGTCGAGGGGCTCAAGGCCGCCGCCGTCCGTGCCTTCGACGCCGACCCCGCCGGGATCACGGCGTACGGCACCTCCGTCGGTTACCCGCCCCTGCGGAAGTGGATCGCGGAGAAGCACGGCGTCGAGGCCGACCAGGTGCTGATCACCAACGGTTCGCTCCAGGCCGACGCGTTCCTCTTCGACCACCTGGTCCGCCGGGGCGACGCGGTGGTGGTCGAGCGCCCGACGTACGACCGGACGCTGCTCAACCTCCAGCAGATGGGCAGCGAGATCCACGGCGTGACGATCCAGCCGGACGGTCTGGACACCGCTGAGCTGCGCAAGTTGCTGGAGTCGGGGGTGCGGCCGCGGCTGGCCCACGTCATCCCGAACTACCAGAACCCGGCCGGCGTGACCCTCTCCCTGGAGAAGCGTCGCGAGCTGCTCGACCTGGCCGCCGAGTACGGCTTCACGATCTTCGAGGACGACCCGTACGCGGACATCCGGTTCCGGGGCGAGCCGCTGCCCTCGATGCTGTCGATGGACACCCGGGGCGTGGTGGTGCACGCCTCCAGCTTCACCAAGACGGTCTGCCCCGGCGTCCGGGTCGGCTACCTGGTCGGCCCGGCCGACGTGATCGCGACGATCGCGAAGCGGGCCACCAACCTCTACATCTCGCCGGGCATGGTCTCCGAGGCGATCGTGCACCAGTTCTGCGTCTCCGGGGAGATCGAGCGGTCGATCCACACCGTGCGGACCGCGCTGGGCGAGCGTGCCGTGGTGCTGGCCGAGTCGCTGCGCCGGCACATCCCGGAGGCCCGGTTCGTGGAGCCGGACGGCGGCTACTTCCTCTGGGTGGAACTGCCCGAGGACGTGGACGTCGACCGGCTCGCCCCGGCGGCGGCCGAGCGCGGCGTCGCGGTGGTCAAGGGCAGCGACTTCATGATCGAGGGCGGCCGGCACGCGCTCCGGCTGGCCTTCTCCGCGGTGACCGCGGACCGGATCGAGGAGGGCGTCCGGCGGCTGGCCGAGGCCATGGCGGCCGTCCGAGGCTAGATTTCTGTCGGGTTTCTGACAGAAGGGCGATACCGGCCGACCGGGCTCTCCCGCTCGGCCGGCCGGCGGCTCACAATGCTGCGAGCGCCGCTCACCTTCCCTCGGTGACCGGTCCACCGACCGGGGAGCCGCGGGGCCGCCCCCGTCCGGACCGTCGGCGCGCACAGCACAACCCCCGCCCCCAATGGGTGCCGGGTGGGCCGTGTCGCCCCTCACCCCCCTGACGCGGCCGGCCCGCCCGGCGCCGCCACCGTCTCCCGCCCCGGCGTGACGCGGGTCGCAGCCCGGCCGCCCGCCCCGCGCTCGCCCGCGCTGCGCCTCGTCCCGACCGGCGTAACCTGCAAGCCGCAGCTACGTGGAGAGGGGGCGAGATGACGGACCGGGTGACACGCGACCGCACCGCCGGGGACAACGGTGGCCGGGCGCCCCGACCACGGGCCTGGGCAGCACCGGTACGCGCCATGTCGCGCATCCTCAACGCCGACGGCTCCCCGCGGACGACCGAGCCGGCCGGCCCCGGCCGGAGCGGAATCGTCGACTGCGGCCTCTACGTCGACGGCGAGCGCCGGCCCGGCGAGTGGCACTACGCCGACGCCCTGGCCGCCGCCCGCCAGGAGGGGAACGGTTTCGTCTGGCTCGGCCTGCACGAACCGGAGCTGGACGAGATGACCGCGATCGCGGCCACCTTCGGCCTGCACGAGCTGGCCGTCGAGGACGCGGTCAAGGCCCAGCAGCGCCCGAAGCTGGAGCGCTTCGGCGACGTCACCTTCCTGGTGCTGCGCACCGCCCGCTACTGCGAGCACACCGAGCTGACCGAGAACTCCGAGGTGGTGGAGACCGGCCAGGTGATGCTCTTCATCGGGCCGAACTTCCTGATCAGCGTCCGGCACGGGGACGCCTGCCGGCTGTCGCCGGTCCGGGCCGACCTGGAGGCGAAGCGGGATCTGCTGCTGCACGGCCCGTGGGCCGTCGCGTACGCGGTCACCGACCGGGTGGTGGACCTCTACCTGGAGGTGGCCGACCGGCTGGAGGACGACCTCGACGTGCTGGAGGCGGACGTCTTCGACCGGCAGGGCAGCGGGCGGATCCAGCGGATCTACCAGATGAAGCGGGAGCTGGTGGAGTTCAAGCGGGCGGTGGTGCCGTTGCAGCGCCCGCTGCTCACCCTCACCTCGCAGGTCAACCGGGAGGTGCCGCAGGAGGTGCGGCGCTACTTCCGGGACGTGCAGGACCACCTCAGCCGCACCGTCGAGCAGGTGAACTCCTACGACGACCTGCTCAACTCGATCCTCCAGGCGCGGCTGGCCCAGGTCACCGTCGACCAGAACAACGACATGCGCAAGATCGCGGCCTGGGCCGCGATCGCGGCGGTGTGGACCGCCATCGCGGGCATCTACGGCATGAACTTCGAGAACATGCCGGAGCTGAGGATGACGTACGGCTATCCGGTCGTGCTCGCGCTGATGCTCGGCATCTCCCTCGCCCTCTACCGCTGGTTCCGCCGCAACGGCTGGCTGTAGCCGGCAGACGGAAGCGCCGGCCGCGCGGGGCGTACCCCCGCGCGCCGGCGCTGCTCCGTGACCTCGCGGTCAGCGGCGACCGCTGGACTTGGCGGTGTTCCGGCCGTTCTGCACGGCCTTGCTGAGGTCGTCGGCCGGGCGGCCGGAGACGTCCTTGGCGCCCTCGGCCACCGAGGGGACCTTGTCGCTCGGCTGGATCACCGGCTGGCTGCTCGACGTGGCGGTCGAGGCGCTGCCGCTGCCGGCCACCGCCGAACTGCCCGCGCCGGTCGGCCCGGGCTGGGTCACCTTCGCGGTCGCGTCCGGGGTCTCCACCACGATGGTGTCCACGTCCTCCCGCATCGGCTCGAGCTTGCCGGTCGGGTCGTACTCGGCCCACTCCTGCTGCTCGCGTCGGCGCCGCATGGCCATCGCGCCGGCCAGGCCGGCGACCGTGCCGGCGACCAGCAGGCCGGTCGTCATGCCGCGCGACCTCTTCTGCTTCTTCTTCGCGGCCTTCATGTTCTTCGCCTTCACCTTCTTGTTCATCGCGGCCTGCTTGGCGGCGGCCGCCTTCCGGCCGGTCACGGCCCTGCCGGTGGTCTCGGCCTGCGCGTTACGCACCGCCAGGACCAGCGGCGCGAGTGCGGCGACCGTCGACGCGACGCCGCTCGACGCGCGGTCCCGGACGACGATCGCGGTGGGCGCGACCGCGCCCCGGGCTGCCTGGACCCGCGGGCCGACCGTGGCGCCGGCACCCTTCGCCGCGTGCGCGGCGGCCTGCCTCAGGTGACCGATGCCCTGGTTCAGCTCGGCCTTCGCGAGCTGCCCCCGGGTCTTACGCCGCCCGATTCCAAACACGGTCCCACCTCCTGGGAGTTGTTCCTCCGTCATCCTCCACCTTCGGATGCCTCCGCATGGCCAGATCGGGCACATGGGAGGATCCGCATGGAACTGACCAACGAGTGAGGAGTACCCGTGGCCGAGGCTGTCTACGCCACCTTGCACACCAACGCTGGCCCGATCCGGCTGGAGCTCTTCCCGAACCACGCGCCGAAGACCGTCCGCAACTTCGTCGAGCTGGCCGAGGGCACCCGCGAGTACATCGACCCGCGCACCGGCCAGCCGGGCAGCGGGCCGTACTACGACGGCACCATCTCGCACCGCGTGATCAGCGGCTTCATGGTCCAGATGGGTGACCCGACCGGCACCGGTCGCGGTGGCCCGGGCTACAAGTTCGCCGACGAGTTCCACCCGGAGCTGCGCTTCGACCGGCCGTACCTGCTCGCCATGGCGAACGCCGGGCCGGGCACCAACGGTTCGCAGTTCTTCATCACGGTGGGCCCGACGCCGCACCTGAACAACCGGCACACCATCTTCGGTCAGGTCGCGGACGAGCAGTCGGCGAAGGTCGTGGACTCGATCGCGAACACCCCGACCGGCCCGAGCGACCGGCCGCTCCAGGACGTGGTCATCGAGCGCGTCGAAATCGAGCGCAAGCCGGCCTGAGCGTCGCGCGGGTACCTTTGCTCGCATGACTGAGCGCTCCGGGCAGGCAGGTGACGCCACAGAGGGTCCGGTGCCGACCACTCCGGTCTGCTACCGGCACCCCGACCGGGAGACGTACGTCCGGTGCACCCGCTGTGACCGGCCGATCTGCCCGGAGTGCATGCGGGACGCCTCCGTCGGCCACCAGTGCCCGGAGTGCGTCAGCGAGGGACGCCGTAGCGTGCGGCCGGCGCGTACCGCCTTCGGAGGCGGTGCGGCCGGCCGCCAGGGCTACGTCACGAAGACCCTGATCGCGCTGAACGTGCTGGTCATGGTCCTGTCCATCATCTCGGCCGGGAGCGGGACCGCGGTTGCCGGCGGCTCCGGCCTCGGTGGCCTGATGGGTGACTCGACGCCGCTGACCGACTGGGGCGCGGCGCTGGGCTACGCCCCGTACGTCCCCTTCGGCGAACTGCACGGCATCGCCGCCGGTGAGTGGTACCGGCTGGTGACCGCGATGTTCCTGCACTACGGCGTGCTGCACCTGCTGCTCAACATGTGGGCGCTCTGGGTGCTGGGCCGGACCCTGGAGGCGGTGCTCGGCCCGCTGCGGTTCCTGGCGCTCTATCTGATCGCCGGGCTCGGCGGCAACGTCGCCGTCTACCTGTTCAGCGCCCCCAACTCGCCCGCGGTCGGGGCGTCGACGGCCATCTTCGGCCTCTTCGCCGCCATCTTCGTGATCATGCGCCGGCTGGGCCGGGACACCTCGGCCATCGTGCCGATCCTGGTGATCAACCTGATCTTCACGTTCACCGTGCCGGGCATCTCCGTGGCCGGGCACCTCGGCGGGCTGGTGGTCGGCGCGCTGATGGCCCTGGTCCTGGCGTACGCCCCGCGGATGCGGCGGACCGCCTTCCAGGCGGCCGGCGGGGCCATCCTGCTGGTGGCGCTGCTCGGGCTGGTCCTCGTCCGCACCGCGGCGCTGACCGGCTGACGCCAGCGGCGGGGCTCAGCGCACGGCGGCGCGGGCGGCCGTCAGTGCGGCCGCGACCTCCTCGGGCGGCGCGTCCAGGTCGTAGCGGCCGAACAGGTGCAGCGAATCGCCCGCGTCGATCTCCAGCGTCTCGGCGGTGAGCCCGCGGCGGGTACGCCGCTCCACCCGGATCGACTCCACGGCCGCCCAGGGCAGCCGCCGGCGGCCGGCGAAGCCCCGAATCACGGTGATCCCCTCCGGGTCGGCGGCCAGCCGGACCGGCGCGACCAGGTCGCGCAGCGCCCAGCCGAGCAGCGCGGCGGCGGCCAGCCCGGCGAGCACGAGCTGGATCCGGTCCGCGCCAGCGAAGAGCAGGCCCAACGCGATCAGGACAAGCGCGGCGAGCGCCTTGACCGCCGGCAGCACCGGCGGCACCCGCCACTGCCCGGCCGGGGACGACTGTGGAGTCACCGTCCCAGCATGCCAGCCGGGAGGGCCGGCGACCGGGGGGAGGACGACCGGCCGGATCAGCACGTAGGATCGGGGCAAGCCAGGTTACCGGGGAGTAGACATGAGTGACGCGGTCATCGTCGGTGCGGTACGCACCCCGGTCGGGCGGCGCAAGGGCAGCCTTGCCGGCGTGCACCCGGTCGACCTTTCGGCGCACGTGCTGCGCGCCCTCGCCGAGCGCACCGGCATCGACCCCGAGCAGGTCGACGACGTGGTCTGGGGCTGCGTCTCGCAGGTCGGCGAGCAGTCGTGGAACGTGGCGCGCAACGCCGTCCTCGCCGCCGGCTGGCCCGAGTCGGTCCCCGGCACCACGGTCGACCGGCAGTGCGGGTCCAGCCAGCAGGCGCTGCACTTCGCCGCCGCCACCGTCCTCTCCGGCCAGGCCGACCTGGTGGTCGCCGGCGGCGTCGAGTCGATGACCCGGGTGCCGATGGGTGCCAGCGTGGCCGGCGGGATGCCGTTCAGCGCCGCGATCCTGGAGCGCTACCGCGGCGTCGAGGGCGTCGCCGAGGACAGCCCGCTCCCGTTCAACCAGGGCGTCGGGGCCGAGCTGATCGCCCAGCGGTGGCGCTTCTCGCGTACCCAGCTCGACGAGTTCGCGCTGGCCAGCCACGAGAAGGCGGCCGCCGCGCAGGACGCCGGGGCGTTCGACCCGGAGCTGGCTCCGGTGGCGCTGGCCGACGGCGGCAAGTTCAGCGCCGACGAGGGCATCCGGCGGGACACCTCGCTGGCCAAGCTCGGCGAGCTGGCCACGCCGTTCAAGGCCGACGGCGTGGTCACCGCCGGCTCGGCGTCGCAGATCTCCGACGGCGCGGCGGCGCTCGCGGTCACCACGAGCGAGTGGGCCAGCCGGCACGGCCTGCGCCCGCTGGCCCGGGTGCACACCGCCGTGGTCGCCGCCGACGACCCGGTCACCATGCTCACCGCCCCCATCCCGGCCACCGCGAAGGCGCTGCGGCGCGCGGGGCTGGGCATCGAGGAGATCGGGGTGTACGAGGTGAACGAGGCGTTCGCCCCGGTGCCGCTGGCCTGGCTGGCGGAGACCGAGGCGGACCCGGAGCGGCTGAACCCGCGTGGCGGGGCGATCGCGCTCGGCCACCCGCTCGGCGGGTCCGGCGCCCGGATCATGACCACCATGCTCCAGCACATGCGGGACAACGGGATCCGCTACGGCCTGCAGACCATGTGCGAGGGCGGCGGCATGGCCAACGCCACCATCGTCGAGCTGCTCTGAAATCGCTGGCCGCCGCCGCGGGCAGCGCCTAGCGTGCCGACCGTGACGACACCCGACTGGTCCGATCCGCGGTGGCGGGACGACGCCCTGGCCTGGGTCGGTGACGCGCTGGGCCGACACGGCTGGCGGGTGACCGGCCCGGTCGAGCCCCGGGTCCGCCCCTGGTCGCTCGTCTGGCGGGTGCCCACCGGCGCCGGACCGGTCTGGTTCAAGGCCAACAACCCGGGCACCCGCTACGAGGCGGCGCTCCTCGCCGAGCTGGCCCGGCTCGCGCGGGGAACGGTGCTCGACCCGCTCGCCGTGGACGTCGCGCGCGGCTGGTCGCTGCTGCCCGACGGCGGCCCGAGCCTGCGCGACGTGCTCGCCGGGGACCTGACCCACTGGGAGCGGGTGCTGCCCGCGTACGCGGCGCTCCAGATCGCGGTCGCGCCGCAGGCCGGGCGGCTGCTCGCGGCGGGGGTGCCCGACCATCGTCCGGAGCTGATGCCGGCACTCCTCGACCGGCTGCTCGACGACGAGGAAGCCCTGCTGCTCGGCCGGCCGGACGGGCTGACCCCGGAGCGGCACGCGAAGCTCCGCGCGTACCGGCCGGAGTTCGCCGCTACCTGCCGGCGCCTGGCGGAGTTCGGCGTCCCGGCCAGCGTGCAGCACGACGACCTGCACGACGGGAACGTCTTCGTCACCGAGGCCGGCTACCGCTTCTTCGACTGGGGGGACGCCTCGGTGGCCCACCCGTTCGGCACCCTGCTGGTGACGCTCAACTCCGTGGCGCACGGCGGCGGGCTGGCACCCGGCGACCCGGTTCTCGGCCGGCTGCGGGACGCCTACCTGGAGGCGTGGACCGACCGGTACGACCGGACCGCCCTGCGGGAGGTCGCCGGCCTGGCCATGACGGTGACCACGGTGAGCCGGTCGCTGTCCTGGCGACGCGCCCTGGCCACCGCCGACCCGGCCCGGGCCGAGTACGCCGCGGCCGTCCCCGGCTGGCTCGGCGAACTGCTCGCGCCGAGCCCGGTCTGACCGCGGCGGGGATGATCGGCGCGCGGCCGTCCGGCCCGTTGTCGTCGCGGCAGTCGCTCCGTGCACCGTGGCGGGTGGGGTGCGCCGCATGCGTAACGCCGGTCAGCCGGGCAGCGCCTGACTCGATGGATGCCGGCGGAGGCCGACCCCCGACGGGGTGACGTGACGGCCCCCCGGCACCCGGTGGCGCCGGTCGCGCTGCCGTTCCGCCGACGAAAGGCAGGCATGCCCGTCATCCGTTCCGTCCGCTCCATCCGCCCCGGCGGCCCGGCGCTGCGCGCCGGAGTCGTCGCCGTCGCCCTCTCGGCCGTCGCCAGCGCCCTCGGTGCCGGCCCGGCCTCCGCCGCCCCTCCCCGGGCCGACCTGGGGCTCACCGTGGCCCCCGACCCGGCGCGCGTGCTGGTGGCCGGTCAGGTCGCCGGCATCGGGGTCGATCTGGTCAACCACGGCCGCGCCGGCGCCGAGGGGATCAGCCTCACCTTCCGCCTCCCGCCGGGCGTCGCGCCCGCCGGCGAGGGCGGGATCCCGTCCGACAGCCCGTGGCACTGCGTCCTCGCGACCCCGGTCACCAGCTGCACGCACCCGGCGCTCGCCGCCGGGGCGGCCGCCGCCCCGCTGAAGCTCCGGGTGCGGCTGCCCGCCGGGCAGGACGGCGGCACCATCGCCGTGCCGGTCGACGTGACCACGACCAGCCGGGAGAGCGCCACCTCCGACAACACCGGGACGGCCGTCTTCACCTACGACGCGAGCATCGTCGTCCCCGAGCCGGAGGTCGCCGACCTGGGGCTCACCGTCACCCCCGACCCGGAGCGCGTCGCCGTCGACGGTCAGGTCGCCGCTGTCGGCGTGGGCCTGGTCAACCGGGGCAACGCCGCCGCCGACGGGATCGACCTCCACCTGCGGCTGCCCGACGGCGTGACCGTCGCCGACGAGGGCGGCCTGCCCTCGGACAGCCGGTGGCGCTGTGACGTCTCCTCCCCGGTGGTCGCCTGCACGCACCCGGCGCTCGCGGCCGGCGAGGCCGCCGCCGCGCTGGCCCTGCGGGTGGAACTCCCGGCCGGCACCGACGGGTCGACCGTCATCGTGCCCGTCGACGTGAACACCACCAGCGCGGAGCTGAACACCGGCGACAACATCGGTGACGCCGTCTTCACGTACGACGCGAGCGTGGTGCCCGAGCCGCACGGCGCCGACCTCCGCTTCACCACCCTCGACGTCCGGCCCTACCGGGTGATCGAGGGGGACACGGTCCGCACGACCTGGGAGTTCGAGAACGTCGGCGACCTGGTCGCCGAGGACGTCACCATGCGGATCACCGTCGACCCGCGGCTGCGCCCGGTCCCGGCCGACGGTGCGACCTCGCCCTGGCGGTGCAGCACGCTCAGCGACGGCTGGGACTGCCGGCACGACCCGATGGCGACCGGCGAGCAGGCGACGATCGCGCTCGACCTCACCGTGGTCGGCGGCGTCGCGGGCGACCTGCTGCCGTTCGAGGGCGTGCTCACCACCTCCACCCCGGAGCTGAACTCCGGTGCCAACGAGATCGGCCACTACGTCGAGTTCGCGGACACCAGCACCGTGCACGGTCAGCTCTGGCAGGACCTGGACGGCGACGGCCGGCGCGACGCCGAGGACGTGGCGGTCGACCCGGTCGCCGCGAACGCCTCGGTCTGGATCGTGCCCACCTTCGCGGGCCAGCCGGACGGCGCCCCGGTCGCCGTTCCGGTGGCGGCCGACGGCAGCTGGACCGTGGAGGTCAAGCCGGACCAGTACCGCGTCGAGGTGCGGGTCGCCGCGGCGACGTACGACTTCACCGGACGGGACGCCACCGACGACGCCGTGGACTCGGACGTCTCCCGGTACGCCGTCGAGGGTGACGAGGTGATCGGCCACAGCGTCGACACGTACGTGCCGAACGGCAGCCAGTGGCAGGTCGACGCCGGGCTGATCCGCGTCGCTCCCTGACCCTCGGACGGGCCCCGGCCGCTGGACCGGCGGCCGGGGCCCGTCGTCCGTCGCACATCGGGTGCGATTTGCACGGGTGGAACTTCCAGAAATCGGGAGTGACCCATATCACCCCTGCTCACATGCTCGTTGCATCTTGCATGGACGTGTTCTCGCGAACGTTCCTTCCGGCCGCCGCCGAGACCGGCCTGGCGACCCAGACCGTCAGCCGGCACATGCCGGTCTTCCGCCGATGCGTCGGCTCCGGCGACGCCACCATCCTGGTCACCCGGTGCAGCCGCCCGGACCACCCGATCGGCGGCGACTACCTGATGCTGCTCACCCACCGCCGTCTGGTGATCACCCGGCAGACCCGGGTGCTGCACCGGCTGCGCCTGCACCTCAACACCGAACTGCGCGAGCTGAGCAACGTCACCTGGAGCCCCGATCCCCGGTCGCACAGCCTGGAGCTGGCGGCGACCGCGATCGACGGGGTCCGGGAGCGGTTCCTCATCCGCACCCACCACCCGAAGCAGGTGTGGCAGCTCGACGCCCTGCTCAACCACGCCTTCCGGACCCGGCTCCGGACGCCCGCGGAGCGGCTGGTCGCCACCATCGGCGAGCCGCCGGCCAGCGCCCGCCCGGCCGTGTTCCGGCCCGCGCCGGTCAGCTGACCGGCTCCTTACCGAACCCGAACGTTCCGCAGACCTCCCGGGCGGCCCCCGGTCGGTAATCATGGGCCGGTGACCGCCGACGCCGCGCCGCGCGGGCTCGTCCTCGTCGTGGAGGACGAGCCGGCCATCGCCGACCTGGTCCGGCTCTACCTGACCCGGGACGGGTTCGGCGTACACCTAGAACGCGACGGGGCGGCCGGGCTGGCCGCCGCGCGGCGGCTGCGCCCGGTGGCCTGCGTGCTCGACATCGCGCTGCCCGGCCTGGCGGGCACGGAGATCTGCCGGCGGCTGCGCGAGGCCGGCGACTGGACGCCGGTCATCTTCCTCACCGCCCGGGACGACGAGGTGGACCGGATCGTCGGCCTGGAACTGGGGGCGGACGACTACGTGACCAAGCCGTTCAGCCCGCGCGAACTGGTCGCCCGGGTCCGGGCGGTGCTGCGCCGCACGGCCGGCGCACCCGCCACGGCCGAGCAGCCCCGGGTGGTCGGCCCCGTCACCCTCGACCCGGCCCGCCGCACGGTCACCGCCGCCGGCGCCCCGGTGCAGCTCACCTCCACCGAGTTCGACCTGCTCGCCCACCTGATGGCCCGGCCCGGCCGGGTCTTCACCCGGGAGGAACTGCTGGCCGGGGTCTGGGGGTACGCGGCCCACGCCGGCACCCGGACCGTCGACGTGCACGTGGCGCAGGTGCGGGCCAAGCTCGGCCCGGCCAGCGTGATCCGCACTCACCGCGGGGTCGGGTACGCGGCCGATGCCTGAGCAGCCCACCGTCGCGCTCCCGGTCATCGGGCCCGGCCCCCCGGCCCCGCCCCGGCGGCGGTTCGCGCACACCCTGACCGCCCGCGCGGTGCTGGTCACCTGTGCGGTGGCGCTGGTGTCGGTGCTGGTCACCGCGGTGGTCGCGGTCCCCCTGGCGGTGCGCGGCGCGGAGCGGCGCGACCAGGCGGCGCTGGCCGCCCAGGCCCGGCTCGCCGCCGACGTGCTCCGGGTCCGCGCGGTACGCCAGCGGGACACCGCCGGGGACCGGCTCATCCGCCAACTCCGCGAGCAGCAGATCGAGGTGTATCTGATCCGGGCCGGGCAGGTGGACCGGGCCGGCCTGCCCCGGCCGGTGGTGAACCGGGTGGCCGCCGGCCGGGACGTCTCCGGCCGGCGGCTGGTCGGCGGCGAGCGGGCCCTGGTCGAGGGGCGGGCGCTGCCCGGCGGGGACGGGGTGGTGCTGACCCGGGCCACCACCGCCGGCCCCTGGCGGCAGGTGTTGCGCACCCTCTGGTTGCCGCTGCTCGCCGGGCTCGCCGCCGGGGTCGCCGCCGGCCTGCTGCTGGCCCGTCGGCTGGCCCGGCCGATCCGGACCGCGGCCACCGCCGCCGCCCGGCTGCGCGCCGGGGACCGGGCGGTCCGGGTGCCGGTCGAACCGCCCGACGAGGTCGCCGACCTGGCGTACGCGCTGAACGGGCTGGCCGCCGCCCTCGCCACCAGCGAGGGGCGGCAACGCGAGTTCCTGCTCTCGGTCTCGCACGAGCTGCGCACCCCGCTCACCGCCATCCGGGGCTACGCCGAGGCGCTGGCCGACGGGGTGATCGAGGCCGACGGGGTGCCGGCGACCGGCCGGACCGTGCTCGCCGAGGCCGAGCACCTGGACCGGCTGGTCAGCGACCTGCTGGCGCTGGCCCGGCTGGAGGCCGCCGACTTCCCGCTGGAACCCGGGCCGGTCGACCTGGCCCGGCTCGCCGCCGACGCGGCACGCACTTGGTCCGACCGGTGCGCGGCCGTCGGCGTGCCGTTCCGGGTGGAGGCGCCGGACGGGCCGGTGCCCGCGTACACCGATCCGGGGCGGATCCGGCAGGTGGTGGACGGGCTGCTGGAGAACGCGCTGCGGGTCGTACCCCCGGAGGCGCCGGTGGTGCTCGCGGTCCGGCCGGCCGGCGCGGACCCGGCGGCGGGCGGCCTCATCGAGGTCCGGGACGGCGGGCCCGGCTTCACCGACGACGACCTGGCGGTGGCCTTCGAGCGGGGGGCGCTGCACCAGCGGTACCGGGGGGTGCGCAAGGTGGGCAGCGGCCTGGGGCTGGCGCTCGCCGCCGGGCTGGTCCGGCGGCTCGGCGGCCAGATCACGGCCGGGCACGCGCCGGAGGGCGGTGCGGCCTTCACCGTCCGGCTGCCCGGCGATCCTTACCTGACCCGAACATCGGCCTGACGATCCGCTCGTGCGAGCGGGGGATGCTGAGGGCACCACGGACGAGAGGAACACTGATGGCACGTCAGGGAATCGTCACCGGCGTCACCGCGCTGCTCGCGGCGGCCGCGCTCGGCCTCGCCGGCTGCGGCCCGGCCCAGGTCGCCCAGGATTCGGCGAAGGAGACCGCCGTGGAGGTGGCCGCCGCCCTGGGCGCGGACGGTCAGGCGCTGGCCGCGCTCGGTGTCGACGCCGACGAGCTGGACGTGGACCCGGTCGCCGCGCCGGCTCCCTCGGCCTCCGGCGCGCCCGGTGAGCAGGCCGGCCCGCGGGACAAGCGGGGCGCGCGGGCGCAGGACTGGCGCAAGCGGCACCGCGCCCGGGTGCTGCTGCGCAGGAACACCCTGCACGGCGAGGTCGCGGTGCAGACGAAGGACGACGGGACGAAGACCGTCGCCGTGCAGCGCGGCCAGGTGACCGCGATCGACGCGAAGTCGATGACCGTGAAGTCCACCGACGGCTTCACCATGACCTGGACCTTCGACGAGAAGCTCCGGGTGGTCGAGCGGCGCACCACCGTGCAGTCGAGCGACATCAAGGTCGGCACGACGGTCGGCGTGGCCGGCGCGAAGGACGGCGACAACGGGGTGGCCCGGCTGATCGTGGTCCCGGTCAAGCAGCGGTGAGGCGGGCGCCGGGGCCGGCGCGAGCGCGCCGGCCCCGGCGCCGTTCCTCAGTAGACGCGTGACCCGATGAAGTCGTCGTGGCCGTAGCCGACCGGGTTCGCGTAGGAGCGGGACTCGAAGGACCACTGCTGGCGGGTGCTCGTGGAGCAGGTCGCCAGCCGCAGCCGCGGGGTGGTGAGCCAGGGGTTGTCGAACGCGACGCAGAGGTTCTGCGCGCCGGCAGGCCGGAGCTGGTTGCCGACGAAGACGAACTTCTGGTTTGCCCCGCCGTGGCAGTCGTGGATGTTGACCGTGGTGCCGGCGGTGAGACTGCCGCCGCTCACGTCCAGGCAGCGGTCGTGGGAGAGCTCGGAGTGCAGCGACTGCCGGGCCGGGTCGTACCAGAAGCCCTGATTGCGGCCGCCGTGGCAGGCGTACGACTGCTGCATCGTGCCGTTGCGGGAGTCGTAGCCCCGGCCGTCGACACAGGTGCCCGTGGCCGCGTTGCGCAGCTGCTTGAACTCCAGCAGCCCGTCGACCAGCACGCCCTGCCCGGTGCTCGCCGGGTCGACGCAGGTGGCCCGCTGGGAGCCCGCGTTCCAGAACTGGGTGACGCACTGGGCGAACATGCCGTGCCCGCGGAAGTTGGGGTGGAACGACTGCCGGGCGGCGTTCTCGTCCCAGATCCCGACCTCGATGTAGAGGCCGCGGACCGAGGTGTTGTCGGTGCACACCTCGTGGCCGTGGAAGAGCCGGCTGGCGTCCAGGTAGCGGGTGCCGGTGTTGCCGGCGGCGGCGCGCAGCGCCGATTCGAACATCGGCACCGCCTTGTTCCGGGCGAACGCCATGTCGGCCAGGTAGAGCAGGCAGCCGCCGGCGTACCAGCCGGGGAAGTTCGGGTTGTCCTCCACGTCCGGGCTGCCCGGGCTCGGGTACGACATGAGCACCAGCTCGTAGTCGCTGCGCAGGTAACCGGCGGCGGTCATGGTCTGCCGGATCGAGTTCAGCGCCTCCTCGACAGCCCGGCGGCTGCCGTCGGTGCGGATCGTCCACTGGTCGGTGTAGGTCGGCCAGCACGCGCCCTGGAAGAACACCCGGCGCACCGCGCAGTCGGTGGCCACCGGCCCGAACTGGATGGTGCCGTCGCCGTTCGCGCCGACCACCACCCAGATCAGCCGGACGTGCGTGTTGCGCGCCTTGATCGCCAACTGGTCGCCCTGGTTCAGCTCGTTGTGCTGGGTCGGCCCGCCGGCGATCAGGTTCCACGGGGTCGCGCCCGAGCAGGCCAGGTTGTACTTCTGGTCCGCGGGGATGCCGGTGCGGAAGACCGCCTGGTCGTACGAGCGGTCGCACCAGTTGCCGTCGGTGTGGGTGCCGGGCACGTAGTTCCCGACGCCCTCCCCGGAGATCTCGCTGTCACCCATGGTGACCAGGGCGGTACGCCGCTGCTCGAGCGGCCGGATCTCGGGGGAGCCGTAGAGGGCGGTGGCCTCGGCGGCGCGGACGGTCTCCAGCGCGGCGGGGAGCGGCTGGACGGCGGGCCGGTCGGCGGCGGCCGCGGGGGCGAGCGGTCCGACCAGCAGCGGTAGGGCGAGGGCGGCGGCGGACACGACGGCCAGGGTGCGGCGTCGGGTGGTCCGTGCGCGCCTGGCGGGGGTACCAGACATCGACGCACTCCTTTCGCCTCAATCGCGAGAGGTCGATTGAGTTACCAGACGGTAACCGTCCGGTGGCAGGATGTGAATGCGTCTCGGAAACGTTGCGGCCCGATGCGGAAGGGCACTTCTCCGGCAGATCGGACGGACGGCGCCGCCGGTGTCCGGCCAGGCCAGGGGCGGGCTGTGGTGACCTCGACGACCAGTCGGGTTAGGCTAGGCCCCGACTTGCCGTCGCCACCGTGGAGAACCCGTGAAGCTCTCGATCCTCATGCCGGTCTACAACGAGGAAGAACGCATCGCGGATGCCCTCAAGCAGGCGTTGGCGGTCGACTACCCGTGCGAGATCGAACTTGTCGTCGTGGACGACGGCAGCCGGGACGGCACGGGCGAGGTGCTGGGCCGGATGGACGACGCCCGGCTCCGGGTGATCACCCACCAGCGCAACGCCGGCAAGGGCGCGGCGATCAAGACCGCCGTCGACAACGCCGAGGGTGAGTACATGGTCATCCTCGACGCCGACCTCGAGTACGACCCGCAGGACATCCCGCGGCTGCTCGAGCCCGTGCTCGACGGGCGGGCCACGGTGGTCTACGGCAACCGCACCTTCGGCAGCCACAGCTCCTACAGCTTCTGGTACGTGATGGGCAACAAGGGCGTGACCCTGGCCGCCAACGTGCTCTACAACTCGTACATCGGCGACCTGGAGACCTGCTTCAAGCTGATGCCGCTGGAGCTCTACCGCTCGCTCCAGGTCCGCTCGCGCGGCTTCGGTATGGAGGCCGAGGTCACCGGCAAGCTGCTCCGCCAGCGCATCCGCCCCTACGAGGTCCCGATCAGCTACCGCGCCCGGGGCCGCGAGGAGGGCAAGAAGATCACCTGGAAGGACGGCGTCGAGGCGATCTGGATCCTGGCCCGCGAGCGCGCCCGGCGCCGCCCGGTCGGCCCCGCCACCCGCTGACGCCCCACGCACGACACGGACCCCGCACCCCGGCACAGGCCGGCGTCGCGGGGTCCCATCGTTTCGTCGCTCAGGCGGCGGCCCGGGCCGGGGTGAGGAACGCGTCGACCGAGCGGCGGAGGCCGGCCGCGTCCAGGCCGTGCCAGCGGTCGTGGTCCTCGGCCGTGCCGTAGCGGCGCAGGTCCGACCGGCCCACCCCGAGGGCGAGCAGCCGGTGCGGCCGGTCGGCCAGCGCCGCGCCCACCACCCGGGCCGAGGTGCCCGCCAGGTACGGCTCGACCAGGATCACCTCGGTGCCGGCGAGCGCCCGCAGCCCGGCCGTGTCGAACGGGCGCGGCCGGTGGGTCCAGGCCACCGTGACCGGCCGGTCGGCCACCGCCGCGAGGGCCGCGTCCAGCAGCGGTCCGACCGCCACGAGCAGTGGCGCTTCGGGCCCGGCGTCCCGCATCACCCGCAGGCCACCCGCCTCGGGGTACGCCCGGGCGTTGGTCTGCGTGGACAGCCGCAAATACGCCGACCCCTGCCCGCACACGGCGTCCCGCAACAGCCCCGGCACCTCGTCCGGGTGGCCGGGCACGTGCACCGTCCAGTCGTTCAGCGTGTCGATCAGCGCCACATCGGCCGGAGCGAGGTGGGTCCGCCCCGCCGCCGCCCGGTCGTAGGACGCGCCGACGCTGACCAGCACCGCACCGACCCCCTGGTGGTCGAGGTCCAGCTTGAGCTGCTCGTACGCCCGCTCGACGAGGAACGGCGCGTAGCTGTGCACGATCGGCCGCTGCCCGGTCAGCGCCAGCCCACCGGCCACGCCCACCATCAACTGCTCCCGGATGCCGACGTTGACCACCCGGCCCGGGTGGCGCGCGGCGGCCGGGGCGAACGCGGCGGCCGAGATGTCGGCGAGCACGATCGCGCTGCGGGGATCCGCCAGCACGTCCTCGGCGGCGGTAACGAAGGCTTCGCGCATGGTCGTGGTCATGGTCACTCCCCGTCGGTGACGACCGCGACGACGGCGTGCGGCCGGTGGTGGTCGTGCCCCGTCAGGGCGGTGTGCAGGGCGGCGTGGTCCCGGCCGTCGACGGTCGTGGCGGTCCACCCGTTCACGGTGAACCGGCTGGCCGCGCCGCCCGGCCAGCCGTGGCTCGCCGACCGGTTGTCCAGCACGATCGCGGTCAGGTTGCCGAGCCCGGTGGCGCCCGCGTAGGCGATCGCCTCGTGGTTCGAGCCCTCATCCAACTCGGCGTCGCCGAGCAGCACGTACACCCGGGGGTCGGTGCGGCCCTGGGCCCGCAGCCCGAGCGCGGTGCCCACGCCCAGGCCCAGGCCGTGGCCGAGCGACCCGGAGCCAATCTCCACCCCGGGCACCAGCAGCCGGTCGGGGTGGTCGCCGAGCCGGCTCTCCGGGCCGCCCTGGTCGTCCAGCCACGCCACCGGGATGAAGCCCTTGGCGGCGAGCAGCGCGTAGTAGCCGGCTACCGCGTGCCCCTTGGAGAGCAGGAAGCGGTCCCGGTCCGGGTCGTCCACGGTTGCCGGGGTGATGCGCAGCACCCGGTCGTAGAGCACCTGGAGCACGTCCAGCGTCGAATACACGTTGGCGCCGAACTCGCGGCCGGCGCGTACCCGGTCGAGCAGCGTTCTCAGCACCGCGGGGTCGGTGGCGGTCGTCGTCGTCATGCGGATAGCCTCGGAGTTGAAGCTCACTTCAACTCAAGGCTCTGTGATGCACGAAGCAACGCTCACCATCGGACAGCTCTCCGCCCGCAGCGGGGTGGCTGCCTCCGCGCTGCGCTACTACGAGCGGCTCGGGCTCATCCGCGCCGAGCGGACCGGCGGCAACCAGCGCCGCTACGCCCGCACCGAACTGCGCCGGGTGGCCTTCATCCGGATCTCCCAGCAGGTCGGCGTCTCGCTGGAGGAGATCCGGGAGGCGCTGGACTCGCTGCCGTCGTCGCGGACGCCCACCCCCGACGACTGGGCCGCCCTCTCCCGATCCTGGCGGGACCGGCTGGACGAGAGGATCCGGCTGCTCGGCAAACTCCGCGACGACCTGGACGGCTGCATCGGCTGCGGCTGCCTGTCGCTGCAGCGCTGCACCCTCTACAACCCGGGCGACGCGCTCGCCGCCGAGGGCGCCGGCCCCCGGCTCATGCTCCCCCGCCCCGGCTCGGACGGGGCCTGACCGGTCACCGGACCAGCAGCACCTTGCCCAGGTGGTCGCTGGTCTCCACCAGCCGGTGCGCGTCGGCGGCGTCGGCCATCTTCGCCCGGGCGTGCACCACCGGTTGGATCTTCCCCGACTCGACCAGCGGCCACACCTGCTCACGGACGCCCCGGACGATCTCCGCCTTCTCCGCGAGCGGGCGGGAACGCAGCGCGGTCGCGTGCACCGAGGCGCGCTTCGCCAGCAGCATCCCCAGGTCCAGCTCGCCCTTGCGGCCGCCCTGCATGCCGATCACCACGAGCCGCCCGCCGGTGGCCAGCGCCGCCACGTTCCGCGGCAGGTACGCCGCGCCCATGATGTCCAGGATCACGTCCGCGCCCCGGCCGTCGGTGACCCGGCGGACCTCCTCGACGAAGTCCTGCTCCCGGTAGTCGATCGCGTGCGCGGCGCCCAGCTCGCGCAGCCGCTCGTGCTTCTCCGCGCGAGCGGTCACCACCACCGTCGCGCCGAGCGCCACCCCGAGCTGGATGGCGAACGTGCCGATCCCGCTGCCGCCGCCGTGCACCAGCAGTGTCTCGCCCTCGGTGAGCCCGGCGAGCTGCACCACGTTCGACCAGACCGTGCAAGCCACCTCGGGCAGCGCCGCCGCGTCGGCCAAGTCCACCCCCGCCGGCACCGGCAGCAGCTGACCGGCGGGCACGGCGACCCGCTCGGCGTACCCGCCGCCGGCCAGCAGCGCGCAGACCTCGTCGCCGACCGCCCAGCCGGTCACCCCCGGACCGAGCGCCGCCACCACCCCGGCACACTCCAACCCCGGGTACGCCGGCGCGCCCGGCGGCGGCGGGTACTGCCCCTGCCGTTGCAGCAGGTCGGCCCGGTTGACCGCGCTGGCCCGCACCTCGATCACCACCTCGCCCGGGCCGGGCTCCGGATCGGGCACCGCCGCCCAGACGAGCGCCTCGGGTCCACCGGGTTTCGGGATCGTGATCGCGTGCATGACCCAGTCTTACCCGATCCGGCCGGCCGTCCACGCCCGGGCCAGAATCTCGTCCACCGTCTCCTCGGGGGTCTGCGCCGAGGTGTCCAGCCAGAGCCCGATCCGGGGCGTGTCGGCCCGGAACTCGGCGTCCAGGTCGGCGACCGGCCAGTCGCCGTACCCCTGCTTGGGCCGGTCCCGCTCGCGCACGGCGACCACGTCGGCGCGGGGTGCGAGCACCACCACGGCGAGCGGCCGGTGCCGGATCCCGTCGACCAGGGCCGGCAGGTCCGGGCCGAGCACCACGTCCTGGAGCACCACGGTGAAGCCGGCGGCGGCGTAGCGGTCGGCGGCCGACGCGGCGAGGTCGTAGCGGAGCCGGAGCTGCCGCCACGCCTCGTCGGTGAGCTGGGCGGTCATCGCGGCCCGCCCGCTGACGATCATGCGGCGGAACACGTCACCGCGCAGGTGCACCGCGCGGGGCAGCCGCCGGGCCAGCAGCTCGGCCACAGTGGACTTGCCGGCCGCCATGATTCCGCTGATCAGCACCACCGCCGGGGTCTCCCACACGGGAGCATCCTGACAGCAGGGGTGGGACGGCGGCTCGCCCGTTCCACCGCCCGTGGCAGACTAGGCACGGCCGCGTACCCGTCGGGGACGTGGCAGGGAGGGTTCGCCTAGTGGCCGATGGCGCTGGTCTTGAAAACCGGTAAGGGCAGCGATGTCCTTCGTGGGTTCGAATCCCACACCCTCCGCCTCCTGATCAACAAACCCCCTGACCAACGCAGACGCCGGTCAGGGGGCTTCTGTCTGTGCCGGGCCTGGAGGTGCCAGACCCGGCACAGCAGGGCTGCTCTCAGGTGCTGCAGGCGGCGCCGTTGAGGCTGAAGCCGCTCGGTGCGGCGGTGTTGCCGCTGTGGGTGGCCTGGAAGCCGATCGTGGTCGACCCGCCCGGTGGAATGCTCGCGTTGTAGCTGACGTTGGTCGCGGTCACCTGGCCGCTGCTCGGTGAGTACGTGGCGTTCCAGCCAGAGGTGATGGTCTGCCCGGACGCGAGGGTGAACTTCAGCGACCAACCGTTGATGGCGGTCGTGCCGGTGTTGGTGATGGTGATGTTGTCGGTAAGGCCGTTGTTCCACGCGCTTACCGAATTGCTCGCGCGGCACGCTCCGCCGCCCGGGTTCGGCGGCGGGCTGCTCGTCGCCGGCGGCGGGGTCGTCGGCTGGGTGGGGCCGACGGGGCCCTCGCTCACCGTGATGTTGGAGCTGCCGCTGCTCTGGTAGCCCTCGGTGGCCATGATCTGGTAGTCGTGGGTGCCGAGGTTCAGGCCGAGGCTGGCCCAGGCGTTGAAGTGGTTGGCGGTGGTGATGGTGCCGCTGCTGCGGTGCGACTGCCGGACGCTCCAGTACTGGTAGAACGTCGCGGTGCCGTCGATGGAGGGCTGGTTGACCCGCTGGGTGCGGTAGATGTCGTAGGTGCTGCCGTCGGTGGTGACGGAGCCCAGCCGGGTGGCGCCCGAACTCGGGTTGTAGCTGCCGAAGTTCTCGACGACGTAGTACTCGATGAGTGGGTTCCTGGTCCAGCCGTAGAGCGCCAGGTAGCCGTTGCCGTTCGGGCTGAAGGTGCCCGAGTAGTTCACGGTGTGGCTGGAGCCGGGCTTCCAGCCCTTGCCCACCACCATGTTGTTCATGTTGCTCCACTGGACGCTGTAGTTCCCGCCGGGCCCCAGCGTCATGGTGACGTTGCCGTTGTCCTTCCAGTACGAGTAGAAGTAGCCGTTGTGGGTGCCGGTGGAGTTCGAGGTGACGGTCCGGTCGGCCTCGGCGTGGGCGATGCCGGCCAGGGTCGCCGAGGCTGCGGCCAGCACGACGGTGCTGACACCGGCGATGAGCAGCCTGATGCGGTTGCGCCCGCGGCGTTCCGGTAGGGCGGGGGAGTCGTTCACGGCGTGTATCCCTCTCGTGGTCGATGACGACCGAGGAACCAGGTCGCTGCCGTTGCCCGGACTGGCAGCCGTTGAGGTTCGTCGATGCTCGCATCATCGAGCGGCGTCATCGCGCTGTCAACAACTTCCGGAAGGCTTACGAAAGCTCATCTGGTCGTCCGCTACTGGAGGGTCTTGCCTGTACTGGGCAACTTCCCTGCCTGGGCCCCGTGCGTTTGCACGCCTCGTCAATCAACGCCTCGGCCGTTGACCGAGACTTACGCGGACAGGAGCGAAAGTTTCCGCCTCGGTTCGGCCGGCGGGCGGCTGGGCCCGTCTGTCGAGGTGCTCGCAGGTACGTCATGCCGCTGCGGAGTGGCCGCGGCGCCAAGCCGGACACTGGAGCCTTCCGGTTCGATTCGGGCGGCGGAGGGGGTATGAAGGGGCGCAGGACATTCGTGTGCACCCGGAAGGACCGTTTCGATGAGCCTGGAACGACCGATCGCCCCGGACCCGTACGAGCTGCTGCCGACGGTGCCGTCGTTCAACCTGACCAGTGACGACGTGCACAACGGCGAGCCGATGGACGCCCGGTACGCGCACGGCAGCACCGGGGGTGAGAACGTCTCCCCGCACCTGGCCTGGTCGGGCTTCCCGGACGAGACCAAGAGCTTCGTGGTCACCTGCTTCGACCCGGACGCGCCGACCGGCAGCGGCTTCTGGCACTGGGTGCTGGTGGACGTGCCCGCCTCGGTCACCGAGCTGCCCACCGGGGTCAAGGAGGGCGACCTCGGCACCGCCTTCAGTATCCGCAACGACTACGGCGACACCGGCTACGGGGGCGCCGCCCCGCCGCCCGGTGACCGGCCGCACCGGTACGTCTTCGCCGTGCACGCGGTGGACGTGGAGCGGCTCGACGTCGGCAAGGGTGCCAGCCCGGCGTACGTCGGCTTCAACCTGGCCTTCCACACCCTGGCCCGGGCGGTGATCCGTCCGACGTACCAGGTCAAGGAGTGAGGCGACGGGGCCTCCGCGGAAGCGGAGGCCCCGTTCCGGTCAGGCCGGGACGCGGGCGACCGCGAAGACGGACTGGCCGAAGGGCGGCCGGACCCGCTGCTCGGCGGCCTTGGTGGCCGGGAGGACCAGGGTGTCGTAGACCTTCACCATGGGGCCCTCCTTCGGCATGAGCCGGAAGACCTTGGTGGCCATGAAGTAGCCGATGAGGCCGAGCGCGTTCGCGTAGTGGATCTTCTCCACGGTGAGGCCCGCCTCGGTCATCGCCGCGGCCAGGGTCTTCTTCGTGTAGCGCCGGACGTGGCCGGTGGCGATGTCCGCCGGGCTCATCGCGAACTGGAACGCGGGCACGATGATGATCACCGCGCCGTCCGGGCGCACCAGGTCGCGCATGCTGCGCAGCGCGCCCACGTGGTCATCGATGTGCTCCAGCACGTTGTACGACACGGCCGCGCTGTAGTCGCCGCGCTCGGAGTGCGGCAGCAGCATCTGCCGGACCTCGATGCCCGGGTGCTCGGCCAGCCGCTCCTTGAGCCGGACCAGGCGGTCCGGGTCCGCCTCGGTGGCGGTGATCCGGGGCAGGTGCTCCGACCACTCCAGGGCGTAGTCACCCAGGCCACTGCCGATCTCGATGGGGTTGTCACCGAGGTAGGGCACGGCGAGCTCGACGAACCACCGGCGGTGGTTGACCGCCGTGGCGAGGCCCTCGAGCACCTCCGACTGGACGCGCTGGTCCCCAGTGATATCTGCCATGCGTCGATTCCTCACGATATGACTGACCCGCGCCTGGACCGACAGAGTCAACCATCCGGATGGATGGCGGGGGGATCGGGGCACCGGGGGTGGCCGAATTGCGGTCGGGGGTGGGCACGTGATCGGCGGTCGGCGAACCCGGCACATAGTACGCCAGTACCCAGAAACATGTCACGGCCCTGCCATACCCTGACTACGCTCTGAATTGTCATGACTACTCCTGAATCGGACGCCGCCCCGGGTGGTGCCGCCGAGGACGGGCCCGACGAGGGCGAACGGCCGGGGCGGGGTAGGTGGCTCGACCTCGTCGCCGTGCTCAGCTTCGTGCTGCTCGCCTTCTGGATCACCGCCCGGCTCTGGCTGGACCCGGCCAACGGGGTCCGGGACAACCGCACCGATCAGGCGCAGTTCGAGTGGATGATGGCGCACGGTGCGCGGGTGGTGACCGATTTTGCCTATCCGTTCACCTCGGACCGGATGAATGTGCCGGACGGCGTCAATCTGATGGCTAATACGTCCGTATTATCCATTTCGCTACCAATGACGCCGGTCACCGTTCTGTTCGGGCCCCGCTGGTCGTTTCTCATCTTTCTCACCCTGGGAATGGCCGCCACCGGCGTGGCCTGGTACTTCGTCCTCTCCCGGGTGCTGAGCCTGGCCCGCGGGCCGGCCTGGCTGGGGGCCGCCTTCTGTGCGTTCGCGCCGGCGATGGTCTCGCACGCCAACGCCCACCCCAACATCGTCAGCCAGTTCGTGGTGCCGCTGATCGTGTGGCGGACACTGCGCCTGGTCGAGCCGGGCGGCTGGCTGCGCAACGGCCTGCTGCTCGGGTTGCTGATCGTCTGGCAGGCCTTCCTCAACCTGGAGATCCTGCTGATGACCGCCCTCGGGCTGGGCGTCGTGGTGCTGGCGCTCGCCCTCGGCCGGCCCGAACTGCGTCCGGCCACCCGGTCCTTCGTCGCCGGGCTCGCGGTGGCCGCCGGGTTCTCGGCGGCGCTGCTGGCCTACCCGCTCTCCGTGCAGTTCTTCGGCCCGGGCGCCTACCAGGGGCTCTCCACGCTGATCCGGGGCTACCGCACCGACCTCGCCTCCTACGTCGCCTGGTCCCGGGAGTCGCTCGCCGGCGACGCGCGGGGCAGCGCCTGGCTGGCCAGGAACGCCACCGAGGAGAACGCCTTCTTCGGCTGGCCGCTCGCGGTACTGGTGGTCGCGCTCATCTGGTGGCTGCGCCGCAGCGTCGTGGTGCTCGGCCTGGCCGCCGTGGGTGCGGTCTTCGTGCTGTTCTCGCTCGGCCGGGAGATCCAGTTCGACGGGCGGGACACCGGCATCCCCGGCCCCTGGGCCGCGCTGGAGCACCTGCCGATCCTGCACTCGGTGGTGCCCACCCGGTGGTCGCTGGCGCTCACCCCGATCGTCGGCATCCTGCTCGCGCTCGGCGCCCAGCACGTCCGGCGGCTGGCCCGGCGGCACCCGGCCGCCCGCCGGCAGATCCGGTTCGTCACCGCCACCGTGCTCACCATGGCGCTGCTGCCGCTCCTGCCCACCCCGCTGCCCGCGGTGCGCCTCGACCCCACCCCGGCCTTCGTCACTTCCGGCGCCTGGCGGCCCTACGTGGCCGGCGGGCACAGCATCGTCACGCTCCCGCTGCCCGACACCACGTACGCCGTCCCGCTGCGCTGGTCCGCCGAGACCCGGCTGGACATGCCGCTGGCCCGGGGCTACTTCCTCTATCCGGACACCCGGCCGGGCGCCGGCCGGGTCGCCCTCTTCACCGCGCCGCCCCGCCCCACCAGCGACTTCTTCACCACCATCCGGCAGACCGACGCGGTGCCGCCGATCACCCCGCAGGACCGGGTGGCCGCCGTGGACGACCTGCGTTACTGGCGGGCGGGCGCGGTGATCCTCGACCCGCGGCTGCGGCAGGCGGGCTCGATGTATCGGGGGATGACCGAACTGACCGGGGTCAGGCCGACCTTCACCGCCGGGGTCTGGCTCTGGGACGTACGTCCCCTGGTCGACTGAACGGGGCGGCCCGGTCAGGACTGGCGGACGCAGCAGCCCTGGCAGATCTTCGGCCGGGGCAGGGTGAAGGCCAGGCAGCAGGTGCGCCGCTGCACGGTCGGCTCGCCGGCCGGGCCGGGCACCAGCTCGACGAGGTCGCTCAGGTCGAGCGCGTCGAGCAGCGTGCCGATGGTCGCGGTCGAGGAGCCGGGCAGCGCGTCCGAGGCGCGCAGGATGCCGTGCGCGATGCCGGAGGCGACCGAGCCGAGCAGCGTACGGGTGCCGATCCGGACCTCGCCCTGGATGGCGGCGATCAGCGGGCCGAAGTGGGCGTCGAGCAGCGAGGTGCGCAGCGCGTCGAGCAGCGCGGCCTCGTCGGCGACGACCCGGACACCCGGGAGGCCGGTCAGCGCCAGCGGATCGCCGGGCAGCACCGCCACCCTGGTCGAGCTGCGCAGGCCCAGCGTGAGCAGCTGGTGGTGGTCCTCGAAGTGGACCAGCACGTCGGCCGGGTCGAGCAGCGGCACCCGCCGGGCCGAGGCCCAGCCGAGCACCACGGGCAGGGCGGTCCAGTAGCTGTACGACTTCCAGGCCAGCGCGGCGCAGGCGTGCGGGGTGCCGCCCCAGCGCCGGCCAGCGGCCCGCAGAAACTCGGGGAGCAGGGTGCCGTCGACCAGCCGGGTGGCCGGGGCCCAATGGGCCGCGCCGTCGGTGACCAGCAGGCCGGGCGCCAGCCCGGGCAGGTCGTCCGTGCCGAACATGGCGCGCAGGGTCGCGGTCACCGGGGCGAACGGGATGGCGGCGTCCTGCCCCGGCATCACCGCAGTCACCTGGTCGTCCCCTGTCTGGTCGCCAAACCGGCCGCCGGCTGTCGCCGACCCGGACTAAGGCTAGCCTAACCACAGCTCCCGGTGGAGGGGAAGTGGTCCGGTGGACTCCGGGGAGAGGTCCCGGTCACTCCGTCGCCCGTCGCGTAGTACCCGGCGAGGTGGGCGGAAAACGCCGCCGAGCGGGGCGGCGGGCCGCGCAAGCATCGACGGACACCGCTGAATTGTCAAGGTGAATGTCGAATACGAGGCAGTTTCCGTACACGTTCGGCCACCGAACGTGAAAATGGTCTTCCCGCGTACGAGGAAGCCGATGACGACCTCACCGATCGAGCGTGCCGCCGACTCGTTCGCGGCCGAACTCGCCCGGCACCGCACCGGCCGAGGGCTGTCCAAGAAGCAGTTGGCGACTCTCATGGGCTTCGACCCGTCCTACGTCAGCCACGTCGAGGGGCGCCGGCACCGGCCCACCGAGGACTTCGCCCGCCGCGCCGAGGCCGTGCTGGAAGCCAGCGGCGCGATCTGGCAGCGCTTCCGGGAGTACGAGGAACTGCGGCACGGCCGCGCCGGCGGGGCGCACCGGGACCCGCCCGTGCCCGGCCAGTGGCTGCCGCCCGGCACCGGGCTGGTGGTCGAGCGCGAGTCGGCCACGCTCACCTACACCGACGACGGCGGCTACCACTGCGCGATCCGGCGGGAGCTGTACAACGCCGGCACCGAGCCGGTCACCCGCTACCTGGTCCGGGTCGCCGTCGACCGCTACCCCAACGACCCCGGCCGCTCCAACCGGCACCACCGGGAGCACCCGCTCACCTTCGCCGAGCTGCAACTGACGGCGTACCGCGACGACGGGGGCGCGCGCGAGCCGATGCACTGGCGGGCCAAGCACGACCGGGACGCGTTCAAGGAGATCTGGCTGCTCTTCGAGAACGACGAGGGGCGCTTCCCGCTCTACCCCGGCGACCGGGTCACCATCGAATACGCGTACCGGGTCGGGCGGGACAAGTGGGGCCCCTGGTTCCAGCGCGCCGTACGCCTGCCCACCCGGCACCTCGCTGTCCGCCTCGACCTCCCCGCCGACCTCGACCCCAAGGTGTGGGGTGCCGAGACCTCCCTCTCCGCCGAGGAGGGGCCGCTGCGTACCCCGATCCAGCGCAGCGACGACGGCGGCCGGGCGATCTTCGACTGGGCGACCGACGACCCGCCGTTGAACGCCCGCTACCGGATGCAGTGGCGGTTCCGCAGCCAGCCCGCCGACGTCGTGCCCGACGGCCCGGCCCCCGGCACCCGAGTGCGGGCCAGCGACCGGATGCGCGCCGTCGGCATCGTGCAGCGCGGCGACGACCTGCTCCGGCAGCCCGCCCGCCAGTTCGACCTGCCGCGCGAGGAACAGCTCGCCCGGGACGTGGTCGACCGGCTCTCCGGCCTGCTGGTCCGCCTCGACGAGCTGCACCCGTTCAGCAAGGGCGTCGGCATCGCCGCGCCGCAGCTCGGCCTCGGCTGGGCCGCCGCCCTGGTCCGCCCCGCCGACCGGGCGGCCGAACCCGTCGTGCTGCTCAACCCCCGGGTGGTGGACAGCTCCCCCGACGCCGACGAGCAGTATGAGGGCTGCCTCTCCTTCTTCGACCACCGCGGGCTGGTGCCCCGGCCACTGCGGATCGACGTCGAGCACGCCCAGTGGGACGGCAGCCGGGTCATCACGTCCTTCGAGTACGCCATGGCGCGGCTGGTCGCCCACGAGATCGACCACCTGGAGGGCCGCCTCTACGCCGACCGGATGGCCCCCGGCGTGCCGCTGGTGCCGGTCGAGGAATACCGGGAGACGGGCACCCCCTGGCGTTACTGACCGCCGGAACTCCGGTACGCGGGCCGGTTGCCGGCCCGACCCGCGTACCGGTGAACGGGGCCGGGTCGCGTGCCCCAGGGGGCAGGGGCACGCGACCCGGCTCGGGGGGAGCAAGGTCTAGAGGGAGCCGAAGGTGTCGTAACGGATGTTGTCCGCCGGCACGTCGTCGGCGGCCAGCGCACGCAGGGTCGCCCGGACCATGGCGGCCGAGCCGGAGACGTAGCAGTCGTGCGTGGTCCACGGGCCGTACCGGGTGACCACCTCGGAGATGTCGCCCACTTCGCCGTCGAAGTCCGGGTCCTCGCTGCACGCCGGGGTCACCGACAGCCACGGGTGGGCGGCCACCAGCTTCTCCAGGTCGGGCAGCCCATACATCTCCGCCCGCCGGCGGGCCCCGTAGAAGACGTGTACCCAGCGGGTCCGGTTGACCCGGGTCAGCTCCTCCACCAGCGCCTTGATCGGGGCCAGCCCGACCCCGCCCGCAACGCAGAGGATGTCGCGGGTCGAGGCGCGGTCCAGGGTCATCGAGCCCATCGGCGCGGCCACCCGCAGCAGGTCGCCCGGCTTGGTCCGCCGGACCAGCGCCCCGGAGAGCCAGCCCGCCGCCCCGGCCGGCGTCCGCACGTGGAACTCCAGCACGTTCTCCTCGTTCGGGGCGTTCGCCACCGAGTACGTCCGCCACACCCGCGGGTGGTAGCGGGGCGCCTCGACGCTCACGTACTGGCCGGCCTGCCAGGTCATCGGGTGCTGGAGGGCGCGCACGGTCAGCACCGCGGTGTCCGGGCCGTGCCGCTCGTGGGTGAGCACCTCGGCGTGCCAGAACGGCGGGTTGTCGTCGGCCGCCGCCCCGGCCAGCATCCGCTCGCTGATGCTGGCGTACGCCTCCCGCCACGCCTGGTCGTACTCCAGGTTCCAGCCGTCCCCGGCGGTGCTGCGCAGCGCGTCCAGCAGGGCGACGCCCATGGTCTCGTAGTGGCTCGCCTCGACGTGGAACTTCCGGTGGTCGCGGCCCAGCGCGCGCAGGTACTCGTCGAAGCTCTCCGGGTCGTCGACCGTCTGGGTGGCGGTGACGATCGCCTCCAGGATCCGGTCACCCTGCCCGTTCATCTGCACCGGGAAGAGCATGCGCAGCTCCGGGTCGAGGAGGAACAGCCGGGCGTAGAAGTGACCGCTCAGCCGCTCCCGGTCCTCCTCGACCAGGGTCCAGCTCTCCTTCAGCAGCCGCGCGAAGTTCTCCACGAGGGCACGCTCCTTCTCCTGACGGGCGGATCGGCCCCCACAGAATCTCCACGGAGCGTGCCGGCCGGTCGCACAGAATGTGCGATCGGCTCACCTGGCCGCCGGGACGTGCCGACCGGCCCCGGAGTGCGGCACAGTGGTCCGGTGACGGTTGACGAGCTCACCCGCCCGGTATCGCGCCGGACCCTGGGCACCGAGACGCTGCTCGTGCTCGGCCTCTCCCTCGGCCAGTCGGCCGTGTACGCCCTGGTCTCGCTGGTCGCCAAGCTGACCGCCACGGGCGGGCTGTCGAAGCAGACCGCCTCGCTGAACACCTCCGCGTCGGCCCGGCCGTACCTCGACCTGACGTACCAGCTCCTCGGGATCCTCTTCGCGCTGCTGCCGGTGCTGCTGGCCGTACACCTGCTGGCGCGCGACCCCGGCGACCCGGCGCGGGCGCTCGGCGCCGACCTCACCCGGCCCGGGCCGGACCTGGCCCGGGGCGCGGGCCTGGCGGCGCTGATCGGTCTGCCCGGGCTGGCGCTGTTCTGGGCGGCCGCCCAGCTCGGGATCAACGCCACCCTGGTCCCGGCCGCGCTGCCGCCCCTCTGGTGGGCGGTGCCGGTGCTGATCCTGGCCGCCGTGCAGAACGCCGTGCTGGAGGAGGTGATCGTGGTCGGCTACCTGGTCACCCGGCTGCGGCAGCTCCAGTGGCGGTTCGGCGCGGTGCTCGCGGCGAGTGCCCTGCTTCGCGGCTCGTACCACCTCTACCAGGGCTTCGGCGCGTTCCTCGGCAACGCCGTGATGGGCGTGGTGTTCGGCCTGTTCTACCTGCGCACCCGGCGGGTGGGACCGCTGATCGTCGCGCACACGCTGCTCGACGTGGTCGCCTTCGTCGGCTACGCCCTCCTGCCCAAGTCCTGGTTCAGCTGGCTCTGACCGCCCTCACCAAGGCCGACCGAGCCCGCGATCTTGCACTTGATGCCCCGACAGAAGGGACGAAAGGCGCTGGATGCGGGCCCAAACTGCAAGATCGCGCAGCGGTCAGGCGCGGTGTGGGCGGTAGAGGGTGATTGCGCGGGCGGCCAGGCGTTCGGTGGCCGCCGCGTCACCCGTCGCGGCGGCGAGGGCTGCCGCGCCGGGGAGCAGCCGGGCGGCCAGCCGCAGCCCCAGCCAGCCGGCGGCCTGCGCCACCAGCGGGGTGGTCAGTCGCCAGGCCCCCTCGGCGGCCCGGGACCACGGCCCCTCCGCCGGAGCGCCCGCCGAGCGGGCCGCGTCCAGTGCGGCCCGGGCGGTGCCGGCGTCCGGGTGCACCTGCGTCAGCACCAGCAGATCGGCAACCCGGTCCGGATGCGCCGGGTCACGGCCGTAGACGGCGGCCAGGTGCAGCACCAGATTGGCCTGGGTCCAGAGCACCGCCGTGAGCTCCGCCACCGGCGCGAACAGCCCGGCGCCCGCCGCGAGCGCACCGCCCGTGCCGGCGAGCCGGACGAACCGCCGGGTCACCAGCCGGGCCAGCCCGTCGGCGTCGGCGTCCGGGTAGGCGTCGCGGGTCCGCTCCACCCAGTCGGCGGCGCGCGGCCCGAGGGCGTCCACCGCGGCGAGGGCCAGCGGCTCGGGGGCGAAGCCCGGATGATCGAGTACGCGCGCAGCGACCGCCCGCCAGCCGTGCTTCTCCGCCTGCGGGCTGACCTGAGCGGTCAGCACGGGAACGATCTCCCCGGCGGCGGTCGCTGCCGGCTCGTCATTGGCCTGCGGCTCCGGCTGATCGACCTGCGCTGCAGCGGGTTCGGTCGAGGCCTGTCCGGCGACGGATTCTGCCGCGACCTGCGCGGTTGCGGGTTCCGCCGTAGCGGGCTCGGCCTGTGCGACAGCCGGTTCCGGTGGGACCTGGGCGGCAGTGGGCTCCGCGGGGACCGGGGCGGCAGCCGGTTCGGTCGGGACCTGCGCGGGTTCGGTGGTGCCCTGGGCGAGGGCGGGCGCGCCGGCCTCCGACTGAATTTCGGTCGGCGCGGCGGACGCCCGGCGAGCGGGCGTCCGTTTCGGCGGGGCGGTCTTCTTCGCCGGTGTGCCCTTGGTCTTCCTCGCCCGCCCGGCCGGCGTCGGCGCGGCGGTGCCCGGTGCTGCCTCGGCCGGCTCCGCCGCCCCTGGTCCGGCGGTGGTCGTCTCGGGCGTCTCGGTGTCCGCGGGCACCGCTGTCTCGGGCGCATTCGGAGCCTCGACCGCGACGGCGGGCTTCCGTGCCGTCGACGTGGCCTTCTTCGCCGGGGCCGCCTTCTTCGCCGGGGTGGCCTTCTTTGCCGCCGGCGCGCGGCGGGGGCGCTTCGGTGCCTCCTCGATCACCGGCACGTCCGCAGCGGCGGCGCCCGGTGGCGGCGCGACCGTCGGCGTACCCGGATCGGTGCCGGCGGCGACCTCGGCGGGCGGGCGCGGGCGGGGGGCCGCCGGCCCGTCGGCGGCCGGCGGCATGGTCTGCGCGGGGTCGGGTGGCTGGAAGAGGACGATCGGGGCGGCCTTGACCCGCCGGGGAGGCGGCGGTGCGTCGCCCGCCACGTCGGGAGCGGGCTCCGGCGTGGGCGGCGGGGTGAAGGTCGGTCGGGGGGAGCGGCTCCGCGGGGCCTTGGCGGCGGGCTCGCGACGGGGCGGATCGCTCGGCGGCTGCTCCTGCATATCGATGGAGCGTAGACCCGGGCGTGACATGGCACACGGTGAAAACGCAGGGGATGGGCGCTTCCCGGTAGTCGCTTTGCTCCGGGTGGGTGTGGCCCTGTATCCTCGGGCGCGGTGGTCTCCGGGCCACCAGGGAGACTTCGCCTAGTCTGGTCTATGGCGCCGCACTGCTAATGCGGTTGGGGTCTTAAAGCCCCTCCCGGGTTCGAATCCCGGAGTCTCCGCGCGAAAGCCGGTGTGTAGACTGGCCGAGCAGCAGGCGCCCGTAGCTCAATGGATAGAGCATCTGACTACGGATCAGAAGGTTAGGGGTTCGAGTCCCTTCGGGCGCACAAGATCAAGAGGCGTCTGACCTGCAGTAACCGGGGTCAGACGCCTCTTTGCTTCGCAGCATGTAGACGAGATGGTGCTCGGATGGTGCTCGTGCGACGGCCGTGCCCTACGTCCCGTCCCGTCCGTGGGTGATGCGGATCCGGATGCATTCGGGTAAGACCTGATGAGCCGAGGATTGCCCGCCTGGTGTTTGCGTTCGTCCACCGTCAGGTGAGGTTTAGTTGTAGCGGTAGCCGAGCCGGAGGATCGGGTCGTTCTGTCAGAACCGGGAGACGATCTGCCGCTGCTTGACGCGCGTCAGCTCGTAGCCGAAGCCCTGCTCGGTCATCTTGGGGACGACGGAGATCCGCACGTCCTCGTCCTCGAAGGGCAGCAGCGCATAGGCCGACACCCGGCCACGGGTGAGAACGGTGAACAGCGGGCTGGGCGCGATGGTCTGGAACTGGAAGTTGCCCTGACCGTCGGGCTGGATGCGCAGACGCTGCTGCGCGAGGCAGCTGAGCATCTTCCACGGTTGGTCGCACGACCTCGCCAGGGACAACCCCGGTTTACCCGCTCGACGTCCGTCAACGCGCCGAGGACCATGCCGCGATCGTCCAGCTCCGCGACCAGGCCGAGGCCGGACTCCTCACGCTGCGCGTCGCCGACACGCTCTCAATGGGCGACGCGGCAGAGGCGGTAACGAGCCGGCTGGCGCGCTGGTGATCACGCGTCTCGCGTTGACAGGTAGGTGACGGTGTCGCCGACCGTGTGGGTGTCGCCGCCTCCGGCCCAGTAACCGGTGATGAGCCACAGCTCGTAGTGGATGAGCCATTCGGCGGTCCAGGGCAGGATGGTGGCGGCCAGCAGCATGTGGTGTTTCCACTCGCCGGGAAAGTACAGGCACAGTTCGTCGCCGGGGTAGACGTGAGGGAGCGCGTCTGCGCCGGGATGGAGGTCAAGTGGCGGATCGGTGACGGTCACCCGGGGGCGGCGGCCGTGCCGGTAGATCAGGCGCACCGTGTAGGTCTGGCTGGCCGGGGTCGGCTGGAGCCGGGTGGTGCAGTCCAGCTCGCCGCGGCGGACAGTGCCGTCGACGTTGGGCAGCACGGCGGTGATCGCGACGAGCTGCCGGGTCAGGTTAACCGCGCGGGTCGGTGTGCTGGCCATGGAAGGTGTGCTGCCGGACCCGCGGCCCCGCCGTGGTCGTGGTGAGCAGGCCGCCGACGCCCATGCGTAGCGCGCCGGTCGTTGTCTGCTGGCGGAGGCGCTCGCCGTAGCGCTGCACGGAGCGCTGCACCGCGTCCGAGGTGAAGCTCTCCGACATCCGTGTGGCGAGCACGTGCAGCCCCTTGCGCTGCAGCTGGACGAGGTCGTCGAGGACGATGCTGAGGTCTGTGTGCCAGCGGATGAAGGCTTCGCGTCGCTCGGGGTACTCGTTCCACTTGTCGGCGAAGTTCTCCTCCTCGTGCGCTGGGTTGGGCACCCACCACCGGCCGTGGCGGTTCTCGACGAAGTTGCCCATGCCGTGGAGGACGTTGCGGGTGCCGGTGAACAGGTCGTGCTCCCCGGCGTATGCGCGGGCAGCCAGAGTGGTGATCAGGATCGACGGGGGCCGGTTGTCCGGGTCGTTGGCGAAGTACAGCATGGCGTGCCATTTGAGGACCTGCACGAGCCGCTGCAGGGTGGTGCGGACGTCCCAGTCGGGTACGTCGGCGACGTTCGCGTGCCGCTTCGCCTCGACCAGGTGGCGGTCCAGCTGTGAGCGCAGCTGGAACCAGGTGGCGTAGCCGATCGGGTTGCTGTGCTGCCACGCGCGCAGCTGCTTGTCGGTGAGCAGGATGCCGGTCGGCGGGACCGCCGGGTCGGGGATGGTGGGCAGCACGTCGAGGTGGAAGCCGTCGTCGGGGTAGCCTAGCGTCCAGCAGCGGCGGGTGGCCTTACAGCTGGCGGGGCCGTCGCCGTGGCCCTGCCGCTGCTTCCAGCGTACGAAGGCATGCAGCATGCGCCCGACGCGCTCCTTCAGCTCGGCCTGGGTGATGGACTCCTTGGCGATCGGCAACCAGCACACGAGGTCAATGTCGTACTCCCCGGTGGGAGTGTTGGGGCGCACGACGGTGCCGAGCCGGAAGGAGCCCTGCGGGTAGATGCGCCAGTCCGGCGTGCCGTGCTCGGCGAGCCAGGCGCCGACCTCCTCGTACTTGTCGACGGCGAGCTGGTGCAGGTGCGGGGAGATGTCGAGGGTCTCGACGGCACCGTCGAGCAGCATCGAGAGCATCTCTTCGATGGTGTCCACGGGTCAGTCCTTCCGTGCCGGGTAGTGGGGGACGTACGCCGGCGCGGTGTGGTCGGCGAAGCAGCGGGTGAAGGTCGGTGACGCGGCGCGGCTCTCGTGTCCGGCCAGGCCGATCAGGGCGTCGGCGTCGACCTTGTCCAGGGCGAGCGCGCCGGTGGGCACCGTGGGATTGAGCCGCAGCACCCGCTCCTTGCCCAGGAAGTGCCGGATCTGCTTATCGGCGCTCTCGCTCTGGGCTCGCATGAGGACCTCGACCGCGTCGCGGACCCACGGCAGCAGACCGCCGCGGTCGAGGCGGCGGCTGCGGTGGCGCATGTCGGTCGTGGTGCCGAGGCTGAAGACCCGGATCTGCTCGAGCGGCACGCCGAGCGGTCCGACCGCCTCGGTCAGAGCGACCATGGCCGGGTTGTTCGCCCAGACGCCGCCGTCGATGAGCCGCGCGCCGCCGAGCGCCATGCCGGGCAGGTAGGTCGGTGCGGCGGCGGTGGCCATGGCGACGTCGACCGCTCGTTCGCGCCAGTCCCGCTTGAGCGTCTCCAGGTGCGGGGTCCGGAACAGGTAGACGTCGTCGGCGCCGATGTTGTACGAGGTGATCAGGAGGCGCTTCGTGCTTTCGCCGAACGTGCGCTCCCCCAGCACCTCGGTCAGCGCCGCCCGCAGCGGTCCTGCCGCGTACTTGGCCCGCAGCATGTGCCGCATGCCGCGCAGCCGGCTGCGGTCGCGGAAGATCCGCGGACCGTGGTCGGTGTAGAACTGCAGGATCTGGCGGGGCGTGAGGCCGAGCCCGAGGCCCAGCGCGATGATCCCGCCGGTCGACGTGCCGGCGATCAGGTCGAAGTGGTCCGTGACGTGCATGTCGAGGTCCTCCTCGAGGCGCGCGAGGACCGCCGCGGAGAACATCCCCCGCAGCCCGCCGCCGTCCAGTGACAGGATCTGAAACCGCTCGCCGGTCACCGGACCGCACCCACTCTCGCCACGTCCGCGTCCTCCGCCTCTCCAACAGCCTCTTGTCGACCTTGCTCACCATACGCCATCGTCCGGTCATTTCATGCACCAGGCAGGTATACGGAACAGTTCCGTGGATCGAGCCCGTGCATGAAACGCTATAGTCCGGGGTGATGGAGATCTGGTTCGGCGACGACGAGACCGCCGACTTGTGCAGCCGGGCCGCGAGGCTGACCGCACGCTGGGGATCGACGGGCGGTATGGCGGTCGGCCGCAAGCTGATCCAGATCGAGGCCGCCCCGACCGTGGAGGCGCTGCAGTCGCTGCCGGGCGACCTGCGCCGCGACCCGGCCGACGGCGTCTGGATGATCAGCGTGGGCGGGGTGGCGATCATCAAGTTCGAGATCAACAACGGCACGGCCGACGGGACACACGTGGTCCGCGTGCTCTCCGTCACCGACCAACCAGCGGGAAGGACACGCCGATGACAGGCACCAGCAGCACCCGGCGGTTCCGCCCCGACTACACCATTCCGCCCGGCGAAACCCTGGTGGAGGTCCTCACCGAACGCGGCATGAGCCAGGCCGAGCTGGCCCGGCGGACCGGGTTGTCCACCAAACACATCAACCAGGTCGTTCTCGGCACCGCCACGCTCAGCGCCGAGACGGCCCTGCGGTTCGAGTTCGTGACCGGCGTACCCGCACAGGTATGGACGGCCCTGGAGTCGGCGTACCAGGTTGCCCAGACCCGACAGGACGAGTCCACCCGTTTGGAGAAGCAGGTCGATTGGCTGCACCAACTGCCAGTCGCTGAACTCATCCGCCGAGGCTTCATCCGCAAAGACGCTCCACCGGTCGAACGCCTGCGCGACGCGCTCGCGTTCTTCAAGGTCGCATCACCGGACGCGTGGGGCCAGGTATGGGCAGCACCGACCGCGTACCGGCAATCCCGCGCGTTCGAAATCGACTACGGCGCCTTAGCGGCCTGGCTTCGCATCGGCGAGATCCGCGCCGAACAATCCGACCTGCCGCCGTTCGACCGCACCAAGTTCAAAGACGCGCTGCCCCGCATCCGAGCCCTGACCACACTCGACGACCCGGAAGACTGGCTCCCGCAACTTGAAGCGCTCTGCGCCGGGGCCGGGGTCGCCCTCGTCATCGAACGCGAGATCGTCGGCGCACGCATCAACGGCGCCGTCCGCTGGCTCCCCAGCGAACGGCCGCTCATCCAGCTCAGCGTCCGGCACCGCTGGGCCGACATCTTCTGGTTCACCTTCTTCCACGAGGCGGCACACGTGCTGCTGCACGACCGCAGACGATTCACGATCGTCGACGGCGTGGAGCGCGCCGACGCCGACAACGTCATGGAGCACGAGGCCGATGACTTCGCCGGCCGCATTCTGTTACCCCGGACATTCGACGCCCGACTGGCAACCGTCCGGTCGCAGGCCCAGGCAGTAGCCCTCGCCAAAGAAGCCGGCGTCCACCCGGGCATCGTCGTCGGGCGACTCCAGCACGACAAGACGATCCCCTACAGCTACTTCAACCGGCTCCGCACCCGTCTCGCCTTCACCGACGATTGAGTCTCGACCACAACTGCCCCCCGATCCGATCCCAGCCCGCAACCGACATCACGCTGCGGCGACGTCCCCTTCGACAGCCACCGGGCCGCCAGCAAGGTGCTTGCGCTCAGCCCGGACGAGCCGGTCACCGCCCATACACCCGGTGAGCGGATGAACAACATCAGCGCCAGCAACCCGGCCGGGTTCTGTGAATGGGGACTTGACAGAGGAAATTCACGAGGCCCTCCCGGGTAGGGAAACCTTTCGACAAGTTCCGCCTCACCCGGAGGTCTCACCTATCTCAAGATCCCAGCCTCGTCAGCAACGTCCACGGTCACAACACCCCGAGGGCGTGTACTGCCGAGCGGTGGCCTTTAGTCAGCCCATCCACAGGCGGGCGCCGGTGTGAAGGAGGTCGGACTTGCGGCGCTCGTAGTCCGGCATGGCCCGTTCTACAGTTGCCCAGAACGCGGCCGTGTGCTGCGGGTGCGCCACGTGTGCCAGTTCGTGCACCAACACGTAGTCGATCAGCGACGGCGGTAGTTGCAGCGTCGCCCAGTGGATGTTGAGTCGGCCGTTGGAGCTCAGGGACCCCCACCGGTAGCCAAGGTCCCGCACGTCCAGCTCGCTCGGGACCAGCCCCATCCGGTCGGTCCACGGACGCATCCTGCCCGGCAGCCACTGCCGGCCCCGGGCGCGGTACCAGCGGACCAGCCAGGCGCCCGGGTCTGGGGCGGCTGCGGCCGTGCGGGGTAGCAATAGCCGGCCGCGTTCCATCCGCACCTCGTCCGTGTCCCTGACGAGCAGGCGATGGCTGCGGCCCAGGTATGTGAATCCCTCCCCGCTGACGAACTCCTTCGCTGGCCGGGCGGATAGCAGCAGGTCCTTCTCGGCTAGCTTGCGGTACACCCACATCCGCTTGGCGTACGCCCACGCGGCCAACGCGTCCGGTGGGCACCCGGTAGGTGCCTGCAAATACAGTGACCCGTCGCGGTCGACGGTGATGCCGACGGTGGCGCGGCGCGGCGACTCGCGAACCGCGAAGTGCAGGTCCCCGATGAGCATCGTGTCGGGCAGCGCCTCGGCCACGCTCACGATGACACCAGCTGGTGGTGGTTGTGCTTGGCCAGCTCCAGTAGCCGGTCGGCGAGCGGTCGCAGCATGGCGTACTTGAACAGGTCGCTGCCGTCCTCCAGCCGGGTGTCGTCCAGACGCGCGATGACCGCCCGGCGGAGCTGTTCGCGCTTGTGCGGGTTGTCCCAGAATCCGACCAGGCGTATGTCCTCGCGGATGAGGTGTACGACGTCGATGGTGGCCTGCCGCAGCGGTCCGGCGGCCTCGGTGGTGACTGGTCGGCCATGTTCGGCCAGTGCTTCGGCGATGAGGTCGTGGAACGGGGCCTCGGTACGCGGGTCGAGTCCGTCGGCGTGCTCGGTCCGTCCGGCGGTCACCACCGGCAGGAAGTCGGCCAGCGCTAGGGCGAGCTGCTCCCACTGGTCCCGCAGCTCGGTGAGGACCTGCTCCAGGTGTTCGGACAGCCGCTGGTAGTGGGCCGGGTCGCTGTCCATGTGTTCGCTGATGTGGTGCCGGATGGCGTGCTCCATCTCCGACGCCTTGGCGCGCGGGCTGGTCAGCCCGCTGACCTTCTCGGCGTAGTCGGCGGCCGTGATGCAGATTGGTGGGATCTTCTGCTCGATGCCCAGCGCGTGGACGTGCGCGTCGATCAGCGCCCGGACCTTCTCCCCGTACACCCGTACGTCGAACAAGGTGTGGTCGCGGTAGCGGCGGCGGGCCAGGTGCGCGATTGCGCCGAATGCCTTGCCGTCGGCCACGTACGGCAGCGCCTTCTCCGACGGCAGCACGATTTCCAGGCTGCGGGTGAACGTCTTGAGCGCGGCCTCGAAACGCGCCCGCAGCCGCTCGTCGGCCAACGCCTCCACGCAGGCGTCCTGCGCGGCGACGGTGCTGAATTCCCGAATGCCAGCGAAGAGCTGTCGGACGGCGGCGTGTGCGGCGGCCAGGCGCGGCACCTCGTCATCGAGGCTGGTCAGCGCGCCCTCGATGTCGTCCGGGGCGTACGCCTCCAGCGCCTGCGCCAGATGCTGAGCGACGCCGTAGTAGTCCACCACGTACCCGACGCTCTTGCCGGGCGCGGTGCGGTTGACCCGGGCGATGGCCTGAAGCAGATCGGCCTCGCGAACCGCCTTATCCAGGTAGAGCACCTGCTCGCGGGGCGCGTCGAACCCGGTCAGCAGCATCGCGTTAACGATCAGCATGGCGACCGGGCTGGCATGCTCGGCCAGCACGCCGGGCATCGGCAGCTTTCGGGCCTTGAAGTCCTCGACGACCTGTTCGTAGCCGCTGGTCCAGGCAGCCAGGTCAGCCGGGTCGTTCTGCCTGCCGGAGATCACCGGGACGAAGTCCAGCGCGGCGATGACGTCCCGGTACCGCCAGGCCCGCACCAGCGTGGCCCGCTTTGCCGGCAGCCGGTCGACCCGGGCCAGCGCCTCGGGCCCCCGCCACACCGGGTCCAGGGCGTCCAGCTCGGCCACCAGCTCGTCGCGAGCGGCCAGCAGCGCGGTGCGGTACCGCACGCTGGCCCGCCGGCTGCTGGCCACCACCTGAGCCTTGAACCCGTTGGGCAGGACCACGTCCACGTAGTGGCGCAGCATGTTGCGCGCCTTGGCGGCGATGAGCTGCTCGGCCTCGTTGACGTGCGCCTTGGTGGCGTACCGCTGCCTGAGCTGCTCGGTCTGCTCCGGGCTGAGCCCGTACAGGTCGATGAACTCGTCGATGTCGTCAGCGTCGGCCACACCGCCGCGGGTAGTGCGGCCCTCGTACACGATCGGCACCGTGGCACCGTCGGCTTCCGACTGGCGGATGTCGTACCGGTCCAGGTAGTCACCGAAGATCGCGTGCGTCTTCTTCTTCGCGCCCATGATGATCGGCGTGCCGGTGAAACCGACTCGAGCAGCGCTGGGCAGGGCCGTGCGCAGCGCGGCGTGCAGCGCACTGGCGTGCGACCGGTGCGCCTCGTCCACCAACACCAGCACCTCGGGCGACGGGTCCAGCTCGCCGATAGTCTTCAACGCTGCGTCGTCGTTCTTGCGTGCCTCCGGGTTCCGGTACTTCTGGATCATCACGAAGACCAGCGCCTTACCCGTGGTGGCGAGGAACTCCTTGGCCTTCGCGACGCTCTTGGCCGTGTGCACCGTCTCGCCGGTCAGCTCGGTCGTGTCCGCGAGCTGCTTTTGTAGGTCGCGTCGGTCGGTGACCACGACCACCTTGAATCCGACCAGCGCCGGATGCGAGCGCATCGCCCGCACCAGGAACACCATGGTCAGGCTCTTGCCGGAGCCCTGGGTGTGCCAGATGATCCCGCCGCGCCGATCATGCGCGCCGTCCTGGGCCCGGGTTGGCCCGCTGACCAGCCGGTCGATGGTCGCCCGCACTGCCCGGTACTGCTGGTACCGCGCGACCACCTTGATCTTCCGGTCCTCTGGCTGCATGAACAGCGTGAAGTGCCGCACCAGGTCCAGCAGCCGGGCCGGGTGCAGCATCCCCGCGACCAAACGCTGCTGCGACGACAACCGCGACACGCCGAGGTCGTCCTGGACGTCCTCTTCGGGTACGGGGGCAGTTGTCTTCCACTCCGCGTAGTGCTCGGCCAGCGAGGTGAACGTGCCCACCCGGGCCTCGTCGAAGGAGGTGACGGCGACGAACTGGTTGGTGTGGAACAGCCGCTCGCTGCCTTCCGGCTCTACCGAGCCGCGCTGATTGGCGTACCGGCGAAGCTGCTCAATCGCCGCGTTGATCGGGGCTGGCACGGCCGGGGACTTGGCCTCCACCACAACCAGCGGGATGCCGTTGACGAACAGCACCGCGTCCGGATAGATGGGGGTGCGTCCGCCGGGTGGGTCGACCCGAAATTGGTTGACCACCAGGAACTCGTTGCGGGCCAGCGGGTCGGGGCTGGTCCAGTCGATGAAGTGGACGGTACGGTCCCGGCCGCCATCCCAGCCCGGCACCCCCTCGACGGTCACGCCGTACAACAGCTTCTCGGTCAGCTCCTCGTTGATCTCAAGCAGGGATGTGGCCTGCGGTCGGGCAAGCTGAGAGACCGCCTGGCTGATTCGTCCGTCATCGAGCCACGCACGGCCGTCGTCACCAAGGTTGATCCGCCGCGCCGCGGCTCGGAGCCGATCGAGCAGCAGCACGTCCCGGAAGCTGTCCCGCCCGGTCGCGCTGGGTGGGTCCATCTTGCTGCCCTCAATGTGCCGCCAGCCCATCCGGGTGAGCTGCTCAAGCAACGGTCGCTCGACCCGTTCGTACTCCGACCCCGATCCCACTCCGCTATGCCCCCTCCACCGAAACCCGCACTCGCCCGGTCAAAAGATCCTCCATCAGCCCATCCTTGATGCGTCGGAGTTTGGCTAGCTTCATCTGCTCCGCCTTGATGCGCGCCTTGGCGACCTTGCTCACCGCAACGATCCTTCGTTGTTTGTCTATTGCTGGAACAGGTATCTCGAATGCCAGCACGTCGGCGCGAGTAATGTTCGGATCTTTGCGGGTGCTTGCTGCAATACCTTTCCAGTAGCGACGCCCCAGTTGAAGCGCCAGTTGCACATAGGAAGGGTCTACCGTTAGGTCATGAATCTCAACCGCACTAATCGCCTGATTGATCGTTGCAGTGCGGCCAAGGATTGCTGTTCGACCGATCTGCGCCCACCCTCCATACATCGCAATAAGTACCGTCATGGGCGCAAGGATCGGGCAGGAGTAGTCCGCCACTGCGGCATCTGTAATCCGCTCGTCCGTTGATGTAAGGACGTCCTCGTTAAGATCCATGGTCTTAACCCATGGAAGGTTCCCGTTTGCATAATAACGGGAGTGAAGGGCGCGGGATGGCGTTGAGCCCGAACGAATACGACCAATCGAGCCGAGCGGACGCATAATTTCAAGAGATTCTGCTGTGTGGCCTGCCAACTGTCCGAGCAGGCTTCGTAGCGTGCCGTCAGCCGTAACGGCGAGCTTGTCAAGTAGGCGTTCGGTAGAGCGGGTCGACTCCTCCACCGAGTCCAAGATTTCCGCAATTCTCCGCTGCTTAACCAAACTGGCTGGGTACGAGATCTCTAGCTTGCGCACCTGGGTCTGGGTAATCAACGGCTGCGCAGTTCGGCTGGCCAGGTTGGCGAGATTCCGCCAAGTCAACCACCAGTACAAAAATCGGGGATCGGCGCTCTGCGGTTTCGTCGTCACTGTCAAGACGTTGTCAGACGCCCAGCATGGTTCTTGCTGGTAATGGGTTGCTCCGGCGGCGCCCACACGACCGATTAGAATCCCGCCTTGAAAGTTTACCCGACCCGTTTTGCCGATTTTTCCGTTGGCACCCATCACCGGAACAACGCCACTGTGCGGCGGGGGCGCAGAACCGGTGGCAACTTGGGCGAGCTGGCTAACTGTGGCGGCGGTCCATCCAGCCGGGCTCGCCTCCTCACGCATAGCCCAACTCCTTCAGGTAGGTGTTGAGCTGAGAGGTGGCAGCGTCGCGTTGGGACTCGATGTCGGCCAACGAGATGGCGTACTTGTCCCACCATTTCTCTAGCACGGCGATCACTTGGCGCCGGTTGGCGGCCACATAGCCATCCAGGTGAGCTGCCAGGTCTTCCTGCCAGATGTCCATCACCAGGTCCTGCTCCTGCGGGCCGGTCAGCGCGGCCCGCGCTCGGTCCAGCGTGGCGATGAACTGGGTTCTTAGCTCCCTTTGCCGTTTGCGTACCTTGGTCAGCTCCGTCTTGAGGCGCTTCAGCTCCGCCGGGCTGACCGCCTCCTCGGCGTCGTCGTCCGCCGGCTCTTCGTCCTCGCCGGCCGGCACGGTGGCCGCCCTGATTCGGGCCTCCAACTCCGCGCGCTGAGCCTCAGCGGCGGCCAGCTCCTCCAGGTATTCCGGCACGAGCTTCGGCACCACGCGGTGCTCGAGCGGGTCCGTCTTCGCTCGCTCGTCCTCCAAGGCCGTGCCGATCGTGGTGACCCAGCCGTCCACCACACCGCCGAAGCCGTGCGTGGCCAAGGCCCGCAGGTCGTATTGGAAAGCGTCCCACCAGCGCACGATCACCCCGGCAATCTGGAACCGGTCGAGCAGCCCTACCGGCAGCAGCGCCGTGGTGAACGACTCGATCAGCTCGGTGCGAGCCGCCATCAGACGCTTCGTGGCCGGCAGCTCGATGACCAGCTTGCGGTGCTCCTCCCACCACTCGCTCTGCACGGCGGCCAGCGCCGCCTCGCGGTCGCGTACCCCGGCATGGTCGGTGACCAGCGCGACGAGCGCGGCACGGTCGACGCCCGAGGCGAAGTCGAAGTAGGCACCGTCCCGGTCGACGAACACGGTGTCGGTGGTGAAGCCGTGCGCGGCGACCAGGTCTGCCTTGCCGGCGACCTCGGCCTTCGGCACGCCGCCATGCAGGTGAGCGCGCACGTCATGGGGCTCCGGGGGCGGGGCATTGTCGGCGTACCGGCGGATGTTGAGGTTGTCGTCGTTCTCCCGCAGCTCCTCCCGGGTCACCACTCGTGCGTAGCCGGGGATGTCCGTGAACGCCTCGTACGCGTACACGAGCTTCTCGATGTGCTCGGGCAGTAGGTAGTTCTGCGCGCGGCCGGCGGCGTACTCGTGGTCGGCGTTGATGAACAGGACCCGGCCGGCTCGCTCTGGCGGCTTGGACCCAGGCGCGCGCAGCACCAGCACGCACGCGGGGATGCCGGTGCCGTAAAACAGGTTCGGGGCCAGGCCGATGACGGCCTCGATCACATCGTCGTCGAGCAAGTTGGTGCGGATGTCGCGTTCGGCGCCACCGCGGAACAGCACGCCGTGCGGCATCACAGTGGCCGCGACGCCGTTGGCCTTGAGCACGGCAACCATGTGCTGGACGAACATCAGGTCGGCCTTCTTGCCGCCCTCTGGTGCCCAGCCCCAGCGGAAGCGGTTGCTGTAGCGCATGCCGTCGCTGGAGTAGTTCTGCGAGAACGGCGGGTTGGACAGCACCCGGTCGAACAGGTCGAGCTGGCCGCCGTGGGCGTGGCGGGGGTTGGCCAGGGTGTCGTCGTTCTCGATCTTCGCGTCGGGGATGCCGTGCAGCAGCAGGTTCATCTTGGAGATCGACCAGACGCTACCGGCGTCCTCTTGCCCGGCTAGCAGCAAGTTGCGCGGGTTGCCGCCGTGCTCCTCGACGTACTCCTTGGCGTGGATCAGCATGCCGCCGGAGCCCGAGCATGGGTCGTACACACTCATGCCTTCGGCTGGCTTGACCAGCCGGACCATCATCCGGACCACAGCCCGCGGGGTGTAGAACTCGCCACCCTTCTTGCCGGCCGAGTCCGCGAACTCCTTGATCAGATACTCGTACGCGGCTCCGAGGAGGTCCGGGAACTCGAAGTCCTCGGTGCGCAGCCGATGCCGGCCGAAGTGCGCGATCAGATCCCGCAGCTTCTTGTCCGGTATGCGTGAGTTGCCGACCTGCTGGTTGAAGTTAATGTGCTGGAGAACCCCTTCCAGCGAGTCCGGGTTAGCGTCCTCCAGGGCAGACAATGCCTTGTTGATGCCGCTACCAACATCGTGGTGCAGCCGCCGAAGAAGGTCCCAGCGCGCAATCGTCGGGACGAAGAAGGCATCCCGGTAGGATTCCGGCTGCTCGGCGCGGTGCTCGGCTTCCTGAGGGCCCCGGTCGGCGTAGCGGGCCAGGACTCGCTCCCGTTCGGCGTCGAACATGTCCGACGCGCGCTTCAGGAACAGCATCCCGAAGATGTACTCCTTGAACTCCGAGGCATCCATCTTGCCCCGCAGGATGTCCGCCGCCGCGAACAGGTGCCGCTCCAACTGGGGCAGGGTCAGCTTCCGCACGTGTCCACTCTCCGTCCGCACGTTCAGACATGAACGCGCAGCGCTCAGCTTAGAGCCGGGCTGAGGATGCCATCCGCAACCCGTCGGCTGGCGTGTAGCGCATGCCGGACCATCGTCGCGGCCGATGACACCTTCAGGTGCTGGACAGGCCAGTTGGGCGGAGCTGGCAGGCGGACGTAGTTGAAGGGCATGACTCGAGTCGATGCCGGGGTATCAATAATTGCCATCCTTGGTGCCGCAGGCCGGTTGCTGGTTCGGCGCGGTGCGTCGCTCCCAGGCGCGCCCTCAGAGAGGACTGGACTTACGTCCGCCGAGTGGCTCTGGCCGGAGTTCTTGCACGGCTGTTGCAGCGGATTCTAGGGCTTGGGTCAGTTGGCGTAGCTGTGCTGCCAGGTCAGCGATTTCGTCCGGAGTTCCGGGTGCCGCCACTTCATCAAGCAGAGCCGCGAGGTATTGCTGGTGGAGGAGGTGTACTTGGTCACCGGAGAGTCCCCATGTCCGGGCTACTTCGATGAGGGATGCCACCTCGGCGTGGCTGAGGACATGGTCGGCAAGGGCACGGTCGAGCACGTCGAGGTAGGCGTCGGCACGGGAGTCGCCGATGGTCGCGGCCTGTACGCGGGCGGCTACACCGGCGAGACCGATGCGGGGGTTGGGCTTGCGCGTAGCGTTGCCGACGGCAGCCGATGGACGCGCCAGGGTGGCGGCGTACCCGGTCGGCGCTGTCCAAGCGAGCGGGAGTTCGAGGGGATGGCAGTCGAGTTCGGCCAGGTCGGTGACGCCAGCTTGGCGGGCGCGCTCCAGGTACTTCTTGAGTAGCTGTGCGGTGGCCATTGCGTCGCCGAGCGCGGAGTGCGCTGCTTGTAGGGGGATGCCTTCGGCAAGACAGGAGTCTGCGAGTCGGCGGGTTGAACCGCGGCCGAACCGGTGGGACATGCTGAGGGTGCAGAGTGCGGGCCATGCCGGGGCGGGGTAGCCGAGGTGGTGGTACTCGGCGTCGAGGAAGCTGAGGTCGTAGCGTGCGTTGTGTGCAACGACGATGGCGCCGCGCAACAGGTTGGCGAGTTCGCCGGCGATGTCTTTGAAGCGCGGAGCGGGGGCGAGGTCGGCGGCGGTGAGGCCGTGTACGCGGGTGGGTCCTGGGTCTCGGTCGGGCTTGATGAGGGTGGTCCATTGGTGTTCGATCTGCCCTGCGGGAGACAGGCGTACTACCGCGACTTCGATGATCCGGTCGCCTCGGTGTGGGGCGAAGCCGGTGGTTTCCAGGTCGACGACCGCGAAGGGGGTCTGCCCGAGCTGAGCCAACGGCCGTATAAAAGGCTGCGTGGCTGATCGGCCAGGTGTGGGGCGGGGTGTGGGCGGTGTGTAGCTGCGGTCGTGGTTCACGGTCCCGCTAGCGAGCACAGAGGCTTGACCCGGGGCAGGCATTGCGGCCATCGACTGCAATGTTTGCCAGGTTTCTGGTACGTCGAGGGCCCGTGCTGCGTAGGCGACGGTGAGCAGCTCGTCTGTGAGGTACTGGTCGTATTTGTCTGCCGCCTTGGTCGGCACCGTCGCGGCGAGTACCAGGGGGTCGGGTGGTGTCTCATCGGCGAGGCGCTGGATGGTTTCCCAGAGCCCGACGGGGTCGGTGCCGCGGATGGTCAGTGCGACGCCGTCGTGGCCCACCTCTAGTCCTTCTCGCGTGAGGGTTATGGCGAGGGTGTTCATGATTCTGTCCCCTCGCCAGGGGAACAGGAGGGTGTCGTTGCCCCAGCCGAGGATCGCGTGGCCGTTCAGTGCGTACCTGTTGAAGGCTGCACGCCCTTCTTTGAGGAGGGCTTGGGCCTGGCGGTCGAGGTAGCGTGGCATCTCGGTCGTCGTGTAGATCGTGCGCATGCGTTGTCGGACGGCGTCGGCGACTTCGCCGCCATTTCCTGAGAAGCTCGGGGGGCGGCCACCACCGGATCTGACCAGGTCGATTACTTTCTGCCTCGTGTCGATCGCGACGATCTTCCAGCGTCGGCCGCTGAAGATCAGGAGCATTCCAGGGGTGATCGGGTTGTCGACCGGCAGCGATCCGATGGTGCGGCCGTCCGCGACGAGGCGGAACTCTTCTGGGCTTGTGAAGGCGGTGTAGAAGCTGTAGTGGTTGACGAGGCGGTCGCCGACGCCGCCGGGCAGCAGAAGTCCTTGCGAGTCTTGGGTGAGCAGGTCCTGCTTGCCCATGCAGCGCAGGAGAGCGATGAAGGTGCTCTTGTCGACGCGCGCGAACGGGCCGTGTCCGGACAATGCGTCGTAGAGCTGCTGAGAGTGTGCGCCGCCGCGTTGGGCGATGACCGACAGGATCTGTTGGGTGAGGGTCGACAGGTGCATGCTCGCGGTGTCCGGTGGCTCGTACCACTTGGCGAGCAGCAGGTCGACCATTGCGACGCTTTGGACGAGCTGGCTGCGCAGCGTGTCGGCGGGGGGTGTGCGGTCGGTGAGTTCGGGTTCCGAGACGTACATCCGCAGCACGGCGGGCTGGTCGGCTCGGCGTCCGGAGCGGCCGAGCCGCTGCCGCATTCCAGCGACGCTGGCTGGCGCTCCGATCTGGGCTACGGAGTCCACGGAGCCGATGTCGATTCCCATTTCCAGGGTTGACGTGCAGATCGCGGTGACCGGCGTGGTGCGGTCTTTGAGTCGTGCTTCGACGTGCTCGCGGATCTCCTTTGAGAGGTTGCCGTGGTGCGGGAGGAACTCGCTGGGGACGTTGTTGTTCTTGCAGCGCCGGTCGAGCATGTCGCTGTAGAGCTCGACGGCGCTGCGGGAGTTGGCGAAGACGAGGTTGTCGCTTCCCCGCAGGGTACGGAAGAGGTGGTCGGCGATCCCGGCCTTGTCCCACGATTCTTCCTCATCGTCCGACTCAGAGGTGGCGGTGCCGGATGGAGGTGCGGCGGGCGCCTTACCGGGGGGAGACGGAGCGGCGGCGACGTATCCCCGAAGCTGCAGCCGCATCTCTCGAGCGTCATCGTCGGACGCGATCACGGTGACGGCGTCGCCGCGGCCCGGGCGGAGGAACTCTGCCGCTGCGGTGAAGTCGCCGAGGGTGGCCGACAGGGCGATACGCGGGATTCTGCGCCGCAGGACGAGGTCCACCCGATGGAGCAGTGATTGCAGTTGGGCGCCGCGTTCGGTGCCGATGAACGCGTGCAGCTCGTCGATGACGACGTGGCTGATGTCGCCGAGGATGCGAGCGACCTTGTCGCCGTGGTTGACGAACAGTGACTCCAGCGATTCGGGCGTGATCAGCAGAATTCCGTCCGGCTCGCGTAGAACGCGCGACTTGCGCGATCCCGCCACGTCGCCATGCCACCGGTGGACCGGAACGTCGAGCCGTTCGCACAGGTGAGCGAGCCGCTCATACTGGTCGTTGATCAGAGCCTTGAGTGGCCCGACGTAGAGCGCGCAGACTCCGGCAACGTCGTCGCTTGCGTCCCGCCGAGCTGCGATGGCTGAGCAGATTGGCAACCAGGCTGCTTCCGTCTTCCCGCTGGCGGTCGCGGCAGCGATTATGACGTCGGTGTCACCCGCGAAGATCGGCCGAGCGGCGCGTTCCTGCGCGTCCCGCAGATGGTCCCAGCCCTGATCGTGGATCCACCGCTGCACTTTCGGGTGCAGTAGGTGGTATGCCGACGACGGGACGGCAGCGGGTGACGGCTCGACTGTTGCCGTCGGCTGCCGCTCGGGGTCAGAGGCGGAAGGAAGCAAGTTCGTCGTCATCCGGAGGCAGTCGGTCGGCGGTCACCATTACGGCCGGCGTGTGGGAGAAGCCGTGGCCTCCGGTGGAGGCGGCCAGTTCTTGGTGTTGTTCATCACCGGGCCGGCCAGCTGGGTCGCTGGCATCGTCGAGTGGTTCGAGGTTCGGGTCCGTCTCGGCGGCGATGTGGATCGCGCCGATGAGGGACCGCCAGTCTTGTCCGGGGTTCTGTTCGAGGATCGCGAGCAGGTCGAGGAAGCCCTTGATGGTGTTACGCGGTGTGCGGAAGTAGGCGTCCCCGATGCGGGACGCGCAGTGGTTCATGTAGGCGTGCAAGGCTTCGTCTGGCAGGAGGTAGGCCGTCGGGTCACCGGCGGCGTAGGCGTGGCGAAGCTTGGCCAGCAGGACGTAGAAGTCCTCAGGTGACAGGTTCGCCAGGCGCAGAACAGGGCCGGAGTAGTCGACGAGCTCGGCGGTGGCGTAGGTGTTCTCGGCCAGGCGGGACTGCAGGGCGGCGTAGGAGTAGAGGCCGCGGCGGGTGTCGAGCAGGAAATCGGGTGTTCCGCCGAAGAGGAACCCGAGGCCCGACGCCGTTCCTTGCAGGCTGTCGTTCAGGATGCGCAGGATCTGCTCGTAGTTGGCGTTGCGGGCCTGGGAGTTTGCCAGCTTGTACAGGTTGACCATCTCGTCGAGGCAGACGAGCAGGCCGTCGTAGCCGGCCAGGCGGACGAACCGGGACATCAACTTGAGGTGGTCGTAGAAGGACGCGTCGTCGACGATGGTGCGCACGCCGAGGGCGTTGCGGGCGTCGGTGCGGGTGGAGAACTCGCCGCGCAGCCACCTGACGGCGTCGATCTTGAGTTGCTCGTTGCCGGTGTCGTGGCCCTGCCAGTACTTCGCGATGACGTCGGCGAAGTCGTAGCCGCCCGTCAACTCGCTGAGCGCGCCGAGGCGAACGCGGATGACCACCTGGGGGTTCTGGCCGGTGTCGCGTGCCTCGGTCAGCGCCTGGGTCACGAACCGTTCGACGACGCTGGCCAGCGCGCCGCCGTCGGGCTTGGCGCGGGTGGCCATGTTGCGCATCAGTTCGGCGTACAGGCTGCGTGCTTGCCCGCCGGTGGCATGCAGCCGGCGGTCGGGGGACAGGTCCGCGTGGACGGTGACCAGACGCTTCTCCAGCGCGATGGAGCGGATCAGGTGCAGGAAGAACGTCTTGCCCGAGCCGTACTCACCGATGACGAAACGGCTGCCGGCCCCGCCGTCGGCGATGCGGGTGATGTCGGCGACAAGAGCCTGCACCTCCGCAGCCCTACCCACCTGGACGTGCTGTTGCCCGGCGCGCGGCACCACTCCCGCGCGTAGCGACTGGATGATCGCGTCGCGCTCGCGGGGCCTGATACGGGTGCCCTGGCCGGTGGGAGTAGTAACGCTCATCGCAGTAGCTCCTGAAGCGCGTAGTCATTGATCACAACGTCGTCGTCGCCCTCGGCGACAGGTTCCCCCGCAGCGTCCATGGCGACCTCGTTGAGCAGGTCCAACGCTCCAGCCGGCATCACGCCGTGCCGCTCGGCGAGGTCCTCGTACGCCGCGCGGGTCCACGTCGGGTGAGCGGCCAGGGACCGCAGGAGTTCGCTGTGCACGGCGTCCAAGCCGGGAATGAGGGCCTGGGTAGTGGGCTCAGCTTTCGGTTCGTCGTGGCGGGCAGCCGGCATTGCGGCCGGCTGGGGCGCAGGGCCTTCCTCGTCGGTGAAGATGGTCGACAGCAGCGCCGAGACGGCCGCTGTCTCTGCCAACTTCGCGGCGATCACGTCTTCGTCGAGGACGACACCGGAAGCCGGTGGCGACACTCGTTGACCGTTGCCCTGGGTAGATGCTCGGTGAGCTGCCGGTGGTGCAGTCGGCAGCGTGTACCCCGCTGGCGCAGGCCCTGCGGGGCGCACGACGACGGGTCCTGCGGCTGGGGGTGGAGTCGCCACGAGAGCGGCAGGGCCGGTGACCTGTTGGTGGAGGCGGCCGTAGATGAGGTTCGGATCAAGGCCGAGGAGCTTGTAGATCTTCGTGAGGCTCGTGACCTCCTCCGGTGAGATGACTCCGTCGGCGGCCGCTACCGTGATCAAAAAGTCGCCGATGGTCTCACGTTGATCGGCCCGGAGCAGATCGAGGCGTTTCTTCAGCCCGGTCAGCTTGACGCCGGTGACGGCCAGCCACCGTTGGTGCGCCTGCAGGCGGGCTCTCTCGGGGGCTGTCAAATGCAGCGCGGCTTGGAGGTGTGCTGTCAGGTGATGCTGTTCGTGGTCGCTGACGGTGCCGTCCGAAGCGCTGACCGCGACCGCGAGGTGCAGCAGGGTGGCTGCGGCGGTGTAGGCGGGTGTTGCGGTATGCGGGGCGTCGGCGGTGGTGCGGAACAGGACGGCAGGACCGGCAGGCAGTGGTGATCCGCCGAGTCGGACGTCCGGCTCCACACCGACGCCGAGACGCCCGAGGAGTTGGGCGAGGGAAACCGCCTCAGCCTTGGTCATCTTCCCAGTCTGAGCGGTTGGCCAAAAGGCGATGAGTTCCGCCGCGTCGACCAGCACGTCGGTCTCATTTGCCAGGCGAGCGTCGCACCAGGCGCGCAGGGCGCCGACCTGCCCTGCCTGCTGGTCGAGCAGTTCGGGAGGCAGCAGGGCGGCTGCGGCGAGGGATCCCCGGCCATCCGGGTCGCGGCCAAGCCTTCGGCTGTAGGCATCCAGGTCATCGGTGACGGACTCGACGAGTTCGGTCAGCTTGCGCGCCGGCCCAGCGAGCTCGACGACGTCAGGCAGATCGAGCCGCGCGCTGGCGCTGGCGATACCCCCACTGGCCGCCCGGTAGATCACCTCGATTCGTGCCTTACCTGGCCTGACACGGAAGCCGTCCTTGAACCGCTCCGCGTACCGCCTCACGAACAGACGATCGAACTCCTCAGGACAACGGGTCTGGGGCGTGCGTGGATAAAGCGACGGCAGATACCACGCCCAGGCACGGGCCCACCCAGCTGGTACGGGAGTGCCGCTGGCGGCGAATTCACCCAACGCGAGCCGTAGCTGCATCGGGATGGGCCACCGGTCAGGCGCAAGCTCCGGTGGTCGTCCTTCGCTGCCGTCGGACTCAGCCGCGCCGATCAACTCGAGAACCTGGAGAAAACTGCTGGCGTAGGAGCGGAACGAGTTGTTGGCACCGTAGATCTTGAGGAGTCGACGGACCTCGGCGGCGATCGCCGGTATCTCCCGCCGCAGCGCCCGGTCGTTCGAAATGTCGACCAGAACGCGTCGCTCAAGGCCATAGAAGAAGAGGAAGACGTAACCAATGGGCGCTGCGCCGTAGCGGCGGCCATCGGCCAGCCACGTCAGATAGGCGGCCCTACTGCTCGCAGGGAGCGTGCCGTACGACGGCCAGTAGTCCAGCCCGATCCCGTCCCAGTCGGGCCGATTCCTGTCGATCCGAAGCGTCGGGTCGATGAGCGCAGGCTCGGTCCGGCCATTGGGAGCAGTCAAATGCCTACCGACATAGATCAGACCTCCCGGGATCGGGTACCCGGCGACGGTCGTCGGCTGCCCGGCTGGAATCCAGATGGTCGGCTGGCTCGCGGCCGGGACCTGCGGAGCTACCTGTCTGAGTGTCGTCGATTGGGGCCGCGCGGGCGCAGGCTGACCCGCTACCACACCACCGGCCGGGCCTGGTTCCTGATGTTGCGGCGCGCTACCTCGGAACCTGTCGAAGAAACCCACAACCCCTACTCCCCCATGACCAGGGACGCTTGTCGCCATGCCAGTCAGGTGTCCACCGCCCTGCTCCTGGACCCGCCAAACCTCACGCCTGTCCGCCATGTCTCGGGTGCGAGCGGATGGAGCGGACCAAAGCCTAGGTTGTGACCCATCGTGGCGAGGACCGTACTTTCGGTCGGAAAGCGACACTGATGGATCAGGGATCGTTGTGCTGATGTCCGCCGGGGGGCAGTCGCCCAGACACCGCAAGGCTGACCGTCGCCCGGCCGATGACGGATGGGTGGTCGAGGGTCGGAAGGGGTGGACATCCCGAGGAGGATGAGCGCCGGGTGACCAGGACGGCCAACACGACGAGGAGGCACGGCCACCAGCGGTCCGGCTGGTCAGGTTCAAGCAGGCATCCGAACCAGCTCGCTTTGGACGGGACTTCAGCGCTCGAGTCGACACGCTGAGCGCCAGGCAGCCCCGGCCTCCCTCCTACGAAGGCATGCCCTGAACCATGGTCGTTGTCACAGATGGGTGAGTCGGTGGTCGAGGGCGGTGTGGCGGGCGGCCGGGCGCCGACGGTATGGACGGCGGCGGCGAGGGCGTGGCGGGGCTGCTCGGGGCACGTGGAGCAGGTCAGTGCAGCGGGGTGCGGTCATCGCAGCCACCCCAGGAACCGGCGATGGAGTAGACCAGCGGGAGCCCAGCCCATGTCCTGGCTCGCAGCGACCATGCAGGAGCCCATGTACAGGGCGAGCGAGATGGGAGCGCCTTCGAACTCGGCTCGCAGCTCGTGGCGTCGCGTGCGGCAGGGCCATGGGGCACCGCACCCGGCGCAGGTCCAGATCGGCAGAACGGGTCCGTGCGTGGTCATCACGCCTCACCGGACCAATGCCCGCGTCTGAGCGGTATGCGGTGTCTCGACCGGCAGGCCGGCCCACCGCCGCAGTGGCGGACTAGCCGGACCTTTCTCCGCAACCACATTGGCCGACGTCTACGTTCTAGGCTCAGTGGGTAGGGAACGACCTGCTCAGCCGAAATCGCCTCTGATTGTCGCCGGCGGGTTTTCCGGAAGAAGGTCACGTCGCGCTCCTCCTCCTCCTCCTCCTCCTCCTGCTGCTGCTGCTGATGCGCTTCCGGCTCCTGGCAGCGCTTCTTGGGGCCGCCCTTGGGCTGGCCGTTCGCGTGCGGATGTCGACCGGCGCGGATCTGCCCCGACGGCTATGGACGTAGATTTCCCGGTTGGCGCATTCCGATCTGCTTGGCCGACTCTGTGCCTAGCGGCCGGCTGCATTCCAGGCAGTCCAGGGATGCTCCGCAGGTGCGACACCATTGGAGCGAGCGCTTGAACGTGAGCAGCCCGGCGAGGAATCCGAGCACAAGCGCTGCGCTGATGGCCGCGATCGAGGTCAGGTTCATGGTGTGCCTTTCAGGACGCCGGGCGTCGGCATCGTCGATTCGGTCGATGTTGGGCGGGCGTAGCTGTGCCACCCGCAGACGGTGGGCGAGGCGGTGCGGTGATATCGACGGATGTCAGGTACGCCGCAGTGCCGGCGGCGGCGCCTCTGCTGGGCAGAATCCGGTCGGCAGGGCGTAGGTGGACAGCGGGTCACCGATGATGCGCAGCATCAGGCGGTTGCCGGTGAACCCGGTTCTGCCGTGGAGCCAGCGGTCGTTGAGCAGGATGTAGCCGTGACCCTCACGCAGGTCAACTGGAATCGTCTGCTGCTGGACAAGCGCGCGAATCCGGTCGATAGATGGCAGGAGCATCGGCGAGAATCGCGCAAGCTCGTCGAGGCGAAGCCGGACGACTATCTGGCCCTCGGTCGTCTGCTGGAAGACCGCGCCGAGGTGGCCGGAGCCTCCGCCGAAGTACGCGGATCGGGGCGTGGACAGCGCCGCGAGCATGGCGGGTTCGGTGCGGGCGATCCCGTCGTAGAGTTCGCGTCCGTCCACCAGATGACTGCGTCCACCGGTCTGCGCCGGTCGAAGGCACGCCAGCATCAGGACGCGCGGTGGCCGGCATACGGCCGATCCTTCGGTGTGGGGCCAGAGCTCGCGATCGGTGAAGCCCGCGAGGCTGGTTTCTCCGTCTTTGGACGCTGGCCGCCGGGCGATGACCGTGACCCCGTCGGAGTCGCTGTCGCGGTGCGTGCGAATTTTGATCAGCGACCGGGCCGCGCAGAGCAGTTCCTCTCGCCCGATTCCACCCTGGAAGATCGTGATGCCGTGCGTGGTGAGGCCATTCAGGATGCGAGCCGTGCTGTCCGGGTCGCGTAGGTCTACGTGGGGCAGGTCGTTAAAGTCGCGCATCTGGTCACCTCCGGCGGATCGCGTTGCCGGCGTTCACCATGGCTGCGCCTACCGAATGCATCAAGTGACGGATTGTCAACGCCGCGCCGCCCGATGTTGAGCCAAGACCGTGCTACGTTCCGGACGGTCCAGATCCATGCACCAGTTAGAGGGAAGCCGGTCGATGAGCTACCAGCCGCACCTGTTCCCTGTCTCGGTTAAGGGCGTCGTGGTCCGCGACGGCCGCGTGCTGTTGCTGCGCAACGAGCGCGACGAGTGGGAGCTGCCGGGCGGGAAGCTGGAACTCGGTGAGGAACCCGCGGAGTGCGTAACCCGGGAGATCGCCGAGGAGGTCGGCTGGGCGGTGACCTCTGGCCCGCTGCTGGACGCTTGGCAGTACCACATCCGCGACGACGTCGATGTCCTGATCATCACGTACGGCTGCCACGTCGGCACCGACGCTAATCCGGTCGTCAGCCACGAGCACAAGGAAGTCGGCCTGTTCACCGAGGCTGAGGCCGCGGCGCTGCGCATGCCCGACGGGTACAAGAGGTCCATCGCGACCTGGTACGCCAAGCTCAGTACCCGGATCATGTAGGCGACCGACGATGCAGTGCGGCGGTTGCGGGGCGAAGGTCGGCCGCCGGAGCACGTCGCCGCTGTGCCCGGCTTGCCATGCCATCGCCGGTGCCGCCCTGCCAGTCCCTGTCCGGCGCCGTGGCGACGCGGCCTTGTGGTTGTGGACCAGTGACACCGCACGCGCGGCGTTGGCCAGCGGCGATCTCGCGGTCATCATGCGCGCCTACCGGGTCGCGACTGGTGTAAGCCAGCGACGTCTAGCGGAGTTGCTCGGCTACGACGCGACCTACATCTCGATGATCGAAACGGGGCGGCGGGAGATCAGCGATGTCGCGGCCCGGCTACGTATCGCCCGCCACCTCGGCCTGCCAGCGCACACGCTCGGGGTAAGCGACCCCGACGACGCCGACTTCACCGCCATGCTCCAGTTCGGCGAGTCGACCATCCGCCTCGCCGCGATCGCACGACAGTCCGGACACGGCGCCGACGCCGTCAACGAGCTCTGGCCGCTGGTCAGCCGCCTAGAGAGCCGCGTCGCCGACGGGCACGTCGAGCGGGAGGTGATGCTCCTGCTTGCCCGCGCCCGCGCCGAGCTCGGCGTCTCACTCGGCTACGTCTTGCCCGAGGAACGACTCGTCAGCGCCGCCCGATGGACCGGCCGGGCGCTGTGGCTGGCCGAACACCTCGACGACCAGGACCTGCTCGCCTTCATCCTCCGAGTACACGGCAACGAGCTGCGCAAGGTCGAACGGCACACCGCCGCCGTTGCCCGACTTCAACGCGCAGTGGAACTTGCGCCTGATCCCGACCGAGGTGCGGGCCTGGTACAGCTCGCCCGAGCCACCGGCGAACTCGGCGACCCCGCCCTGTTCGACCACACCATCACCAGCGCCTGGCGACTGGTCGACGCCAAACCCGGCACAGGACTCACCAGCCTCCACGCCCTCCACGAAGTGCACCTGCGCGGGCTGGTCCACACACACCGACCCGACCTGGCCACCGACCTACTCGATCGCCACCGCATATCCACCGCCGCCATACCACCCCAATGGCAGGCGATCCTCCACGTCACCACCGGCGAAGTCCTCCTGGCCCGCGCCGACACACCCCAAGCCGAAACGGCGTTCCAGGCTGCCATCACCATCGCCGAGGAACACCGCCTACCACACCAGATCCAACGCGCCTTCCGGGCCTGCACATCGCATCTCCCCGCTGTCGGAGAGCTCGCGTGCCAGGCGCTGGAAAGGCTCCGCATCCCCGAGCCGGCCGGCAGCCAGGCCCCATAATCCGCACTATGTGACCCGCCGTGCCTCACCGACGCCAGCAACCGGCGGGGGAGTACTGCGGTCCTGCTCCCGCCACCGGCCGGCGGTGTCGGCGCGTAGCAGGCGGTCAACCATCTGCAGGGCCTCCGGCTCCGAGTCAAACTCCCACCGCAGCACCTTGCCCGTCTCGGTGTCGCCGGCGCGGGCCATCACCGTCCAGCGCGTCTCCCGGACGAGCCACAAGTCGCGCCGGGTCAGCCGCCCCCAGATCCCGTTCCACCACCGCTGTACCACCTCCTGCACGAGCTAATCGTACATACGTTCGATGGGTGCGGCAGCGAACAGATTGAAGGCCACTCGCAGCGGTCCTCGGCGCCCCGGCCATACGCTTCACAGCAGTCCGGGCGGTGTCGATATACCCGAAAATCACGCCCGCTGCGGCGGCCGTGTTCCGGCGTAATCTCGTACAGGCAGGCCTGCCACACGACGATCTCCCCACCGCCGGGCACCACTTGGCCGTCAGCTGGCCCGCCGCGCAGCAGCACGTCCACCCTCCGACCGTACGTAATCCGTGAGGACCCGGCCCGGCGTACGAGGCTCTGCTGTCGGAGCCGGTTGTCGAAATCTGCTAGCACCCCTGTGACCACCCGGTTCGCGGCGCAACGAGCAGGCACTGCCCCGACTCAGCCGGGCGCCCGGAAGGTGGTGGCAGCTGTCCTGATCAGTCCGCCAGTTCAGCAGAGGTGCCCCGTGCAGGGGTGAGGGGCCTCCTTTTCGCTGCATGGTCCCGCGCGCCAGCCCGGCCGCAACGCGCGCTGATGCCATTCGTTGTCGCTGATCTGCACCCGCGGCAGCCCATGTCTCTTCGACGATGACGTGAGGGGGCGGAAGATGAGCGGCGCTTGCGGCCGGCGTGGTGGGGACTGGAGGTGATGCCAGCCCGCCCACGGGGGAGCGCCGGGCAGGAGCCGGTGCTGCGCCGGCCGGTCGCGCCGATGCTCGCGGCGCCGGTGGACGTGGTGCCCGAGGGCCCCGGCCTGGTACATGAGCCGAAGTGGGACGGGTGGCGGGCGGTCGCCTTCCGTGAGGCGGATGGGGTGTACCTACAGTCGCGGGCCGGCCGGAACTTGAGCACCTACTTCCCGGACATCACGCGAGCGATCCGGGCGGCCATCCCACCAGGCGTGGTGCTCGACGGTGAACTGATCGTCTGGGAGCGAGGCCGCACCAACTTCGCCCAGCTGCAGCGGCGCGTCACCGCCGGCCGCGCCCTCCTGCGCCTGGCACGCGACTGCCCCGCCCACTACGTGCTGTTCGACCTGCTCGCCGACGCCGACGGCAGGGTGATCCTTGATCTGCCTCTGTCGCAGCGGCGGGCCCGGCTGGAGCGGCTGCTCGCCGACTCTCCGGCGCAGCTCACCCTGACCCCGCAGACGGCCGACATGACGCTGGTGTCGGACTGGCTGCTGCACTGGACCGTCGCGGCGGGCATCGAGGGTGTGGTCAGCAAGCGGCTGGGCGGCCGGTACGAGCCCGGACGGCGTGGCTGGTCGAAGTTCCGCACCCGGATCGTCACGGAGGCCATCGTCGGCGGGGTCACCGGCAACATCAGCAGTCCGGAAACCGTGCTGCTCGGCCGGTTCGACCGGCGGGGACGACTGCGCTACACGGGCCGCTCCCACCCGCTGACCGCCGCTCAGGCCGGCGAACTGGCGCCGCTGCTCTCACCGCCGCGGCTGCCGCGCCCCGGCGCGACCGCTCATCCGTGGCCGCAGCCGCTGCCCGCATCCTGGTCCGGCCAGCTGGACCGACCCGAGCCCCTGCCGTACGCGCAGGTGGACCCAACGGTGGTGGCGGAGATCGACGCCGACGTGGCGTTCGAGCACCAGCGGTGGCGCCACCGGGTGCGCTACGCGCGGGCCCGGCCGGACATGTCGGTCTACGACGTGCCGCTACTGCTCGGCGACGGCGAAGACCCATTCGGGATAGCGGCCGGCTGACAAGCGTAGACCGCCGACGATATCGCCCCGGCGCAGTGGCCGTCTACTGGGGTGCCTGCGCGGGTGAGCCTTGCAACGATGAGATCCTGGTGCCGGTCGAGCCCGACGGTGTCATCCTGCGGGCCGGAGACGACGACCGCGGATTGCGGCTGGAGAGCGACGCCGAGCGGGGCCAGTTCGTCGCCCATCTCCGGCGTCGGTCCTGGCCAACTCCGCACGCCTACTACGCCACCGCCAGCCGCTGCCCCATGTCCTGAGTCGGCCAGGCAAACCGCGTGCACAGCCGCTTAGGTCGAACTTGACCTCTCCGTACGGGCAACGTACGTCCAGGACGACGGGGGGTGTCGGCGCGGCCACAAACCGGCCGTGACCAGAGCGGACGTCATTGTCGGCACCGCGGACGCGGCACCGGCGCCAGCCTTTGACAGTGCCGTTTAGCGGGTCTTCTTCGTCGCCCGCTTGCGAGGCGGCGTCAACAAGTCGGCGATCGCCGAGATCGCGGACGGTACGAGGCGGTAGTACGCCCAGACGCCCCGCTTGTCGCGCTCGAGCAGGCCGGCCTCGGTGAGGATCCGAAGGTGATGACTCACGGTCGGCTGGGACAGACCAAGCGGCGCGATGAGGTCACTCACGGACGCCTCGCCCTCCGGAGCGGACTGGATGAGACTGAGCAGTCGCAGCCGGGCCGGGTCGGCGAATGCCTTCAGCACTCCCGCGAGCCGCTCGGCATCGGCACGCTTGATCGGCTCGCCAGCAAGCGGCGAGATGGCAGGCGTAGCAGTTTTCGCAGTTCCCACGTCTGCCATCGTTCCACGCCGGTGGAACCAGGACCGGGTCACGGTCGGTTTGCGGGTAGGGAGCCTTGTTGATCCGTCCCGGTCGTGTCCGCCGCCGGACGGGCGGGTGTCTGAATCGGCCCAGTGTGTAGGGATCTTGGGCCGCTCCGGATGATGATCGGCGGACGGAGGGAGGTGCCGGCGTGCCCGATCGTGTGACGTGGTGGTCGTCGGGGGCGGGCAGGGGGCCTGGCGGCGGCTACTACCTGCGCCGCGCTGGTCTGGATGACGTCATCCTCGACGCCCAGTCGCAGCCGGGTGGCGCGTGGCGGCATGGCTGGGACTCGTTGCGGTTGTTCTCCCCGGCGGAGTACAGCCCGCTGCCGGACCATGAGCATCCCCCCATTTCAAGATGGCGTCACCGCCCACGGTTGCCCCGGCGCTGGCGACGCACGCGGTGCTGCCGGCCCGGCAAGCCGTAGCGGTCACCCTGAGCGTTCGCATGACGAGCGCGGTCAGAGGCTGGCAGCCCGCCAGGGAGGGGACCCATCCCGGCCTCACAGCGCGACCAGCGTGCAGAATGGCCGGCGTTACATCAACGATCCTCGCTTTATGGCTCCGCGGTTGCGAGTCGCTGGCTTTTGAGGAATCAGCGAGTCGGGCCCAAGCGCGCCGAGCCCATTTGTGGTTTTCGTCTTGAAACGCGGCAGAGTAAGGGCTCGGCTAATTTGAGCGGAAGTCACTATCGGTTGCCGGTGAGCACCTCGTAGATCCCTGCCATTCGAAACTGCCTCTCTAGAAAAGTGCTGACTTGCCGCACCACCAGTGAGGTGCCCAGCCCTCGGGCGGCGCGCTGGGCGGCGAGGAGGGCCGCCAGGCCCGTGGAGTCTATGAATGTGACCTGCAGCATGTCGACTACCAGTCGGGGTGGGCGGCGCTGCGTGACCTCGTTCACTAGCGCGGCCTTGAGGTCTTCCGAAGCCGCGATATCGATATCGCCGCGCACGTGAATCGTGGAGGTGCCGTCCGCCGCAAGGGATGTACTGATCGTGAAGTTACCCACCGGTCGCGTGTTCTTTCATGCGAATTCCACATCCAATCTTGCGGTGTGCTCGGAACCATAACGCCCAGCCGCGGAAACAGCACCTTCTTGTGCCCGATGCTGATCTGCCCGCGTTGGGCCCTTTATCGGGATCGCTGCGCCGATGGGCAGCTGGCTCACACGGGCAGTTCGGTCCGTCGGCCTCGATCCCTACGCAGCCGGTGGTCCCAGCCGCTGCCAGTCGAACGGACGAACCCCCTGCCGCTCGTCGAGCGAAGAGGTCCGCCTGCCTAGGTCGGACCCCCCGCTACTGCCCGGGGCGGATCGGACAGAACACTGCAGTCGTTGGCCGCGGCCGCGAGTAGAGCGCCTGCGGTGTCGAGCCGGCCGACCGCGCGGTGGGTGGCGGCGAGGCTTTTCCACTGGAGCGGATCAACGGTCAGCACCGCCGCGGCCGGATGGTTGACCAGGAGATCGAGCCGGTCGGTATCGATGACTGATCGGGCTGCCTCGGCCAGGCACACCACGGGTAGCCCGAAAAGGGATTCCTCGCTGGCGACCTTGGCGATCGCCTGGCCTACCGCGGTCGAGCCCTCGGTGAACGCGAGGATGGCGGAGGTGTCGAGGATGAGCCGGATCGGGAAGTCGTTCAGGGCAGGCGTGGGCGGGCGCGAGGCTGGGGTGGATGAGCGGTCACGGCGCCGGCGCTGTCCTGGAGCGCGCCACATCGGGTAGGTGGGACTGCCGTCGGGGAGAGTGAATGGTTCGAGGGGGACGTAGCCGTGCCGTGCGTACAGGTCCCGGTCGGCGAGGGTGGTCACCTCCGTGTAGGTGGGCATCGGTGTCTGGCCCATCCGCGCGTTGCTGGTGGCGAGCAGGGTGCGGGCGCGCCTGACGCGGTGCGGCTTCGGCGCGACGGTGAAGAACGCCAGGTGGTGGTGCGGGCCGTCGGGTCGGTGTCTGCGCAGAACGTCGTCGAGGTGCAGGAAATGGTCCAGGTACTCGCCGCAGGCGGCAGCGAGCCGCTCGCCGTACCCGGCCGGTGGTGAGATGGGACCGTAGCGGTGCAGCCACACGGCGGCGGCGGAACGATCGTGCAGGAGATGGGCCTCGCCGAACAGCATCGCGTATTCGGTCCAGACGCGGACGACGGCGCTGAGGATGTCCCGCCGGCGGTGTTCGTCGGGTACGAGCCAAGCGCCGATCGTGCTGTCGGCGAAGGGGCCGACGACAAGATCTACGATCTGCGGGATGTCGTGCCAGTGGGCGCGACAGACGGGCAGGTTGTTGGTCACGCGGTTCTCCGGGTAGAAGATGCGGCTGGTCAGCGATGGCGGTGTCGCCGGGCTGTGCAGAGTTCTGGGATGGCATACGCACGGCAGCAGATGCGGCTTCTTCCTCCCCTTGCGAGCCGATCAGTCGGGGCGCCGTATTGATCACAGGTCAGGCGGACAGCGGGCCGATGCTCTGGGCCGCTGGCCGGGATGGCGGGGCCATCCCGGCCAGATCGGGTGGTTCAGCGCAGCGCCCACCGGGTCGACGGGTTGTTGTGTGGGAGGACCAGCGGACGCCGCACGGGTGAGCGAACGTTGCGGCTGGACCGTCCCTTCCACGGCGGCGACAACCGCCACATCGAGTGCCCGATGGTGTGATCGCCGAGCGGAACGGCGTCCCGCTGGGTGTACGCGTGCCGTCGGAACAGCTCTTGGTCGTCGTCGGTGAAGACCTCCGCGTAGGTGGGCAGGCCGAGGGTGTCCATCCACTGCTGCGCTCCGGCGAGGGCCGCCGCGGCGTGGCCCGACTCCGCCGGGCCCGGCGCGGCGAGCAGGGCCAGGTGGTTGTGTGCCTCGGTGGGACGCCGCGCGGCGAGGGCCTGGTCGAACTGCAGGAAACGATCCAGGTGCGCACCGCATGCTTCGGTGAGCCGGTCGGCGTGTCGGGCTGGGGGCGGGATGGGCCGGTAGCGATGGAACCAGACGGTCGCGGCGGTGCCGTTGGGTAGCAGGAACGCATCGCCGAAGAGCAGCGCGTGTTCTATCCAGATCCGAGCCACCGCGGTGAGGATGGTCGGCCGGCGTCGCTCGTCGGGGACGAGCCAGGCGCCGAGGCCGGTGGGAGCGAGGGTTTCGGTGACAAGATCGGCGATCCGGCCGATGTCGCACCAGCGAGCCCGGACGACGGGCTGGGTCACGTTCATGGGTAACTCCTGGCCACCATTGTGATGGGGTACGATGCCGGCGTCGTCGCGGGGCCACCGCGGGCCGGCCCGGGCCACCAAGGGCCGTCAGGCATACGGGTACGCAGAGGCCGCCGGTGCCGCGCGGACGGCACGCAACGGCCCGCCGGTCAGGCGGGCCGGGTGTCCGGGCGGGGCGAGCGGGACGGGTGAGCGTCGCCACCGGTCGGGTGGCAGAGTCGCTCGGCCAGGCTGGGTGGCGTCCATACCGACGCGGGGGTGTCGGCCGGGCCCCCGTGGACAGCACCGGACGCGCCGGACCCACTGGTGCCGGGGGCGGGCGCAGAGTCGGCATCCGGCCAGGGCAGGCGCGGCGCGTCCGGCCGAGCGAGGCGCGGCAGGGACGACAACTGCGTGGTGCGGTGCCAGTCCGGTGGGGTGCTGGTGGAGTCGAATCCCACGGCGGGCTTGTCAGGCGCGGCGACGACCGGTCCGGTGGCAGGCTCGGTGGCAGGCCCGCTGCCGCCCGGGCCAGCGTCAGGTACGGGGCCGCCGGCCGGGCTATTCGGCGGCGTCGTGGCCGGCGGTGTGGCGGCTGGCGGGTCCAGAAGGTCCGTCACCGGGTCGAGGGTCTCGAGCACAGGATCCAGCGGCTCGAGCACCGGCTGCAGCCCTCGCCAGATGGGCGAGAGGACCGGGGCGAGCGGCCGGGTCACCGGACGGAGGGCGTCAGCCACCGGCATGAGCACGTCGGACTGCACGGGGCCCGTGACCGGGCGCAGCGCGTCGGCGACCGGGGTGAGCACGCCCGTTCGGACCGGCTCGGTCACCGGACGCAGGCCACCACCGACTGGTGTCAGCATCCTCCCGCCACCCAGCCCGGCCGAGCGGGATGAGCCGGCGGCGGGCTTCGGCGTGCCGACCCGTGCGGGTGGCTCCGCGTGGTGAGCGGACGGTAGGGACGCCCGGCCCGGTCGGCTTGCTGCCTGGTCGGGGGTCGGGCGGCTCGGTGCCATCCGGGTCGGTGGTGGCACCGCTCGGGAGCCTGGTTCCATCGGCGGGGCGGCTGGCGACGCGGAGTCGCTGGTGGGCACCCGCGGTGCCGGCGTGGGTGCCGCCGCCTCGAGAACTGGGCGGAGCACGTCGGTGAGCAGGTCGACGGCGGCGTCGATCGGCGCGGCCGGCGGACGGTCGGCGGCGTAGGCGGTCGCGGTGGCGGCGGCCTCGTGCGCGCCCCACGTCACAACGACCCCGCCGAGCAGGAGCCCGAGGCGCAGCGCGACCCGCGTCCACCGCCTGCCCCGTCGACTCATCCCGGCATCCCTCCGACCCTCGGCCATCGCCGATGATCAATCATTCGTACTCTACCGAACGCAGTGGCCCGATCACAGCATGCCGCTGATCGGAATCGGGCGCGCCGCGCCCTAGCGGCAGGCGCGGGCGCTTCCAACCGGGCTGCCACCGGCATGCATCGACGACCTGGCGCACGAACTGTTCGAATGCCCCTGATGAGATCGGGAACGCGGAGGAGCCTGGCGACGGTGCCATTGCCCGACGGTGGGGGGCTGCCCCCGGAGCGGGCCGCCGACTGTCGGGAAAGTCGCTCGTGTTCACACTCGGCTGATCTCCGCCGGCGCCAGACTTCCTGCGGCTGACATCGGCCGTCACGTCGTACCGGCGGTGTGGTTCCGTCGGGCATGAGGCCGCGCACCCCGCCCTTCCATTACTGAAGCCCTGTCGCTGGCGTCACCCCTCCATGAGGGCGAGATGTGTCCAATGGCTGGACGGGGTCCCGTGACCTCCGACAGCGCCGGCGGGTTGCACTCTGCGGCGGGCCTGCACGGGATATCGGGTGGCCTACCCAATTTCTGCGGGCCCGCCGTCCCGCACGGTTGGCGAGAGACCGAACCATTCCGCCGCCCCTCGACCGTCCCGCTGGTGTCACATCGACTCAATGCGGCAGCCCGTGAGCGCTCGTGACTCCGTTCACGCCCACATGGGTGACGTGGCCGCGCGGCCGCGTACCGGACGCGGTGACGAACCGGGCGAGCGCGATGTCAGCCGTCTGTTGCAGGTCTGCGCGGCTGACCCCGGCGGCCGCGTGTACCGCTTGGCCCTCGGTGACCACCATGACGAAGCAGGCGAGCGCGGCGGTCGCCCGCAACCTTCATCGGTGTTCTGGTGACCTGGGACCTCGTCGGCCACCTACCCCTCCCCCTGGGTGCCGCCGGCCACAAAGGATCCACGGTCATCGTCGGCCTCAACTGCCTCGGACTCCTGCGCCAATCCGCCTGACGGCGAACGACGTAGGGGCTCGGGGACCCCAATGCCGACTCAACCCTCCGTCGCCGCACTCGCAACCGTCCCACCCCGCTGCAGCGCCGTACGACGAGCCCCCAACCGCCTGATCGTCCCTGCTCGATGACGTGGCTAACCGCCGGCCCCCCGCCGTCTCATCCAGCCCAGCCCCCGCTGCGATTGGCAAGGGCAGGGGCAACCGCGTGAGCGGACGGGCCGCGCCTGAGATGATTGCGACGCCCGCGGCCGGTTATGAAGACGCGTGTGCAGGGCCACCGGTGCAGAGACCGACAAGGAGGGCCTCCAATGCAGTCGCATCACGTGAAGGCGCTGCTCATGTGTGCGAGCACGGGAACCCTCGTGAAGTACTGCCTACCAATCTCGGAGGTAGTACCGACCGGTTTTCGCTGCCAGCCGACTGAGCCGGGAAGAGGTGACGGCGGGTTACCAGCACTGTGCCCATCCTGCCGCCTGTTGGCTCTCGATCCGCAGCGGTTGCAGGCTCGCGTCGCGCGGGAGGTGTCAGCGGGTTGGGCCAAGCACGACCGGGTCGGAGCGGTGGTGGTCGGCTGCTAACGGCGTGATGGCGAGCGGCCGATGCTTGAGCAGACGCGCGAGGCATGTCCCTGATCCCAAGTCGGATCATCCAGCCGCACGGCCCGGCCGCCCTCGCAGTGGTCACGATCCTGGTCACGCCGCCGCATAGGCCTTTGCGTGCCGAGATCGACAGTGAGCAGGACGAGAAGAGCCCATATGCCTACCGGTGATCTGGAGAGCTTCACCGTCGGGCCTGGCAGTAGGACGCGTGACATAGGTGTGGCAACGCCGCGCACCGCCAGCGCGTCAAGGATCAGACAAGGCGGAATCGAACTGCTGGAGCCGGAGTGCCTCCGCCGGAGGCGCAGTGATCGTAACCCCACGACCGCCGCCAGCTCGCCGGCGCGGCCGGCGGATGCTCCCTAACGCCGCGGGGCCCGGCCGGCTGCCGCGACGCGTCGAACGCGAGGGCCCAGTTGTCGGCCGAGCAGGCATGCCCATCCATCAGACGGACGGGATGCTGGGAATACACTGCCCTCTCATGTCATGCGAGCAGGTCACCGTCGGCCCGGTCGAACTCGACTACACCCTCACCGAAGACGACTGGCTCGACGGCTTCATCGCCCACCGGCGTCGCGTCCGGCGTCCCTGGCTGGTCCCGGTACTGATCGTCGCCGCGCTCGTCGGGCTCCTCCCCGGGCTCGTCGCTTCTGACGACTTGTCGGCGGCTGACGTCGCAGCCCTCGCCGCGGCCAGGAAGCCGGTGAGGACCTCCGCGCCGATGTCGTTGGGATCGCCGCCATAGCCGGTAGACAGGTGACTGGCGTAGCGGCGCAACGCTGGCATCGCCATGCCGACCGCGGCGATCACCCACGCCGGCCCGTCGAGGCGGGCTCGGCGGATCACCTCCCGCCACACCTCGTCGCGCGCTGAGAAAGCGCGCGGGTGCGCGAGGAGCCAATCTCGCAGCGCCGGCAGGGTCATGACATCACCGGGTAGGCCGGTGCCAGGGTCGAACGTGTCAAGGTCGAGTGTCATCGGTGCGGGGTCGCAGGTCAGTGCGGCGAACGCGGCGTCGGCGGCGTCCAGCGGCGAGGCGGGCCAGTCGATGTCAGAGGCAGTCATGTCACACTCCAGCAACCAAGATCATCGGTTGACGCCGTGATGGTGTCGCTGCGTCAGGTAGGCGCCGATTACGACACGAGCGACTCACGAGGCACACACAGCGCAGGTTGTGCCGCCTCTGACACCGCCGTGTCGACGACGACACAATCTCTGACACCGAGCCCATGGCATCGGCTGTGATCTTTGACAGCGGTGTGTGAAGCAGCCCATGAGCTGCACGGTGACACCGCCAACTGCCGTGGTATCGACTCTCCGCGTCCGGCGGGCGAGGTGCTCGCCCGGCTGGCGAGGGCGACGATGACAACGCCGGCGATGACACTGACAGCCGCTCACGAGCGCTCACAATGACCAGCGTCCGGCTGCGGCGACACGGTCGCAGACCGCAATGTCACACCGGAGGCCGTCGGTGTCATCGCGGCGTCGACAGCTGTACGACCGGGCAGTCATCGGGCGTGTCAGGCCGATGTCATGGGCGACGGTGTCGTGACACGGCCGGCGACCACACCTATCACCGCACGGGCCGACAGCCAGCTGTCATAGCTGTTCGGCACTGACATCAAGGTCGCCGGGAGCCTGTCGCTTGCCGTCTCGCTGCCGACGATGCTGGTGGCAATTGCCAGGTACAGCCGCGACCAGAGCTTCGTGGTCCTGCGCCGTAACGCGCGGTTCGCCGTCGTCATGACGTCGGCTCGATCGTGGGTCGCTCGGCGGCCTGCTGCTGGGCATCGTTCCCGGCGTGGTGCTTATCCCCGCCCTGGTCGTCCTGCTCCTGCTGTCAGCCGCCACGGTTTGGCGGCACTAGCCGAGCCTGCTCGACTTGCGTGCTCGGTGGTGGGCGGGATGGCAGCTGTCCGCCGCGAAGCGGGGCAATCATGCGGCCGCGCGGCGAGACATCGGCCTGCGTACCCCATCTCGCGCTGATTGTGAGCGGCTGTGAGCCGTTGTGAGAACGGGGGGCGTTCGCCAGAGCACACAAACACGGGTTTAAGGGTGTCAGCGCACTGCCCGCCCGGCGCGGAGCCGACACCACATGAGCGAGCACACGCCGCAGCACCAGACCCCCGCCCGCCCCGTCGACCCGGACCGCTCGGGCCCCGACCCGACCCTGACCGATCTTGTGGCCGGCGACCCGCCGGTGCCGATCACCGTGTGGCGCACCGCCCGAACCTCCGCCGACGCATGTCGCACTGTCGGCGCCCGCTTGGCCTACCGCCTCGTGTCCGCCTACAGCCGGCCCGGCGACACGGTCGTCGACTGCACCGACGAGCACGCCCTCACCACCGCCTGCCTCGCCGGGCGGCGCCGGCACCACCCCGGCTGGTTCACCGACGGACCCAACCTCCTCGTCGGTCCGGCCAGCGAACCTGCCGGCCCCGACCCGTCCGACAAGCAGCAGCAGGACGACGACGTGCCGGAAGTGAGCGCCTGGTTCGGTGACGACCTCACCGACCCGGCCGACCCCGCTGGCTCGCCGCAGGCGACCGGTCTGCTGGTCGCCTCCTGGCCCCTCGACGCCAACGAGGCCACGAACCGGGTACGCCTGGCGTGCCTGCTGAGCGCCTGCGCCCGGCTGTTGCGCCCCGGCGGCTGCCTCGTGCTCATCGTCGCGGTCCCCGCAGGCGCCATTGCGACGCCGGAGGACTTTAGCCCTCTCGCCGCCGCGGCGGCGAACGTCGGGCTGGGGTATCTGCAGCACATCGTCGCGGTCACCGCCGACACCGACGCCGACACCTTCGTCTACCACGTCACCGACGCAGAGCTCCTCGCCCTCGCCCATGAGTTGGCCGGGCAGCAGTGGGCGCTCACGCACCACCGCGTCCACGCCGACCTGCTGGTGTTCAGCCTCGCGCCGGTCACCCCGACGCATGGGCGGCGCAGCCGCGAGGGCGGTGACTGACGTGGCTGAGCACCCCACCACCCACGGACCCGATGAGCCGATCCGGCCGGAGTGCGCCGGCACGCACCGCGCCCAGGAGGATCGCCGCCGGGAGTACGACGGACGCCACCCGGCGACGACCGGGCCAGAGGGCCTGTCGGTGTGGGTGACCGCCCAGAGCACCGGTCCGGTGCAGCGGCGAGGCCGGTACGTGCCCGAATCGGTGAAGCACCCGGCCCGGATGCTGCCGGCGATCGCCGCCCACGCCGTCGCCGCCTACACCAACCCCGGGGACCTGGTCCTCGACCCGATGTGCGGCATCGGCACCACCCTCGTTGAGGCCATCCACGCCGGCCGCGACGCCATCGGTGTGGAGTACGAGTCACGCTGGTCGAACATCGCTGACGCCAACATCACCCACGCCCAGGGCCACGGTGCGAGCGGCAGGGCGGCGGTGATGCGCGGCGACGCCACCCGCATCCTGTCCCTCGTTCCCGCCGCTCTCGTCGGGCAGGTCGCCCTCGTGGTGACCTCGCCGCCGTATGGGCCGACCGTGCATGGCCTGGTCCGCCCCGGCGCGGACGGGGTGGCGAAGTTCGACAACGCCTACAACGACGGCACCGACCGAGGCAACCTCGCCTACCGCGACCTCACCGGCCTCGCCGACGGGTTCGCCCAGATCTTGGCCGGCTGTCACACCCTGCTGCGCCCCGGTGGTGTCGTCGTCGTCACCGCCCGGCCCTGGCGCAAGCACGGCCAGCTGGTCGACCTGCCGTCGGCGGTCATCGGCGCGGGGATCCGCGCAGGCCTGACCCCGGTGGACCGGTGCGTCGCACTCCTGGCGGCCGTCCGCGACGGGCACCTCGTCGCCCGGCCCAGCTTCTTCCAGCTGCAGCAGGTCCGCCGGGCCCGCACCGCGGGCACCCCGATGCACCTCATCGCACACGAGGACGTCCTCGTGTTCGCCAAGACCCAGCCCGCCAGTGAGCAACGGGAGGGCCGCGCATGAGCGAACCGAGCAAACCGTTGCTGAGCCTCGGCGCCGACGCGGACCTGCCGGACGTGATGCCGTGCGGGAGGTGAAGTGAGTGCCCGACTCGCCGGGCTGGCGCGCCACCCACTTGGTCGCAGCTCCACTACGGCACCGGCCGGCTTCTCGCCGACAACACCGCAACCCGCACACAAGGAGAAATGCCTCATGAACTCCGACCGCCCTCCGACGGCCGCTACAAGCAACGACGGCCCATCGCAGGTATGGACGGTGGAGCGGATCCGCGCGCTCGGCGCGGTCACCGACATCACCACTGCCGGCCAGATCTTTGGCCTGTCCCGAAGCCGCGCCTACGAACTCGCCGCCACCAACACCTTCCCCGCCCGGGTTCTGCGCGTCGGGTCCCGCTACCGCGTCTCCGTCGCCGCCATCCTCACCGCCCTCGACGTCGACCCCAACAGCCCCCATCCCACCACCGAACCATCGACTTGACCCCGCCCCCCAATCACGCGTCGATCACCACCGACCAATCCGATGCCCGCCCCGCCAGCACACGCGGCGGCAACGACGAAAGGACGATTGATGGCTGACGGATCCGTCGGCAAACGATGCGGATGCGTCCACGACGGCAAGCGCCTCGGTGCCAAGTGCCTAAACTCCGACGCGGCGGCGGCTGGAACCCTCACCACGGCAACTGGGGCTACCAACTGGAACTGCCACCCGACGCCACCGGCAAGCGCCGGCAACTACGCCGCAGCGGCTTCGGCAGCCGTGACGCCGCCGTCGCCGAACGCGACCACGCCCGCGCGCTGCTCGACCTCGCCGGCCGGGACAAGACCCTTACCCGCCAGGTCGCCGACCTCCTGCACTCGTGCAAGCGCGGCGAACCGCTGCCCGAGCGAGACGCCGTCGCCCGCCGCATCCGCGCCGGTGTCCCCGCCAACGTCGCCACCACCGTCGGCGATTACCTCACCGGGTGGATCACCTCACGAACGCGGTTGTCGCCCGCGACGCTGCGCAGCTACCAGGACCACATCCGCATGTACTGGATCCCCAACATCGGCGGCATCCCACTGCAGGACCTCACCGCCACGCACATCCAGGCCGTGTTCACCCTTATCGACACCCGCAACAACGAGATCACCGCCGCGCGCGTCAGCACCGACCCGGCCGTCCGCGACAGCGCCAAGGGCGCTCGAACGGTGGGGCCAGCCAGCCAGCAGCGGATCCTGGCAACACTGCGCGCGGCGCTCAACGACGCGATCCGCAAACACCGCCGGCTCCTCGACCACAACCCCGCCGAACACGTCGACCTGCCCTCCGGCGCCTCGCCGAAGCCACGACTATGGACCGACACCGCCGTCAACCGGTGGCGCAAGAGCGGTGCACGGCCCAGCCCCGTCATGGTGTGGACTCCCGCCCACGCCGGGGCGTTCCTCGACTACGCCGAAACCCACGACATCGTCCTCTACGCCCTGCTCCTGCTCGCCACCCACCGAGGACTGCGCCGCGCCGAGCTGTGCGGGCTGCGCGACTACGACGTCGACCTCGACGCCGCCGCCATCACCATCACCGAACAACGCACCAGCGTCGGCTACAAACCAATCACCAAGCCGGTGAAATCACGCGCCGGAGAACGCGTCATCCCCCTCGCCGACGACACGGTTACCGTGCTGCGCGCCTACCGCGCCCGCCGCAACGGGTGGAAACTTGTCAGCGGCTCGGACTGGCCCGACACCCGGTTGTTCTTCGTACGGCCCGACGGCAAACCCTGGCACCCAGAGACCATCAGCCAACGGTTCGACAACCTGGTCGCCGCCAGCGGCCTCCCACCCGTCCGATTCCACGACCTGCGCCACATCGCCGCAACCCTCATGCTCGCTGCCAGCGCCAGCATCAAGGAAATCCAGGACACCCTCGGCCACGCCTCCTACACCATGACTGCCGACGTCTACACCTCCGTCTTGGAGGAGCTGAAGCGGACCACTGCGGAGGCCACCACGAAGCTGATTCCCCGCCGCCCGCATCGGGCGGCGTGACGACGTTGGTCAGCCGGTCTGGTCGCGGTAGAGCCGGCACATCGTGCCCGTCCGCGCATGGGGTGGGCCAGTACCCCTCAGCTGACCATCGCCCGCCGGCTCACCATGGCGCAGGCCCGCCTGCAACCCGCTACCTGTCGGTCGCATGGCAGGCAGGCAGACAGTTCTCGCGGTTTCGGGTTTGCAGCAGTAGCCAGCCTGCTGTCTGTCCGGATCGCCGCCGGCCCGAAACATCTCGGGCGGGCGGCGAGGGGCTTAACTCCGGGTTACGAGACCGGCGTCGACCACGTACTCCCCGCCATGCACGGCCTCGAATTCGGCGCTGGTGACGAGCAGAGTCGGCTCGAACTGGTACGAGGTCACCATGTCTGAGTCCGTTGCGTCGTCACCGACGTCCGCGACGACGGCAGCGATCATCGACCGGCCGTTCGGTGATAACGCTAGATCGGCCATGCCGGGAAGCTTCGTGAGAAACCTGCCTCTGGCCGATTTCCCATCCCACTCGGTCAGGTACCAGGTGAAGTCCTCCGGATCCACCTCGGGGGGCAGCGGCAACCTGCCGAGGGAGTCGGGTGCGGTCATGAAGAACAGCCGGTCACCCACGGGTGCCGGCGACCGCACCAGCACCACGGACTCGCAACCCGAATCACCGCCACTGACGTTGAAGGTTGTCCCGTCGACCGTCACCGGAGAGGGGAACGCAGACGCCTTCCCGTCGGCGAGCGCCCCGATTGCGATACCGCACTCCCGGGGCGCCTGCACATTTCCTCTGCCGTCACCGTCCACGAGTACGGCGTCGCCAAGGAAGCGCGTCAACGCCAGAGGCTCGAACTTATTGTCGTTCGGGGAGTAGCTGAGCAGTTCCATTCGGTCCCAGCCGCACTCGATGGCCACCCCGAGGTCGCTGTCGAAGCCCGCGAAGAGGAAGCTGAACACCCCCTCTTCGCAGACAGATCCCTGTGGGGGACGCCCGAGAACGCGTTCCTCATTGCTCTGGTCGGGCCGCTGCCGCCAAACTTCGGGCCAGTCCGAGGACATCTCTCGCAGGTAGTAGACCCAACCGTCGGCGCCCCAGACCGGATACCTACACCTACCCCGCCAAGGGGCAGCCTCAGGCCCACGGCATGAGCTCGATCGCCGTGACCGGCAGCACCACCCGCGCCGACTCCTTCGGCTACGACCTCGCCGGCAACATGCGCATCCGCACCGTCAACGGAGTCAAGACCGACTACGCCTTCAACGCTGAAGGCCGGTTCGACACCGCCACCGTCACCGTCGGCACGGGCACCGAACAGACCAAGCACCTGTACGACGTCGACGGCACTCTCCTGGTGCGCCGCGATCCGACAGGCACGAGCCTCTACCCCGGCAGCGAGGAACTCCGCCTCGAAGGCAAGACCGTCACCGGCACCCGCTACTACAGCCACAACGGTGCCACCGTCGCCGTCCGCGCCAAAGACGGCCTCGACTGGCTTGCCACCGACCACCAGACCAGCGCCAACCTCACCGTCGACCCCACCACCGGCACCGCCCAACGACGCTGGTACACCCCCTACGGCGGCGACCGAACCGGCGCCACCGACTGGCCCACCGGCCGCGGCTTCCTCAACGCACCCGCTAACGGCTCCACCAAACTCCTCGACGTCGGCGCCCGCGAATACGACCCCGACACCGGCACCTTCACCTTCCCAGACCCCCTCATCAACCCAGGCAACCCGAACTGCCTCAACCCCTACGCCTACACACACCACAACCCCATCACCCTCAGCGACCCCAGCGGCCTCTTGCCACAAGAGCTGTATGGGATCGGCGGAAGCAAGCTGTCCGACAACCAAAGAGCGGTGCTGGTATACGGCGCGACCGTCGTAGCGGCGTTCGCGGTCTGCGCAGCCACCGCGGGAGTTGGCTGCGCAATCATGATCGGCGTCTCCGTTGGCTTCGGGCTAGGCGCAACATTTGCCGAGGAGGGGCACCGGACCGAAGGCGGAATAATCGGCGCCATCGCCGGAGGCGTCGGTGGCGGCGTCGGGGGCCTCCTTGGCGTAACCCCCGGGTATTACCGCGATCTCCGGGGCGCGGCTATTCGCCGCCACCGTCGCCGCCGGAGCCTCCGAAAACGTCGCTAGCCAGCTTCTCACCACCGGCACGGTCGACTGGCGGCAAACAGCAGAAGCCGCAGCGGCGGCCGCCACCTTCTTCTTCGCAGGGGCAATAGCAGGAAAGGCCGCCAGAAAGATTCGCGGCGGGCGCGGCGTGAGCAAGCACAGCTTCGCGCCTAACACACCTGTCCTGATGGCCGACGGCACCACCAAACCCTCGAGGAAGTAGAGCTCGGCGACGAAGTCGTTGCTACCGATCCGGAGACAGGCGACACCGAGTCGAAGCAGGTCGAACAGCTTCACCTCAACCATGACACCGAACTGACCGAACTCACTGTCCGAGTCAAGGGCAGTGCACCCAGCGATGGGGATAGCCCCAACGTCAACAATGTTCTGCACACCACCCAGACCCATCCATTCTGGGATGAGACCCTCGAAGACTGGGTCGACGCGGCCAACCTTGTCACCGGCCACCGACTCCAGGCCAGTGACGGAAAGACCGTCACCGTAACCGGAGTTCGGAACTACACCGGCGCGGTTGGCATGAACGACCTCACCATCGCCGACATCCACACCTACTACGTGATGGCCGGCCGGACCTCGGTCCTCGTCCACAATAACAACGCGTCCTGCCCGGTTCCGAATCATATTATGAAGCGAACTGATTTCGATTCCCGTGGCAATAAGCGGGTGGGGTCTGAGCAGACCTACTACGCAGGGCGTCAGACGCCGGAGGAGCGGGCCCAAGGTAGATACAAGGGCGGACTGATTTCTCACACGGAATCTAGGGCGACTCGGGAAGCTGGCTCTCCTCATCCGTACTGGAAGGACGGCGACGATCCCCATCTTGGGGCGGCAGCGCAATGCAGCAGGGGACACGGTATTCTTTGAAGGTGACTTGCCGCCATGCCAATGGTGTCAAATCGCGCTGGAGGAAGCTGCTGAAATCACTGGCGCGAACTTCGTATATCGCTGGGTCGAAGGTGGGGTTGAGCAATTCTGGTGGCGCGGACCAAGTGGGAGATGATGTGGGCACGCTGATTATTAATGACTTCAGTTTCGAGGAACATGGTCCGGTGCTCTCGGTCGGGCTGGCCGAGTCAGCAGACGAGAGCGGCCGCGACTTGATTTTTCAATGCGACCTCAGGCACAACAGCTACCCGGCTGAAAGTAACTGGCCCGAGGGCGAGACTTACTGCGTGACGGATACCTGGGGCCGTACAGGCTATGGCGGTGTAACGGAAGCCTCGTTTCGCGGCAGGGTATTGCGGATGGTTTTCAATGAAAAGACAACGCGAGTGCTGGGATTGGAAGAACCTAGTTGGGAACTCGTAATCAGTGATGCTCTGGCTAACGTAGACGAACTTCGGCGGCAGCTTGAACGCGTACTTTCGTGTGGCCGTCCGGAGTATCGGCCTCGTGTATTCGACTTCGGGGAATAGCCTGGAGTGGAGGCCCTGTGGGCAAGAGCGGAAATTCGCTTATCACCCTCGTCTTGCGAGTAGTCTGGGTGGAATGAACGGCGCTGAACAGCGCTCAGCGGCACCTTGAACGAGTTCAACAGCAGTTGCCCGGTCATGTCCACTCTCGTCTCCGCAGGTCGATGCGCTGCAGCGTTCGGCGGGGAAGACGAAGTGGTCAGCCCGGGCTGCACCGCGTCTCGCCGGTGCGGGCCGTTCCCCTAGATGCTGGCACCGGCCCAGCAGCACGGCGCCGCATCAAGCCATGACTCTGGCTTCTGCGGCACCAGCCGTCGGTATCGTCCCGGCGGCTGAGGCGAGTTTCACTTGCCACCTCGGACCACGGTCTTCAGCATGATGAGCCCTTCGGACTCCAGATGGCCGGCGCGTGCAGGCGGGCGATCCCGTCGATCCCCTCCTCGAGTTTCGCCTTGCCCAGCCGCCGGCCCGCCTCGTCCTGTATCTCGACATCGTGGTCGTCCTCGGCCCAGTCGTCTCCCACGAACAGCATGTCCTCCTCCCGCTGGTCCAAGGTCGAGCGAGCTGTCTGGCAGCCTCCGGGAGACCTTCCGCAAGCTAATGATCAAGTGCTCACGCCGGTGCGGCGGGCACGACATCCCATCAGCGGTTACGTCTCCCGACCACCGGCAGGGGCACGATCTGTCAATAGGACTGCAAGCACGTCCTGCAACGGGGAGTGCTCACCCGACAGCGGGGCTATCTGCTGAGCGTCATCAACGGGGCGACGACGGAGCAAATGCGCGCCGCTTGGCGCGCTGCGGCTGACATGCGCGACTGGGCGCTTGCCCAGTGCACCGCCGTCGAAGTGGACCTGAACAGCGGCGACCTCGGCGACGCGACGCTGACCTGGATGATGGGCGCCGTTCTCGGCTTGCCGCGACTGCTCGTCCGCGACGTGCTGCGCGATCGCCGCCCATCCATCGGCACCCGGGTCAACACCGCGATCATGCTGCTGCTCATCAGCGACGGTTTGCACCGGCTACGCGAGTTGGTGCCCGACGGACAGTTCGAGCTGTTGCCCCAGATCCTGCCGCCCTTCCTACATGTGCTCGCTGGCGTGCCGACCCCCGCCAACCCATCGTGATCACCCCGGGCGTGCCTCACCTCGGCCCGAGCCGAAATTCATCACGGTCGGGTGCATGACGTGGGCGCCCGTCGAGGCGTCGATGGACCAGAGACACCAGTGAGAACAGATCCGGGGCGTCCGGCTCGGTCACCGCCCATCCGGCGGTGGCCCGCGGTGTGTGGGCCGGCGGGTTTGTGGAACATCCCGACTCTGCTGCCGAGTTTGTGACACGCCGGCGGGATCGTTCTGGCTGGCTGGTTCTGGGTTGATGATCCCTGTTCGCGGTCGTGTTCTCGTCGTTGGTGGCCGCGGGATGGGGGTGTGTGGGTGTCGATGCAGCCGCGGTCGCGGGTGGAGATTCCGGAGCAGACTGAGCTTCCCCCGGTTTCCCGGACACCTGAGCTGAGGCGACACTGGTCGCCGAGGGAGGAGTTCGGATGCCCGTGCCGACACCGCCCTTCAGCCCACCCGAGCGGGCCCCGGTGCCCGCACCACACCCGCCGGAGTTTCGTCAGCGCGCGGTCGAGTTGGCTCGGCTGCGGGACAAGCCGATCCGGGAGATCGCAAAAGGATCTGGGGATCTCCGAGTCGTGTCTGCGGAACTGGCTGGCCCAGGCCGACACCGAGGACGGTAAGCGCGAGGGCCTGACCAGCGACGAACGCGGAGAGCTCGCGGCGCTGCGTAAGGAGAAGCGGCGCTTGGAGGTGGAGAACGAGATCCTGCGCCGGGCTGCGGCCTACTTTGCGCGGGAGAATGTCCTCCCAAAATGATCTACCCGGTCGTCGCCGATCTCGCCGCTGGCGGGATCGCGGTGGCGGTGGCGTGCCGGGTCCTGGGGGTGTCGACGTCGGGCTACTACGCTTGGCGCGGCCGGCCCGTGTCCCGTCGCCAGGCGGCCGATCAGGCGCTCGGTGAGCTGATCCGCGATATCCATCAGATGTCGCGGGGCACCTACGGATCCCCGCGGGTGCACGCCGAGCTGCGCCTCGCCGCAGGCGTGCGGTGCGGCCGCAAACGGGTGCAGCGGCTCATACGACATGCCGGTCTGCAGGGCGTCGACCGGCGCCGGCGGCGTGGCTGCACCGTGCGCGATCCTGCCGCCCAGCCCAGTGCGGACCTGGTCAACCGGCAGTTCGTCGCCGACCGGCCGGACGCGCTGTGGGTTACCGACATCACCCAGCACCGCACTCAGGGCGGCTGGGGTTGGCCGTGTCCGGCAACAAGATCTACGCGGTCACTGACCAGTTGGCCGAGCCTCCGAAGTGGAAAAAACGCGAAACGCCCCGGCACCGAGGCGGCCAGATGAGGCGGAGGAGTGGGCCAGTCTCAGCGTGAGGCCCGCCGACCGGGGACCGGAAGCCAGGCGCGTGCCACTGTCGGACGAGAGCCGGAACGGACGACGGCGCGGACGTAACAGTGACTACGGTCTTCGCGCTCAACCCGAGGGACGCCGACGATCCCGACGACTCGGGCCGGCTGGCCCGGTCGATCCCTCCGACGTTAGGACCTGATGTCCGTTCGTCTCCGCTCCACCCGCCATCACCTGCTCCGTAGCAGTCTCCTGGTCGGCGCGCTGGCCGGTCTCGGTGCCGGTCTGCTGCCCGCCGCCCCGGCCGGCGCCGCCGCCTCCCGGGCGGACCTGGTGGTCGCCGCGTCCGTCAGCCCGGTCGAGGTGCCGGCCAGCGGTGGCTGGTCGACCCTGACGCTCGACGTGCGCAATGCCGGCACCAGGGCCAGCCAGGATGTGACCGTGGCGTTCACGCTGCCGCCGGGAGCCTGGTTCTCCACCGACGGATTGGTGATTCCGCCAAGCTGGCACTGCGACCTGGCAGGCGCCGCGACCTGCACCCACGCCCCCCTGGCCGCCGGGGAGGTCGCCGACGCGCTGAACATCCCGTTCGGTGTCCCGGCCGCTACCGCCGGCGACACGCTCACCGTCACCGCCACGGCGTCGACCCGTACGGACTCGACGACCACCAACAACACCGGCCGGGCGAGCGTGCGTTACGTGCCCAGCACCGTGGACCTCGAGTTCGTGCCCGCCGGAAACAGCCAGCAGCTGCTCCCGAACGAGTATGTGAACCTTTCCGCGTCGGTCCGGAACACCGGGAACTCGCCCTCGGGTGAGGTGACCGTCACCATCCCGGTGCCGGCCGGGGTGCAGGGCTCGGAGACGTCGAGCGAGGGGTGGGACTGCGCGTTCGGCGACGGCGTGGCCGACGGCCGGACCGGCTGGCGCTGCATGCACGGCCCGCTGCAGCCGGGTCAGACGAGCGAGCAGCTGTACTACGGCGGGATGCTCACCGCCACCACGGTCGGCGAGGTCGTGACGGTGGAGGCGACCGCCGCGACGACCGCGCCGGAGACCACCCTGGACAACAACACTGCGCGGCACACCATCACCGTCGAACAGGGGGCCATCATCCGCGGCACCGTCTGGGTGGACGGCAACAACAACCGCGTATGGGACTCGTGCGAGGTGGGCGCCCCGGTCGGCTCCGAGGGCATCTCCCGCATCGACGTGGTGACGGCCCCGGGGCAGCCCGGCTCCGGTGGGCTGACCACCATCAACCCCGACGGCACGTTCATCGCGTACGTCCGCTCGGGCACCTATCGTGTGCAGTTCCACGTGTACCACCCGCACGACTTCATCGACTCCGTCGACTCGGACCTGATCTACTACTGGAACGAGACCGGCGGCGCCAACTACGGCTACACCGACTGGGTCACCGTGGCTACGGGTGACGAGGTGACGCTGGACGCGGGCGTGCGGTCACGCTGGATCGAGTCCTGCTGACATTTCTCGACGCCGTTCCGGCGACACCCGGGCGGCCCGGCCTCCGCGGCCGGGCCGCCCGTTGCTTGTCGTGGACCCTCGCCCTCATCGATATTCAGGTCTGCCACACCCACCGTGACCTGCAAGATCAGGTTAGAAAAGGCTCATTGGCGAGCCTCAACGACGTCACCCTGGCCGACGTAGGTGGAGCCAGAGTCGTTCGGTGCTCGTATGGTGATCGGACGTGGGCGAACTGGCGTGAACCCGCCGGTACCTGGCTGAACTCGCGTCCCCGCTTCCCGCCGCTACCCTGAGCCCGAGGGGCGGGAGCGGTGAGCGTCGAGAGATCCTCAGCAAGGTCCCGTTCTACGTCGAGCAGGCCTCCTACTGGGTCAGCTACCACGAGAAGAACACCTGTGACCGCTGCACGCCCGTGGGGTGCCCTCGGCTAGATGAGGCTGCGGAGCTGCTAGCGGAGTAGCGAACCCAGCGCATCGAGCGGTACGGCCGTAAGGGATCTTTGTAGCCTGAGCCGTTACAGTCGTGCCCCTCGACCAGGGGCCGGGTTCGCAGATTTCCTTACCCCGCAAGGTTTTCAGGCTCCCGAAGTCGTGTTTCCGCAGGTCACGGGGTCTGTGTACGTGGGACGCCTACGGATTAGAAGGTTAGAGGTTCGAGTCCCTTCGGGCGCACCAGATCAAGAGGCGTCTGACCTGGCAAAACGGAGTCAGGCGTTTCTTGCTGTTCGCCCTCGGTGGACGTGTGCTGGCTGATCTTCCGGCGATCCTGTCCGGCCAGCGGTCTTGAGTCATACCGGTGATCGGGCTCACCGGAATAGCGGGCCGCGTGAAGAACGCGTCAAAAATCCGCCCCTCGCCGTCATGGTCGCGTTATAGCCCCTGTCACCGGGCCCTACCCGGGGCTTTGATTGCTCGGCGTGGCCGGAAGGCGGTCGCGACGAACCTTCCGGTATGAGGAGTCAGCGTGTCTGACGTGGTGTTCGTGGTGCTGACGGTGGCGCTGTTCGCGCTGCTCGCCCTCGTGGTGCGGGCGGTGGAGAAGCTGTGAGTGCCGTCAACGCCGTGGGGCTGGTGCTCGCGATCGTGCTGGGCGCCTTCTTGGTGTTCGCCCTGCTGTTTCCGGAGCGCTTCTGATGACCATGACAACAGCGGGCGTCATCTTCGTGCTGGCGCTGGTGGCGGCCCTGGTCGCCGTCTACCGGCCGTTCGGCGACTACATGTTCCGGGCGGTCTCTGGCACCCGGCAGTCCCGCGTCGAGCGGGGGATCTTCCGCCTGGTCGGGGTCAACCCGGCCGCCGAGCAGTCCTGGGGCGTGTACGCCCGCAGCGTCCTGGCGTTCTCGGCGGTGTCGATCCTGTTCCTGTACCTGTTCCAGCGGGTGCAGAACCACCTGTGGCTGTCGCTGGGCTTCGACCCGGTGGTGCCGCACGGCGCGTGGAACACGGCCGTGTCGTTCGTGACCAACACCAACTGGCAGTCGTACTCCGGTGAGTCGACGATGGGCCACCTGGTGCAGATGGCCGGCCTGGCGGTGCAGAACTTCGCCTCCGCGGCGGTCGGCATCGCGGTGGCTGTCGCGCTGGTGCGCGGCTTCGCCCGCAGCCGCACCGGGCAGCTCGGCAACTTCTGGGTTGACCTGATCCGGATCGTGCTGCGCATCCTGCTCCCCGTCGCGGTGCTCGGCGCAATTGTGCTGATGATCGGCGGGGTGGTGCAGAACCTGTCCGCCGGCGCCGAGGTGACGACGCTGACCGGCGGCGCCCAGACCATCACCGGCGGTCCGGTGGCCAGCCAGGAAGTGATCAAGGAGTTGGGGACCAACGGTGGTGGCTTCTACAACGTCAACAGCGCCCACCCGTTCGAGAACCCGACCGGGTGGACGAACTGGTTGGAGATCTTCCTGATCTTCCTGATCCCGTTCAGCATGCCCCGGGTGTTCGGCCGGATGGTCGGGCAGAACCGGCAGGGCTACGCCATCGCCGCGGTGATGGGCATCCTCGCGTTCGCCAGCGTGGTCATCACCAACGTCTTCGAGCTGACCGGACATGGCACGGTGCCGCAGGCGGTCGGCGCGGCGCTGGAGGGCAAGGAGGTGCGGTTCGACGTGTCGAATTCGGCCACCTTCGCCGCCGCCACCACGCTGACCTCCACCGGCGCGGTGAACTCGTTCCACGACTCGTACACCCCGCTCGGCGGCATGATGACGATGCTCAACATGATGCTCGGTGAGGTCGCCCCCGGCGGCACCGGCTCCGGCCTCTACGGCCTGCTCATCCTCGCCGTGATCACGGTCTTCGTGGCCGGCCTGATGGTCGGCCGCACCCCGGAGTACCTGGGCAAGAAGATCGGTGCACGCGAGATCAAGTTCGCGTCGCTGTACTTCCTCATCACGCCGGCCCTGGTGCTGACCGGCACGGCCGCCGCGTTCGCCACCGGCAACAACTCCACCGCGCTCAACGTCGGCCCGCACGGCCTCTCCGAGGTGCTCTACGCGTTCACCTCGGCCAGCAACAACAACGGCTCCGCCTTCGGCGGCATCACCGTCAACACCACCTGGTGGGACACCGCACTCGGGTTGTGCATGCTGCTGGGCCGGTTCCTGCCGATCATCTTCGTGCTCGGATTGGCCGGCTCACTGGCCCGCCAGGCACCCACCCCCGCGTCCGAGGGCACCCTACCGACGCACCGACCGCTGTTCGTCGGGATGGTCGTCGGCGTCACGGTGGTCCTCGTCGCGCTGACCTACCTGCCCGCCCTCGCGCTCGGACCCCTCGCCGAGGGGCTGTGACCACCATGAGAGAGAACGACATGACCACCTCCTCGCCGGCACCGCACGGTACGGCGGACGCCCCCACCTCCGGCACACCGGCCACCCACGGCAACCGGGGCGGAGGACTGCTCGACCGGAAGCAGCTGATCCGGTCCCTGCCCGACGCGCTGCGCAAGCTCGACCCGCGCACCCTGTGGCGCAACCCGGTAATGCTGATCGTCGAGATCGGTGCGCTGTTCACCACCGTCCTCGCGGTGGCGGACCCGTCGGTGTTCGCGCTCGCGATCACAGTCTGGCTCTGGCTGACCGTCATCTTCGCGAACCTCGCCGAGGCCGTCGCAGAGGGCCGGGGCAAGGCCCAGGCCGCTGCCCTGCGCAAGGCGAAGACGGACACCGTCGCCGCCCGCGCCCTGGGCTGGACCCCGGGCGCTGCGCCGGGGACCTTCCGCACCGAGTCGGTGCCCGCCCCGCAGCTGAGGCAGGGCGACGTCGTGCTGGTCGAGGCCGGCGAGATCATTCCCGGTGACGGGGACGTGGTCGAGGGCATCGCCAGTGTCGACGAGTCGGCGATCACTGGCGAGTCCGCACCGGTGATCCGGGAGTCCGGGGGTGACCGCAGCGCGGTCACCGGTGGCACCCGGGTGCTCTCCGACCGGATCGTCGTGATGATTACGCAGAAGCCGGGTGAGAGCTTCATCGACCGGATGATCAACCTGGTCGAGGGGGCCAACCGGCAGAAGACCCCGAACGAGATCGCGCTGAACATTCTGCTCGCCGCGCTCACGATCATCTTCCTGCTGGCCGTGGTGACCCTGCAGCCACTGGCGATCTTCTCGAAGGGCTACCAGGCGGCCGCCGCGGACAGCGGCGCGATCACCGACGCCGGTGTCACCGGCGTGGTGCTGGTGTCCCTGCTGGTGTGCCTGATCCCGACCACCATCGGGGCGTTGCTGTCGGCCATCGGCATCGCCGGCATGGACCGCCTCGTGCAGCGCAACGTCCTGGCCATGAGCGGCCGGGCGGTCGAGGCGGCCGGGGACGTGAACACCCTGCTGCTGGACAAGACGGGCACGATCACCCTGGGCAACCGGCAGGCGGCCGAGTTCCTTCCAGTCGAGGGGGTGGACGTTCCCACCGTGGCCGACGCCGCGCAGCTGTCCAGCCTCGCCGACGAGACCCCCGAAGGCCGTTCCATCGTGGTGCTCGCGAAGAACGAGTTCGGGCTGCGGGAGCGCGAGCCGGGCTTCATCCCGCACGCCACTTTCGTGCCGTTCACCGCGCAGACTCGGATGAGCGGCGTCGACCTCACCCCAGACAGGGCTGAGCCGGCGCGCCGGATCCGCAAGGGCGCCGCCGCGGCAGTGATGAAGTGGGTGCGCGAGAACGGCGGCCACCCCACAGAGTACGTGGGGCAGTTGGTCGACGAGATCAGCGGCATCGGTGGCACCCCGCTGGTGGTCGCCGAGCACGTCGACGGCGAGTCGGCTCGCACCCTCGGTGTCATCCACCTCAAGGACGTGGTCAAGGCCGGCATGCGCGAGCGGTTCGACGAGATGCGCCGGATGGGCATCCGGACCGTGATGATCACCGGCGATAACCCGCGTACCGCGCGGGCGATCGCGGACGAGGCCGGTGTGGACGACTTCCTTGCGGAGGCGACTCCGGAGGACAAGCTCGCCCTGATCAGGAAGGAGCAGGAGGGGGGCCGGCTGGTCGCGATGACCGGAGACGGCACCAACGACGCGCCCGCCCTGGCGCAGGCCGACGTCGGAGTCGCGATGAACACCGGCACGTCGGCCGCGAAGGAGGCCGGCAACATGGTCGACCTCGACTCCGACCCGACCAAGCTGATCGAGATCGTCGAGATCGGCAAGCAGTTGCTGATAACTCGAGGAGCGTTGACCACGTTCAGCATCTCGAACGACATCGCGAAATACTTCGCGATCATTCCGGCGATGTTCGCCGGCATCTACCCGAGCCTGGACCGGCTGAACATCATGCGGCTGGCCAGCCCCGAATCGGCCATCCTGTCCGCGGTCATCTTCAACGCCTTGGTGATCATCGCGCTGATTCCGCTGGCCCTGCGCGGCGTCCGCTACCGGCCGGCCGCCGCGTCGAAGCTGCTCAGCCGCAACCTGCTGCTCTACGGCCTCGGCGGCATCATCGTGCCGTTCATCGGCATCAAGATCATTGACCTGCTCATCCAGTTCATCCCAGGGATCTCGTGATGCGCCTACCCGCCTGGCTCGCCCAACACCTCGCCGCCCTACGCACGCTGCTCGTCCTCACCGTGTTGCTCGGGCTGGCCTACCCGCTCGCCATGGTCGCGATCGGCCAGATTCCCGGTCTCGCCAGCAAGGCGGACGGCTCGCTCATAACGGTCGACGGCCGCACGGTCGGCAGCAGCCTGATCGGGCAGTCGTTCACCGACGCCGACGGCAACCCCGTCCCGCGCTACTTCCAGTCCCGGCCGTCGGCGGCCGGCGACGGCTACGACCCCACCTCCACCTCGGCCAGCAACCTCGGTCCGGAGAGCGTGGTCGACACCATCGCCGCCAACCCCGACGACTCCACGCAAAGCCTGCTCACCCAGGTCTGCGCCCGCAGCAAGGCGATCGGCGAACTCGACAGCGTCGACGGCCGGCGGCCGTACTGCACCCCCGAAGGTGTTGGCGCGGTGCTCGCGGTGTTCCGGGCCGACGGGCTCACGGGCCGGATCACACGGGTCGTGAGCGTCAACCAGGTGGCGCCCGCCATCCCGTTCATCGATCGCTACCAGGGAGTGCAGGTAGAGCTGGCGCAGCCCGGCCACGACTACGTGGCCGAGGGCGGCATCGTCACCCCGGTCCGGGGCGACGCGCCGGCGACGCCCGCCGTGCCGGCCGACGCGGTCACCGCCAGCGGCAGCGGCCTCGACCCGCACATCAGCCCGGCGTACGCGGACCTCCAGGTGGCCCGCGTGGCGCGCGAGCGTGGCGCGGACCCGGCGGCGGTCCGCCGTCTGGTGTCCGAGCACACCACCGGCCGGGCGCTCGGCTTCACGGGCGCGCCCGCCGTCAACGTGCTCGACCTCAACCTCGCGCTCGACACGCAGTTCCCCGCGCGCTAACCGACGATCGCGGGCGGAACCACCATCTGTGGCCCTGCCCGCGTCGCTCGAACGCCCGATGACCGGTGGCCCCGGGAATCAGAGAGGATGTTTCCGTGCCAAGGGGAGAGCTGCGCATCTACCTCGGGGCCGCCCCGGGCGTCGGCAAGACGTACGCGATGCTGGAGGAGGCCCAGCGGCGGGCCGGGCGGGGCACCGACGTGGTGATCGGCCTGGTGGAGACCCACGGCCGGCCGCACACCGCAGCGATGATCGGCGATCTGGAGGTGGTGCCCCGGCGCGCGGTCGCCTACCGGGGCGCCGAGTTCACCGAGATGGACCTCGACGCGGTGCTGGCGCGCCGGCCCGAGGTCGCAGTGGTCGACGAGCTGGCGCACACCAACGTCCCCGGCTCCCGTAACGAGAAGCGTTGGCAGGACGTCCAGGAACTGCTGGACACCGGCATCAGCGTGCTGACGACGGTCAACATCCAGCATCTCGAGTCGCTCAACGACGTGGTGGCGGGGATCACCGGCATCACGCAGCAGGAAACGCTGCCCGACCAGGTGGTCCGCGCCGCCGAGCAGGTCGAGCTGGTGGACATGACGCCGGAGGCGCTGCGCCGCCGGATGGCCCACGGCAACATCTACCGCCCGGACAAGATCGACGCCGCACTCGGCAACTACTTCCGAATCGGCAACCTCACCGCGCTGCGCGAACTGGCCCTGCTGTGGCTCGCCGACAAGGTCGACGAGCAGCTCGACGCGTACCGGTCCCAGCAGGGCATCTCGGCCACCTGGGAGGCCCGGGAGCGGGTCGTCGTCGCCCTCACCGGCGGCCCCGAGGGCGAGACCCTGATCCGCCGAGCGGCGCGGATCGCCGCCCGCAGCAAGGGCGCCGGCCTGCTCGCCGTGCACGTCGCACGCAGTGACGGCCTGGCCGGCGCCGACCCGGCCCAGCTGGCCCGCCAGCGCGTCCTGGTGGAGAGCCTCGGCGGCACCTACCACCAGGTGCTCGGGGCAGACATCCCGGCGGCGCTGCTCGACTTCGCGCGCGGCGTCAACGCCACCCAGCTCGTGCTCGGCGCGAGCCGGAGGGGCCGCTTTGCTCAACTGCTGTCCCGGGGCGTGGGCGTCACCACCACCGCCCTGTCCGGGCCGATCGACGTGCACCTGGTCACCCACGCCGAGGTTGGGCGGGGCCGGCGCGGGGGCACCGTGCCCGCCGCGCTGTCCCGGCAGCGCCGGCTGGTGGGCTTCGCCCTCGCCGTCCTCGGCATGCCGGCGCTGACCGTGCTGCTGAAGGTGCTGCCCGACCTCACCCTGACCAGCGACATTCTCATATTCCTGGCCGCTGTGGTCGGCGTCGCGCTGGTCGGCGGGCTGTGGCCGGCCCTGGTCGCCGCGCTCGGCGGGTCCCTGCTGCTCAACTGGTTCTTCACCCCACCCCTCCACACGCTCACTATCGCCCAGGCGGAGAACCTGCTCGCCCTCGGCGTCTTCGTCGGCGTCGCGATCGCGGTGAGCTGGGTGGTCGACCTGGCCGCCCGGCGTACCCGGGAGGCGGCGCGGGCGTCGGCCGACGCGCAGACCCTGGCCACCGTCGCCGGCGGCGTGCTGCGCGGCGAACGGCCCCTGCCGGCGCTCCTGGATCGACTGCGGGAGACCTTCGCGCTGCGCGCGGTCAGTGTCCTCGAACTCGCTGCCGAGGCGCAGAGTCGCCCCGGCCGAGCCCAGGAGGAGGCCGCCTGGCGGGTGGTGGCCAGCGTCGGCGAGGCACCGCCGTGCAGCCCCAGCGCGGGAGAGACGATCGTGCCGGTGGACGAGCAGCTCACCGTCGTGCTTTGCGGTCGCCGGCTGGAGGCCGCCGACCGGCGCATCGTCGAGGCCTTCGCCGCCCAGGCCGCCGTCGCCCTGCGCCAGGAACGCCTCGCCGAGGAAGCCGCCACCGCCCGGCCGCTCGCCGCCGCCGACCGGATGCGCACCGCGCTGCTCGCCGCCGTCAGCCACGACCTGCGCACACCCCTCGCCTCGGCGAAGGCCGCCGTGTCCAGCCTACGCAGCCACGACATCGAATTCGACGCCGACGACCGCGAGGAGCTGCTCGCCACCGCCGATGAGTCGCTCGACCGGCTGGGCCGCCTCGTGGCGAACCTGCTCGACATGAGCCGCCTTCAAGCCGGCGCCCTCGGCGTCACCCCCATCGGGATCGGGCTGGAGGACGCCGTACCCCGGGCCCTGGACGAGCTGGGCCCGGCGGCGGCCGAGGTGGCCACGGACATCCCGCCCGACCTCCCCGCGGCCCTCGCCGACCCCGGCCTGCTGGAGCGGGTGCTGGTCAACATCGTGGCCAACGCGCTGCGACACAGCCCGCCCGGGCACCCTCCGACGATCACCGCCAGCGCGCACGCCGGCCAGGTCGAGCTGCGGGTGATCGACACCGGCCCGGGCATCCCGGAGGACCAGTGGGAGCACGTCTTCCTGCCGTTCCAGCGCCTCGGCGACCGGGACAACACGACCGGCGTCGGCCTCGGCCTCGCCCTGTCCCGCGGACTCACCGAGGCGATGGGCGGCAGCATCACCCCGGAAACCACGCCTGGTGGTGGCCTGACCATGGTCCTGCGCCTGCCCGCCGCGCCTACACCGAGAGAGGGACCGCAGGAATGACCCGCATCCTCGTCGTCGACGACGAACCCCAGATCCTGCGCGCCCTGCGGATCAACCTGCGCGCCCGCGGATACGACGTCCAGGTCGCCGACACCGGAGCCGCCGCGCTCAAGGTCGCCGCCAGTCATCCACCCGACATGGTCGTGCTCGACCTCGGCCTGCCCGACCTGGACGGCGTCGACGTGATCCGCGGCCTGCGCGGCTGGACCACCGTGCCGATCATCGTGCTCTCCGGCCGGGCCGGCAGCGAGGACAAGGTCTCCGCCCTCGACGCCGGCGCCGACGACTACGTCACCAAGCCGTTCGGCGTGGACGAACTGCTCGCCCGAATCCGGGCCGTCACCCGCCGCCTCGCCACGCCCGCTGACACCATCGCCACCCAGGCGAGCACGTTGCGGGTGGGACGCCACGTGGTCAATCTCGCCGACCGGGTCGTAACCCGCGACGACGGCGTAGAGGTTCGACTAACCCCCACCCAATGGGGCGTACTCGAGAAGCTGCTGCGCAACCCCGGCAAGCTCATCAGTCAACGCCAGTTGCTGAACGACGTCTGGGGCCCGGAGTACCAGAACGAGACCAACTACCTGCGGCAGTACATGGCTCAGCTCCGCCGCAAGCTGGAAGACAATCCTGCCCGGCCACAACATCTGATCACCGAGCCTGGGATGGGATACCGCTACCGCCCTTGAGCGCTTGTCTCGTCTTCAGGAGAAGCCGTGGCTTTTGATCTTAAGCGGCGGGTGTCTGACGGGTCGGAGGCTGCCTCGAACAGCGTGCAGTCGCGTTGGTGGCCCTAGTAGGTCTTGTCGTCGTCGTCCGGTGTTGATTGTCCAACAGTGGCGCCGACCGACCGAATGATACGCCTTCATCAATGTCGCGCGGGGAGCTGCAAACCGGCCTCGGGTCGCCGCCTGTGTCGTCACCGGGCTGCAGGTCATGGTCTGCCTTCTCGTGATCGTGGCGGGGGCGCTGGCGTTGCGCTGAGGTCCTCTCGTTGGAGGAGGAGGGCGGCCGCCGTGGCGGCGAGTAGGCCGGGCGGCCATCCCGGCGCACACGACCACATCGACCTGTCCGACCACCGCCGCAACCTGGCGCCGACCAGCTGATCGGCGGAATCGCCGGCAGGTCGTGCGACTGGTGAAGGGTCTGACGATGCATCACCGGGCCGACTGGTCGTCCTCATCGACCAGGAAGGCGGCCATACCGCCCGCCTAAACCTGAGCGAAGGCTCCCGGCCACAGAGTCGGAGGCCGAATTGGCGCGCAGAAGAGGCTTGCCCAGTGTGGTGACCCTGACCATGGCCGGCGGACCTGCACGAGGGCGGCTGTGGTGGACGCCCCCCGCCTGCACCGGGGTGATCGTCGCGGGGGGGGGGGGGGGGGCGGGGCGGGGGGGGGGGCCCCCCGGGGGGGGCCCCCCCCCCCTCGGCGGGGCGGGCGCGTGCGGGGCGGAGGGAGAGCTCGCAG